>CANKYF010000012.1 GCA_947487895.1 uncultured Flavobacteriaceae bacterium
GTCCTTTTGAGTACGTTTTACATAATTACTTTTCATTACACTTAAATTTTGTGTAACGCTATTTCAGGACGAGACAAGTAGATCAATGTCTTTCATTGTAAATTCTTGAATAGAACCTCCATTTACAGAAGAACAACTTCCTTCTATGGTTAATCTTGGATTATTCATAAGAATTGTTTTGGCAATTTGAGTAATTACTTTCAATTCAGGAATAGCAACAATTATAGTATCATTTAACTCAGTAAATGAGCCCTTAAATGTTTTTTTGAATGGATTTTGTTTTGAAATAGTATAACTTTCATACAAATCATCATCATTACCAAATAAACTCGGTCCTTCAATAAATCTTTTTTTCAATTCTTGATTAAAACCGTAATCATCTTCGTGCCAAAGAAAAGAAATATGAATATTACTAAAATCTTTATAAAACCTTATAATTTGCTCATCCTCCTTAAGAGAGTTAACTATTATGGTTAATTCAAAATCATCATTAAATTTATAACGTTCTTTATTAGTTTCGAAAGAAAGATTAGCTTCAGAAAAATCACTTTTTGAACAACCAAAGAATAGAGAAAGTAACAATAAAAAGCAGACATTTCTCATACGATATGTCTCAGTATTTAAGCCCCTTTTTGCTTATTTATTTCATCTTGAAGTTGACGTCTTACTTTTTGTTCACGCTCTAGGGCTACACGTCTGTGTTCTTCAAACTCTTCTTCAATTTCAGCTAAATTCTTTTTAGCCAGTTTGGTTACGGCATTACTATTTTTAAATCTTAAAATAAAGAATATCAGTAACGCTAGAAGTACTATAATTATAGTCCAAAGTAAAAAGTTATATTGCCCTTTACTCATTTGCATTCCAAAAAGCGACATGCTGTCTTTTTCAGTATTTGTTTTATCTAAATCATTTTGCGTATTTGAAAGTTTAGATTTTAATTCTGAAATTTCTTTGGCTTGATTATCAACAACTACTTTAGTATCATTTAAATTCTTTTTTATTGTTTTTAAAGAATCTAAAGAATGTGCTTTTAAAGTATATAACCATGATTTTTTTACAGCTTCATAAGCTTGCCCATTGGTACCTCTAAAATCTCCTGATTTTTTGATTACAAAATCAAATTGTTCACCAATAGTTCCATCGTTTAATGAAAGGTTGTCTTTTTCGGTTTTTGCTTGAGAAAAAACTGATATAGTACTGATTAATAGTAATATAATTACAGTAGATTGCTTAATAAGATTCATTACAATTTGCTTTAAGGTTGTATTTGGTTGCGCTAAGGTATAAAATATTGTTTAATACACTTATTTATATTAAAAAGCCTTACTCAAGTAAGGCTTTATATATACGATAAAAAATAACTATTTAGATTTTAATTTTGCTATTAATAGTAAGTATAACGTCTAACTTTAGCAATATATTTTGCTAATCTAATAACTTGATGACTATAACCGTATTCATTATCATACCAAATGTATAGAATCACATTTTTGCCATCTTTTCTAACAATAGTAGCTTTGCTATCATAAATAGAAGGTGCTGAGCTTCCTACTATATCGCTAGAAACTAGTTCATCACTTAATTCATATTTAATTTGCTCCACTAAATCGCCTTCTAAAGCATACTTTTTTAGAATGGTATTTATGCCGTTTAATGATGTTTTTTTATCTAACTCTAAGTTTAAAATAGCTAATGATCCATTAGGAACAGGTACACGTATGGCATTAGAAGTTAATTTACCCTTTAAACTAGGTAATGCCTTCGCAACTGCATTTCCAGCACCTGTTTCAGTAATTACCATATTTAATGCAGCAGCACGACCTCTGCGATATTTTTTATGCATGTTATCAACTAAATTTTGATCGTTTGTGTATGCATGAATGGTTTCTAAGTGTCCATTTTTAATTCCAAAAGAATCTTCAACAGCTTTTAAAACAGGAGTAATGGCATTTGTTGTACAAGAAGCTGCAGAAAAAATGTTGACTTCATCTGGGTTATTCACTAAATGATTGACGCCATAAACAATATTAGGAATTTCTTTTCCTGGTGCAGTTAATAAAACTTTGTTTACACCCTTAGATTTTAAATGCTTGCTAAGTGATTTTTTGTCTCTAAAAGCGCCTGTATTATCAATTACTAGAGCGTTATTAATATTGTATTTGGTATAATCTATATCTTCAGGAGTGTTTGCAGAAATGATATTTACTGTTGTACCGTTTATAATTAAAGCACTTTTATCAGTATTAATTGCTACTGTACCTGGAAAATCACCATGAACCGAATCATTTCTTAATAATGAAGCTCTTTTTTCAAGAACAGTTTCATCAACAAGACCTCTAGTAACAATAGCTCTTAAACGTAACTGGCTACCTTTGCCTGTTCTAACCATTAATTCTCTGGCAACTAATCTTCCAATTCTACCAAAACCATATAAAACAACATCTTTAGGTGCGATGTCCCCATTTTTATTTGCGCCTTTTAATTTTGAAGCTATAAAGGCTGTAGCATTAGCATGTCTATTATCATCTAAATGAAATTCATAAGTTAATTTCCCTATATCTAATTTAGCAGGTACAATATCAAGTACTTTAATAGCTCTTGCTATTTCAACTGAATCAAAAATAGAGATAGGTTTTTGAACAAATTTTCCAGCATAATCATGCAGATTTAGAATCTGACTTACATTTCTATCAATTAACTGATTTCTAAAAAGCACTATTTCAATAGAATTATCATACCAAAGATCACTCACTATTTTAATGAATTCTACAGTGGCTCTTCTACGATCTGCTTGAAAGGCTAATTCTTTTTCATAAGTTTCATTTGTATTCATATAAAAAAAGTTTAGTTGTGTAGTTTTAAAGTTTACAAAAATATCATATTTCAAACGTTTTCGTAGCGTGTTTTGTGAAAAAAATAACCTCCTTAATTTTACTTAAGAAGGTTGTGCTTTTTATCGGTATTTTTTATCGAATTTATCTACTAAAATTAAAACGATCTTTTTCTCCTTTAGTATTAATTAATTCTAATCTTAAGGAATGGTATTCCAATTGGTTTTTTAAGGCTTTTTGAATATCATCTACAGAATTTACTTCAACATCATTTACTGATGTTATAATGCTTCCCTCGGTAACACCATTTCTAGACCAGTAATCACTATGATTATCATCTAACTTAATAATTTTTACACCATTTTTGGCTTTTAGTTTTTTTAAGTCTGTCGGTTTTGCATTTTTTACTTCACCAACTAGAGGTATTGTAAATGTATTATTTTTTAACAGGGTTACAGGGATAGTATTTAATTCTCCGTCTCTTGAATAGGTAATTTGAACCACGTCATTAGGTCTTTTAGAACTAATTTGTCCTGTTAAATCAGAGAATTTAGATATTTTGATATTATTGATCTTTTTAATAATATCACCTTCTTCTAATCCAGCTTGGTCAGCTCCAGAATCTTCAACTATTTCAGCAATATAAACACCCTCGGTATCATTGATTCCTAGTTCTTCAGAGGCTTTGCTATTTAGTGAACCACCTCTGATACCAAGAATACCATTCTGCACATTACCATACTCCATAATATCCTCTATTACTTTTCTGGCTATATTACTCGGTACAGCAAATGAATAACCTACATAAGAACCTGTTTGAGATGTGATGGCTGTATTAATGCCAATAAGTTCACCATTAGTATTAACAAGTGCGCCACCAGAATTCCCCGGGTTAACTGCTGCATCAGTTTGAATAAAAGATTGGATACTTTTACCACTTAAATCTCTAGCTTTAGCACTAATTATACCTGCCGTTACAGTAGATGTTAAATTAAAAGGATTCCCTACAGCTAGCACCCATTCGCCAATTTTAGCATTATCAGAGTCTCCAAAAGTGACATATGGTAAATCTTCATCAGCTTCAATTTTTAAAAGAGCTATATCTGTTTTAGCATCGGCACCTATCAACTCAGCCTCGTAGGTTTTGTTATTGTTTAATGTTACAGATAGTTTCTGAGCGTTTTTAATCACATGATTATTGGTAATAATATACCCATCAGCATTTATGATTACCCCAGATCCAGTACCTAGTTGCGGGCGTTGAGAACTTCTTCCAAAGAATAAATCTTCAAAAGTCATCTGCCCTTTACTAATAGATACATTTTTAACGTGAACAACTGCGTTCACTGTATTTTCAGCAGCCGATACAAAATCGGGCGCCTCAGTTGTATTATATAAAGTATTGATATTGCTTGTTGGTAAAAAGTTAGGAGTAGTTTGGGTAGTTTCTACCACTACTTTATTTTCTTTTTCAACAAACAGTTTGTAGCCTCCTAGAGTTAATACACCACCTAAGGCCGAAATCAGTACTAACGATAAAATCTTCTTCATAAGTTTTCAGTATTAAGTTATTTATTTCAAAATTTATGATTCCCATTAAATTGATAATCATTCAACGATTAAAATTAAATATTTATTGAGTTTGGTTTTTGTATTTAACGATTTTTAACGTCAATTTTAACTAGTTTTAACAACTCAAAAAACTGTATATTATTCATATCTTTGCGGTGTATTATGCAACAAGATTTTTATAAATATCAAGGAACGGGAAACGATTTTGTGATGATTGATAATCGTCAACAAACGTTCGACAAAAATAATACCAAACAAATAGCATTTTTATGTGACAGACGTTTTGGCATAGGAGCAGATGGACTTATTTTATTGGAAAACCATAATGACCACGATTTTAAGATGGTTTATTACAATTCTGATGGGAATGAAAGTACCATGTGCGGAAATGGCGGGCGTTGTTTGGTTGCATTTGCAAGAGATTTAGGCGTTATTGAAAGTGAAACAGTTTTTGAAGCCATTGATGGTATTCATCATGCCTCTATTAATGGGGATGAAGTAAAGCTTCAAATGGTTGACGTAAATACAGTTGAAAAACATGGAAACCATGTATTCTTAGATACAGGATCACCACACCATGTACAGTATGAAGATAATATTGAAAATTTCGATATAAAATCTAAAGGTGCTAAAATCCGTTATGGAGCACCTTATAATGAAAAAGGCAGTAATGTGAACTTTGTTAAGAAAGTTACAGATGATACATTTACCGTTAGAACTTACGAACGAGGTGTTGAAGACGAAACATTGTCTTGCGGAACAGGAGTAACAGCTGTAGCTATTGCTATGCATGCAACAAATGAAACCAAGAACAGTCTTATAAATTTAAATGTGCAAGGAGGTGAATTAAAGGTATCTTTTGATGAAGCTAATGGCGCTTACAAAAATGTATGGCTTGTTGGACCTGCCAAATTTGTATTTAAAGGAATTGTATGATAACCTTAAAAGGTGAAAATATCTACTTACGTGCTCTAGAACCAGAAGATTTAGACTTTGTTCATGAGGTTGAAAATGACGAATCTATTTGGGAACTTAGTAATACGCAAACACCTTTTTCAAAATATTTAATTAAACAATACATTGAAAATGCTCATAAAGATATTTATGAAGTGAAGCAATTAAGATTGGTAATTTCAAGTTATAAAGACAAACCTCTTGGAATGATTGATATATTTGATTTCGATTTTAAAAATAAAAGAGCTGGTATAGGTATTTTACTCAAAGAAGTTAAAGACAGAGGTAAAGGATATGGAGCCGAAGCACTTCAGCTTTTAATAAACTATTGTTTTACGCGTTTAGATTTACATCAATTGTATTGTAATATTTCTGAAGATAATAATGCTAGTATAAAACTTTTTGAAAAACAAGGGTTTTTAGAAATAGGTCTTAAAAAAGATTGGAATTATAGTCATGATTCTTTTAAAAATGAATACCTCTTTCAACTTATAAAAAAATAACATGTATATAAAAAAGATACTTTGGGCAGTTGCTTTAATAGGTTTATTGGTAATAGGTTACTTCGCTTATTATATATATTCTGCAATGATGGTACCTAATACAGCTTTTAATAATGATGAAGCTTTTATTTATGTGAAATCTACCGATACTTATGAAGATGTGAGAGAGCAGTTAAAGCCTTTGTTAAAAGATATTTCAAAGTTTGATGCTTTAGCTAAACAGAAGAAATATGTAAGCAACTTAAAATCTGGAAAGTTTGTTATTAAAAAAGGGATGAGTAATAATGATATTATTAATTCCATAAGAAGTAAAAACGCACTCATAAAAGTGTCTTTTAACAATCAAAACTCTTTAGAAAAATTAGCAGGAAGAATTTCGAAACAAATTGAAGCTGATAGCTTATCGTTATTAAAAGCAATGAAAGATGAAGACTTTTATGCTAAAAACGATTTTAAAAATGAAACTGCTTTAGGGATGTATTTACCTAACAGTTATGAGTTTTTCTGGAATACATCAGCTGAAGGGTTTAGGGATAGAATGTTGAAAGAGTACAATAGGTTTTGGAACACATCTAGACTTGAAAAGGCAAAAGCCATAGGCTTATCAGAAGACGAAGTTATTGCATTAGCTTCTATAGTGTATGAAGAGTCTAAGCAATCAACCGAGCAACCTAGAATTGCAGGGGTTTACCTAAATAGATTGAAAATAGGCATGCCATTACAAGCAGATCCAACACTTAAGTTTGCAGCTTACCAATTACCAAAATATAAGAATACAGTTATAAAACGC
This sequence comes from uncultured Flavobacteriaceae bacterium, assembly GCA_947487895.1. GTDB lineage: Bacteria > Bacteroidota > Bacteroidia > Flavobacteriales > Flavobacteriaceae > Seonamhaeicola. Next base: position 6,651 of record CANKYF010000012.1, read on the forward strand.
GTACTTAATGTACATAAAGACATAGAATCTCCGTATAATACCTATAAATATGCTGGCTTGCCTCCAGGTTTAGTGACTATGCCAGATCTATCGGCTATTAATGCGGTTTTAAATGCTGAGAAACACAAATATTTATTTTTTGCAGCAGATGCGAAGCGTTTTGGGTATCATAAGTTTGCAAAAACATTATCTCAGCATAATGCCAATGCTAGAGAATACCAAAGGTACTTATCTTCTCAAGGTATCTATAAATAGTGAAATCTTTAGGAATAAAATATATTCTTATACTATGCATTTCGGTGTCTTGTTTTTCACAATCTAAGATAAATACGTTTTTAACACCCAGTGATACTTTAAATAAACCCAGACGAAATTTAGTTGTTATATCTGAAGCATCTTTATCTGGTATAGCGTTAATCGGATTGAACCAACTTTGGTATTCAGACTTTGATCGTTCAAAATTTCATACTATAAACGATAATAATGAATGGCTCCAAATGGATAAAATGGGGCATGTATTCACATCTTACCAAATGGGTAGAGTAGGAGCTGACTTATTAAGTTGGAGTGGTGTTAGTAAAAAAGATCAGCTTATTTATGGAGCAACTTTAGGTTTTGGCTTTTTAACAGCTGTAGAAATTTTAGATGGTTACTCTAAAGAATGGGGGTTTTCTTGGGGGGATGTAGCAGCAAATGCAACAGGCACAGGTCTATATGTAAGTCAAGAATTACTCTGGAATGAACAGAGAATTGATCTTAAATACTCATTTCATCAAACCAGATTTGCAAATGTTAACCCAGATAAACTAGGAACTAACCTATTGGAGCAGGCTCTAAAAGACTATAACGGGCAAACTTATTGGTTAAGTGCTAACTTACATTCCTTTTTTAAAGAGAGTAAAATTCCTGAATGGCTAAATTTTGCAGTAGGCTATGGAGCTCATGGAATGATAAGCGGTTTTAATAATTCTGAAGATATTGACAATCAGTTGTTAACAACTAATCAAAGGTGTCGTCAATTCTATTTAAGTTTTGATATAAATTTGAACAAGATTAAAACAAATTCTCCCCTGTTAAGATCTATTTTTAGCATTTTTAGTATGATAAAAGTGCCCTTCCCTACGTTAGAAATTAGCAAAAAAGGAGCTGCATTTCATCTATTCTACTATTAAATATAGTATTTAATCGAGTAGTTTTGAGTGTATTGATTTTTTTTATAATTTTGCACGCTCAAATTTCAAGACATATTTTTTATAAAATTATGTTGTAAAAATTTAGAATTATGGTAAAGAATATTGCAAGTTATTTTACCCTCGGGCTTACAGTAATCTTTTTATTGTGTGTTTCATTTACATCAAATGAAACGGTAGACTTGAGTAAGTATTCTACAAAAGGACTAGATTTACAATACACAGTAAATCTAACAGATGCTAAAGACAGGGATCTATTAGCGTCTAAAGAAGTTTTTTCTCCTTATTTAGGTAAATCTTTTGTTGGTTTTAAGGAAGCTGTAGCTTTCAAAGAATCTGGAGGTAACTATTCATGTGTAAATACCTTTGGATATTTAGGGAAATACCAATTTGGAAAAGAAACTTTAAAACTTATAGGAATTAAAAACCCTGGTAAGTTTTTAAATGACCCAAAACTTCAGGAAAAAGCATTTATTGCTAATGCAGAAAGAAACAAGTGGATTCTAAGAAGAGACATTAGAAATTTTGTTGGAAAACGAATTAATGGTGTGATTGTTACAGAATCTGGAATTTTAGCTGCAGCGCATTTAGCTGGACCTGGTAGTGTGAAAAAGTACTTAAGAAGTTACGGACTTGATAACTTTGCTGATGGTTATGGTACCACAGTGTATGAGTATATGAAACGTTTTTCAGGTTACGATACTTCTTTTATTAAACCTAATAAGAAGGCAAAAGCTATATAATTGAAGAGAGGTTCCGAGATGTTAATCGAGGTATCCTTTGAAATTGTCATTCCTGCGAAGGTAAGAATTAGCTTTTATGAATAATAAATATGGTAGGTCTTTTATGAAGGTCTACCATATTTTTTTTCCAGTTATTTGCGGTTTTAGTTTTTATAAATTCTGTAGGTAAGGTAATATCACAGGCCACACAAATGTTAGTATTACTACCTAAAACACTCGTTATATCTTCCAACATTTTGTTGTTTCTGTAAGGTGTTTCAATGAATATTTGAGATTGATTATGTTCAAAAGACAAACGTTCTAATCGTTTCAATTCGTTTTTCCTATCGTTTTTATCAATGGGTAGGTAACCATTAAAAGCAAAACTTTGCCCGTTCATTCCAGAGCTCATCAATGCTAGTAATATAGAAGAAGGCCCTACTAAAGGAATTACTTTAATATCCTTTTCGTGAGCAATTTTCACAACATCGGCACCAGGATCTGCAATTCCAGGGCAACCAGCTTCAGAAAGCAATCCAACATTTTGTCCGTTTAAGCATGGATAGAGAAACTCAGGTAACTCAGATGTTTCAGTATGTTTGTTTAAAACAAATAACTGTAAAGAAGGTTGCGATTTAGTTGGAGCTATTTTTTTTATGAACCTTCTAGCAGTTTTGCTGTTTTCAACTATAAAAACATCTAATTTTTCAATGGTCTCTTTAACTGTTATCGGTAAAACTTCAAGTGGCTGATTGTCTCCTAATGTGGTTGGTATTAAAAATAAGTTTCCTTTTTTACTGGTCATGCTAATAAATTATCAACTTTTCAGATTGCGAACTGTTGTTCCCATTTGCATGCACAATATATAAACCTTTACTTAAATTTTGAGTTGAAACTTTTAAAATTGTTTTATTATTAGTAGGTATTTCTTTAACTAACTGTCCGTGAATATTATAAATAGTTAGTGATTTTAGTCCTGATTGTTTAAGAGAAATAATGACGTCGCCATTTGACGGATTTGGAGCAATGGAGAAACTATCTTTTTCAAATTCAGAAGTACTTAGGCTATTATCAATAATCTTATAAATTTGTCCTGAACTCAAGCCTACTATATATAATTCGCCATTAATATCTTCTCCAAAGCAACTCCAACCACTACCAGATGGTGGAGCTGTTAATGTCATATCCCAATTAGCACCGTTTTCTTTTAAATAACCAATTTCACCACTGCAATAATCTGCAAAAAAGTATAACCCAACAAAGTTAGGGTACATACTACCTCTATAACGATATCCTCCAGTGACAGAGCATTTAAAAGGATTACCACCACGAGCATATTCAGCAACAGGAAATGTGAGTGTATTCATTGAAGGGCAACCTGTAGTGTTAAAGGTAGCATTGCCTTCATAACATTTCCACCCAAAATTTTCACCTCCTGAGCTAGAAGCTGGTATTCTATTTATTTCCTCCCAACTGCTTTGTCCTACATCGGCTATCCAAATGTCCCCATTATCTCTATCAAAAGAAAATTTCCATGGGTTTCTTAATCCGTAGAACCAAATTTCGGGGAGTGTATTTGCATCACCATCATTTAAAAAAGGGTTATTTGAAGGAATAGCGTAATTATTTCCATTACTAGTATTGTCAACATCAATTCTTAATATTTTACCTAATAAAACATTCAAATCTTGACCGTCATCAAACGGATCTCCAGAACCACCTCCATCTCCACTAGCAATATATAAATAGCCATCAGGACCAAATTGCAATTCACCACCGTTATGGTTTTCATCTGTTTGCGTTATGTTAAGCAAAATCAACTCAGAACTAGAATCAGCTGTAGTTTCATTTGTTATAGTATACCTGGCAATTACTGTATTGCCAGAATTGTCAATGTAGTTTACGTAAAAATATGGCGTTGTTGGGTAATTGGGATGAAAAGCCAGACCTAGTAAACCTCTTTCATTACCAGAGTTAGATACTTTAGTGTCTATATCTAAAAAAGGAGTTGTATTTGTAGTACCATCATCATTTAAAATTTGAATGTAACCACTGCGTTCAACAACAAACAATTTACTATCGTTAGCATGTTTAATACTTACAGGATTGTTAAAGGTACTACCAAATGTCTGTATGCTTATATTTGGTTGAGCAAAAAATGGTGTTGTGTAAAAAAAGATTAAAAGTAGGAGAATAGGTTTCATGGTGCATATTTTTTGTTTTAAGTTACAAAAAATATGTAAAACGTATTCTATTTCAGGTTGTTAACAATAATATCGCAAGCTTCATCTAGCATTTGATATACGTTTTCAAAACCTTGATCACCACCATAATAGGGGTCTGGAACATCAAAATTTTGACTGGGATGTACCAAATTTAAAATCATTTCAACTTTTGCTTTATCTTCTTCATCTCTGGCTAATCTAATTACATTTTGATAGTTAGATTGATCCATAACATAAATCAAATCGAATACATCAAAATCATCAACAGTAAATTGTCTACCTCTTAAATTAGAAATATCTAAACCATACTTTCTAGCAACAGCTATAGAGCGTCTATCTGGTTCGCTGCCTTCATGGTAATTAGCTGTTCCTGCAGAATCAACAATAGCAGTATCTGGAGATAATTTAGATTTTAATATCCCTTCAGCTAATGGTGAACGACAAATATTGCCAAGACAAACCATTAGTATTTTAGTCATTAGAATGTAATTTTAAACTGAAAGTTTTTTAGTAATATCTTCAACGTATTTTCTAAACTGTTTATCTGTAGAAGATAGATTGTCAACTGTTTTACAAGCATGTAGTACAGTAGCATGATCTCGCTTACCTATTTGAGAACCAATACTAGCTAAAGATGCTTTAGTGAATTTTTTAGCAAAGAACATGGCTAATTGACGAGCCTGAACAATATGACGCTTTCTAGTTTTAGATTGAAGCGTATCAATATCCATTTGGAAATAATCTGATACTACTTTTTGTATATAATCTATAGAAACTTCGCGTTTTGTGTTTTTAACAAACTTCTCAACGATGACTCTTGCAAGATCAATAGTGATTTCTTTTTTGTTGAAAGAAGATTGGGCTATTAAAGAAATGATAGCACCTTCAAGCTCTCTTACATTGCTTTTGATGTTTTTAGCAACATAATCGATGATTTCTTCTGGCATTACAACTCCATCACGGTATAATTTATTCTTTAAGATTGAAACACGAGTTTCAAAATCTGGCGTTTGTAATTCAGCTGAAAGCCCCCACTTAAATCTAGATAATAAGCGTTGCTCAATATCTTGCATGTCTACGGGTGCTTTATCACTGGTTAAAATGACTTGTTTTCCGTTTTGGTGTAAATGATTGAAAATATGAAAGAAAACATCTTGTGTTCCTGATTTTCCAGAAAGGAATTGCACATCATCAATAATAAGTACATCTATTATTTGATAGAAATGAATAAAATCATTCCTATTATTCTTCTTTATTGCATCTATATATTGTTGCGTAAATTTTTCAGCAGAAATATATAAAACTGTTTTTTCTGGATATTTGTCTTTAATATCAACACCAATGGCATGCGCTAAATGTGTTTTACCAAGACCTACACCACCAAATATCAATAAAGGATTAAAAGAGGTTCCTCCAGGTTTGTTTGCTACTGCTAATCCTGCACTACGTGCTAAACGGTTAGAGTCTCCTTCTAAGAAGTTATCAAAACTATAATTTGGATTTAGTTGAGATTCAACTTTTACATTTCTTATACCTGGAATAACAAAAGGATTCCTTAATTCAGGACTTTTATTATTTAATGGAATATCTACATCTTGAGACTTTACAGATGTTCTATTTGAACTAGGAATTTTCTCTGTAAATGGTTGCTTATTGCCATATGTGTTTTCCATTTTAATAATGTAAACCAATTTGGCAGTTTCACCTAACTCTTTAGTTAGGGCAACTTTTAAAATTTTAACATAATGCTCTTCAAGCCACTCATAGAAAAATTTACTAGGCACCTGAATACTTAAAGCATTGTCAGCAAGTTTCACTGCAACTATAGGCTCGAACCAAGTTTTATAAGCTTGCGGCTGAATATTATCTTTTATAAACTCTAGACAATTATTCCATACCGATTGCGCAGTGTTGCTCATTGTTAAATTTTAGGTTTAGTGTGTTAGTTTGATTACGAACAGGGGTACACCGTTGTAAATATCCCCCTTATTACGACGGCAAATATGTGAACAAAATTCTTAAAAAAAAAATGAAATATTATTGAATTTCTAGAAATTTTTCCCCATGTTTATTCGCTCACCGAAACTACAAAAAAATATTTAAAAATAACAATGAAATTCGACGAAATACAAATAAGAGTGAGGTATGGTGAAACTGACCAAATGGGGGTGGTATACCATGGTAATTATGCATTATACCTTGAAATGGGGCGCATTGAATGGCTTAGGAAGTTAGGAATTTCTTATAAATTAATGGAGGAAAATGGTATTATGCTCCCAGTAGTTTCTCTAAACATAAATTATAAAAAATCAGCATGTTATGATGATGTAATTAATGTAAAAACTCAACTAAAGAAACAGCCAACGGCAAAGATTGAATTTGACTATGAAATAACAAATGAAAAAGGGGAGCTTCTTACTATAGCCAGTACTACTTTAGTTTTTATTGATATGAAAACGAATAGACCTGTAAAAGCACCAGAATATATTTTGGAAGCTATCGATAAAATGAATTAGACTTGTTTTATGTCTATTTCGTAAAGATTTTCAAATAGGTTGAATGTAGACTCAGCATATTTTTTTCTCACCGAAATTGTAATTTGACAATCTAGTTCTAATTTTTGATTAATTATATTGAGGTTACGTTCTTTAATTACACGCATAACGGTATTCATATTTTTATAATCAAAGGTAATTAAGTAATCAACGTTTATTGTTTTTTCAACAATTGTAGAAGCTTCTAATGTTAATTGAGCTGTGGTTTTGTAGGCATTAATTAAACCGCTTATCCCTAATTTCACACCACCAAAGTATCTAACTACTATAATTAGAGTGTTGGTGACATCAAACGATAAAATCTGATTATAAATTGGCATTCCAGCAGAATTACTAGGCTCACCGTCATCATTAGCTCTAAATAAAATAGTTTCTATTCCCATTTTATAGGCGTAGCACCAATGTCTGGCACTATGATGTTCTTTTTTTATGGCTTCAATTTTACTTTTAACATCGTCTTCATTAAGTACAGGAAATGCATAACCAAAAAACTTACTGTTCTTATCTTTAAATAAGATGTTTTCGATTTTTGATGTAATGGTTTTATATGTGTCTTTTTCAGTCAAAAAAATTAAAATAAAGCACTTTTTGTATTAAACAAATTTACAATATCATCTTTCTTTGGATTAATATGCCAAGTGTGGATATTCATATTTTTGGCAGATGTTATATTATCTTTATTATCATCAATAAAGAGACATTCTTCAGATTTAGTATTGTTTTTATTTAAAACAAACTTAAAAATATAATCATCAGGTTTTCTCAGGTTAATTTCATGAGACAAGTAAAATTTGTCAAAACAGTTTTTAAATTCTTCGTAATGAGAAATATTATTTTTAATCCAATCTATATGAAGTTCATTAGTGTTGCTTAATAGTATGAGTTTATAAGAGGCGTTTTCTTTTAAATCTTTTAAAAAATCTAACCTATATTTTGGGAAATCAGCTAAGATGGAGTTCCATTTCTCAATAATATTTTCTTTTGATAATTCAGGAAAGTAACTTTGGTAATTACTTAAAAACATACTGGTTGAAATTTCACCTTTTTCATAAGCTAAGTTTGTTTTTATGATATTATCAAAATGTTTAGGTGATTCAAAGTGCTTGATGTATTCTGCAGAATATGCATCATTAAGGTTTATAAATACATTTCCGAAGTCAAAAATTAAGGTATTAATCATTTATTGCTGTAAATTTTTAGCGTATCAGACATTATTTTGCTTTCAGAAATTAATTGTCCTTTAAAACTTGGTGCTTTTGTACCTTTCATAAAGATTGTATTGCCTACAAAAACTCTAGCTTCATCCCAAAGGTTTTCATTTATAAAGGTTTGAAGTGTTTTTGCACCGCCTTCAATAATTATGGAATTGATATTCCATCTAAATAATAAATCACATATTTGTTTGGCAATTGCCTCTTTTTTTGAAAAATTTATTTCAGATAACATTTTATTTTCAAAACCTGAAATTGGTGGATGAATGGACCAGTCAGACTCAGAAATATCTACGTTAGGTAAAATGTCATTTTCGCCATGAATAATTAAAGTATCTGCTACGTCATTAAAAATATCTAAGTTTTTATCTAGCTTTAAATTTTTATCTAAAACCACTCTTATTGGATGTTGTCCTTTCCAATCTCTAGAAGTAAGTGTTGGATTGTCTTGAAGAACGGTATTTGTGCCTACTAAAATAGCTTGTTCTTCGGTACGCCACTTATGTACTAATTGTCTGGAATATTGGTTAGTAATCCAAACAGGTTTCTGTTCATTTTTTGTTTCAGGGGCGATAAATCCGTTGGCTGTTTCCGCCCATTTTAAAATAATGTAGGGGCGTTTTTTGTTGTGAAATGTAAAAAATCGTTGGTGATGCTTTTTACATTCGTTTTCTAAAACACCAACTGTAACATTAACACCTGCGTTTCTAAGTCTTTTAATTCCTTTTCCTGCTACTTGCTCGTTATCATCAACACAACCAATCACTACATTTGGTACTTGATGTTTAATAATTAAATCACTACATGGAGGTGTTTTACCAAAATGAGAACAAGGCTCCAGTGTTACATAAATAGTAGATGATTTTAAAAGTGTTTTATCTTCAACAGAATTTATGGCATTTACTTCAGCATGATTACCGCCGTAAGCGCTAGTAAAACCTTCTCCAATAATTTTGCTATTGCAAACTATAACTGCGCCTACAGATGGATTTGGTTTGGTAGTACCCAATCCGTTTTTTGCAATTTCAAGACAACGTTTTATGTAGAACTCATGATTTGTCAAACCAGTTAGAGTTTAATTTTTATGTTATCAGTTCTATCTATATTATACTTATATGAAAAACCTAATATTTTGTATATAATATCGCCTTTGTACTGCACTTTAACTTTTTTACTAAATAAGCTATTAATTAAGCCTCCAATGTTTTTACCACTTAGAATACTATCTGTAGGAATATAGGTTTTAAGAGGAATGCTAAATTCTTTTTTAGCAGGTACTTTAAAGCTTTTGGTAGAAACGGTAGCCATTTCATTATCATTAACATATACTTTAACGGCATCAGTTTTTAATTCGCCTCCAATATCATTAGGATTTAAAAAGTAGGCATCTGCAGTAATAGTAACATATTTTGATGTAGATTTTAATACCTTAATATTTTCAACTTTTAAGAATTCTGGGTGTTCTTTTACAGTGCACGCCACAAAAAATATTGTTGATAAAATAATGTAAGGTTTTATATTCATGATTGTATATTTAAGTATCTTCACTACGGTAAAAGTACTATTTTAAAGTGAGTAAAGATACTATAGTTATTAGAGAAATAAAGCCTAAAGATAATGCTCAAATTGAAGGGGTTATTCGTGCTTGTTTTCATGAATTTAAAATTCCTTTAGAAGGCACAGCATATACAGACCCAGAAACTTCAAGTATGTTCGAGTCTTATCAAAATAGTGACGATATATACTACGTAGTTGAAGCCAATGAAGAAGTTTTAGGAGGCGCAGGGATTAAACCTTTAAAAGATTTTGAAGGCGATGTTTGCGAGTTACAGAAAATGTATTTTTCGCCTAAAGTAAGAGGTAAAGGTATTGGTAAACAGTTATTTGAAACGTGTTTAAAAGCTGCCAAAGATTTAGGTTATAAGAAGTGTTACATAGAATCTGCACCACAACTTAAGGCGGCTATTCATATTTATGAAAGTTTTGGTTTTGAGCATTTAGAAAATGGTTTAGGAAATACAGGGCATTATAGCTGTGGTGTGTGGATGATAAAGGATTTATGCGATTAAAAAACATTCAAGAAACATTTCATGTGAGTTTAGAGTCTTTATTCACAAAAGAAGAAATAGATACCTTCTTTTTTTTATTAACTGAAGACTATTACGGAATTACAAGATTAAAATTGGCATTAAATGTTGATATGGAATTAGTAAATTCTCAACCTCTTATAAAGGCTTTAGAACTATTAAAAGACGAAAAACCTATACAATATATCTTAGGTGAAACTGAATTTTTTGGCTTCAATTTTAAAGTGAATGAACATGTTTTGATACCAAGACCAGAAACCGAAGAATTGGTAGATTGGATTATTAGCTGTTATTCAGAGTCCTACGGCTCAGCTAAGGACAGGTTTCGTAAAGAATCTCAACAATTAAAAATTCTTGATATTGGTACAGGTAGTGGTTGTATTGCTGTTTCACTGGCTAAAAAAATACCTAATGCTAAAGTTTATGCTTTAGATGTTAGTAAACAAGCTTTAGAAGTTGCGAAACAGAATGCTGAACTGAATAATGTTGAAGTAGAATTTATTGAGGATAACATTTTAAGTCCGATGACTGAAGCCCGAAGATCAAAGTTTGACATAATTGTTTCCAATCCGCCATATGTAAGAGTGCAAGAAAAAGAGTTGATGAAACCAAATGTGTTAGAAAACGAACCACATTTAGCTTTATTTGTTGAAGATGATAATCCGCTGTTATTTTACAAAGCTATTTGTGAGTTTGCCAAAATAAATCTGAAAAAAGATGGTAAATTGTTTTTCGAGATCAATGAATATTTGGGAAATGATATGATACAACTATTAAAAAGCTATAATTTTAAAGAGATAGAATTAAAGCAAGATATCTTTAAAAAAGATAGGATGATAAAAGGGATGTTAATAAGTTAATGTTTTTGCAGTTGCAGTAAACAGTTAAGTGTTTAATATTTGTGACTTAGAGGTGATTATAATGAATATAGAACAAAAAATAAATCAGTTAAGGGATGAGCTAAGAGCGCATAATTATAATTATTATGTGTTAGATAATCCGACTATTTCAGATTACGAATTCGATATAAAATTAAAAGAATTACAAGCTTTAGAAGAAAAGCATCCAGAGTTTTATCATGCCAATTCGCCAACACTAAGAGTAGGAGGAGAGGTAACAAAGAATTTTGAAACGATAGTGCATGAATATCGTATGTATTCTCTCGATAATTCTTATTCTAAAGAAGATTTACAAGATTGGGAAACACGTATAAAGAAACTGGTTGATGGAGATGTACAATATACCTGTGAGCTAAAATATGATGGAGCTTCAATGAGTTTAACTTATGAAAATGGGTCGTTGATTAGAGCTCTAACACGAGGTGACGGTTTTCAAGGTGATAACGTAACAGCTAATGTTAAAACCATTAAATCAGTACCTCTACAATTAAAAGGAAATTATCCGCCTAAATTTGAAATTAGAGGTGAAATAGTACTGCCTTTTGATGGGTTTAATAAAATGAACGAAGAGCGTATAGCAAATGGTGAAGAACCATATAGAAATCCAAGAAATACAGCGTCAGGTAGTTTAAAACTTCAAGATAGTGCAGAAGTAGCTAAAAGACCATTAGAGTGTTTGTTATATAATATTAAAGGACAAAATATTGGAATTAATACACAGTACGAAAGTTTAGAAAAAGCAAGAGCATGGGGCTTTAAAGTTCCTGAAGCTTCAAAATTGGTTAATTCTATTGATGAAGTTTTAGAGTTTGTAAATTATTGGGATGTAGAACGTCATAACTTGCCTTATGAGACTGATGGTGTAGTAGTAAAAGTAAATGATTTACAACAGCAAGAAGAATTAGGTTTTACATCTAAAGCGCCACGTTGGGCAATGGCTTATAAGTTTAAAGCAGAGCAAGTTTCTACTAAGTTGAATAGTATAACGTACCAAGTTGGTAGAACAGGAGCTATTACGCCAGTAGCAAATTTAGAACCAGTCGAATTGGCAGGAACCACAGTTAAAAGAGCTTCTTTGCATAATGCAGATCAAATAGAAAAATTAGATGTTAGAATAGGAGATGAAGTGTATGTTGAAAAAGGAGGTGAAATTATACCCAAAATTTTAGGGGTTGATTTAAGTAAACGCTCCAATACTTCAGAAATAACCAAATATATTACACATTGTCCAGAATGTGATTCAGAATTAATAAGAAAAGAAGGAGAGGCGCAGCATTACTGTCCTAATTATAATGGATGTAGTCCGCAAATAATAGGAAGAATACAGCACTATATTTCTCGTAAAGCTATGGATATTGAAGGGCTAGGAGGAGAAACTGTAGCGTTGTTAGTTAATGAAGGTCTTATAAAAAATTATTCGGATTTATACGAATTAACAAAAGAACGAGTTATTCCTTTAGAACGAATGGCAGAAAAAAGTGCTGATAATTTAGTTGAAGGTATTGCGCAATCTATCAATATTCCTTTTGAACGCGTTTTGTTTGCTTTGGGCATAAGATATGTAGGTGAGACTGTTGCTAAAAAATTAGCTAAGCATTATAAAAATATTGATGCTATAATTAATGCTACCGAAGAAGATTTGGTAAATGTTGATGAAATAGGCATAAAAATAGCAGAAAGTGTATTAGACTTTTTTAAAGGTGAAGAAAACGTATTTATAGTAGAAAGATTAAAGAAGTTTGGAGTACAGTTCGAAATATCTGCAGAACAACAAGAAGGGCAGACAAATATATTAGAAGGACAATCAATAGTAGTAACAGGAGTGTTTGAATCAATTTCAAGAAATGACCTAAAAAAACTCATTGAAGATAATGGGGGAAAGGTAAGTAGTTCTATTTCTTCAAAAACAAGTTTTATTGTAGCTGGTGATAAAATGGGACCTAGTAAAAAGGAAAAAGCAGAGAAATTAGGGGTAACGTTAATTAACGAAAGCGAATTCCTTCAAAAAATTAAATAATTTTTAAAAAAAATCGATGAAATACTTTTTTTATCGATAAATTGTTAAAAATATTCTTATATTTGCCCAGAAATAAAATTTTAGTGAGATGCGCATACCAAAAGTCTTGGTAGGTTTAATAATAATAGTTTACATTCTATTTGCCGTTTTCGGTTTTATGGGCATGGATTTTATTTCTTATACATTAGACTCGCTAATAATTCCATTAATAGCTATTTGTTATTTAATTTTTACCAAGAGGAAATCGCTTTACTTTTTATTATTTATAATTACATATGCTATTTCAGATTTAATAGCTTTAATAGTTGTTAATATACCAGATTCTAGTAATCTTTCTTATATTAAAGAAATAGATTTTTACATAGGTAACGTGCTTTATATTTTAGCTTATTTTTTCTTGTTTATTGAGGTTGTTAGAAAAATAGATATCCCAGAAATTCTTAAAAATTATAAAATTCATTTAATAGTTTTGATAGCTTTAAATATTTGGCTGGTATATGTTCTACAATTAATTGTTGTGCCAAAATTGTATGCCTCAAACGATTATTATTTAGAGCTAATCTATAATATAGTTATGCTGTCTCTATTAGCGGGAGCTCTTTTAAATTACTTTTGTAGAGATAATCAAAAATCTTTATATCTATTTTTGGGAACTATTTGTATTGTGTTTTCTGAAGTAATTGATGTAGCTTACATATATATATCTGAAAGAACTTTGCTTAATTTCTTATCAACTACTTTGTCTGTGGCTGCGTTCTATTTCTTTTACATACAAACAGAGTTTAGAGATATAAAAAAGAAAGAACTTCGTTTGTTTTAAGGTTACTAATTATTAATTGTCTTCTTATTTAATAAAGGTATATCATGTTTATAAAGAAACAAGATAATACCAGATACTATAAAAGTAATCACAGCTAAAATAAATAATACTCCATTATCATTATTTACAATAATACCTAGTGTTGTTAAATGCATCAGTATGGCACCTCCAATTACACCTAAAGTAAGTGAAGCTCCAATCCATATAGTTTTAGGTATTAGTAGCAAAATTCCAGCAATTAATTCAATAATACCTATTCCAATTCTCCCAAAAGGTTCTAAACCAACTTTTGAAAAAATATAAACACTATCTGGGTGGGCAGTAAATTTAAAACGAAGTGTTTGTATTAATATAATTGCAACAATTAAACGTAATATAAATGGAATATATTTTTTCATGTGTTTTGATATTAGTTAGGGTTAATTGTTTAGACGTTTAAATGCTGATTAAATATCAAGGGTAAAATCAAGATTATCGACAAACTGCTTAAAAAACAAGTTTAAATCGATAAAATGGTTGTTTTTTTCGTTGAAATTGAATTTTTTTGTTAAGTTTAGCCAACCTACTTATGTAATTATTATGAAAAACCTATTTAAAATTACTTTTGGAAAGGTGTTTTTTAACGTCTTTTTTATTTTGACAACCTTGATAATATTTAGTAGTGTTGTTAAAAACCAAATGATAACTAAAACGATATACCCTTTACTTGTTCCAGTATTTTTAATTTTCTTTTTTGTGAAACAGAAGTATTTTAATATACCTTTTATTTCGTATTTAATCTTTGCCTTTTTAGGAGATGTCTCTTTTATGTTTTTTTATGGAGAGCTACATTTAAAAGTATCTAGTGTACTATACATAATTGGAATTCTTTATTTGATAGGTATGATAATTCCAAAGCTAAGAATTCATAGATTAGATAAAGTGATTGGTGGCTATTTGTTTATGGTGTTTTGTATCAGTCTATACTTTTTATATTGCTTATATGTAGAATTAAATATGTCTATTACAAATACTAATGAAATACTTTTGTTTGTTATTAAAAGCCTTTCATTGATAGTACTGTCGTTTGTTGCTTTTAGTTTTTACTTAAGCACACAAAGTAAGCAATCAGTTTTGTTTTTAACAGGAGTTATTTTTCTTGGGTTTTCAATTGCTTTAGGGTATATTAATATGTATTATGTATACCATTGGAGTTTTGAAATGATTGACAAAATTCTTTACGTTGCAAGCCTATATTTTATGTGCAGATATATGGGAGTAGAGCAAAAAGTAAAAAGTAGAATTAAGCAATTAACTGGTAAGAATAAAGCTGTAACTTCTTATGTTGCTTCTTTAAAAAATGTCTTAGCTCTTAAATAATTATAGATTTACCATTGGCGGATTTATTTTTTTTAGAATCAAAATAGAAATCTATTTTCCCAAGGTTAATGCCATAACATCCTACTTGATTTACAAGTACATTTTTACCTTCGCTATTTTTTATAACTGTAGGTTTTGATAAAAAAGTATGTGTATGCCCACCAATAATTAAATCTATGTTTTTTGTAGCTGCAGCTAATTTTAAATCACTTATTTTATCTGGATTTTGTTTATAGTTATAGCCTAAATGAGATAAGCAAATAATTAAATCGCACTGTTCTTCAGTCTTTAAAATTCTAGTCATATCTTGACTAATTTCAATAGGATCTAAATATTTGGTTTCTTTATACATTGCTTTATCCACAAGACCTTCTAATTTAATGCCTAAACCAAAAACTCCTATTTTAATGCCATCTTTTATAAAAACGTTATATGGCTTGGTATGCGTATCCATAATGGTGTTTGAGAAATCGTAATTAGCCGATAAAAATTGAAATTTAGCATGAGGTAATTGTGCAAATAAACCATCAATACCATTATCAAAATCATGATTTCCTATAGTAGCAGCATCATATTTTAGCATGCTCATGAGTTTAAATTCAAGTTTACCACCATAATAATTAAAATAAGGAGTACCTTGAAAAATATCTCCAGCATCTAATAGAAGCGTGTTTGGATTTTCTTTTCTAATATTTTCAATTAAAGAAGCTCTTCTAGCTATACCACCTTTGTTAGAGTTTCTACCATCATTTGGTCCAAAAGCATCTATATGGCTATGTACATCATTAGTATGAAGAATCGTTATTTTTTTAGATGGCGCACTAGTAAAAGATTGCAAGCCAACACCACCTAATGTAATTAAAGTAGTTCCTACTGATGCTTGTTGAATAAATTCTCTTCGTTTCATTTATTGCTTCTATTTTATTTGAATAAATCTATCATCAATCATAGGATTAATAGTATCCAGTTTATTGAATTTGTCAATAATGGCGTTTCTAATTTTATAGTCTAAAACATATAAACCATCATTAGGTTTAAAAAAATACATGCCATCATTTCCACCATATAAATAGTCACTGGTAGCAACATAGTATGTTTTATCTTTTTTTATCAATTTTCCTTTTATAGTGGCTTCTTTTATATTGTAAGATTGATCTAGGGTTAGTTTTAATTGAGAAATTGGGTGAGCCTTTTTTTTGTTTTTTAGGTAATTTAATAACGCATCAATTTGTTTGCCTTTAAGCGCTACCACAACTACATTATTTTCAAAAGGCATGATTTCGTAGGCTTGTCGTTTGGTTATATTTCCTTTAGGTAAAACAGCTCTTATGCCTCCATGGTTTAGTAAAACCATATCAATATTATTGCCTGTTCTGCTTTTAAAGATTGGGTTAGATTCGCTATAAACAGCATCGGCCATAAAGTTGCCAATAGCAGTATTAAGTTCTCCATCAGATTTTGAACAAATTTTTGGCGAGTAGGCTAAAATGCTATCTAAATCATTATTTATATGTTCTCTAAAAGGTTTTATGAAATCTTCAACTTCTTTGTTTTTAGTGAGTGAATCTGTAATTACAATATGTTTTCCTTCAATTTTAGTTAAATATGAATTTTGTTCCTTGCAGTTAGAAAAGACAAAAAATATTAACAAAAAAAATAAATGTGTTAACCTCATGTGTTTAATCAAAATTTTGAATGTAGTTTTGCTACCTTTGTGCAAAGGTTAAAGATAAATGATTTTAAAGGGTTTTAAAGAGAATTCTAAGTCTAAGTACTTGAATAAATTGTTATCTAAAAGGCAAGTAAATGTTACCAATACTAAAGTGTCTAGTATTGGTGTTATTTTAAATGTTGATGAGTTTGATGATCTTGATACTTTTAGAGATTTAGCAGATGCTATTAAAGTGCATCACAATAGACTTAAGGTTGTTGTATATTCTGAAAGCAAAAAAGATGCTTTACTCTCTTGGGTAGAATGTTTTAATCCTAAAGATTTTGGATGGAACGGAGCTATTAATAATCCTGGTTTGCAAACTTTTGTAGATGAAAGTTTTGATGTATTGTTAAGTTATTATCAAGAAGACTTATTGGAGTTAAAGTTAATTACGGCATCTTCAAAGTCAAAATTCAAAGTAGGGGTTCTACAAACCGATGAACGTCTAAATGACCTTATCATAAAAACCAATGTTAAAGAATTTGATGTATTTAGTAAAGAACTCACTAAATACTTAACTATATTAAATAAAATTTGAAATGAACAATAAGTTTCTAGGAACTGGAGTTGCTTTGGTTACACCTTTTAATGCAGATTTAAGTATAGATCATAAAGCATTAACTAACATAGTGAACCATAATATTGAAAATGGTGTTGAATACCTTGTTATTTGTGGTACAACAGGAGAAAGTGTAACACTTACAAAACAAGAAAAGCAAGATGTAATAGCAACTATTTCTAGTGCAAATAATGGACGTTTACCTTTAGTACTAGGTATTGGAGGAAACAATACTACCCAAGTTATAGAAGAAATTAAAACTACAGATTTAAGTAGCATAGATGCCATTTTATCTGTGTCTCCATATTATAATAAACCAACTCAAGAAGGTTTATATCAGCATTTTAAAGCAATAGCAAAAGCATGCCCTGTTGATATTATTTTGTATAATGTTCCTGGTAGAACTTCTAAAAATATGGACGCCGATACAACATTAAGGCTTGCTAAAGATTTTGATAATATTATAGCAGTTAAAGAAGCTGGTAATAATATGGCTCAATATTATGAGTTAATTAAAAATAAACCAGAAGACTTTTTGGTAATTTCTGGAGATGATGATTTAGCTTTAGGAGTTACATTAGCTGGTGGAGCAGGTGTTATATCTGTTATAGGGCAAGCGCTTCCTAAAGATTTTTCGGAAATGATTCGTTTAGGGTTAAAAGGAGATGCAAAACAAGCGTACCAACTTCATTATAAATTAATGGATGTAATAGATCATATTTTTGAAGAAAACAATCCGGCAGGAATCAAAGCTGTTTTTGAAGCATTAGGTTTTTGTGCAGATACAGTAAGGTTGCCAGTAGTACCAGCATCTAATAATTTAAAAGAAAAAATAAAAGCGTATTTAGCGTAAATGGGTAAAAAAATAAAAGATCCTGGATTAGGTAATGCTTCTGCTCCTTATGCTGAACGAATGATGAATCCTAACGGATCTTTTAATATTTTACATCTTAATAAAGCGCGAAGATTTTCAGAAGCTTATAATTTCTTAGTAAGTATTTCTTGGGGATATTTTTTCTTTTTAACCTTTTTAGTGGGGTTGATAATTAACGCCCTATTTGCAATAATTTATATTGCAATAGGAATAGAAGAAATAACAGCTTCTACTGGAAATTTTATTCATGATTTTTTTAACGCATTTTTCTTTTCAGCGCAAACATTTACAACCTTAGGTTATGGAGCAATGGCTCCTAAAGGTATCGCTAGCGGAATAATATCTTCTTTTGAAGCGTTTCTGGGCTTGGTCATTTTTGCATTTATTACAGGTTTACTTTATGGAAGATTTTCAAAACCTAAAGCAGCTATTAGATTCAGTAAACAAATTGTTTTAAGAGATTTTAAGCATACTAAGTCTATTATGTTTAGAATAGTAAACAATAGAAAAAGTGTGATGATTTACCCTAAAGTAACAGTTACTTTATCTTTAACAAGAGAAGACGATAAGGGGAATTACAAAAACGATTTTTACAATCTTACGTTAGAAAGGAAGTCTATTAATTATCTGCCAACAACTTGGACTATAGTACATGAAATAGATGAAAAAAGCCCTCTTTCTGAATTTACAAAAGAAGAATTAAAAGCACAAAATGGAGAGTTTTTAATAATGATTAGTTATTACGATGAGTCTTTTAATCAAGAAATACATCAAATGCATTCATATACTCTAGAAGAATTGTATTTAGATTATAAATTTGTTAGGGCCTATTATTATAATGAAAGCGGTAAAATGATATTAGATCATAAACTTTTTGATTGTGTTGAAAAATTAAAAAGTTAAATATTACTTAATCCTTGCTGTTACTAACTATAAGCAGCTATTTTAGCTTTTAAAATATATTTTTTAAATCCATATTATTAACTTAATTTTGCAGTCTGTTAAAAATTCAATGAGAAAGTTTTTTTACTTAATATTAGTATTTGCCGCTTTAACCTCTTGTAACGAATATCAAAAGGTATTAAAAGCATCAGGTAAAGACGCTATAAAAGAAAAGTTTACTTTAGGAGAAACCCTTTATAATGAAGGTAAGTACTCTAAAGCCAATAGATTATTTGCTCAAATAGTTCCAGAATACAGAGGGAAACCTCAAGCTCAAAAGCTAATGTATTTATATGCAATGACGTTTTATAAAATGAAAGACTATTACATTGCAGCGTACAGATTTGAACAATTTTCTAAGAGCTATTCAAAAAGTGAAAAACTAGAAGAAGCGTCTTTTTTAAGCGCTAGAAGTTATTATATGTTGTCTCCTGAATATTCCAAAGACCAATCAGAAACAACTGAAGCAATTGAAAAATTACAAGAATTCATAAATATATTTCCTGAATCTTCATATTTATCTGAGGCTAATAAATTAGTTAAGGAGTTAGAATATAAATTAGAGCAGAAAGCATTTTATATAGCTAAACAGTATAGTGATATTGCTCCTGGATTTACAAGAGATTTTACTTCAGCAATAAAATCTTTTGATAGCTTTTTATTCGATTTCCCTGGATCAAAATTAAGAGAAGATGCGATGTTTTACAGATTAGATGCAGCGTATAAACAAGCAGTAAATAGTTATGAAAGAATAACTTCTAGAGAAGAAGGTATTGTACAATTAAGGAAACAACGTTTAAAAACAACTAAAGAATATAGTGATGCATTTTTGCAAACTTTTAAAGAGTCTAAATTCTCTAAAGAAGTTAATAAAATGGCTAAGGTTTTAGACGAAGAATTAAAAAAGTATAGCACTAAAAGTTAAACATAGTTAAAGATGGATTTAAAGAAAATCAACGCTCCTGTTAATACAGTAACTTATGATAGAAACCAAGTAGATGAACCAACAGAAAACATCTATGAGTCAATTTCTATTATTGCTAGAAGAGCAGAACAAATTAATACTGAGATTAAAAAAGAGCTTATTGATAAGTTAGAAGAGTTTGCTACTTACAATGATAGCCTTGAAGAGATCTTTGAAAATAAAGAACAAATAGAGGTTTCTAAATTCTATGAGAAATTACCAAAACCTCATGCATTAGCTGTACAAGAATGGCTAACTGATAAAATTTATTTTAGAAATACTGAGGAAGACGCTCAGTAAAATTTCTTATGAGTATATTAAGCGGCAAGAACGTACTATTAGGAATTAGTGGCGGAATTGCCGCTTATAAAACAGCTTCGCTAGTAAGGTTGTTTATAAAATCTGGTGCCAATATTCAAGTGGTAATGACACCAGCTTCTAAAGAATTTATAACACCTTTAACACTTTCAACTTTATCAAAAAACCCAGTTCATTCTTCGTTTACTAATGAAGAAGATGATAATGCGGTTTGGAATAATCATGTAGATTTGGGGCTTTGGGCAGATATTTTTATAATAGCTCCTGCTACAGCAAATACCATGTCTAAAATGGTGAATGGGGTTTGTGATAATTTGTTATTAGCAACCTATTTATCGGCTAAATGTCCAGTGTATTTTGCACCAGCTATGGATTTAGATATGTACAAACATCCATCTACTTTAGCTTCTTTTGAAAAATTGCAACGTTTTGGTAATACTATGATTCCTGCAACTAGTGGAGAATTAGCAAGTGGATTAGTTGGAGAAGGTAGAATGGCAGAACCAGAAGATATTGTTGCTTTTATTGAAAATGATATTTTAGACAAACTGCCTTTAAAAAATAAAAAAGTTTTAATCACCGCAGGTCCAACCTATGAAGCTATAGACCCTGTAAGGTTTATTGGGAACCACTCTAGTGGAAAAATGGGATTTGAAATAGCAAAAGCTGCTGCCAACTTAGGGGCTGAGGTTATTTTGGTAACCGGTCCAACATATCAAAAAGTATCTCATAGCTTGATACATGTGGAAGCAGTAACAAGTGCAGAAGATATGTACAATGAAGTACATAAACATTTTAAATCTGTAGATGTGGCTATACTTTCAGCTGCTGTTGCAGATTATAAACCAAAAGAACTTGCATTACAGAAAATAAAAAAGAAAGATTCTGCGTTAACTTTAGAATTAGAGAAAACTAAAGATATTTTAGCTTCTTTAGGAGATATAAAATCTAATCAGTATTTAGTAGGGTTTGCCTTAGAAACCAATAATGAATTAGAAAATGCAAAAGGTAAACTTAAAAGAAAGAATTTAAATTTAATTGTTTTAAATTCGTTACAAGATAAAGGAGCAGGATTTAAAGGTGATACTAATAAAGTAACTTTTATAGATGATGCAGAGAATATCACTGAGTTTCAATTAAAATCTAAGGCTGAGGTAGCTAAAGATTTATTACATAAAATAACAGAGCAAATACATGCGTAATATTCTTTTTGTTTTAACTTTTTTTATTGGAACCTTGGGGTTTTCACAAGAGTTAAATTGTGATGTTGTAGTTAATGCACAGTTTACAGGTAACGAGAATTTTCCAATTTTTAAAACTTTAGAAAAACAGCTTAAAGAGTTTATTAACAATACTAAATGGACCGATAAAACATTTCTTTCACAAGAAAAAATAGACTGTAGTATGGTTATTAATGTATCTAATTACAGTGGAGAAACGTTTCAAGCTACGTTACAGGTTCAATCATCTAGACCTGTTTATGGTTCTTCATACAGCACGCCTGTTTATAATTTCAATGACAAAGATTTTACATTTAAGTATTTAGAATATCAGAATTTAATATTCAATCCTACACAATTTCAGTCTAATTTAGTATCTGTTTTGGCATTTCATGTGTATATGGTATTAGCTTTAGATGCAGATTCTTTTGCTCCTAATGGAGGAGACGAATATTTAAAACAAGCTCAAACTATAACAAATTATTCTCAACAAGGAAATTTTGAAGGCTGGAAATTAGAAGATGGTTTACAAAGTAGGTTTGTCCTTATAGATAATTTATTATCACCAACTTTTAAGGAATATAGAAATGTACTTAATGTCTATCATATAGAAGGTTTAGATGTAATGAATGAAAACCCAAAAGAAGGCAAAACAAAAATTGCTGATGTTTTAAAGCAATTTCAAATAATGAATAGAAGAAGACCTAACTCTTTTTTACAACGTACATTTTTTGACGCTAAGGCAGATGAGATATCACAAATTTTTAGTGATGGCCCTAATGTAAATATTGCTAGCCTTAAAGAAATACTTCAAAGAGTAGCGCCAATGCATAGTTCTAAATGGAACGCTATGAAGTTCTAATTTATTGATTAAACTTTTTATACCGATAACTGCGACTGGATAATTTATGTTAACATCACTTTCAATAAAAAATTACGCATTAATAGATCATTTACAAGTAGATTTTAATAATGGTTTTTCTATAATCACAGGTGAAACCGGAGCAGGTAAATCTATTTTATTAGGCGGTTTATCATTAATCTTAGGAAAAAGAGCAGACTTAAGCAGTTTAAAAGATGCATCTCAAAAATGTATTATTGAAGCAACTTTTAATGTGTCTGATTATAAACTAGAAACGCTTTTTGAGGAAGAAGATTTTGATTATGAAGCGCAAACAATTATTAGAAGAGAAATATTACCATCAGGTAAATCTAGAGCGTTTGTAAATGATTCTCCTGTAAACTTAAGCGGGTTACAACGTTTAGGCGAATGCTTAATAGATGTGCACTCGCAGCACCAAACCATGCAACTTACAGATGATGCCTTTCAGTTTCAAATAATAGATGCATTAGCAAAAAATGATGAGGCTTTAAATGAATATCAAAAAGAATTAAGGGTTTATAAAAAACTTCAAAAAGAGTTAAAAGAGCTTTTGAATTTTCAAGCTGAAGCTATTAAAGAACATGATTACAATTCGTTTTTGCTAAAAGAATTAGTTGAAGCTAATTTAGTTGAAGGTGAGTTAGAATCTTTAGAGACAGAATACGAAACACTTAATAACATTGAAGGTATTAAAGAGAATTTATCTGAAGCTTATCAGTTGCTAACTGATGAGCAAATAGGTGCACTTTCTACCTTAACATCTTTAAAAAATACATTTCAAAAGCTTTCAGGACTGTCTTCAAAGTATGAAGGTTTATTCAATAGAGTTAATAGCAGCCTCATCGAAATGGATGATGTTTATACTGAAGTTAATGCATTACAAGAAGGCTTAGATGCAGATCCTAAACGATTAGAAGAAGTAGATTCTAAATTGAAAATGCTTCATGATTTACTGCAAAAGCATGTAGCCGAAGATATTTCAGAATTAATAAAAATAAGAGAAGCTTTAGAAGAAAAAGTATCAGTCACTGAGAATTTAGAAGATACTATTTTAAAGAAAGAACAAGAAATATCGGTCCAGGCTAAAAAACTAGATGCCATAGCAAAAACAATTCACAATAATAGGGAAATTGCTATACCAGATTTAAAACAACAGTTAGAGTCTATTTTATCTGAATTAGGAATGGCAAATGCCCAATTTAATATTGGTGTTACGCTACAAGATAATTTCTTATCAAACGGAAAAGATGAATTGTCGTTTTTATTTTCAGCTAATAAAGGAGGGAATTTTAACGAATTGAAAAAAGCAGCATCTGGAGGTGAACTATCCAGAATTATGCTGGCAATCAAATCAATTCTAGCTAAATATATTCAATTACCAACCATTATGTTTGATGAAATAGATACTGGAGTATCAGGAGAAATATCAAACAAAATGGGAGATATCATGTTGCAAATGAGTAAAACTATGCAGGTGTTTACTATAACGCATTTACCACAAGTAGCAGCAAAAGGGCACTCTCATTTTAAAGTATATAAAGAAGATGTAGATGATATTACGCAAACTAATTTGGTGCAATTAAATCATGATGAACGTGTGGTAGAAATAGCGCAGATGTTGGGTGGTATAGAAATGTCATCATCTGCAATAGCACATGCAAAAGAGTTACTTAATTAAAAAGCAATTAGTTCTAAATAATAAGTGAGAAGTTTATTATTTTTGAACCTTATTTTAACGAGATTAACATATAAAATAAACTAACCAAGATATGTCACATAATTTATTAAAAGGAAAGAAAGGAATCATTTTTGGAGCTTTAGATTCTAATTCAATTGCGTGGAAAACAGCAGAACGCGTTCATGAAGAAGGAGGGGAGTTTGTATTAACTAACGCGCCAGTTGCCATGAGAATGGGACAAATAAATGAGCTAGCAGAAAAAACAGGCTCTCAAATTATTCCAGCCGATGCAACATCTGAAGAAGATTTAAAGAATTTGATTGAAAAGTCAATGGAAATCTTGGGCGGAAAAATAGACTTTGTTTTACACTCAATAGGCATGTCTATTAACGTTAGAAAAGGGAAGCATTATACTGACCAAAATTATGCTTGGACACAAAAAGGAACAGACGTTTCTGCAATGTCTTTTCATAAAGTAATGCAAACACTTTACAAAGCAGATGCTATGAATGAATGGGGAAGTATTGTGGCTTTAACTTATATGGCTGCACAACGTGTATTCCCAGATTACAATGACATGGCAGATAACAAAGCTTATTTAGAAAGTATAGCACGTAGCTTTGGTTACTTTTTTGGAAGAGATAAAAAAGTACGTGTTAATACTATTTCTCAATCACCAACACCAACAACAGCAGGTAGTGGTGTAAAAGGGTTTGATGGTTTCATTTCTTATGCAGAAAAAATGTCTCCACTAGGCAATGCTACAGCATTAGATTGTGCAAATTATACTGTTACATTATTTAGTGATTTAACTAAACGTGTTACATTACAAAATCTTTATAACGATGGAGGATTTAGTAACATGGGTGTAAGTGATGCGGTAATGAGTACATTCACAGGAGAAGAATAAGACCAATAAATAAATATAATTTAGACCTGCTAGGTTTTTGAAACCTAGCAGGTCTTTTTTGTAGGGAATGGTTACATTTGTTTTATGCAATTACAGTATTCTTTTATAATACCAGTTTACAATAGACCAGATGAAACTTTAGAGCTTTTGCAAAGTTTTGAAGGCCTAAACACAAACACACATTTTGAAATTGTAATTGTAGAAGATGGGTCTTCAATTTCATCCAAAGAAATTGTAGATACGTTTAGTGATAAACTCAATATTTCATACTATTTTAAAAAGAATTCTGGCCCTGGAGATTCTAGAAATTATGGTATGAATATGGCAAAAGGTAACTATTTTATCATATTAGATTCAGATTGTATTCTACCAGAAAACTATTTAACAGAAGTTGAAAAAAGTTTAGAAGCAGATTATGTTGACTGCTTTGGTGGACCAGATGCTGCACATCATTCATTTACAAACCTTCAAAAGGCCATTAATTTTTCAATGACGTCTTTTATCACTACTGGTGGTATTCGCGGAGATAAAAAGAGTTTAGATAAATTTCAACCAAGAAGTTTTAATATGGGGATTTCAAAAGAAGCTTTTGAGGCATCAAAGGGGTTTGGGAATATCCATCCAGGTGAAGATCCGGACTTATCTATTAGACTTTGGAATTTAGGTTATATAACCAAGTTGATTCCAGAAGCAAAAGTATTTCATAAACGAAGAATATCATGGTCTAAATTCTACATTCAGGTTAATAAATTTGGTTTGGTAAGACCCATTTTAAATAAATGGCATCCTTCAACAAAAAAAATAACCTATTGGTTCCCTACAGTGTTTTGTATAGGTTTTATAATTGCGTTATTGTTACTACTTTTATTCAATTTTAAATGGCTATTTTATGGCTATTTGTTGTACTTTGTATTAGCATTTACTTTGGCATTAGTTTCAACAAAAAGCTTAGTAGTTTCAGTATTGTCTATACCAGCTATATGCATTCAGTTTTTTGGTTATGGTTATGGATTTTTTAAATCTACTTGGGCAGTTGGTGTATTAAATAGAAATCCAGAAACATATTTTCCGAAGTTATTTTTTAAATAATGATTAGTAACATTACATCTAAAATAGTAGCGTCTCTTAAAAGTAAAAAGATGAATGTCTTCTTTTTATTTTTGTTGTTTTCGTTTATTATTTTAATTTTTTCTAAGCTATCAAAAGATTACACAAAAACCCTTGCTTTTAGAATTAATAAAGTAAATGTTCCAGAAGATCATGTTATTTTAAACGATTCTTTGGCACTTAGTCTTACTTTAAAAACACACGGGTTTAGATGGCTTAAATACAGTTTTAATACTCCAAAAATTGATATAGATTTTTCTAAAGATGTCATTAAAAGAAATAAAACGTATATCTGGAATCAATCAAAATCGTATTTAAGTAATACACAGTTTGATAAAAAAGTAGAATTACTTAGTATGTCTCCAGATACACTTTATTTTAAGTATGATGCCAATATGGTTAAGAGCGTTCCTATAAAATTAAATTCAAATATTAAGTTTAGTACAGGATATAACGCTTTTGAAGATTTAGAATTACAGCCAGACTCTATTGTTGTTATAGGTCCTCATATCTTAGTATCTAAGATAAATAGTTTAGAAACAGACGAGCTAGTTTTACAAGAGGTAAGAAAAGACATTGATCAAAAAATCAATATAAAACTTCCAGAAAATAATACAGATTTAAAGTTTTCTACAAAGTCAACACGAGTTAAAGTAAATGTAGAGAAATTTACAGAAGGCACTTTAAAAGTCCCGGTAGAGGTAAAGAATGTTCCTAAAAATATTAATTTAAAATATTTTCCAAAAGAAGTTAGTGTTGCCTATTATGTAAGCCTTAATAATTTTAAAGAAGTTAAATCTTCAGATTTTAAAATTGTTTGTGATTATAAAAATGTAAAAGGGAGTCAGATGTTTTTGGTTCCCGAATTAGTTGTGTTTCCAGAAACTGTTAAAAGTGCAAAAATTAGTCATCAACAAATAGAATTTATTATAACAAAATGATGATTGTTGGATTAACAGGAGGTATTGGTAGCGGAAAAACTACGGTAGCTAAACATTTTATGAGTTTAGGAGTACCAGTTTATATTGCAGATGAACAAGCAAAAAAACTGATGAATAGGTCTAAAGTAATTAAACGAAAACTTATTCAGCTTTTTGGTGAAGAGGCATATGTAGATGGGATATTAAATAAACCATTTTTGGCGAACATCATTTTTAATGATAAAGACTCTCTAGAGAAAATGAATGCTATTGTGCACCCCAAGGTAGCGAGACATTTTGAAAAGTGGACTTTAAAACAAAATACCCCTTATGTTATAAAAGAAGTGGCAATATTATTTGAAAATGGCGGACATAAAACATGTGATGCTATTATTACTGTTACTTCTCCCAGAGAAATTAGAATTGAAAGATTGTTAAAAAGAGACAATACCACTTTAGAGAAAATTGAAGCTATTATGAAGAATCAGTGGACTGATGCTGAAAAAATAAAATTATCTGACTTTGTGATAGAAAATATTGAGCTTCAAAATACCAAAAAACAAGTCGACGAAATTCACAAAAAACTCCTTAAAAAAGACGATTAACCATAGAATTTAGCATTTTTGTTAATGTAAGGTTAAAACCTAATATTGCTAAATGTTAAAATGTTAAATTTGATTAATGAGTAAGAGAATATTCACCCTACTGGTAATTTTAATGAGTTTATCTTTAATAGGGATAATATTTGTTCAAGCTTATTTTATTAACGATTCTGTAAAAAACGAAAAAAAAAGGTTTCATTCTAATGTAATAAGTACTTTATATGAAGTATCTAATAACATTGAAGATGATGAATACAATAAAAAGTTTGAGTCCTATCAAAAGTTAATTACTACAGAAAATGAAGTTGATTCTAGTGCAGTATCACAACTGTTTATTTATCAACAAAATAATAATACTAAAGAAAGACTTGTTTATAGTAGTGGTGTTTTAGAACAAAACTATAAACTATATCAATCGCTCTTTGACATTGGTTTAGATAGTATTGAAATTCAAAGAATAACAGGAAATTCTAAGTTAGAATATTATCAAGGTGAAGACCTCATTGATAATAAAGATTTAGGTAAAAGCCCTATAATTAATATCCTTAATAGTGGAAGGATAAAGGAAGCAGAAAAAAGTTATTTTGAAAAGCAATTTAAGGCTTATGCAAAAACATTTCCTATTCATAAAAGGATTTCATCAAAAGTTATTGATGATTTAATAACTCAAAAGTTAGCGGAAGAAAACATAGACTTAGATTTTGAATTTGCTATTTACAGTAATGGTTTAGCAACAAAAGTACAAAGTGAAAACTTTGAATATAGCAAGAAGTCGCCGTATAAAGTACCTATATTTTATGATGAAAATAGGCAAACACCTTATAAATTACTAGTTAATTTTCCAGATGATAAAAGTTTTATTTTATCATCTATATTAGGTATGATTTTATTATCAATAGTATTTACTACTATAATAATAATCGCTTATACAAGCGCTTTGTATCAATTAATTAAACAAAGGAAAATATCTGAAATTAAAACAGATTTTATAAATAATATGACGCATGAGTTTAAAACACCCATAGCTACTATTAATCTAGCTTTAGATGCTATTAGGAACCCTACAATAATTGATAATAAAGAGAAAGTAAAACGTTACCTCTCAATGATTAAAGAGGAAAATAAACGGATGCATGCACAAGTAGAAAATGTTTTACGAATATCTAAACTAGAAAAGAACGAGCTTAACATTAGTAAGGATAGAGTAAAGTTACACGACATAATTGACGATGCCATTACGCATGTAGAGCTAATTGTAGAAGATAGACAAGGAAGTATAAATACTTTTCTAGATGCCAGTAAATCTTCGGTTTTAGCAAATGAAACACACTTTACTAATGTTATAGTGAATATTTTAGATAACGCCATTAAGTATTCGCCAAATGCTCCAGAAATTGAAGTTTCTACTGAAAATGTAGGCACAAATATTATACTCAAAATTAAAGATAATGGCAGTGGTATGAGTAAAACAGCAGTTAAAAGAGTATTTGAAAAATTTTATAGAGAGCACACAGGAAATATACATAATGTAAAAGGTCATGGATTAGGTTTAGCCTATGTTAAACGAATTGTAGATGATCATCATGGTTATGTATCTGTTGAAAGTGAAAAAGGAAAAGGAAGCACTTTTAGTATAAAGCTTCCACTAATATCATAAAATATGGAAGAGCAAAAAAAACGAATCTTACTGGTTGAAGACGATCCTAACTTTGGAACCGTCCTTAAGGATTATTTAATGATGAATGATTATGAAGTAACGCATGCTAAAAATGGTATGGAGGGATTTGAAAAATTTAAAAAAGACGATTTCGATTTATGTATTCTTGACGTCATGATGCCTTATAAAGATGGGTTTACTTTGGCTAAAGAGATAAGAGAAAAGAATACAGATGTACCTATTATATTTTTAACTGCTAAAACAATGAAAGAAGATGTTTTAAAAGGTTATAAGGTAGGGGCAGATGATTATTTAAACAAGCCTTTTGATAGCGAAGTTCTTCTAATGAAAATTAAAGCTATTATTCAGCGTAAAGCTACTGAAACTATATCTGATAGTAAGCAATTTAAATTTACTATTGGTAGATTTAATTTAAACTCTAAATTACGCTTTTTAAGCTTTGATGGCGGAGACCCTGTTAAACTATCACCAAAGGAAAACGAGTTATTACGTCTATTGGCATTACACGAAAATGATTTAATGCCTCGTGAATTAGCTTTAACAAAAATTTGGAGAGATGATAATTACTTCACGTCTAGGAGTATGGATGTATATATAGCAAAATTACGTAAGTACCTTAAGTTAGATGAAAAAGTAGAGATTCTAAATATTCATGGTGAAGGGTTTAGACTTGTAATAAACGAATAGAAGATATTTAATTCATATTTTATCCAGCTACCATATTTTTTATGATAGCTGGATTTTTTATTTTTAAATAAAAAGGCTTGGTAGTTAATACTTCTCAAAATCACCAATGGCAAAAGCTTCTAGGTATGAAGCTTCATTTATAGCCTCATTTTCAGAAGAATCATAATCTACCAAAATTTTCCAAATACCGTTTTCTTTAATATGTATTACATGAAATTTACCATAGTGGTTTTTCTCGTTTTCAGTATTTGAATTTATAGTTAATTTATAAATACCACGTTCTGAAGCTTTATCATTGTTAATTATGCGTTCTAAAAATCTAAAAGAAATGGTTTGTTGCTTATCTTTTGTTTTCCACCATTTTTTGTAACCATTAATATAAGCTATTTTGTCTTTTATAGTTTTGCTATTACCACTAACACGAACTAAATTTTCACTATGTAAGCTTTCAAATAGATTATAATCTAACATTTCATAAGCTTTAGTAAAATTTTGCCAAACCTGTATGTTTATATCTTTTAAATCTTCGTTTTGCGAAAAAATAGAGATATTAGTTAATAAAAAGAGAAGGTAAAACAGTTTAATTTTAGTCATTTTAATTGATGGAATATTTGTCTAACTAATTTATATTAAGTTTTTTATAAAATCAAATAATGACTGTTATAAACTCTAGAACCAGCCATTGTAAACAACTATTAATGCTATAGTATCAAAAAAACCATGTACTGCTACATTAAACCATAAATCTGATTTTCTTAAATAGAAAATTATAGATAATATTGCGCCTATACTACCAGTAACTATTTGTCCAGTGATACTTTGGTAACTATGCATATAACCAAAAAGAATTGCAAATATCAAAATATTTAAAACGATACTTAATTTACCCTTTCCAAAGAATTTAGAGAATTGTTGCATAAAATAACCTCTCCATATTATTTCCTCACCAAAAGCTGCAGAAACCCATATAAAAATTAATGCTAAAATAGCATATGTAATGTTGCCTTTTAAATCTTTAAAACTTGAAAAGTCTATTGGCTTGTCTGTAATATTTGTTACAACGGGTACAAGAACGAAATAGTAAACTAAAAATAATACTAAAGCTATTAGAGGCGCATAAACAAATAGAGATTTAGCTTTTAAATTAT
This sequence comes from uncultured Flavobacteriaceae bacterium, assembly GCA_947487895.1. Taxonomy (GTDB): domain Bacteria; phylum Bacteroidota; class Bacteroidia; order Flavobacteriales; family Flavobacteriaceae; genus Seonamhaeicola. Next base: position 37,940 of record CANKYF010000012.1, read on the forward strand.
TTTTTTGAAAACCTAGAGACTTAAACATTTCTTTCTTATACTCAAAAAAACTGGCAAATAAAACCAGTATAGCAGTAATTATAACAGAAAGAGGTCCTAATGATAATTCAAAAATAATAAAGCATAAAATAAGTGCTATAATAGGTATCACTTTACTTCTTGAGATGTTTGATTTCATTGTAATTCATTTTAAAGTTTAAGCGAAGAAACAATGAAAACTTATGGAAAATGGATAATAGCAACGGTTAATTACCGAATGGTATTAAAATGACAACTGAATAACAACTTAGTTCTGTAGCTTTTTATTAAACCATGCTTCAAAATCTTTTTTCTTGTACCTACTAATGGTAATTTGAGGAATATCTTTTTCTAAAAAGGATTTTAAGGTGACTATTAATTTCCCATTTTCAATTGGCTTAAAGTGTTCAATAGAATTATAATGTAGAATAATTTGTCTATTGGCTCTAAAAAATAAGTGTTCACTAATTTTGTCTTCTAATTGATTTAATGTAAAGTCTGTGATTAAAGTTTCACCACTAGTAGTCACTATATATACAATTTTACTTTCGCTAAAAATATAGGAGACGTCTCTATAGTTGATTAGATGCGTTTCTCCATTATATTTAAAATCTATTTTTCCATTTAAGGTCTCTAACTTATGTAATTTATAGATGTCTTTTGCAAAAAGAAAAATGATGGTAAGACAACTTAAAAGTAACGTGAGTAGAAGACCAATTAACAAATAATAAAAAGAGAAATTTTCATCATGAATCCAAACAGCAAAGTAATATATTGGAATATAGATAATAGAAATATATCCCATTGTAGACAACAAAAAGTGTAGTATGTTATTGCTTGTTATTTTGTTGTTAAAATAGTTTTCTTTAAAATATTTAAAATTGATATCAGCTATTATTAAAACTATTGTTCCTATAACAATAGAAGCTATTATGGAAAACAGAGGAAATCTATAGGTATCACTAAAGGGAAAGTTATCATTTTCAGTAAGATGATTAATGATAAGTGACAGTATAAGCAGTGAAAGTCCTGTTATTAATCTAGATTTTAAACGTCTATTTTTTTTGAATTTTGATAAATAACGGATGCCTTTCATATCAAAATCTAATATAAATATTCATGACGAAAAAGCAATACAAGTTATGTGTAATTTAAAAAGGCTATCATTACGATAGCCTTTTTAAACTTAATAGTATATATAATAATTATGTTTTGTTATTGAGCAACTGGTTTATAGGTGCGTATCCAATCTACTTTCATAATATTTTTAGCAGGATCAGATAGTTCACTATCTGTAGGTGTTCTATTAGCATCAACATGCCAATTCTGAGATTCTACATTAATGATGATATCCATTTCTTTGTCCATACCATTACCATTTTGATAATCAAAAGGATCTATAATACTTACACTAGAAGCTTCACTAGCAGCCTTTAAACTATCCAATGAGTAGTTAGAATTTGTAGAATGCGTTGTTAATTGCTGATACCCGTTTACAAAATCTAATTGACCTCCAGTCATAGTAGGATAAGCATATGTCCAAGTAGAGCCATTCTTAGTAGCCGCAGCTTTATCATATAAAACTCTTACTACTTCTCCATCTATATAATACTCAAAATGGAAAGGACTTATCCAGTTTACAGCTATACGCGTATATTTTCTTTCTCCATTGTTCCAATGAAAGTCTCCCCAATTGGCAACTCCACTTTCCTCATACCAGCTACCAAGATCTCTTGGTTGATAATCTGTGAATGGTTGTCTGATAAAAGAGTGATGACTTAGGTGAATAAATTTAGAAAAGAATCCATTGCCTTGTTCTTTACCACCATAACACTCAATAATATCAATTTCTTGAGTATCATCTTGACTTAATAGCCATACATCTGAAGCTAGAACTATATTGGCAACACTTACTTTTGCTTCTACAAATACTGGGAATTTAACTCTAGTATTTGAAGTAATACATGCTGAACTTATACCATCTTCAGGACGCCCCATTTTATTAGGAGCTCCAGTTATTGGCTGATCTTCATTAGTTCTACTCCATCTAGAAGCTCTTAATATCAAATCACTACCATCTACAGATACATGGTTATATTTCCAATATGTAGTTCCTGGGCCATCCCAATCATTATGGTAAAAATTATACCATTTATTTTCCCCAAAATTTGTTTTGGAGTCTGCTTCTTCAAAAGAGTAGTTAAAATCATCAGAGGCATCGGCTTGTAACTGCCATATCATTCCAGTACCAGCATCTGCGGGTACTTCAAGATCAGCAAAGTTTTCAGAGTCTGGTTCTGGGTCAGGATCCGGATCCGGGTCTGGATCAGGAGCTGGTGTCTCATCTTTTGGATCTTCATTCATAGGTTCAGTCATGTCATCAGAACCTCCACATGAGATTAATATCGTAAATACGAATAATGAGATAAATAGTTTAATGTTCTTTTTCATAGGTAAGATTTTGGCATTATAATTCACAAAATTAATAAACTAAACAAGGTTTTTTAGTGAACATTTTTGACAAAACATTGAAGTATTATAACAGCTATCAGAGATTTTGTATTTAAAATCTTTAAATATTAAGAAGTTTAGTTTTACTTTTTTGTCTAAATAGTAAGCTTTTACTTAATATATTATATGCGTTCAGAAAGCCAGTTTTTGAACTCATAAAAATTCTGTGGAGCAACGCCATGCCCAACAGGAAATTCTGAATAGCTATGCTTTATATCTAAACTTTTAAGAAAGGTAGGTGTTTGTCTAGCCCAGTCTACTGGAATTACTTGGTCTACACTACCATGAGAGCAGTAAAAATCTAATTGTGAATAGTTATAGTCTTCTTTATTCTCTGGTAAAATATCATGATATACATAACCACTTAAGGCGATAATGTTTTTAATTTTTTCAGGGTAATTAAGCGCTACTCCATAACTTAAGATACTACCTTGACTGAAGCCTAATAGTGTTATATTATCTTTATTTACAGGATAATGTTCAACCGCTTCGTCAATAAATTTAGCAATTAAATCTCTAGATTCTATAGCTTGATCTTTATCGTTCCACTTCCCTAGGTCAGCATCAAAATTAATAGCATACCATGCATTACCAAAAGGTTGCATAGGGTAGGGGGCTTTTACAGATATTATAAAAAGTTCTTCAGGTAATTCATTGGCAAATGAAAACAAGTCGTTCTCATCACTGCCATAACCATGCATCATTATTAATAATGGGGCATTCTCAGATAAACTAGAAGGTTTTGTAATATGTTGTAAAGAAAGAGAATTATTCATTGATTAATTACCAAGGTTAGAAAATACTTTTTGATACAGACCTCCTACTAAAGGTACTTTTTGGGCTTTACCCGATATGGCTGAATATAGCCCATAGATATACAGTGCAAAAAAGAAAATATAGACTGAAAACCTTAGCATAAAAATATCAAATTTAGATACTATTGAAAGATTTAAAATAAATAAAGTGAGCCATAAACCTAAAGATTGCCTAATATGAAAACTTGCAAATGCACTTTTTTTATGAGGTTCATTGTTAAGGAAATAGGCTATAATAACACCAAAAATGGTTATATAGCTAATAATAGCGTTTTTCTTTCCGCGCTCTACATCTTGCTGCGTCATTATTAATTGTTTAATGAAACTTTATTGTTAGAAATGATACCATAAACACTTCCTTTTAAGGGAGTATTTTTAAAAATACTATTCTTAGATTTAGAAAGAATGGAGTTTCTATCAAAAGTGTATTTATCATCAGGATTAAAAAGCGATAAATTCGCTTTATTACCAATATTTATAGGTGTTGTTTCAATACCAAAACGTTGTTTCCCTTTGGTTAGAATATCAATCGTTTTTTTGGTAGTAAATATGTTTTGTAAAGCTCCAAAAGCACTTTCTAGTCCTATGGTTCCATAAGAAGCATGGTCAAATTCTACCTTTTTGTCTTCAATGTCAATAGGAGTATGATCAGTAGTGACCATATCTATGGTGCCATCTTTAACACCCGCAATTAAAGCGTCAATATCTGTTTGCGTTCTCAAAGGGGGTAATACTTTATAATTAGAATCAAAGCTTGTTAAAACTTCATCTGTAAAAGCTAAATTATGAATAGCCACACTACAAGTTATGTCTAATTTTTTCTTTTTAGCGTCTCTAATGAGTTCTACAGACTTAGCTGTTGAAATTGTTGGTATGTGTAATTTTCCTCCTGTGTATTCTAGTAAGAATAAATCTCTAGTAACTTGAAGTTCTTCAGCTAAAGCAGGAATGCCTTTTAAGCCTAATTTGGTGCTAGTAATATTTTCGTTCATGACACCTAAACCAACAATTTTGTTTTCCTGAGGATAAGATTGCACTAGACCATCAAAATTTGCAGCATATTGTAGTGCAATTTTCATTAGGTTAGGGTTAGAAATAGGCTTTTTATAATCGTAAAATGATGCAGCACCAGCTGTAAACATATCGTAAAGTTCAGCTAAATCTATACCTTTGCTTCCTACAGTTAACGCTCCAGTGGGTAATACAGTAACAGCATTATTAGCTGCTTTAGCATTTACAAAAGTAATATCTGAATTTGTGTCTAATATAGGGTTGGTATTCGGATTTAAAGCAATGGTTGTAAATCCAGAAGCAGCAGCCACCTTGAGACCATTTTTAATGGTTTCTCTTTCTTCAAAACCAGGTTCACCAAAACAAACGCTACTATCAAACCACCCTTGTGATACATGCAAATTATCAAGTTTGATTTCTTGATAATTGTTGGTGTTTTTAATGTTTTTGGAAATTTTTAAAATCGTACCGTTTTCAATTAAAATATCTTGAGTAGAATTATGAAATTCGCTTTTAGGATCTAAAATTGTAGCAGATTTTATAAGTACGTTCATTTAAAATATTTTAATATGAGCATTTCAATAATGAGTAATACCAGTGCAAAAATAACAAACCATTTCCATAGGGCATTAATTTTAGACTCACTTTTTATAGAATCAAAAACGTTAGCTATAGAATTGTTAATTGTTACATTAGATAGGTTAGATAGATCTTCGTAAATTAAATTACTCTCTTTTCTATTATAATTATAGCCCACACTATTAATAATTGCATCTTTATTTTTTACCAAATATGTATTAGCTACATCGGGAGTTTCAAAGGTATTTATAACTACCTTACTATTAAAGTATTTTTGTCTAGGAATAATGTTTACATCATTTGTTTCTAGTGATAAAATATCATCTTGTTGTAATTCTATTTCAACTTCAAATGCATTATTTTTTCCTGTAGTATAATATAACTCTGGTGTTTTAAAGCTTTGTTTTGCAATGTTATAAAATGTAGGTACAATAACATTCCAACTCTTAAAATTGGAATTTTTATTATTTAAAGGCGAAGTGAAAATGTAGGCATTTTTACTATTAAATAAACAAGGCTTATTGTCTTCAAAACTTAAAATAGATGAAAAATTAGAGGAACTCACCTCATAAAAACTTTGCATTTTGGGGTATTGAAAGTTAGATACTTGCTTTTCAAAAACACCCCGATTGTATATAGGATGTGAATAATTAATAGAAGTCACATTTTTTTCTGAAGTAATTAAACTACCAAAACTTGTATTATAATTTGATAATAGCAAATTGTATGATGGTGCGTTAATTTTTTCCGAAGGAATGATTACAACAGAACCTCCTTGCGAAGTAAAATGGTTTAATGCAGAAACTAACGGATTAGGAATACTATTCAATTCGTTTAAAACAATTAAATTCTGTTGGTCGAGAATGTTGTATGATAAAGCATCAGTTGATGTTGTAGTCAACTTAAATTCGTCTTTAGTGAAAATTCGTTTTAGGTAACTATCATCATCTTCATTTACGACTAAAACCTTTATCTTTTCTTTGCTATTAATATTGAAAAAGAATGTATTGTCAAATCTTAAATTTCCATCATTTATAGTTATTTTACCATTAATGGTTTGATTGGTTGGTAACGAAAAAGTGGTTTCAGCAGTTTGCGAAATAGTAACTGAGGTTTTTGCAATTAAATTAGAATCATTAAATAATGATACTGGTAAATTCTCAACAGGTTTTCCTGTATTTTTTATAACAACATTTAATTTTATGTTGGCAGGTGTACTTTCTAAAATATAAACACTATCAATAGAAATATTATTAGTGTTTACGGGTTCTAATTTAACTAAATGTATAGACATTAAAGAATCTACTTCAGGTTTAAAACTAGATGCGTTTTGTTGAAAATCTGAAATTAAAATGAAATCTTTTTTGCTATTAGTGCTTTTATTTAATAGTGCTTTGCCCTTTAAAAAAGCCGATTGAATTGGCAAATGTGTTGATGTATAATCTAACTGTAATAACTCGTTTTTTATGGCTTTTAATGAAGTGTTTTTAAATGTTTTATTGTTAGTAATTACAGAAATATTTTCATTTTCTGGAATACTATTTACCAAATCTTGTAAAGCTCTTTTTAGAAGCTCACCTTGATTCCCTTTAGCTTGCATACTGAAAGAGTTATCTAAATAGATAACCGTTTCTTTTTGGGTTTTAAAAGTGTTATTTTTTGTTGTAAATGGTTGCGCAAAAGCAAGTACTAAAGCCGCTAAAAGTAATAATCTAGTACAAAGAATTAACCACTTTTTTATTTGAGAGCTTTTACGAGAATTTTGCTTAATTTCTTTTAAAAACGCAACATTGGTAAAGGCTTCTTTTTTAAATTTTCTGAGCTGAAAAAGATGAATTATTATAGGTATTAGCAGTAAAAATAAAGCGTAAAGAAGTTCTGGGTGTTTAAACTGCATTCCTTTTTTTGATTAATCAAAATTACATAAATTTTTCAATTTTTATAGATTTAATTAAATCTTCATATAAACTTATTTGATTAACTTTAAAATATTTGGATATAAGCTATTATGATTACTACTAGTTCTAATGGCATAAATAATTGGAAGAATTACATTTATAATGTTAAATCCTAAATAGATAAGCAATAAAGAACTAAACGAACCGAAGCCTATCTTAGTACGTAACATAGCTAAAACAATACAAGTTATTAAGAACCCATATGTAATAAAGGTCCAAAATATTTGAAAGTTTAATAATCTAGAGCCAACTTCTTTTATACCTATAATTTTATCTTTTTTGATTAACCATATTACTAATGGAATTATAATATTACCTAATGGAATAATTAAAAAAGAAATAACAGATAAGTGTAATAAAATTAAGTAGTTTTTGTCTTCTTTTTTTCCATAATCAAGAATATCGTCAACATTTATGTCTAAAGCTTCACAAATTAACTGAAGTGTTTTACCTCTTGGTTCGTTTTCATTGTTTTCTATACGTTGAATAGTTCTCAAGTTTACCTTAGCGGTTTCAGCTAAATCTTCTTGAGATAAACCTTTTCTTTTTCGTAATTCTCTAATTTTTGTTCCTAAGTTGGTCATTTTATTTTATTAATTTAATTCGGGATCAAAATTAAATTGAAAACTGTTTTTTTATTACGGTGTGTTTATGACATTTTTACGACAATTTTGCCAAGTATCATATTTAATAAGGAATTATAAAGTTTTAGCAGAAGAAAATATAATCTTTAATTGGCTCTAAATTTAAGCTAGTTAAATACGTTCTAATTTGTTTTTGAGCTTCTTTATTGGCTACCGTAACTAAACTTTGAGGGTTTTTAATAGTTGCTAATTGCTTAAAGTCTAAAAGTTCTTTTCCATAGATATCTTTACCAATTTTGTTGGGATTATCACAAATCCAGTGAAATTCAATATCACGTTCAATAAAAATTTTAGACATTAATTTGCCTTTGGTACCTGCACCCCAAATTACAGGAGTTTTAGTTTTATCATAATCAATATCTAAAAAATGATGTGTTTTTAAGCTTGTAAAATGATTTTGTGCATAATGTACATGTGTTCTAGATGTTCTGGTACTATAATCTCGCCACTTATGAATTATTTTATCACAAGGAATACACTTAAAATTATGTTTGTAAAATCTAAAGGTTAAATCGTAATCTTCTGGATAAATGTTTGGGTTAAAAGCATCACACGCAATTAAATCTTCCTTATGAATTAACCAGCAAGGAGAAGGGATAACACATTCTTTATAAATTTCATTGTAGTTATCACCTTTCAAAGTGAGTTGATTTAGCCAATTTTCATAGCTTTTATAACCAGGTCCAACACCATGTTCACTAAAATATTCTACCAAACCAACGGCTACATGCTTTTTACCATTGCTCATAAGGTTTTTAGCTAAAACATCAAGTTTATTAGGCGTCATAATATCATCACTGTCCATGCGGGTTATAAACTCTCCAGAACTATTAGCAAAAGCTTGTTGTAGTGCAGAAATAATACCCGTTCCGTTGTTTTTATAGAGTTTTATTCTACTATCAGATTTAGCAAGACTATTAACAAGATTGTAACTGTTATCAGTAGAATGATCGTCTACAATAAGTAACTCCCAATTTTTGTAAGTCTGATTTAAAATAGAGTTTATACAGTCACTTAAATAAACTTCTGTATTTTTGAACGGCGTTAAAATACTAATTAAAGGCTCTTGCATTGCGCGAATATACTATCTTTTAACAAAATGTTAAGAGCACCAAACGTAACATAGTGGTATTTTGCGCGTCATGTATAAAACACAAAAAATCAAATTAATGTATAAAAGAACTTTTGCTGCATTATGTACTAGTATTCTATTAGCTAGTTGTAGCCCTACAAAAAAGTTGACTAACGATTTAGCAGTTAATTTACCTATAGAAACAGCTATAGATTTAAGTAATATTCAAGATGATAAAGCACCAGTAACTATCAATCCAGGAAGGTTTACTGCAGAAACGGTTGTTTATAGGCTGCCAAAAGTAGTTCAGGGTACCTACTCAGTAAGTGATTTTGGTAAATATGTTGAAGGTTTTAAAGCCTTCAATTACAAAGGTGAAGAAATGCCCGCTACTAAGTTAGATGAAAACTCTTGGAGTATAGCAGGCGCAAAAGATCTTGATAAAATTACTTATTTGGTAAATGATACTTATGATATTGAACCAGAAGGCGGTATTGGCAAAGAGGTACCTTTTTCTCCATCGGGTACTAATATAGAACCTAAAAACTATGTATTAAACCTACATGGATTTATTGGTTATTTTGACTCCTTAAAGTCTAACCAATATAAATTAGATGTTACAGCATCAGCAGATTTTAACAGAACTTCTGCACTTCAAACAGTAAATTCACAAACTAGTAGTGATGGTAAAATGTTGATAACTAGTTATTTAGCACCTCGTTATTTTGATATAACAGATAATCCAATGATGTATGGGAATTTAGATGTTGAAGAATTTCAGGTAGGAGATATTAAAATTGTATTAAGTGTGTATTCACCAAATAAGGTACATTCTGCTAAATCTTTAAAAGAGACCATTTTTAAAATGATGGAAGCTCAAAAAAGATATTTAGGAGCTATTAATGCAACACCTCGTTATGATATTTATTTATACTTGTCTGAAGAAAAAGAGGACTCTCCTAAAGGATTTGGAGCCTTAGAACATCATACGTCTACCGTTGTAGTTATGCCAGAAAGTATGGATGAAGAAGCTTTAGCTGAAGGTATGATAGATGTGGTATCTCATGAATTTTTTCATATTGTAACGCCATTAAGTGTACATTCTGAAGATGTACATTATTTTGATTATAACGATCCAACATTCTCTAAGCACCTTTGGATGTATGAAGGTGTAACAGAATATTTTGCAACTTTATTTCAAGTAGACCAAGGTTTAGTAGATGAAAGTGAATTTTACAATAAGATTATGGGTAAAATTCAGTACGCAGCTAGAATGAATGATGCCATGAGTTTCACTATAATGAGTGAAAACATTTTAAAAGACCCGTATAAAGATCAGTATATAAACGTCTATCAAAAAGGGGCTTTAATAGGTATGTGTATAGATATATTAATGAGAGAAGAAAGCAATGGTAATCGTGGTATTTTATCATTAATGAAAGAGTTATCAAACAAATACGGAAAAAACAAACCGTTTGAAGATGATAAATTAATAGAAGAAATTGTGGCTATGACATATCCTTCACTTGGAGAATTTTTCAACACACATGTAGTTGGTGATATTCCAATTAAATACAACGAATTTTTTGATAAAGTAGGTTTAGAAATAGGAGAAGGCAAAATAGAAACTAATTATATTTTAATGAATGGAGCACCAATAGTTGGTGGAGATCCTCAAAATGGGACTATTTTCTTTTCAGATATGGTTGCTAAAAATAGTTTTTGGACAGAGCAAGGCGCCTTACCAAAAGATGTTATTAAATCTATTAATGGAGAAGCATTAACATTACAAAATGCCAATAAGGTTTTACAAGGTGTTTTTATGTGGAAACCAGGAAAAGAAGTAGAAGTCGTTTTAGATAGAAATGGTGAAGAAATAGTTATTAAAACCACCACTACTCAAGCCTATACAACTGGTGAAATGATAATAGAAAAAGCTGATGCTACAGATGCTCAAAAAACATTAAGAGACGCTTGGTTAAAAGGCTAATATTATAAGATTATATATAAAAATAGAAACGACCTATATCTTAAATGTAGGTCGTTTTTTTATTTGGGCGTTACCCTCGTTTCCTCGGGTCGCGCTTTCAGCTATATCTTTTTTGTATCATTTTTAACGTAGTCAAAAGGACTTTTTATAACAAAAAAGGATGCCACTTCAATCTCTAACGCATTAATATTTCGCAGATTTCCCATTGCTTAATGAGTTTTTAATAAAGGTTCTAATATCATCATTTGCCTTTATTAAATCCTCATTTCTTAGATACATCATATGTCCACTTCGGTAACCTTTAAAAGTAAACCTATCTTTCATTTTTCCACTAGGGTCAACCTGCCACATGGTATATTTTGCTGCAAAATAAGTAGTAGCACCATCATAATACCCCGATTGAATTAACACCTTTAAATACGGGTTTTGAGCCATAGCTTCTCTCAAACCTTCACGAACATTATTATTCCTTCTATCCCAAGGGTGAACATCACCAAACATGTTGTATTTAAGATCTGTTTTAAAGTTTAAGTGTTCTCTAATATAAAAGTTTATAGCGGGTGTAAAAGAATGTAACCAAGATGTTAGTTCCGCATTATAATCCGGTCTGTCTCCAGCCTCTCTTTTATCTATTCCTAAATATCTAGAGTCTAATCTTCCAATAGTTTGCCCCGTTTTGTGTCTTAATAATTCTTTCCAAAAAAACGATGTTGGTATATCTAAATTATTTTGTAAAATAGCTTTTTCACTAAGTCCAGAATAACGCACCATTTTTTTAGCAATAGTTTGTTTTTTGTTTTCAGAAATAAAACCGCCTTTAGCTAATGCGGGCATTAACTCATTCACAGCAAAATTTTCAGCTTCAGGTAAAATGTCTAATAAATCTTTTTGTTGTAAATCGTTTGGTAACGCCTTCTGGTACCAAGCTGCAGCAGTAAAATACGGTAAATTTAAAGCAGAGTAAACAGGTTGCGAGGTATTATATAATTTATAATCGGCTGGAGATACAAGAATAACCCCATTTAAATACATCCATTGTTTTGTTTGTAGTTCTTTTGCAAGCCCCATAACACGCGTTCCTCCATAACTTTCTCCAATTATATATTTAGGTGATTCCCATCTGTTTTTTCGTGTTACAAACGTATTAATCCATTCTGCTAAATATGTAACATCTGCATTAATACCAAAAAATAACTCACGATTTGGTAATTCTCCTTCTTTGTTAGCAATCATTCTCGAATACCCTGTATTTACAGGGTTTACATAAACAACGTCTGCAACATCTAAAATAGAATTAGGATTGTCTTTTACACCATAAGGTTGTACTGGATAGCCTTCATCATCAATTTTTAAAATTTTAGGACCTGTATATGCAACATGCATCCAAACAGAAGCAGAACCGGGGCCACCATTAAATGAGATTAAAAGAGGTCTTTTTGATCTGTTTTTAATATTATCTCTAGTATAGTAAGTGTAATATAGGGTTGCAATGGCATCTCCGTTTTTGTTCCAAACAGGTTGTGTACCGGTTTCAGCTGTATAAGAGAAACTATTACCTTTTATAATTGTATTATGTGTAGTAATAACTGTTGTATCACTAGGAATACTTCTTGTTTGAGAAAATGAAATAAAAGAAGCACTAACTAAAAGTAAAAGCAAGCATTTTTTCATGAATCGTAAAGATTTTAAATTTCTTTTAAAGATAGTGAAAAGAACTGTTAAAACCCTTCAAAAACACCTAATCCAAAAAGCGCAAAATCATACTTTACGGGGTCATGAGAATCTAGTTTTCTAAGGTTTACATCTAATTCTAAAAGGGCCTTTGCATCATTTTGTTTACGTGTTAGTAAACCAAGTTTTCTAGCTACATTTCCAGAATGCACATCTAAAGGACATGATAACTGGCTAGGAGAGAGGTGTTCCCAAATACCAAAATCTACACCAGCGTTATCTTGTCTAACCATCCAGCGTAAAAACATGTTAATGCGTTTGGCAGCAGAGTTTTTTAAAGGATCGCTAACATGTTTTTGTGTTCTTTTTAAATGCTCTATTTCAAAGAATACTTCTTTAAATTTTGATATAGATTTTTGAAGAGTGTCTACTTCAGCATATTTCGCAAATAATGCTTCTATTCCGTTGTGGTTAATATATATGTTTTTCAAACTTTTTATAAACTGAATACAATCTTCTCCATTAAACGTACGATGTACAAAAGGGAGTAATTTCTCTAAATCTGTTTCTTTATGGTTTAAAACAAAATCATACGGAGCATTATCTAATAACTGCATTAACCTTTTTGCATTCTTAATAATACTCTTTCTATTGCCCCAAGCAATGGTTGCAGTGAGAAACCCAGCAATTTCAATATCTTCTTTTAAAGAGAATTGGTGAGGAATTTGAATGGGGTCACTTTCAATAAATTTAGGGTTATTGAATTCAACAACTTTTTCATTCAAAAACTCTTTAAGTTCTATGCTGGATAGTTTTTTAGTGTCTATTTTCATTGTTTGACAAAAATAAATGTAATTAGCTTAATAAAACGCGGACTTAATCTTAAATTACCAAACTTTTCAGTTTTATTATGAATTCTAAAAAATGGATGTTACCAACAATAGTAATTGCACAATTTTTTTGCACCTCTTTATGGTTTGCGGGAAATGGTATTATTTCAGATTTAATAAAAAATTTTAATCTAAATGCTTCGGCATTGGGGCATCTTACGTCGGCAGTTCAATTTGGATTTATTACTGGTACACTTTTATTTGCGTTATTTACATTAACGGACAGGTTCTCACCTTCAAAAGTGTTTTTTATTAGTGCTATTATAGCAGGCGTGTTTAATCTGTTAATGAGTTTTGGTAATCAAAATCTAGGTTCTCTTGTTGCTTTAAGGTTTTTAACAGGCTTTTTTTTGGCAGGGATTTATCCAGTTGGAATGAAAATAGCCTCAGATTATTATAAAAGTGGTTTGGGTAAGTCTCTTGGCTTTCTGGTTGGTGCCTTAGTTTTAGGTACGGCGTTGCCACACTTACTAAAAGGAATTAATCATGGATATTCTTGGGAATTTATAGTGTATTTAACATCTGCTTTATCGGTTCTAGGAGGTCTCTTCATCGTATTGTTAGTGCCTGATGGTCCTTATAAAAAGAAACTCAAAAAATTTGATGCTTCTGTTTTTTATAAAGTATTTAAAACTAGAAATTTTAGAGTTGCTGCTTTTGGATATTTTGGTCATATGTGGGAGCTTTATGCATTTTGGGCATTTGTACCTGTATTACTTTTAGCATATACTAAGTTCCACCAAAATGTGAATTTTGACGTGTCTTTACTATCTTTTTTTATAATTGGAATAGGAGGGGTTGCTTGTGTGATATCTGGATTCTTATCTGAGCAATTTACATCAAAAAAAGTGGCTGCTTTTGCGCTTACTATATCTTGTTTGTGTTGTTTAGCATCACCCTTATTCTTTATATATGGATCGCAAACTATATTTATAACATTTCTTTTGTTTTGGGGGATGGTTGTTATTGCAGATTCGCCATTATTTTCAACTTTGGTAGCACAAAATGCTGAAGAACAACAAAAAGGTACTGCATTAACCATTGTTAATTGCCTTGGTTTTGCAATCACAACATTTAGCATTCAGCTTTTAAACTTTTTGCAGGAAATTGTTGAAGTGAAATACTTGTTTTTGGTTTTGGCTCTAGGGCCAATTTTAGGACTCATTTATTTGTACAGAGCGCCAAAACTTAACTAACAATGTTACCATCTACCATGGTCAACTTTCTATCGGCCATATTAGCTAACTCATCATTGTGCGTTACAATTACAAAGGTTTGACCAAATTCATCACGCAGTTTAAAAAACAGATTGTGTAAATTTTCTGCAGATTCACTATCTAAATTTCCAGATGGTTCATCGGCAAAAATTAAATCGGGTTTGTTAATTAAAGCTCTGGCAACAGCTACACGTTGCTGCTCTCCACCAGACATTTCACTTGGTTTATGATTGTATCGGTGTGATAATCCTAAAAAATCTAATAACTCTTTAGCTCTTTTTTCAGCATCTATTTTAGGAGTACCTTTTATAAAAGCAGGTAAGCAAACGTTTTCAACAGCTGTGAATTCAGGTAATAACTGGTGAAACTGAAAAATAAACCCAATGTGTTCATTTCTAAAAGATGCTAATTCTTTTTCAGATAGAGAATTTAGGTTTGTACTATTAATATTAAGCTTAAAACGTTCTTTTTTTGAAGCATCATCTAGAGTTCCTAAAATTTGTAGAAGTGTTGTCTTACCAGCACCAGATGCTCCAACTATAGATACAACCTCTCCTTTTTTCACATTTATATCAACACCTTTTAAAACGTGTAAATCTTCGTAATACTTGTGTATGTTTTTAGCTTGAATCATTATTCAATTATTAAAGCAATGAAAATACTACTTTACAAGGTAACCAACAAAATTTATATGAGAGTCTTTTCTAGGTGTTATTAGTTTTTTGACTATTTTTATTTTTTTAATAAAAAAATTAGAATGCCATACAAGAAGTTTGAAGAGTATAATATGCAGGTAACGGACGATGTAAAAGAGCGTTACAAAAAGATCATTCAAGATTTAGGTGAAGATACAGACCGTGATGGATTACTAAAAACGCCTGAGCGAGCAGCTAAGGCAATGCAATTTTTAACACAAGGGTATGAGCAAGACCCTGAGGAGATTCTTAAAAGCGCCATGTTTAAAGAATCTTATAATGAAATGGTTATTGTAAAAGATATTGAGTTGTATTCGCTTTGTGAGCATCATATTTTACCATTTTTTGGGAAAGTTCATATAGCATATATTCCAAATGGATATATTGTTGGACTTAGTAAGTTACCAAGAATTGTAGATGTATTTGCAAGACGTTTACAGGTACAAGAGCGTTTAACTGAACAAATTTTAGATTGTATTAATAACACATTGAAGCCACAAGGGGTTGCCGTAGTTATTGAAGCATCTCACATGTGTATGATGATGCGTGGGGTTCAAAAACAAAACTCAACCACAACAACATCTGGCTTTAGAGGACAGTTTGAAAAAATTGAAACTAGAAATGAGTTTTTAAAGTTGATAGGGAAGTAGGAGGTAATTTTCTTTTTTGTTAGACATGATATTCAAAATAATCTGTCATTCCTGCGAAGGCAGGAATCCATTTATGAAGTATAGAACTGGGTTTAGTTCACATTTAATTTTTACACTCCAGCTAAACCCATGATAGTAATGAAGAAAAGTATATAATTCCATCTATACTTGATGCTAAATTTACCTTTTTACAAAACGAATAGATTCCTGCCTTCGCAGGAATGACAAGATGATATTATTTTGGTATATTTCTTGTTACAAGATTAGTATAAAATTAATCTATGAATAAATACAAAAAATTACTTTTAAGTGTCTTATTAGATGGTATCGGGTATGTGTCTTTTATCATTCCTGGAATTGGTGAATTCTCAGATATTGTGTGGGCACCAGTTTCAGCATATATAATGACCAAAATGTATAAAGGCAAAGAAGGAAAAATAGCAGGAGCCGTAACTTTTATAGAAGAAGCTATGCCAGGTTTAGATGTGATACCTACTTTTACAATAATGTGGTTGTACACTTTTGTATTGAAATCAAAAAAAGAAACCACTATCGAGGTTTAGGTGTTATAGGTAATTCTAATTCAATACATAGGTGTTTGTTTTGATCTCTTTCCATAGTATAGGTTCCTTTTAATTTAGAAACTATATGTTTAATGTTTTTTAGTCTTCGTTTTTTCTGCGCTCTTTTAGCTGAAAAATCTAAATTGGTTATTATTTCTAAACGTAATTTTCTGGTTATTTCTTCTGAAAAATTAAGTGTTAAAGTGTTGGCATTCTTATGTTTTATGATACCATAGGCGACTTCTTGAATAATTTTAAATATGGCTATTTTTAAGTCATCATTAATGTCTTGCCAATTAATTTGGTTGATAAGGTTAACGTCATATTTAAAATTACTGATATCGTTTTGCTTTTCTAAATAGTCTTCAATGAGAGAAATAAAAGTAGTATCATCATTAAAGGATGTTTTTTTAAGACTATGAGAGATATCTCTTATTTCTTTTTCTAAATGTTGTAATTCAGCTACATAATCTTTGTATGCCTCCTTATTTAAAGGCTTTTCACTCATTGATAAAATTTCTAAGCCAAATCTGGAACCTGTTAATTTATTTAATATGCCATTGTTAAGTTGTTCACTAACAGTATAACGTTCAGTGAGTCTTGTTTCTTCAACTTTAGCCTGTTGATTCATTATAAGCGTATATATTTGCTCATTGGCCTTTTGCTGTTTATTAGCAAATACTAGCTTTTGGTTTTTACCAATTTGTATTCTTACGATATAAAGAAGTACTAAGACAAAAACAATAATGGCAATTATAATAGAAATTAAAACATTTTGAGAACTTAACTTTTTTGTTTTTTCGATATAATTATCTGTTTCAAATTGAATTCTGGCAAATTTGTTTCTGGTGAGGCGCTCATTTTTCTGAATGCTATCATTTAGTTTTATATAATCTGCATAATGCTTAACAGCAATACTATCATCTTCTACTTTAGACAATACTTTTAGGGATTTTAAAATATCATCATTGTAATAATTTTTAGAAATCTCAAGTGCCTTATAAGCATAGTGTTTAGCAGAATCTTTTTGTTTAAAATAATGATAATATTCTGCTAAGTGTTGGTGGGCAGTAATGGTTTCATAAACTACATTAGAAGTATCAGCAATTTTTAAAACTTTGTGATATAATTGGGGTAATTGATCAAAGTCTCCAGATAAAAACAATGTATGAGCATAGTTTTCTAAAGACATTAAGTATATTGACTTATGAACCTTCTTTATGTAACAATTTTGTAATATTTTTTTAAAGTTATCAATAGCTAAATCATATTTTCCAATTTCCTTGTAAAGAAAACCTAAGTTATTTATCGAATTAGAAATGTTTTTTTCAAAATTGCCTTTTAATTTTTTTTTTAATTTTATTGATTTAGAATAATAATTAATTGAATCTTCAAATAAATATAGCTGACCATATACGAGTCCTAAATTATTATAAATAAAAGATTTTAGTTTTTTAATATCATTTGACTGATTTAGAGATTCTAATAAGTTAAGAGCGTTAAATGATGTAACTTCACTTTGGATGTAATCTTTTTCGAAACATTGAATTACCGCCATACCAAATAAAGCTTCACACCTTTGAAATTTCAGTGCCAAATTCTGATAAATTTTTTCAGCTTTATGATAATAATTAAAAGCACTATCTCCATATTTACTTCTTTTTCTATAATATTCCCCTAAATTTAAATGGGCTTGTCCAAGCGCAGAAGAGTCTTTGATTTTTACGGCAAGAGCTATGTTTTGTTTATTGATATCTCTATATGCTTCATTTTTATTAGTTTCCCAATATAATTTTGATAGAATTTCATTACTTTTTAATAGGGTAGAGTCTACGTTAGTTTTTAAAGACAAATTAGCAGCTCTTTCAGCATATTCTAACCTTGTGTTTAGATCAGTTTCTTTAGAGGCTAAGTGTCTCAACGTTTTAATACTATCTATAGTCTTTTGAAAACTAGAGTTTTGTCCGTAAGATATCATACAGACACAATTAAATACTATTATAAAAAGCCAATGTTTCAATGTATCTACTATTTAATGGGGAGTTGAATTACTACTGTTGTACCTTTACCGTTTTCTGGTTCAAAACACACACTACCGTTTAGTTTTGAAATTCTAGATTGTATGTTTTTTAAACCGATGCCTTCATATGTTGTATTGGTGTTAAAACCTATGCCATTGTCTATTATATTTAAGTGTAATCTATTGCCTTCTATATTAAAATTAAATGTAACTAAGCTTGCTTTGGCATGTTTTATTACATTTTGCAATGATTCTTGTAAAACTCTAAATAAGTTAATACGCACAATATCATTGACATCTTGCCATACAATATGACTTCTGTAGTTTATTTGAAACTGTAGCTTGTTTAGTTTGCATTGGTTTTCTATATAGTCTTTAAGGTATTTGTCAAAGTTTGTATCAGCTATTTGTGTGTTTTTAAGATTATATGCCAATGCAGATATGTCTTTTTCTATAGTTTTAACTTCTTTGATGTAATCACTTAAGCTTTCTTTAAATTCATCATCTAAAAATGAAAACTCTATACCTAGTCTAGTACCAGTTAATCTATTTAGAATACCATCATGGAGTTCTTCACCAATATCATGGCGTTCGGCTAGTTTTCCATTTTCAATGTTGGTTTGCTCTTGAATCATTAATGAGTAGATCTCTTCATTACTTTTTTGCTGGTTATCTTCAAAGATTAACCTCTGATTTTTAATTTTTTGATGTCTAATGATAAAGAGTAAAGTCAATGAGAGTATAATAACAAAACCAATAATTGATAGCAATGTGTTTTGCGAGGCTAATGTTTTAGTTTTTTCAATATGTGCATCAGTTTCAAATTTAATTCTAGCAAATTTATTTCTAGTTAAACGTTCATTTTTTTGAATACTGTCATCCAACTTGATATAGGCTTCATAATGTTTAACAGCCATACTATCATCTTCTACTTTTGAAAGTACTTTTAGCGACTTTAAAATGTCATCGTTATAATAGTTTTTAGAGATGTCTAATGCTTTATAAGCATAGTATTTTGAAGAATCTTTTTGTTTAAAATGGTGGTAGTATTCTGCTAGGTGTTGGTGTGTTATAATGGTTTCATAAACTACATTAGAAGTATCAGCAATTTTTAAAACTTTATGGTATAAATAGGGGAGTTGTTCATATTCTTTATGTAAGAATAAAGTATGAGCATAGTTGTCTAATACCATAGTATAGATTGAGGGAAAATGCATTTTTATATCAGTGTCTTTAACTATCTGATTATAAGTGTTAAGAGCTAATTCATATTTTTCAACTCTTCTGTATACATTAGCTAAATTATTAATCGAATTACAAATGTTTTTACGGTAGTCACCTTTTAAAGTCTTTTTTAATTCAAGACTTTTTTTGCAGTATTCAATCGATTTATTGAATTGATTTGTTTGTTCATATACTATACTTAAGGAGTTATAAATAAAAGATTGTATTTTTTTAGATTCACTAGTTTCTTTAATCGTTTCTAATAGAGAAAGAGCTCTATAAAGTTTAACTTCGCTTTTTGCGTAGTCTTTTTCGTAAAATTGAATTACAGCTTCTCCATGTAGAGTTTCTACTATTTTAATTTTTATGTTTAGTTTTCTAAATTTTTTTTCTGCTTTTTGATAATGGTAAAAAGCAGTATCTCCATTATGTGTTTTTTTTCTAAAATACTCGCCCAAATTTAAATGTGCTTGCCCAAGAGCAAAAGAATCTTTAAGTTTTATGGCTATTTCTAAATTTTCCTTGTTAAGATTTCTGTATTCATCAAACATTTTGTTTTCCCAAAAAGCTTTGGATAGGACGTCATTACTTATTAAAATAGTAGAATCTACCTCAGTCTTATAAGACAACTCACTAGCCTTTTTTGCATATTCAAGTCTAGCCTCTAAATCAAAAGAAGTATCATCAGATAGTTTACGGAGGTGTTGTATACTATCTAGGGTTTGTATAAAATTGGTGTTTTGCGCAGATAAGGCAAAACAAGAAAGACCAAAGAAGAATAGTAAATGCTGTTTAATGACGTACATTTTTGTTTTTTACAAGCGCTAAATGTACGTTTCTTTTTCTTTCTAAATGTAGAGTAATCCCTCAAAATTTTAAGGGAAAAAAGAGGCTTTTTAAAAATAATGTCTGTCATTCAGAGCGACTTGTGCTGAGCGTAGCCGAAGTAAGCGAAGAATCTCATATCGATAAAAATTATGAGAACCTGAAACAAGTTCAGGTTGACAAAGGTTGAAATTTTTAAAAAGCCTCTTTTAGGTTAGAGTTTTAAAAGCTCTAGCTTGTTGGATCAGAAATAGTTACATCAAAAAAGATATCTACATCTGTATCTGTTCCTGCCGCAGTTCCAAAACCGTTGCTATCATCAACCGTAGGTGACTCGTGGAAAAGTTGAATAGTGATACTACCTGTTCCTCCAGTTGAACCAGCAGTCCAAATAGTTTTTACACCTAATTTGTTATTGTCAGACCTTGTATCATCATTACTAGCTCTTTCCATTGTAAAACCTAGTGTAGTAGCATAAGTAAAAAAGTGAGCGTCTATGCTTGCTTGGTTAGCTAAGATATCTTCATCCAAAAAATCTTCATCTTCATTAAATAATCCAATAGTTGCATCATAAACATCACCTGTATTGAATTCGCCTTCAACTGTTTTTTCGCCAGCATCAACCTCTTCATCTCCGTCTGCATCATCCCAAGTTAATACAACGGTATCAGTATCATCAGCTTGGTTAACAAAAGTAAGAACTAACTTTGTAATAGCTTCTTCTTCCTCAACAGGGTCTGGTGTATTGTCATCATCTGAACATGATGCTAACATGGCTACAGCGATTACTGCCATAGCATAAAACTTAATAGATTTCATGGTTTTAAAATTTAAAAAATTAGTTTTCATAGTTATTGTGTTTAAAATTTTTAATTAATAATTCAATTGTAATTGTATTCTAAAATTTCTTCCTAAATCGTCGGCAAAAAAGCGTAAACGATTTAAGTAATTTCTATAGTTTGTGTTAAAAATATTGTCTACACTAAACCTGATATTTAAACTAGATTGTTTGAACATGGGTAGTGTTATTTCGCTTTGAAAATGCATTAAATGATACCCAGGCGGTGGACTAAGATCTACATTGATATCATCCTCATTGGCAATAGGAACTGTATAATTAAATTCTAAAGGGAATTCATTTTGTTCAAATACCCATTCAGATTGTAAACTAGCAGTAAAATTATTCCAGTTTGAATTGGAGTACCTAATACCGTTTAAAGTAGTAAATGGCGGAATATCAATTAATGGTAAATCGGCTATTTTGTCATACCCCTTTATAAAAGACGATTTGTGATTTAAATTCCAATAAGGGCTCATTTGATAATTTGCACTAAAGTCTATACCAAAAAATCGGGCATCAGTTTGTACATACTCCCATATAGGAAAAGGGCCTCTTATTAAGGGTACTATTCCTAATGGACTAGGAACTATGTATATAAAATTGTTGATTTGGTTATAGTAAGACTCCAACTGAATATTAAGTTTTGAACCAGAGTAGCCGTAAGTTGCAGAAACCCGATTGGAACGCTCGCTATCAATACGAAGGTCTCCAATTTCGATTCTTGCAGCTGAATGGTGTAAGCCATCACTAAACAATTCAGATGGGTTTGGAGGTCTACTAGAAAGCGTATAATTACCTAAAATGTAATGATTATCATTGAAACGATATTTTACTCCTAATGCTCCAGAAACATTATGAAAATCTAAAACAGGATTTGTGAGTACCTGATTTCTTAAAGTTTCAATAACTAGATTAGGAAAAAGGAGATCATATCCACGATCTTCCCAAGCTGAAGTTCTATAGAATTTTAAGGCATCTATTCTACTAAAGTCATATCGTAAACCAGCATCTGCGATCAAATGATCGCTAAGCTTCCATTCTGCGGTAATGTAGCCTCCATAATCGTACTTGTCATAATCAGGTATTAAACGCCTAACTCCTGTGTCAGGATTCGCAAAATTATTTTGGTACCTGGCTAACAGCCCAAAGCTATACTTACGTTCTAAGTTCTTATCTTTTTTGGCGTTTGCAGATATGGTATGTGTTTGTAGTTTTAGGTCGATAGCTGGTATTACACTTCTACCACCTCTGCGTATGTCAAATTCAAATCGGTGATTGTTTTGGTAATCGTATTGAACATCTACTTTACCAAAGTTTTTAATTCTTTTATAATAGGAAGCCTTATAGAGGTGATGTGTCACTTCTTGTTTAGGAGGGTTAATATCATAGCTAAAATCATCAATAAAAATTGGTTCTGGCGCATTGATTGAGGTCGCCAAATTTTTTATATTACCAATATGAGCGGCTCTTAAAATGCCAATTTCATTATCTAAATAACTGTAATATAGTTCGAACCCTGATTCAAATTTATTTTTCCCAAATCTAGCAGTGAACCCCTTAGAATCTAAACCTGTGTTGGTTAGGTTGTAGTCTGGCGCTTTAAAATCACCATTTCTTTTGTAGGATCCTTGTATTTGAGCAAACCAACCAGATTCGTAATTTTTGTTCAAGGTTGAAGATATATTATAACCTCTACCATTGGTCTGTGAACCTAAAATAGTGCGTCCGTAGAGAGTGTCTTTTCTGATGAATCTACCAGGATTTACAACTACAACACCGCCAATAGCATCACCACCATAGGCTAAAGCACCAGATCCCTTTATAACAGAAATTTGGTTAGCACTGTTGATATCAATATTAGGAGCATGTTCAATACCCCATTCTTGATCTTGAAGCCTTACATTGTTGTTCATTATCAAAATACGGCTGCTATGCAACCCATTAATCATAGGTTTTACAATAGCATTTCCTGTATTTATTGAAGATACACCTGGTACTTCCTTTAAGGCATCACCTAAACTTAAATTTGAATAGCGTACTAGAGTTTCAGATTTAAGTACAGTTTCTTGAGCTGTAACTGTAGTTTTCTTCACGCCATTTGATTTTACAGCAACAGCGTCAAGCTCCTCAATATGATGCTCTAAGCTTATTGCTTTAAATGTGTTTCCACTAACAGTTATTTTGAAGGTTTCTGTTTCACATCCTAAATGAGATACTTCTACATTATAGGTGCTATTACATAAATCTTCAAATGTAAATTTTCCTTTTTTATCTGATATGGTAATCTTATTTGTACCAATAAGTTTTATAGTTGCATTTTCTAGTGGTGCACTATTATGAAAATCTGTGATTTCACCAATAAAAATATTATTGCAATTTTGCCCGTAAATAAAACCTGAGAGTAGTATAAATAAGATTAGAAAGATATTTTTCATATTATTAAATATCTTGGTTACTAAAACTTATTAATTTTTACGAAGTACTAAGCTAAGTGAGGCGGTGCTTTGTTTCTATTTTTGTTTAAATAGAGTTGTTTTTGAAGTATTTCAACATAACCCGATACTTTATTTTGGGTTAATGGTTGTGTTTGATTTAAGCTTTTAAATGAAAATTGAAGCGAATTATTATAATCCAGATTATTGAGATTAAAAGCAATGTGACAGATATCACAGGGAGCTTCTTCTTCATTTTCATCATTGTTGCAATGACTTAATTCTTGAATATCATCATGAAAATAAATATGCAGATTAATAACATTACTAGCTAGTAGTATTGTTAAAAAAAAGATAGTCGATATTTTAATTAAGTGGAGTTTCACAACAATTCTGGCAAAGATAGAGTAAATCTAGTTAATGCTTGCCAATAAACTCTTAATTTTTTGTTTTAATAATGCCTAATCTCTTTAACATCTTCTTTTCAAAATTCCAAAAGAATTTATGTTGACCAAACAACCAGCCAAAGAAAACTAGTAAAAATTGATATACTACAAATAATAGTAAGATACGTATCGTCCAATAACCGAAAGACCCTAAACCTTCAGAAGTAATATTTAAGAAACTTAAAATAGGCTTACCAATATATGAAGCTGTCGAACCTGTTACTGCAAAAACAACAAAAATAATTGCAATTTGCCAATTAGATTCTACGCCCCAACGTTCTTTTAATTTATTCACAGCAATATTTTAGCGGCAAAAGTAGTGAATTGAATTAAATTCATCTAAATTCTAACGTTAAAAGGACCTAATCTTTGATTATATCTCATTTGAAAAAAGATGAAGTAATTATATAGTTTGTAATTTACCTCATAGCCATAATCTATATTTTGATCATAATTAATTTGAAGCTCATACAAATTGGGGTCAAAAAGTTGTGGTTGCATCACTCTTTGATTCCAGTTCATCACATAGATTCTATTTCTGTTTTCCATGTACTGTTGAGTATAGAACCCTTCTGGTTGTGCCTGACCTGCCAAGAATGATACATATCCAGGGTCTATGATGATAATTTCGTACTCTAGTTCTTCATTCGTTATTTTTACAGTGTCATTTACTGTTGTTTTAGCTATTTGCTCATTATCAGTTTTTTTACTTGGAATCTGTTTAGAAGAATTGCAACTAAAGGCAATTGCTCCAATTATTAGAGCTGTAATTATATAATTAAATTTTTTCATAACAATAGAATTTAAAATGATACTTCAAAACTAAAGTAGTAGTCTATTTTACAAAAGCATGATTTAGGTAACTGTACTTTATATTGAGTGAATAGCTAATTTTTATATAACTAAAATTACAAAAATCATTCCGTAACTAATTATTTATCAGTTATTTTAACAAAAAAAAAGTCAACCTAAATGGTTGACTTTTAAATATTTTAAAAGGATTATATTATTTTCCTCCAAAAAGCCCACCAAGTAAGCCTCCTAGTCCGCCTTTCTTTTTATCTCCACCTAAAACCATACCAGCAACATCATCAATAACACTTCCATCGCCATCAGCATCTAAAATAGATTCTAAAAAGCTTTGTTCTTTTTGAGCAGAATTACCACCAAGTAATCCACCTAATAAATCACCAATGCCATTAGATGAACTTACATTTTGTTGTCTGGTTTGTTTTCCTAAAACACCCATTAAGATTGGTGCAGCTACTTTTAAAATATTACCAACAGAGCCTGCATCTAATCCAGATTTTTGACCAATAACTTGTTCAACACCACTCTGTTTAGCACCTAAAACATGAGTTAATATTTTAGAGCCATCAGTTTTAACATCTTCATCAACTCCTCCACTAAATAAACCTCCAAGATTATCTAAAATACTACCGTCATGCTTACCATTTAAAGCACTCATTAACCCTTCCGCTCCTTGTGAAGTTGAAGCATTACGTTGCATTGCTTTCATTAAAACTGGTAAAGCCATTGTTAAAACGCTACTAGTTTTGTTTGTATCATTTCCAGTAGATCCAGCAACACCATTTATGATTGTTTTTCCTAGATCACTACCTAATAAATCTAATATTCCAGACATGTTTTTTGTTTTTATTAATTTATGTTAAAAAATATGGGTAAGGAAGGTACAAAAAAAGTCCCAACTTATATAGTTAGGACTCGAATATAACTTTTAAGTCACATTTTAAAGGTATTACCCTAAAATGCTTATTATTTGTGATGCTAATTCTGTACCAATTCTATCTTGCGCTTCATTTGTTGCAGCACCAGTGTGTGGTGTTAATGATAATGCAGGATTCATTAATAACTGAATTTCTGGTTTTGGCTCTTTTTCAAAAACATCTAGTGCAGCTCTAGCTACTTTACCACTTTCTATAGCTTTTACAAGTGCAACTTCATTAACTACACCACCACGAGCAGCGTTAGCTAAAATGACACCATCTTTCATTTGGTTAAATTCAGCTTCATCAATTACGTAGTCTTTTTGAGCAGGTACGTGTAATGTTAAAAAATCTGCTTGTTTTAAAACATCTTCTTTAGATATTGTTTCAATTTCAAAGTTGACAGTTTGTCCGTCAAAAAAGTCTAATTCTAAATTAGCTTTTTCTAAAAACGGATCGAAAGCAACAACTTTCATACCAGCACCTAAAGCAACTTTAGCAGTGGCTTGACCAATTCTACCAAATCCTAAAACACCTAAAGTTTTTCCTTTAAGCTCAGTACCTTTAGCATAAGCTTTCTTTAAGCCTTTAAAGTTACTATCACCTTCTAATGGCATTTCACGATTAGAGTTATGTAAAAAACGAGCTAAACCGTATAAGTGACCAAAAACTAATTCTGCAACAGAATGCGAAGAAGCTGCAGGTGTATTAATAACATGTCTACCTTGTTCTCTAGCGTATTCCACATCAATGTTATCCATACCAACACCACCACGACCAATGATTTTTAAGTTAGGACACGCATCAATTAAATCTTTACGTACTGTTGTAGCACTACGTACTAATAAAACACTAATATCATTTTCATTGATGTAGTTGATCAACTGTTCTTGAGCAACAGTTGTTGTGCTTACATTGTAACCACCTTTTTCTAATGCATCTATTCCACTTTGTGAAATACCATCATTTGCTAATACGTTCATTGAAATTTTATTTTTTTCATTTCCACGAAAGTGGAAATCTTAATAATTATAATAATTTATTTAGCTTTTTGAGATTTCCACTTTCGTGGAAATGAAAAAGCGGTTTTTTAAGCTTTTCTTTCTAATTCGCTCATTACTTCTACAACAGCCTTCACACTATCAAGCGTTAATGCATTATACATTGAAGCTCTGTATCCACCAACACTTCTATGACCGTTAAGACCATTTACGTTAGCTTCTTTAAGCATTGTTTCGAACGTTTCTTTAAGATTTTCGTTTTCTAAAGTAAACGTAGCATTCATAAAAGAACGGTCTTCTTTGTTAGCAAAACCTTTAAATAATGGGTTTAAATCTATTTCAGAATACATTAAACGTGCTTTCTTCTCATTTTCTTGCTCAATAGCAGCAATGCCACCAAGGTCTTTTAACCATTGTAATGTTAGCATTGAAGTATAAACAGCAAAAACAGGAGGCGTATTAAACATACTGCTTTTATCTAAATGCACTTTATAATCCATCATTGATGGAATTTTTCTAGATACTTTACCTAAAACATCTTCTTTAATAACTACTAGAGTAGTTCCAGCAGGTCCCATATTTTTTTGAGCTCCAGCATAAATGATATCAAATTGAGTAAAGTCTAAAGTTCTAGAAAAGATATCACTACTCATATCACAAACCATAGGAACTGGAGAATTTGGAAATGCTTTCATTTGCGTTCCAAAAATGGTATTGTTAGAAGTACAGTGAAAATAATCATAATCTTCAGGAATATCATACCCCTTAGGAATATAGTTGTAATTAGCATCTTTAGAAGATCCTACTTTATATATATCATCAAAAATTTCAGCTTCTTTTATTGCTTTAGCAGCCCATGAGCCAGAATCTAAATATCCTGCTCTTTTTTCTAGTAAGTTTAACGCAACCATTAAAAATTGCGTACTAGCTCCACCTTGTAAGAATAAAGCTTTATAGCCTTTTCCCTCTAAGCCAAGTAATTCTAATGCTAAAGCTCTGGCATTTTCCATGATATCAACAAAAGCTTTGCTTCTGTGCGAGATTTCAATTAATGATATGCCACTATTATCTAAATCTGCAACAGCTTGTGATGCTTTAAGCAGTACTTCTTGAGGTAAAGTGCAAGGTCCTGCACTAAAGTTATGTTTTCTCATTGTGTGTGGTAAAATTTAAAGATGCAAAGTTTGTAATTAATTGCTTAAAACCTAGTAAAAAATCAATAATTTTTTCGTCAAATTGCTAATAAAAATTCAATAGAATCTACACTATCCGCATAATCCCAAAGATGAGGATTCTGTGTGTCTCCAAAAGCAACTTCGTTTTCAATAAATCCGTTTGAAACAATACATTGAATTTGCTGTGTTTCAGCATGTAATTTATCTTTTAAACTATTTAAATCATTATAATACTCATAAAATAACGTGGCTATTGGTGAAGCGTAGCTTTTGTCTTCTTTAATCATTAAGAAGCCATTTTCTAACATGTTAAACTCACTCATTAAATATACCGTTTTGTTATAGTCGTAATTATTGGCATATTTAGCTCCCTGAATGATTGGGTGCCAATGGTATATAGCTTCAAAAAACGCATCAAAATTATAATCTTTAGGTACAAATAACTTAGAAACACTTCTGCAACCTAAACCATAATACCTAAAAATATCTTCTGATAGATTTTTTAAATCTTCTGTGGTTTCATTACCTGTTAAAATGGCCACAGAATTTCTATTGTTTCTTATTATAGATGGTTTGTCTTTAAAATAATATTCAAAGTAACGCGCAGTATTATTGCTACCTGTTGCAATAACAGCATCAAAGTTTTCTAGTTTTTCTTCGGTAAATGACATGTATCCTTTAAAACAAGGTTCCACATACTCCAAATATTTAGCTAAATAGGGGAGTAGATGCTTATCGTTTGAAGATTGCTTAACCAACACCTTATGACCAGAAATTAATACTGATAGAAAATCATGAAATCCCACTAAAGGGATGTTTCCTGCCATTATAATTGCTACCAGTTTAGGCTCTAAACTGTTAAGTTTATATGGCTTTAGCCATTCTGTTATATTTTCTTTAGTTAAGGCTTTAGACCAGCTATTAATTGAAAATCTTAGGTTTTCTTTAGTAAACCATCCATTGTGTTCTTGGGCTAGTTTTAATTGATGTTTAAAGCCTTCAAAAAAGAGATCATTATATTCAACATTATCTTGTTTAGTAATAACTTTGTTAGAAAATTGATGTAAAAATTCTCCTAATTTTATAAAAGCATTAATTCTTTCTTGTAATTGCACGCTTAATTTGGTTATGAATGGTTTTGGCTTTATTTTTGCAACTGCAAAAATACATGATTTTTTTAAGTTGAATATTGTTTGCTTCAACTGAAAAATAATTATGTATTAACGAAGTAGTTACTTTAAGCAAAAATACTTTTTAAAATTTTTTATAAAGAGTGTTTAAGAAGAAGAAATTTAAGCAAACTCAAGAGAAAACACCTTATGGCAATTATAATAACAGATGAATGTATAAATTGTGGGGCTTGTGAACCAGAATGCCCTAATACTGCAATTTATGAAGGTGCCGATGATTGGCGCTATAAAGATGGTACTAGTTTAGAAGGTACTGTTGTATTAACAAACGGAACAGAAGTTGATGCAGATGAAGCTCAAGAACCAGTTAGTGATGAGTTGTATTACATTGTTCCAGATAAATGTACAGAATGTAAAGGGTTTCATGAAGAGCCTCAATGTGCAGCAGTTTGTCCTGTAGATTGTTGTGTGCCAGATGAAGATGTTGTAGAAACAGAAGAAGAATTGTTAGCGAAACAACGCTTT
Source organism: uncultured Flavobacteriaceae bacterium (assembly GCA_947487895.1). Taxonomy (GTDB): domain Bacteria; phylum Bacteroidota; class Bacteroidia; order Flavobacteriales; family Flavobacteriaceae; genus Seonamhaeicola. Next base: position 67,570 of record CANKYF010000012.1, read on the forward strand.
ATGCACCCTGAAGGATAATTAGAAGAAAAACTTTTAATACAATTAAAATCCTAAGCGAAAGCTTGGGATTTTTTATAATTTAATTTTTATAAACCTTTGGTTTTTCAGATTATCAATGTCTTGCCCAAACATTAATAATGTATTATCATCAATCCAATTATATAGTCCTGGTCTTATTGTAATTCCTTGTAGCTTTTCTTTTGAACTTAAAATTTTTCGTTCATAGCTTGCGTCTAAAGTATTTAGAGTTGTACAGACAAAAGCACTGGTAAAAGAACCAAAGGAATTTGCTAGGATACCAGTTCTATGATTTAAATTTTTTTCATTACCGTTATAAAATAATAATAGTTTATTATCATTTAGTACAGGGAAATAAGAATTGTAAATAGAGACATTATTTTTATCATTTTTTTTACCAATTTTAGTACTCCAAATTACATCTCCACTATTATTTAATTTAATGGCTGCAATATCATGATGATAAAACGTTGTAACATAGTTATATGTATAAGACCATATTTGTTCAGCAAGTATTAACAGCTCTTGATTCTCTAATTCTATAGTATTTTTTAAAATGAAATAAGGGTTTTCTCTTTTGCCTTCGTTAAACTTTTTTTTCGCTTTTTCTTTCTTTTTACCTTCATCCATTAATTTAGCAAAGAAGTCTACAGAAAGTTTATTATATTTTTCGTAAATAACATTTCCAGTTTCAAGATTGACTTTAGTTGAATAAATACCAGCCATAGCATACATGTTATTTTTTGAAAATAGCCCTGTTAAAATAACTTCATTTTTATTAGTAAGATTACATTTTAAATACCTTAAGTGAACCTCATCAGGTTGTATTGTGGTAATTAGCTTTAATTTATTATTACTAATTTTAAATAAAAGATGTTCGTACCTATGATTGTTCTCATCAATTAAATTTTTGTAACTATCATACTTTTTACAAAGAATAAAAAGTTCGTCATTTTCATTTGTAAATATATTTCTAAATGTTAAGACATCATTTCTATAAGGAAATTCATATACTGAAATAGCCTTTTCGTTGAAGTTAGAATCAAAAGTTTGTACTTTAACTTTTGCTATGTCTTTGTTTTTATTGGGTATAGTATAAAACAATGTAATGGTCTCATCATCATCACTAATCATAAATTTGCTTATTGAGTTTGTAGCTTTTTTAGAATCGTTTAGAATTTCTGTAATAAATTTTGATTCTTTAAGCGTAAATGTGTCAAGATCTACAAATTGATAATAATACTTTTTTCCTGTATCTGTCATTAAATAAAAAACATGAACAATATTATCCTTAACTTTATTAAGACCTAGAGATCTAAACCTGTCTTCGTAATCTTTATCTTTTAAATTAATTTCTTGATCTGAAGGAGTTAAGTCTAGATTAAACTTTCTTAGAAACATATCATCACCTTGCCCAAATTTACCTTCAGAATACAATAGATAGTAGCCGTTTTCATCTTTTCCAATTATATCAACAGGAATTTGTCTTTTTTCATTTTTAAATACATCTCCATACTCCAAAGAAACTTGGGCAGAACAAATAAAAAAGTTAGCAATAAAGAAACTATATATTAAAATATTTTTCATAAGCCTTAACTTGTAAGAAAATTTGAAGTACAATAATAAATAATTATAAGCACAAATAGGTTTATATATATCAAATTCATAAGCTATATTTGCACTCGCAAAATAGATTCCCGTATTCACTTCGACTAGCTCAGCGTGACACACGGGAATGAAAAAAGAATATTCTAATGAAAGCTGGAATTGTAGGATTACCAAATGTTGGGAAATCAACCTTATTTAATTGTTTATCTAACGCAAAAGCACAAAGTGCAAATTTTCCGTTTTGTACTATAGAACCTAATATTGGTGTGGTGAATGTGCCAGACCCAAGATTAGAAAAATTAGAAAGTTTGGTAAATCCGGAACGTGTAATTCCTGCAACGGTAGAAATAGTTGATATTGCTGGTTTGGTAAAAGGCGCTAGTAAAGGTGAAGGTTTAGGAAATCAGTTTTTAGGAAATATCCGTGAGACGGACGCTATACTACATGTATTGCGTTGTTTTGACAATGATAATATTGTTCATGTTGATGGTAGTGTAGACCCTTTAAGAGATAAGGAAACTATTGATATGGAGCTTCAGTTGAAAGATTTAGAAACTACTGAGAAAAAGTTAGATAAAGTTAAGAGAGCTGCAAAAACAGGAAATAAGGAAGCACAAGCCGAAGAAGCCATTTTGTTAAAGATTAAAGAAGGATTAGAGTCTGGGACATCGGTTAGAGCTTTAGAATTTAGTGATGAAGATTATGCAGATTATGTAAAGCCTTTACAATTCATTACAGATAAACCAGTAATGTACGTTTGTAATGTAGATGAAGGAGCTGCAGTTTCTGGAAATGATTATGTAGAGAAGGTTAGAGATGCTGTTAAAGATGAAAATGCTGAAGTTTTAGTTTTAGCGGTTGGAACGGAAGCTGATATTAATGAATTGGATGATTATGACGAACGCCAAATGTTTCTTGAAGACGTTGGTCTAGATGAACCAGGGTCTGCAAAATTAATTCGTGGAGCTTATAAATTGTTAAATCAGCAAACATACTTTACTGCAGGTGAAAAAGAAGTGCGTGCTTGGACTGTAGATATAGGAGCTACAGCACCACAAGCAGCAGGCGTTATCCATACAGATTTTGAAAAAGGATTTATTAGAGCAGAAGTTATTGCTTATAAAGATTATGTGTCTTTTGGAAGTGAAACTAAAGTAAAAGAAGCTGGTAAAATGCGTGTAGAAGGTAAGAATTACATTGTTGCTGATGGAGATGTGATGCATTTCCTTTTTAATGTGTAATGTTGACTGTCATTCAGAGCTTTTTATAAAAAGCGTAAGAATCTCTTCAAGTAGTAGAACAAATTTATTTGAACGTCGTATTTTTTATATAAAGTGAATAGTCTGTAAAATGGCTTGAACTACCTTCGCTTTATGCAAAAATCAACTAAAACATTTGTTTACGGAATACTTCTTGGGGTACTAGGTATTGTCCTCTTTTCTTCTAAGGCAGTCATGGTGAAATTGGCCTACAGGTATCAAGTTGATGCTATTAGCATTTTATTATTGCGAATGGTATTTTCATTTCCTTTTTATGTAGTGATTGCGTTTTTATATAGAAACAAAAAGAACGAAGAAACTGTAACAAATAAAGACTACTTATGGGTGGTTGCTTTTGGTTTAGTTGGTTATTATTTAGCAAGTTATTTCGATTTTGTGGGACTTACCTATATAAAGGCAAGTTTAGAGCGCATTATCCTTTTTATATACCCAACCGTAGTACTTCTTTTAAATAAAATATTTCTAAAGAAACCAATAAGTAACGTTCAAACGGGAGCAATTCTATTAACGTATCTAGGTATTATAATTGCTTTTGGAACAGAAGTGAGTATTTCTGGTAATGATACTTATTTAGGTGGATTCTTTATCATTTTAAGCGCTATTACTTATGCCTCTTATTTAGTTGGGAGTGGCTGGTTAATTCCAAAATTTGGAGTGGTTAAGTTTACATCATATGCAATGATAATATCTTGTTTTTCGGTGTTTATTCATTACGGATTAACATATAAAGGAGATATTTTCACGCTACCATGGCAGGTATATTTATTAGGTTTTCTAATAGCTATTTTTGCTACAGTTATTCCTTCATATTTAGTATCTGCATCTATAAAAATGATTAATTCTTCAAATTTTGCTGTGATTGCAGGTTTTGGTCCAATTTCAACCATAGTTCTAGCAGCTATTTTTCTAAATGAAAAACTAACACTTTTACAGATATTAGGAGCCCTAGTTGTAATTATAGGTATATTAATAGTATCGTTAAAGAGCAATAAATCCAAGTAAGAGGTGGTTCTCAACAATATATCTTAGTATTGTTAATTACTTTGTGTGTTGGCTGTTTTATTTTTTAAGACGTTGTGTTATATTAGCGAGCAATCACTTAAAATTCTCTTTGTTTATGGCAGTACAATCCAATTATACTGAAGATAATATACGTTCGTTAGACTGGAAAGAGCATATTAGAATGCGTCCCGGAATGTATATTGGTAAATTGGGTGACGGCTCTTCTCCAGATGATGGGATTTATATTCTTCTAAAAGAAGTTCTAGACAACTCTATTGATGAGTTTGTTATGGGAGCTGGAAAAATCATAGAGATTTCCATACAAGGTAGTAAAGTGATTGTTAGAGACTATGGTCGAGGTATTCCTTTGGGAAAAGTGGTAGATGTAGTTTCTAAAATGAATACTGGTGGAAAGTATGATTCTAAAGCGTTTAAAAAATCGGTTGGACTAAATGGTGTAGGTACTAAAGCAGTAAACGCACTTTCCAATTATTTTAGAGTTGAATCTACCAGAGACGGAAAGTCAGCATCTGCAGAGTTTGAAAAAGGAGAGTTGACTAACAAAGAAATGTTAGAAGAATCATCTCGTAGAAAGGGGACTAAAGTGTCTTTTGTTCCAGATGAAAGTATCTTTAAAAACTATAAATTCAGAAATGAGTATATAGTTAAAATGCTGAAAAACTATGTGTATCTAAATCCAGGATTAACTATTGTTTTTAATGGTGAAAAGTTTTTTAGTGAAAACGGATTAAAAGATTTATTATCTGAAAGCACTAACGAAACAGACTTATTATACCCGATAATTCATCTAAGAGGTGATGATATTGAAGTAGCCATTACACATAGTAAAACACAATATAGTGAGGAGTATCATTCTTTTGTAAACGGACAAAACACCACTCAAGGAGGGACACATTTAAATGCCTTTAGAGAAGCCATTGTAAAAACTATTAGAGAATTTTACGGTAAAAATTATGATGCTTCAGATATTAGAAAGTCTATAATTTCTGCCATTGCTATTAAAGTAATGGAGCCAGTTTTTGAAAGTCAAACTAAAACCAAGCTGGGTTCAACTGATATGGGAGGTGATTTTCCAACAGTTAGAACCTATGTAAACGATTTTGTAAAAACTAAACTCGATAATTTTTTACATAAAAACCCTGATTCGGCTGAAAAGATTCAAAGGAAAATTCTACAAGCAGAACGAGAGCGTAAAGAGTTATCTGGTATTAGAAAACTAGCAAAGGATAGAGCTAAAAAGGCAAGTCTTCATAATAAAAAATTACGTGATTGCCGTGTTCATTTTGGAGATACAAAAAACGAAAGAAATTTAGAAACTACCTTGTTTATCACAGAGGGAGATTCTGCTTCTGGTAGTATTACAAAATCTCGTGATGTAAACACGCAGGCGGTGTTCAGTCTAAAAGGGAAGCCTCTTAATTGCTATGGGCTTACTAAAAAGATTGTTTATGAAAATGAAGAGTTTAACCTTCTGCAAGCAGCATTAAATATTGAAGAGTCTCTTGAAGATTTACGTTATAATAATGTGGTAATTGCAACCGATGCCGATGTTGATGGTATGCACATTCGTTTACTATTAATCACTTTCTTTTTACAGTTCTTTCCTGAAGTAATAAAAGAAGGCCATTTGTACATTTTACAAACACCTCTTTTTAGAGTTAGAAATAAGAAAGAAACCATTTATTGTTATACTGAAGAAGAAAGAGTCAATGCTATTGAAAAATTAAAGCCAAAACCAGAAATAACACGATTTAAAGGACTCGGTGAAATATCACCAGATGAGTTTAAACATTTTATTGGTGATGATATTCGTTTAGACCCTGTAATGTTAGATGATAATATGTCTATTGATGAACTATTGTCTTTTTACATGGGGAAAAACACACCATCTAGACAAGAGTTTATTATTGATAATTTGAAGGTGGAAATGGATTTAATTGAACAAGAGAAATAGGCTAAAGTAAGATTGGAGGTCACAATTTGTGACCTCAAGTTTGAAATTATAAACCTAAAACTGTCATTCCGCACTTGATGCGGAATCCATAATAAAATTAAATAGATTCCTGCCTTCGCAGGAATGACAAATTATGATAGAAGAAGAACACGACGACTTAACAAACCAGCAAAACGAAGAACCGCAAGAAACAGAAACCATTACCCGTGTTACAGGGATGTATAAAGATTGGTTTTTAGATTATGCGTCTTATGTTATTTTAGAACGTGCAGTACCAGCTATTGAAGATGGTTTTAAACCAGTACAACGTCGCATCATGCACTCTATGAAAGATCTTGATGACGGTCGCTATAACAAAGTAGCTAATATTGTTGGTCATACCATGCAATACCATCCGCATGGTGATGCGAGTATAGCAGATGCTATGGTACAAATTGGTCAAAAAGATTTATTAATAGATACTCAAGGTAACTGGGGAAATATTTTAACAGGAGATAGAGCAGCGGCATCTCGTTATATTGAAGCACGTATATCTAAATTTGGATTAGATGTAGTTTTCAATCCAAAAATCACGGAATGGCAAGCTAGTTATGATGGTAGAAGAAAAGAGCCTGTAAATCTACCTGTGATGTTCCCGTTACTATTAGCGCAAGGAGGAGAAGGTATTGCAGTTGGTTTATCAACTAAAATATTACCACATAATTTTATTGAGTTAATAGATGCTTCTATCAAGCATTTAAATGGAAAGAAATTCACAATAGTTCCAGATTTTCCAACAGCTGGAATAGCCGATTTTTCTAATTATAATGATGGAAATAGAGGAGGTAAAGTTCGTGTTCGTGCTAAAATATCTCAATTTGATAAGAATACTTTAGTAATTTCTGAATTACCGTTTGGAACTACAACATCATCTCTAATAGACTCTATTTTAAAGGCAAATGATAAGGGTAAAATTAAGATAAAAAAGATAGAAGATAATACAGCTGCTGAAGTTGAAATATTGGTGCATTTACCATCAGGATTATCACCCGATAAAACTATTGATGCACTATATGCTTTTACGAGTTGTGAATCTTCTATATCTCCTTTAGGATGTGTTATTGAAGATAACAAGCCTTTATTTATAGGGGTTTCTGAAATGTTACGACGTTCTACCGATAATACGGTTCAACTCTTAAAGCAAGAGCTTGAGATAAAACTTGGAGAATTAGAAGAACAATGGCATTTTGCTTCTTTAGAGCGAATTTTTATTGAAAATAGAATTTATCGTGATATTGAAGAAGAAGAAACTTGGGAAGGTGTTATTAAGGCTATTGATAAAGGACTTCAGCCACATATAAAACATTTAAAACGAGCTATTACTGAAGAGGATATTGTACGTTTAACTGAAATTAGAATTAAACGTATCTCTAAATTCGATATTGATAAAGCACAGCAAAAAATAGATGCTTTAGAAGAACAAATAGCCGAAGTAAAACATCATTTAGAGCATTTAATTGATTATGCTGTAGCCTATTTTACTAGACTTAAAAAGGACTATGGTGAGGGGCGTGAACGCAAAACAGAAATAAGTATTTTTGATGATGTAGACGCCACTAAGGTAGTTATAAGAAATACAAAGCTTTATGTAAATAGAGAAGAAGGTTTTATAGGTACATCATTAAGAAGAGATGAATATGTTGGTGACTGTAGTGATATTGATGATATTATAGTATTTACAAGCGCTGGTAAAATGATGATTACTAAGGTAGATACAAAAACTTTTATTGGTAAAGATATTATTCATGTTGCTGTATTTAAAAAGAAAGACAAGCGTACTATTTATAACATGATTTATAAAGATGGCGCCAAAGGACCATCTTATATAAAACGTTTTGCGGTAACTTCAATTACACGAGATAGAGAATATGATTTAACAAATGGTAATAAAGGGTCTAAGGTATTATATTTTACAGCTAACCCTAATGGAGAAGCTGAAATAATAACAGTAAATTTAAGACAAGCGGGTAGCATTAAAAAGCTAAAATGGGATATAGATTTTGCAGATATCTTGATAAAAGGTCGCGCCTCAAAAGGGAATGTAGTTACTAAATATTCTGTTAAGAGAATTGAACTAAAAGAAAAAGGAGTTTCTACATTAAAACCACGTAAAATTTGGTTTGATGAAGTGGTACAACGTTTAAATGTTGACGGTAGAGGAGAGCTAATAGGTGAGTTTAGAGGGGAAGATAAACTTTTAATAATCAATCAAAAGGGAATTCTAAAAACAGTGACACCAGAAGTGACAATGCATTTTGAGAAGGACATGATTGTTATGGAAAAATGGACCCCTAAAAAACCAATTTCTGCTATTTATTACCATGGAGGTAAGGACATGTATTATGTAAAGCGCTTCTTAATTGAAAATGAAAACAAAGAAGAAAGCTTTATATCAGAAGATGAAAACTCTCAGTTAGAAATAGTTTCTACAGATTGGAGACCTATGGCTGAAGTTGTTTTTGCTAAAGAAAGAGGTAAGGATCGTAAAGAAAATCTAGAGGTGAATTTAGAAGAGTTTATTTCTATAAAGGGAATTAGTGCATTAGGAAATCAGCTTACTAAAGATAAAGTAAATCAAATTAATTTATTAGATGCTTTACCCTACGAAGAACCAGAAGAAGTGCATGCCGATGATTTAGAAGTGATAGATGAAACTAATGTTTCTGATGAAACTTCTTCTTCTGAAGAAGATGAGTCTCAGACAACTCTATTTTAAATTAAAATGCGCTGGGTTGGTTCATTAAAAAGATACCTAATTAAAGTGTTGTCTGTTTTTTTTGGACTTCTTTTAGTTTTAGGGTGCGTTTGTGTTTTAACTGGAAAAAATTATTTAGCTTTCGTGTTTTCGCTGGCTCTACCTACTCTAATTATCTTTAACCTAGTTGGGGTTATTTATTTGAGTTTCAAAAAAAGTAAGTTTGTTTTTTTTCCAATCATAGGATTTATACTTTTTTTCTACTTTTTTGAATCATTCTTTCAATTTAATGAAGTTTTAGTAAAAACAGAGTCTACCGAGAATTTATCTGTTTTAACTTATAATGTTTTTGGGTTTGTTTCAAAAGACAAAGAAAATGGAATAGTTAGTTTTATAGAACAATTGAATCCTGATATTATACTTTTTCAGGAGTTTTCCGCTATAAAGTATAAACTTTTTGCGAAAAATTATCCTTATTGGATTAAGACTAATTTGCTAGCTCCCAATAAATCTATTTTAGCAATTTTTTCTAAATATCCAATAAAAAGTAAAAGTGTATTAAATGTATTAAAGTTTCCTAATAGCAATAATATTGCAATGTATGTAGACATTCAATATAAAAATGAAACAATACGGGTGTATAATTTGCATTTAGAATCTTTCGGCCTTAGATTAAATTCAAGTTTGTATTCTGAAAAAGGTATTTCAAGATTCTTATCTAGGGTTTCTAGGGCTCAAAAGCGAAGAACTCAACAAGTAGATTTGATAAAAAAAAGCATGAATGATTTTAAAGGCAAGATTTTATTATGTGGAGATTTTAACAGTACACAATTTTCGCCTACTTATCTTAAACTTAAAAAAGACAAAAAAGACTCTTTTATTGAAAAAGGAAATGGTTTGGGTACAACCTACAATTTAAAAGGATATCCTCTTAGGTTAGACTATATTTTAGTTGATAAAGAAATTAAAGTTCTAACTCACAAAAATTTTAAGTTAGGATTTTCAGACCATGAACCTGTATTAGTTAACTTGAATATTAAATAAAATTACTTTTATCTTAGAGAGTTTATTCTTGCTTACATAATCATATAAACAGATAAAAAGTTTTCTTCATCTATTTTATAATTAATAAGGTAATACTTGTTAATATTTGTTTGGTTTAAAGGCTATTACATGTTAACTTCGTTATTAACTAACCAAATTTTATGATACAACACTACCCAGTTTTTATTCATTGGAATAGACTATGTTTTCTTAAAAAACATATACTTCAAATTCGTCTTTGTGATCTCAAAATTGGTTCATATAAATGCTTAGATGTATGTGAACCAGCATGTTTAAAAATACATTCATTTTGGTATTATGAATAAGAAGAAGTTATTTGTTTGTCTATTTTTTTTATCGACAAGCTTAGGTTTTTGCCAACAACTGTATATGGAATATGGTTCTACCATTTCATCTTTTGATTATGAAAACTCTAGGGGTGAACGTTTAGATAATCTACTATCTAGATCAAAATCATATATAGGTATGGGATACAGGCATGTTTTAAATACAAATAAGACATTATTTTTATCTTTAGGAGCTAGTTATAATAATTATGGAGCTATAGGAAGCGAAAGTAGTGTTGATAATTATTTTGCTTGGGATGTAAGTTATTTAGGCTTACAAGGTGGATTAGATTTAAAAATGTTTCAATTGAGAGATTTAATGTTTTTTGCAAAAATATCCGTCGCTTCAGAGTTTATGATTAGAGGTAATCAAACAATAAATAATGATGTTTTTAATTTAGTTGGTGAAGAAGAATTCAATAATAATATTTTATTTCTTAGGGGAGGTGTTAGCATGCAATACCCTATAACCAGTAGTACAGCTATTTATGTTAATTATAATTTAGGTAAATCTGTTTTAATAAATAGTGGTTCTAGTGCAGAAAAGCTAAAGTTAAATGCGCATCAATTTGGAGTTGGTTTTATTATAAATCTACCAACGTGTTACTGTGATTTTTAAAAATCATGAAAATTAAATGGTCAATTAATAGGCTTGTACCTATTAACAGATTTAAGTTTAATAATATGAGTCAAATAAATAATCAAGTTTAAAAACTCTAAAATGAGAAAAACACTATTATTAATTTTATTCTTATGTTTCACATATACTCTACAAGCACAGAATAATCGTAATACTTATAAAATTATAAGATCTAGCTTAGGTGTTGGTGGTTCTTTGAATGTAGTTGAAACCTCAAAAGGAAAGTATAGTGTAAGTCAAAGTATAGGCCAATCTAGTGTTATTGGTACTTATACAAATAAAGGCTTTTCTTTAAGACAAGGTTATCAGCAACCATTGCAAAAAATAAAAGTAAAAAAACAAAGCAATAGTAATTTTAATGCTTCCATTTTTCCTAATCCGTTTTTAGAATCTATTTCAATTTCATTTGTTGAAAAACTTTCAGATGATATTAATATTTCTCTTTTTGATATAAATGGCAGGCTCATTTATAGTAAAATATACAACCCTATGATTACTATTAATTTGAAATTAAATGACATATCTAGAGGAAGTTATTTACTTAAAATTTCTTCCGGAAATAAACTATTGAACGCCAAACTCATAAAAAAATAATATTTTAAAATGAAAAAATATATATCAATATTAGTGTTTTTCTTGTCATTGTCTGTATGTATATATGGACAAACAGATGGTATTACTTATCAAGCTGTAATTATTGGTCCTGATGACCTAGAATTGCCTGGTGTAGACTCTGAAGGCAATTATTTGCCAACTACAGAGGTAGATATAAAATTCTCAATTATTGCGCCTGGTAGTGGTGTCATTGAATTCACAGAAATACAAACTACCACTACTGATGAATTTGGTAGAATAAACTTAATTATTGGTGCAGAACAGCATGATGATTTTGAGAAAATTGATTGGAATGGAGAGCCTAAGTCTTTAAAAGTTGAAATAGACTTTAAAAATGGTGATGGCTTTGTAGATATGAGTATAGAAAAATTAACCTATGTGCCTTATGTTGCTCACAGAAATATAACAGCTTCTGGAACTTTAGAGGTTGATGGCGACACATTTTTAAATAGAGAGTTGAGTGTTAATGGACCAACAATTTTAAACAGCACGTTTGATGTCACAGGTGAAAATCCAGCAGATCTCTCAGGAAGCTTAAATGTTGATGGTGAAACAAATTTAAATAATACATTAAATGTAACAGGACAGAGCATATCAAACTTGTCAGGCCCTTTAAATGTAGGAGATGCTACAATTGGACCACCAGAGGGAGATCCTAATGCGCCAACTACATTAAATGGTTCTTTAACAGTAATAGGAGAATCTTCCTTTACAGGTTTGGTCGCAGATGATTTAACTATTAATAATTCTACTGTTTTGAATAAGAGTATTACCATGAATTCAGATTCTCAAATTACTATAACTTCAACGTTAAGTGGAGATGATGATACTGATATTGCTAGCTATCCATTAAAAATTGAAGGCGGTGAACAAGGCATAGCAATAGTGGTAAATGAAAGTAGAACTAATAACAATAATTTCATATCATTTTGGGATAATACTGCCTCTACAAATCCTGCAATGTCTGGTGCTACAGTAACTACAGTATCTCCCACTATGTGGGGACGTATTGAAGGAGAAACACCTAGTGAGTTTGAAAATGATGCAGACTATTTATTTGATCAACGTACACTTGGATATGATATTGCTGATGCAACTATGGATTTATTTTTTCAAGGTTGGGATACAACGGTTGCAATCGCAGAAAATGTTGCTGCAGCCACGGCCTTTGCACCATGTGTTGGACCAGTTCCATGTGTTATGGGGCCTCCTCCTTCATGGATAGTTAGTACTAAAGCTAAATTGGTTGCAGAAGGAATTAAAACTGCTGCTGCGATTGTTAATGAGGGCTTTGCTATAAGTCATAAGGTAATATATGATAACGATAGAGAAACTTATCAAGGAGTTACATATGCGTCAGGAGCTGGAGATTATGCTGAATATTTACTAAGACAACATAGTAATGAAAAAATGACTTATGGAGATATAGTTGGAGTTAAAGGAGGAAGAATATCCAAAAATCTCATTGAATCAGAAAGAATTATGGTAGTGTCTTTCAAGCCTATAGTTTTAGGTAATATGCCACAACAAGAAAATGAGGGTCAATATGAGAAAGTTGCTTTTATGGGGCAAGTGCCAGTTAAGGTTTTTGGAAAGGTTAGTATTGGAGATTATATCATCCCTAGTGGTAAAAATGATGGTATTGGGATAGGAGTAGCTCCTAACAAAATTAATGTTAGTCAAATAAAAGATATAGTTGGTACTGCTTGGGAAGAAAACAAAAGTGGTTTTAATTTAATTAATGTGGCTGTAGGTTTAAATAGAAATGATAGTAGTTTAATTCTTGAACAATTAAATAATAAGGTTGATGAACAAGCTAAAGAAATTAGTTATTTAAAAAGTCAAATTGAAGATATTTTATCAAGATTAACCAATACAGAACAGAATACTTCAGTTACAGCTAAACATTCTCTAGCTAATACTAAAGGTCAGATAAATTATCAAGATTACAGTAGTAGAAAGTTATCTGTAGTGGAAACTCCTGAAACGGATATAATATATTTTGAGATTACCGAACAAGATTTAGAAGCAGGTTTAGAACTTGCAAAGAAAATGATGAAAGATTCTGGAGAGTATACACAAGGTAAAGAGATTTTTGAAAAGCTTGAAAATGATAATGCATTTAGAAATCAATTTATTGAGGAACTACAGAAAAAAATAGACAAACAAGTGCATTATCACAAAGAAATCGATAAGCAAAGTAGACATTAAAACTTGAATAGTTTTAAAGCAATAATATGAATAAAAAAATCATAATTTATTTAATTAGCTTACTTTTTGCTACGTCTAATTTATGGGCGCAAACAACTGCTATACCAGATACTATTTTCGAGAATTATTTAGAAACACATGATGCTAATGGAAATATTGTAGATGTTGGTGATGATAATAGTTTAGGAGACGGGATTGAAAATAATGGCATAGTACTAACTAATAGAATTAATAATGCTTTAGTGTTAAGTATAAATAATTTAGGAATTAACACACTTACAGGTATTGAAGATTTTAATAGTTTAGAAACATTAATTTGTAGTGGGAATAATTTGTCTGGTCTAGATATTTCAAATAGTTCTAATTTAAAATCCTTATTGTGTAGTTCTAATCAATTAGTAAACCTAGATATTAGTGCTAATACCAATTTAGAAGATTTAGATTGTTCTGATAACCAAATTTTAGCAATCGATGTTACAAACAATCTTTTATTAAAGAGTATTAATTGCTCTAATAATAGGATTTTAAGTATTGATGTAAATCAAAATACTGATTTAACTTCTCTATCTATTTCTAATAATAGAATTAGTGTTTTAGAGGTAGGGAATAATCTAAATTTAGAAAGTTTATTTTGTGCCTCTAATCAAATCACAACATTAGATTTAGCAATAAATACTTATTTAAAAGTATTAGATGTTGCAAATAATTCGCTCTCAAGTTTAGATTTAAGTACGATCAATACTATTGGCTGCCCAGATCCGCAAACAGACCCTGTTACTATTTGTCAAGGAGCGTCTTCTATTAATGTGTCAAATAATAAACTAACGTCTTTAATTGTATCAAATAATTTTAATGATTTAATCGCTTCATTTACTTCTGAAGGAAATCCAGATTTATTTTGTATTCAAATTGATTCTGGTTTTATTCCAAATTCTAACTGGATTAATGACGATTGGACGTATTACTCTGAAACTATTTGTACAGATATTTATACTTATGTGCCTGATGATAATTTTGAGCAAGCATTAATAAACTTGTCTTTAGATGACGTGTTAGATAATCTAGTTTTAACATCAAATATCAGTGCAGTAATTACTCTAAATGTATCGAATTTAAATATTAATAACCTTATTGGTATTGAGGATTTTACAGCTTTGCAAACACTTAATTGTAGTTTGAATAATATTGAAGACTTAGATATTTTAAATAATACTGCTTTAATAAACTTTAATGGCTCTAGTAATAGTTTAACCTCACTTGATTTAAGCAGTAATATAAATTTAACGATTATTGATGTTTCCAATAATTCTTTAGATACATTAGATTTAAGTGGTAACCTTTCATTAGTAGACTTAAATTGTACTAGCAATAATATTAAATCTTTAAATTTAAGTAATCATACTGCAGTTACAAATTTTAATTGTTCCTCTAATGACTTAGAAGTATTAAATATTGCAAATGGGCAAAATGGAAATTTAGCAAATTTTACTGCAACAAATAACCCAAATCTGTCTTGTATTGAGACTGATACTGGTGTAGTGCCAATAGGTGTAAATTGGAATATTGATGCAACTGCATCATATGCTGTAAATTGTGGTACATATATCCCAGATAATAATTTTGAGCAAGCTTTAATAGATTTAGGTCTTGATACCGCACCATTAAATAATTATGTGCCTACGGCCAATATTAATTCCGAAACAAATTTAAATGTTAGTGGTTATAACATTGTTGATTTAACAGGAATTCAAGACTTTACAGCACTACAAGTTTTTAATTGTTCTAATAATATTATCGAAGAATTAAATCTTACAGCAAATGCAGCATTAACAAGTATAGTGTGTAACAATAATGCTTTAGAATTTGTTGATATTAGGAATGGAAATAATACGAATACAACAGTATTCAATGCAACAAATAACCCTAACCTGTTTTGTATAAATGTAGATGCAGCTGTAATAGGTAATATTCCTGGAGGTTGGATGATTGATGATCTCATTGCAAACTATAATTTTGATTGTGAGAACAATAGATATTCACCAATTCTGGATGATAACTTTGAACAAGCTTTAATAGATTTGGGTATAGACTCAGGTCCTTTAGACGATCAGGTGTTAACAGCCAATATAGAATATTTAACATCACTAAATGTGAGTGGTAAAAATATTGAAAGCCTTGATGGTATTAAGGCTTTTTTATCACTTGTAGAATTAGATTGTAGCAATAACTATTTAGATGAATTAGATGTTAGTGCAATGGTTAACTTAGAAAATTTGTTCTGTGGTTCAAATTACTTTTTAACCAATGATGTATCTAATACAAATGGTTTATTAAACCTAACTGGCACGGTAAACTTAACTGAGTTGTTTTGTGCAAATAATAATTTAGCAGATTTAGACATATCGTTAAATACTAATTTAGAAATTCTTGATTGTTCTAATAACAATATAACAAACTTAGACATAAGTAATAATACTAATTTAATTGAAGTTAATTGTGACAATAATAAAATTTCAAACTTTATAAATTATACTAGTAATAATTCAACTTTAAGTATAATAAGTTGTAACAATAACGAACTTTCAAATTTAGTAGTTAATAGATGTTTAGTATTAAATACATTAAATTGTAGAAGTAACAATTTAAGCTTACTTAATATAAGTTCAAATGGAGCTTTAGAAATTTTAGATTTTTCTGATAACGAATTATCTGATGTTAATTTTTCTGCAAATACTAACTTAATAGTGCTTTCAGGTTCTCAAAATCAGATAACAGAGATAGATGATTTATCTTCTAATGTTTTGGAAAGTTTAATTTTAGATAATAACGAAATCAATCAATTAAATACCGTACTAAATACAATACCGTCAATTAAATATTTATCTGTAAGTAATAATCGACTTACAGATTTGAATGTAAGTAATAATAATAATCTAATAGAGTTAAATGTTAGTAATAATGACCTTGTTAACTTACTGTTACCAACTAATATAAATCTTCTAAAAACGCTTAACTGCAGTGATAATGAAATAGCAGGTGATTTAGATTTAACAAGTATGGGTATAAGTACCTGCCCAACAAAAAACCAAAATAACCCTTTAGATTTTTGCCCAGAGACTATAACTATTAATGTATCTGGTAATCAATTAGAGTTTGTTAATATTCAAAACGGAGTTAATATAGACATATCAAGTTTATCAGCAACAAATAATCCTAATTTAACCTGTATTCAAGTTGATGATGTAAATAACATTGGAGACAATTGGATTAAGGATGCTACTACTGAATATAGTTTAGACTGTAGATTTGGTGAAACATATGTGCCTGATGATAATTTTGAACAAGTACTAATTACAATGGGCTATGATATTGGAGCTCTAGATGATTATGTTCCTACAGCTAATATAGAAGTCTTAATAGCGCTAGATATTAGTGGTAATAATATATTAGACCTAACAGGAATAGAAGATTTTACTGCATTACAGAATTTAAATTGTTCAAATAATACCTTGAGTACAATTGATATAAGTAGCAATACTGAATTGATTGAAATAAATTGTTCAAGTAATGCATTAGAGGTTTTAGATCTTACAGAGAATCCTAATACTACTAACGTTAATATTGCCGATAATGCATTCTCAGAATTTGATGTTAGTTTAATCCCAACACTTCAAATTTTTAACTGTGATGGTAACAATTTAGTAGAATTAGATTTTAGGTCAAATAGTGCTTTAAGCAATTTAAGTTGTGCTTTAAATCAATTAGAAGTTTTGAACTTACAAAACGGACAGAATCCAAGTTTATTAAATTTAGATGCACAAAATAATGCAGATTTAAGCTGTATACAAACAGATAATGGGACCATGCCAGGTGGAGTGTCTTGGTTAAAAGATGCTGCAACAGAATATGCTATAGATTGTCATTTTGGTGAAACATATGTTCCAGATGACAACTTTGAACAAGCTTTAATTGACTTAGGTTATGATGTAGAGCCTTTAGATGATTTTGTTCCAACTATGAATATTCAAAACCTAACATTTTTAAATATTTCTGGTAAGGATATTTCAGATTTAACTGGTATTGAAGATTTTGAACAGCTTGCAAATTTAAATTTTGAAGAAAACATAATAACCACTGTTGATTTAAGTAGTAATCTAAAGTTGATAAGTATTAATGTTAGAAATAATCAACTAACGGATTTAGATATTTCAAACCAACAAAACCTAAAGGTTTTAAATATTTCGGAAAATAGTTTTACACAAATTGACTTAAATAGCAACTTGGAACTGATAGAATTAAATGTTTCAGGAAATGAATTTACTGCTTTGGATGTAAGCCTACTGATAGATTTAGAGAAATTAAATTGTTCATCAAATCAATTGACAGAATTGGATGTAACTTTAAATACTAAATTAATAGAACTCTTTTGTTCATCAAACCTGTTTTTTCAAGACAATCTAAATATACAAAATGGTACAAATGAAATTCTAGAAACATTTAATGCTTCAGGTAATCCCAATTTAGCCTGTATATTAGTTGATGATCCTGTAGTTGTTATCACCAATGCTGGAGGTGTTTATGATAATTGGTTTAAAGATGCCACGGCTAACTACCAAATTGTTTGTGATGATGCAGATAACGACGGTGTAGCTAATATTGATGATCTATGTCCTGGGACACCCTTTGGAGAACCTGTAGATTTGTTTGGATGTAGATATTCAATTTTACCAGAAGATAATTTTACCATTTTAATTACTGGGGAAACATGTTTGAATAATAATGATGGAAAAATTAATATTATTACTAAAGAGTTTTATGAATACAAAGCGAGTTTAATAGGAGATGATTTTGATAAAGATTTCACATTTACAAACGAAATAGATATTCTAAATTTACTTGCCGGAGTTTATAGATTATGTATTACTTCAGAAGAATTACCAAATTTTGAGCGTTGCTTTGATGTAGTAATTAATCACCCAGAGAATTTAGAAGTCATTACAGATAAAAGAACGAACGAAAAGGAAATAAATATAACCATGTCTGGTAGTTCTAACTATACTATAAATTTTAATGGTTTAGAATTTACTACCAATGAATCTGAAATTACGTTGCAATTAGAAAATGGCAAGAATACGATTAAAATTTCTACAGACCTACCTTGCCAAGGGGTTCATGAGGAGAGTATTTTAGTATTAGAAAACATATTTGTTTATCCAAATCCATTTAATGATAAAGCTAATATATACTTAGGTCATTTAGAAAAAGAAAATATTGAGATTAATATTTATTCTTTTTTAGGACAGTTAGTTTATTCTGAAAAAGCTAAAAATTTAGCAAATGGGACTATTATTCTAGATACGCATAATTTTTCTTCTGGAATGTATACAGTTTTTATTAAAACAAAAGGATCTATTGCTACTTTTAAAATTGTGAAAAAATGAAAAATATAATATATAGAGTATGCTTTGTGCTTTTATGTTGTGGGTGTAGTGGTTCATCTGGAAGTATTGACGTTGATGAAGGAAATCCTGATGAAAACCCAGATACTAATATTGAGCTAAAAGTTAGCCTGCAATTTCCGCATGAAAATGGTTTATGTAATATAGGAGCTAATCTTACACCTACTGAAAGTACTGTGTTTTTTGAATGGGAAGCCAGTAAAATTGCCGAGAGTTATACTATTTATATAACGAATCTAATTGATGGTTCTAAAATTGAAGATAATACTAGTGAGGATAAAATTGGTATTTTGTTGGACAGAGCAACACCATATTCTTGGTATGTAGAATCTAAAGCAGGTTCTAAAACGGTTGATAGTGATACATGGAAATTTTATAATTCTGGACCTGGTGTAGAAACCTATGCGCCATTTCCAGCTACAATTAATTCACCAAGTATGGCGGCTTCATTATCATCTGGAACTATTTCGCTAAGATGGACAGGAAATGATGTTGATAATGATATTCAAGGATATGATATTTATTTAGGAACAAATAATCCTCCAGAAATTCATACATCTGATGTCAATTCAGCAGACTTGGATGTAGTCCTAAACACAGGAACATATTTTTGGAATGTAATTACAAAAGACACAGAAGGAAATACATCAGAATCTGGTATATATCAATTTAAAATAGAATAAAAAAAACCTGATATTTAATATCAGGTTTTAATATAATATGAATTTTTGATTTAGCTTTTCTTTAATTGCTTTTTAATTTTTGCAATAGCGTTTTCTATAGATTTTTCAGGCTCTATTATATTATACTCTCCCCAAAATTTTGGATCTGAGAAACCAGAAGCTTGATCTGTTAATATCGTTGAAGGACGCAACATTTGGTTTTTTAGTTTAGCAAATTTAGTATCTTGTATTTCCCAGTCAGTCACAGCCATTTCACTATTTAAGGTGTATACACTGTTAAACAACTTTCCTTTCCAGTTAACTTTAAAAGATAAAGAGATATTACTGTATGCGTAATGCCATTTACCATTTTGAGTTCTATAATTTACTCTATAACTAGCTTTTGTAGGGTGTACATCAACTTTTCTAGGCTTTTTTCTAACAAACATTTGGCTAGATAAGTCCTTGTTTTCAACATTTAAGCTATAAACAGCATTGGTTAATGCCTTCGTTTCTGCATCAATGTATAGCTTACCATAGTAAAGAGGTGTTTTTATAAAACCATTTTGTTTAAAGTTTACAACATAAACTAGTTTTTTATTGATATTGGTAGACTTACCAAATGTGAATACATAATTATCTATATCTTCTTTTTCAAATATGAATTCAGGATATTTAACTAAATCTGTATATAAATTACTAAAAGGACCTCCTTGTAGTTTTAATGCTAACGTATCTAAACGATCATAATTAGTGTTTTTTCTAGCTTTTACTAATTCAATATTATCTTTTTTGTAGGTTGAATATGGTTGCTTATGAATTTTAACTACAGCTTCAGAAAGTGAGGCGTTTTTACGTCTTTTCTTAATAGTTTCTCTATAGAATGCAGTCATTAAAGTATTATTGTTGTTATACAAAGTCCCTTTTTTACTCAAGGTTTCCAATACAAGATCTTTTGCATCTCCTGTTTTTACAACAACATTAATAGCTTCTAAATTGGTAACAGCAGCTGTTAAAGCTATTTTAGACTTTCCATTTAAAGAAGCAATACTAACTTCTTTTTTCTCATAACCTAAATGATTAATAATAACAGTACCTTTAGCATGCTCAATAGGAACTTTTAAAAGAAATTCTCCATCTATATTAGATACCGTACTTATGTTAGTATCTTTTATTAGTAGGTCTGTAAAAACTAATCTGTCTTTAGTGTTTTCATCAATTACAATTCCCTTAATTTCTAAAAAATTCGATATTTCCTGAGCCATAGTTTGATTAACCTGACAAATAGAAAATAAGCATATGAAAATAAAGGAAGAAATGAAATTACGTTTTGTTTTCATGACTTAAAAATTTGGTGTTTAAGGTTAAATTTTTAATAAGATACGAAAAAACAACTAAAAAAACATAGGTTTTAACTAGGCTTTTAACATTTGTATAGTAAATGTTTAATTTTATCTATTAAAGTTTTTAGACAAAAAAGTATTAAAAAACAAAAATATATAAGAGTTTAATTTTTAACAAACTGTATATAGGTTTTAGAATTTGATAAAATTATAAAATAGTTCCCAGGTCTTAATTTTTCTATATCTACAAGACTATTATTAGAAATATGTCCTTTAAGTATCTCTATACCTAAATTATTGAAAATATAAAAAGACTCTGTATTATCTATACCAGAAATTTTAATGAAATTACTTGATGGGTTTGGGTATATTTTTACCTTGTTACTATAATACTTATTTGTGTTTAAACTTTGATTTGTGGAACGCTCATATGTAAAATGCGTGTTATTTTCGCGTTCTCCCCAATCTAGCATCTTAATATCAATATAGATATCATCAGTGATTAAATGAAGCACCATATCTCTACCAACAGAATTAGGAGGTCTAGAAACGGTGCTCAACCATGTATCAAATGTTAGATTGTTTAAATCTGAAGTGGTCCCGTAAGCCCATTCTGTACCTATAGGGCTGTTAGATGCCATACTAGTTTCTTGAGCTATATTAAATAACCCTTGAATGTTTGCTCTTGTTATCCAAACATTATCAGTAATTCGGTCTTGATTTCCTTCTAATGTCCAGATAGCACCTGCAGATTTACTAAAAGTAATTTTTGGACCTGTCCAAATAGTTTGAGCTTGAGAATAGAAAGTGCCTGAAAGTACTATTAAACAAATAAAAACTGCTTTTTTTAAAAATGTCATCTCTTAATATGATTGATCTGTTAGAGTTTTCATAAAAGCAATAATAGCGTTCATTTCATTTTTTTCTAATTCTAATGGATCTGATGGTAGCGTTTGATATGGTACATCTAACCCAATACCTTGACCACCACCTAAATTATAGAATTCAAGTACCTGTTCTAAAGTCTCAAAAACACCATTATGCATGTAAGGCGCAGTTAATTCAATATTTCTAACTGTAGATGTTTTGAAAAATCCTCGTTTCTCCTCAACTTCATAAGGATAAAAAAGTCCTGGATCATCGTCTAAAACAGGTTTCTTGAAATTAGCTGTTTTGGTTACACCTAGATTTTCAAATTCAGTTTCATCAAATTTGGGAGGAACTGTACCATGAAAAGTAGGAGGGAAGTGACATGTTGCACAAGCTGCTTTTCCCATAAATAGATTAAAGCCTAAGATTTCTTCTTCGGTTAGTGTATTCTCTAAATCTTGCATATTCCTATCAAATTTTGAATTGAAAGGTGTTAAACTTCTAATATAGGTGGCAATAGCGTTTCTCACATTACGGTTGTTTACATTACCAGCATATAAAGAATCAAATTGTATCTTATATTTAGGGTTATTTTTTACTTTCTCAGAGAATGTTTTTAAATCTATATGAAATTCATTCTTATTATTAGTAACACCAACTATTTGTCCTTCAAGCTCATCACCCCTACCATCATAAAAAAATGTTTTTTGATATACAGCATAAGAGAGCGTTGGACTATTTCTTTGTAGCGGTTTGCCATTTAATCCGATAGCTAATTTATTACCATCAGTAAATGCTTTTTCTTTAATATGGCATGTTGCACAACTCACAGTACCAGGACCAGATAAACTTTTGTCATTAAATAATGCTTCACCAAGAGCTATTCTTTCATTTGAAATTTCTGGTGAATGAGGAGGAGCAAACATTTTTTTGTTAAAGAATGATTCTGAAAAAACATTTGTACTTGTTGGGCTTAAAGGTCTAGATTTACTTAGTTCTACCTTCCAGTCTTTTGCGATTTTATTTATTAATTCTAGTTGTCTGTTGGTATGATATTTTATGAAAGAATAGCGATCAAAAGTATCAAAATCACCTTTTTCGAGAGTTTGTATACAATTATTAATTTCGTCAAACCAATTATTATATAACTCAGAATTATTAAAAGAGGTTTTGTATAACGAAATTATATGTTGAATAGATTCATAATTATAGATAGCCTCTTTTAGCGAATTAGCAAGCATTGGCGAATCAAATCCTGTAATACCCTTTGTGGCAATATTTACAATGGCATCTCGTATCATTTTTAAATGATGACGATCATATTGTCTATAAATAGCATGGTTTTTACGTATATATGGTATTCTTACTTGTAGATAATTATATACTCTGTATAGTTCTTTGTTAGGTATACTATCTTCACCATATAAATATTCTTCTAGAACTTGATAGCTTTTAGGTTTTAGTTTTTTTATGTCTGTGTAATCATCAATTTCTACTTTAAGTAAATTAGGACCATTCATTGATAAATAATTTTCATAATCATAAGCTATTAACAATGGTTCTAGCTTTTTATACCACTTTCTACTTTCTAAAAAGTAGGCTTGGTTTATGCTAAGAGTATTAGTAGTATCAACCTTTTTTATGTAATAACTTGCACTATCCAATGTTTGAAAATAATAAGCTCTTATATCTTCATTGAACATAGACTCAGTACTATTAGAAATAGTTTTAGAAATTAGTTTTCCTTCTTGCTTTTTACATGAGAAGATGAAGAATAGCAAAAGAGTTACTAATGAAATTGATAATTTATATAGTTTCATTGTTTGGATATTTAGAAATCATTTTAAACCAAAAAAGGTTCCCCATAAAGAGGAACCTAATTAGGTAACATTTTTTGTATTATCTAGGAAGACCAGTTATTTTGAATAGTACTGAACCTTCATATTGGCTACCAGTACCATCAGCAGAATATTCTATAGCTGTTGGGTCAGTAAATAAGTGTCCATCTGCTCTTTTAGTTGTTTCTGGGTTGTTTTCAGGTCTCCAACCATGAACTTGAGCACCTCCTAAGAATGTAGGTTCTGAAGCTCCTATAATATCTGTAACATCAATCAATCCAGTGATTTCCCACATACTGTCAGTATTACCAATATTTAATCCAGATGCAGTAACTTGGTCACATTCCATAACCTCATTTAAAGTACCAGCAGAAATGTCATATTGCCAAAGTTTTGCATAACCAGTGATCTCTGCATTTAAATCTGCATAACCATTAGGATCTTCTTGTACATACACGTAATTTTCAGTCACTAAAATATTATCAGGTGAGTGCATACCATCTCCAATACCACCTTCTTTGTCACCATCAATTACACAAGTAATAGTAGCTTTTAAGTAGTTTGCAGATTCATCGTCAAACATATCAGTAGGTAATTCTACTTTATAAACCCTTCCAAAAGTTGTTCCTCTGTCTGCTAAATCAGGATTATCAGATCTGTATCTTCCTGTTGCATTAAAATATACTATACGGTTATTATCTGCAGAACCTTTTTGCCAATCTATATCTTCGATTCTTTGAAATCCGATAGCTTGTAAATCAATTGCTTCTTGGTTTAATTCACTTAAAGTTCTTTCTGTAACTTTAACCCATTCTACTTCGTATTCTGTACCTTCAGCCATACCCATTTCAAATAATTGACCTCCAGCACCTGGAGCAGTTTCAATAGGGTTTATCCCTTTTAAAACATATAAGTCACCGCTGTGTAAATCACCTAAACCACCTGCATACATTGCAAAATGAGCTTCAGGGTAAGAGTTGTTACTATCATCATCACCCATAAAAACTACAGTTTTCCCTGGGAATGCATTTTTACCAATTGCAACAGCATTTTCAGTAGACCATTCACCTAAAGCAGGTAGTCTATCTACTTCAACACGATCATTTGTAGAACGGAAAGGATTTACTTTGTAAACACCTTTAGCGTTACCTCCCCACTCACCTCCAGAAAGGTATAAAGGACCAAAACCATGTTCTTCAACTGTAATTGAAGATCCCGAACATTGAGCTGTAAAAGCTGTCGCAGTAGCACTTACAATATAGTCTCCTTCTAGCGGTTGTAAATCTGAGTTTAATCTGATTCTTGCAATAGCAAAGTCTCTTTCTAAGTTATTAATAAAAGCATAAGTTCCATCTCCATATGGGTATAGAGCAGCACCATCCATGTAAGATCCGTAAACGAAAGTAGTATCTGTTGGTAAAATATCTGCAGAAGACATGATAACTTCTAAGTTAGCAGAAGAAGAAAAACTTCCCTTAAGCTCAAATAAAGAGTTTGGAGTTACTGAACTTGTTAATGGTTCCATTTCAGCAATAGTTAGGTTTTCACCATCTTTACCATCAGTACCGTCTTGTCCGTCAACACCATCAACACCGTCTTGACCATCTTTACCGTCTTCTATGTCACAGCTTATAAAAGCAACTGAAGCTAATAACATTAATACATAAATTGGATTAAGTAATTTTTTCATTTTTTTGATATAATTTTTTAGTTAAATGTTTGTGCATTCAAAGTTATTATGAGGGTAAAGAAAGCTTGTTAAATTAGTAATGTAGTTGTATTAATTTTGCGTTTCAGTTATGTTAGGTAGATTACGCAATGTTTAATATTTAAAACTATTCTAAATAAGAATATGTAGGTTTTAATAGGTGCTTTTATAGAGTTTTAGCCGCGTATGAGAAGAAATAATATGTGTTATGTTATGTTAACAAATAAGAATACGTTAAAAATCTGTTAGGATTTATTAACAGTCAATACTAAAGAATTACATTTGTTTAAATATTTTTTTGTGGCTAAAACATCAACACTTCAATTTTCTGAGACCGGATATTTTTCAACATTAGTAGAAGATTATTTAATTGAAAAACCAGATTTAAGGGAGTTTTATAATAGGTTTCCAAAAATTGATAATTTTAAAGCTCAAATAGTAGAAAAGCAAAACGCATTTAAAAAAGACTCTAGAACGGTTTTAGTAAATGCCCTTAAAGCACAATACGAAACAGTTGAAGCTTCAGATAATTCACTTAAAAATATTGATTTACTAAATGAAGAAACAACATTTACAATAACTACAGGACATCAACTAAATTTGTTTACTGGTCCGCTTTATTTCTTATATAAAATTGTATCGGCAATTAACCTTTCTAAAGAATTAAAACAAAAATATTCTGATTATGACTTTGTGCCTGTATACTGGATGGCTACTGAAGATCATGATTTTGACGAAATAAATTATTTCAATTTCAAAGGAAAAAAGATTCAATGGAATAGAAATGCTCAAGGTGCTGTTGGCGAATTATCTACTGAAGGGTTAGAAGAGGTTTTAGAAGTTCTAGATAGCGAGTTTGGAAATAGTAAAAATTCAATGTTCTTGAAGGAGCTTTTTAACAATGCGTATTTAGAACATGATAATTTAGCTAATGCCACAAGATATTTAGCAAATGAACTTTTTAAAGAATACGGTTTAGTAATAGTTGATGCTAATGATAAAGCTTTAAAAGCATTATTTACACCTTATGTTGAAAAAGAGCTTGTGAGTCAAACATCTTTTACAGAAGTAACTAATACCAATATAGAACTTTCTAGAGATTATAAAATTCAAGTAAACCCTAGAGAAGTTAATCTATTTTATATTTCTGAAAATTTAAGAGAACGTATTGTTTTTGAAGAAGGTATTTATAAAGTTTTAAATACTGATATATTTTGGAGTTTGAGTGAACTACCAAAAGTACTATTAGAGCACCCAGAGAGGTTTTCTCCAAATGTAATTCTGCGTCCGTTGTATCAAGAAGTTATTTTACCAAACCTGTGCTACATAGGTGGTGGTGGAGAATTAGCTTATTGGTTTCAATTAAAAAATATGTTTAGTGAGTTTGAAGTACCTTTTCCTATATTATTACTTCGTAATTCGGTGTTGATTCAAACAGAAAGTCAAGCAAAAAAACTTAAGAATTTAAATATTTCAAAAGAGGACATCTTTTTAAAGCGAGATACATTCATCAATAAGAAAGTTAGAGAAATTTCGAATATAAATATTGATTTTTCAGAACAAAAAAAGCATTTAAAGCAGCAGTTTGAAGATTTACAAAAGTTTGCTGAACAAACAGATAAATCCTTTATAGGAGCTGTTGAAGCTCAAGAAAAAAAGCAATTAAAAGGACTTGAAAACCTTGAGAAAAGACTGTTAAAAGCTCAAAAGAAAAAATTGTCTGATCAAGTTCTTAGAATGACAGATATTCAAAACCAATTATTCCCCAATGGAAGTTTACAAGAGCGAAATACTAATTTTTCTGAGTTTTATTTAGAGTATGGAGATACATTAATTCCTTATTTGGTAGATAACTTAAAACCATTGGAAGGAGAATTTTTAGTTTTAACGATATAGATAGAGTAGCGATTAAATTAATAATTAAGAAGCAAGCTTTTAAAGCTTGCTTCTTAATTACCCCTCAATTTTTCTTTATTTCTTTACGTCATTTATTAATTTTTGAAGCGCATCGTCTGGGTTACAGGTATTAGAATCTACTCGAGCCCTTTCAACTAATTCATCACTACTAAAAACATCAAATTCTTTTACCATTTTTTCTTCACCATTTACAATAATAAATGGGGTAAACTCTTTTGAATTGTGATTGTATATAAACCCAGAGCCACCTAAATTATCAGTTAATTCAGAAATGCAACCTTCTACATCGTTTTTTAGATTTTCTAAATCTTCAACAGTAGGTAATTGATCAAGAATAATTTGAGCATCGAATTTTATACCTTCAGCTTCTTGAATGAATTTTACATTATCTGCAGCTTCTAATAATTGTGATATTTGTTCTGGAGTTAAAACAGTAGCAGTAATTGTTCTATTTCTAGTGGTACTGCTAGACCAAACACTACATTTACTAATGTCTGGTATTGGATAAGGGTTATTTACGGCTTTATTCCCATAAGTAATCTTTACCGATATCGTTTTGTTTATTTTATCTAAAGTAGCAAGATGACGTAGTGCAGCTTCTAACTCTGTTCTAGTTTGTGCATTATCATTGTTGTTATTTACGGCGTTTTTAAGTCTGTTTAAAGCATCTTTATAAGGTTTAACAACAGTATTTACTTGTGAAGATATATTTGTACTGCATAATACAGCACTATTATCACTTACAATTTGATTTGCTTGATCTGTTGCACTAGATATAGCAGATGATACAGCATCATCAATTTCATTTTGAGCTCTATCAATTATTCCGGGAAGTGCAGCTCTAAGACCTCTTAAACTTAACTCAAGCTCGTATTGTTCATTAGCAGCTTCAACATCTGCAATAGCTTGTTCTGTAGTTGCAATGGCTGCATCAATTTGACCTGTTACTGTTTCTGCAATACCATCAGTAAAATTTACTGGAGGATTAGCAATCATTTTGGTTTCGTCTTTTGTAAATGTAGCACTAGCTTGCCAAACTTCGTCATTAACAGTTACTTGACCTTGCATGGTAAATGCTTCTTGAGTCACTCTCATGCCGCCGCCAATAGATTGTTTACCAGTAGGCGTATCTAAATTAAATTCACCAGATAAACCAATATCAAAATTACCTGTTTGCTCAACAAATCCGTAAGCATTCATATTACCACTTGGAGCAACAGGAATAATATTTGGCCACCAAGAAAGGTCTGGTTCTACTAACCCATTTATAAATGCTTTTGATGTGATACCATTGTTTGTTGAAGCTTCTGCTACAATTGCTGCACTACCAGAACCAATAGGGAAACCAAATGAGATAAAAGACGCAATATCAAAAGAGAAATCTAGTTTTCCGTTTATACCTGCTTTGTAGTTTACTCCAAAATCAGATTCCATAGGTTCATCAAAATTTGCATTTACATCAAAACCTCTATTTTGATACAACATTCCAGAAGCTTCCAAGACTTTATAAAATGATACCGATCCGCCAGTTACTTGATTGGCTTCAAAAGAAATCACATTACCTGAAACAGGGTTGGTAGGAATATAGGTGAAGTTAGAGCCTAAAGAGGCGCCAAAACTAACGCTGCCTAATTTAGAACTGGAATTATTACTGTTACTTCCACCGCTACCTCCAGAATTACCATTACCATTTCCAGAACCGTTACCACTATTATTATCGCTATTTCCATCGTCTCCACCGCCTAGAGCATCTCCTCCTAATGAGAAGAAAAACATAGGGTCTGTATAATCTGCAATGTAAGTTATATGTCCTCCAACAGGTGCTTTAATTGTAAGTGGTTTATGAGCATCTGGATCATCATTAGCACCTAATTTAAGTTCAATGTTTACAGATATGTGAAATACAAAATAGTACCTGTTATCTACTAATTGAATTTCAAAATCTCTATTATCATTTAGGTATTTACCAAGAAAATAACCAATATCTGCCTGAATGGGGTCTGAAAACTCAAAGTGATTATTTTTAGTAGGTATCTCCGATGTACCAGATACACCTATAAGAGTTCCGTTTTCATCAAACTCAACATCTAAATTAGCATTTGTAAAGACAACATCTCCAGAGGCTTCAGTATCAATAGTAATACTACCATCTACGATATATCCGTTTTCGGTTTCAGTAATATTACCCTCAGGTGTAATATTAAAGCTTGAAGCTGCACCATTGTTTGCAGGAGGAATGTCTACCGATTCTGTATTATTAGAACAATTTAATAAGATTAAAAAACACAATAAATAAAAGTATTTGTGTAATTTTTTTAGCGTTTTCATGTTGTGGTTGTTTTGTAGTTGAAATTTAATTTTGCGTGACCTTGCGCACAAAAGGTCTGCAGCCCATGTTAGCGCAAGACACCACAAAACGGTTTGTCAAATTAATGACTCTACAAACTTATTCCCCTAACGCTATCAAATAAAATATTTAGGGTAGACAATGGGTAGACAGCTTTAAATTATATAGCGGACAATTGGTAGACAAGGCTTTGTAAGTCTTTATATTATAAGTTTAAAACTAAATCTTCTAAAGACTCTTCAGACGTGATATTTATTTTTTTACGTAACCTATAACGTGCTTTTTTAACACCATCTGGAGATATATTTAAGATGTTGGCAATCTCTTTTGATGATAAATTCATTTTTAAAAGAGACATTAAACGTAATTCATTAGTAGTAATATCAGGGAACTTTTGTTTTACATTGTAGTTGAAATCCTTGTGTACTTCTTGGAAGTATTTGCTGAAGTTTTCCCAATTATTATCATCTTTCAAATCAAAATTAATACTTTTTATAAGTTGCTGATATCCATTTTTAGTATCATCAGAATCTTTAAAAGCTTTGGCTTTTTGTTTTAAGTCATCTAATAATTCATTCTTTTTAGCAAGATGTAAAGCGTGGGTGGTAAGTTCCTTCTTTTTAAAAGCTAATTCATTGGTTATTTTTTCTTTTTCAAGTTTATTACGTTTTAATTTTTGGAATATAGCATAGATACCTATTAGGGCAAGTAATAAACCTATAGCTAAAAGAAAACGCTGTAAATTATTATTTTTTTCTTGTTGTTTTAGTAAATCTATTTCTTTATTGCTGAGTAATAGTTCCTGCTCTTTTTTTTCAGTTTCGTATTTAATTTTTAATTCATCGATTTGACGTGCTTTTTCTAAATTAAATAAAGAGTCATTTAAATGCATATGGTTTTTATAATCTGCAGTCGCATTTTTATAACTACCCATTTCTTCATAGGCTTTAGCACGTTCTTTATAATTATCAGACAAGTTATCAATTGATCCAATTGAGTCTGCAAGTTTAATAGCAGCATTATAATACTTTAATGATTTTGCATAATCTTTTTTCCCTAAATATGCTGAAGCAACATCGTTTAAAAAAATAATTTGATTGTTTATTGATCCGTGTTTAATTGAAATTTTGTTCGAATTAAAAAAGTACTCTAGTGCTTTGTCATAGTCTTTAGTGTCTAAATAAATTGCACCAATATTTGCTAAGTAAGGGGCAATAAAATTATCCCATTTTTTTTCCTTACTTATTTTCAACCCTTTATTATAATTTAACAACGCATCCTCATAATTTTTTAAGTCATAAAATGTATTTCCCAACTCCATATATGAGACAGCTAACCATTTAGAATGGTTTAAATTCTCCAGTATTATCAACCCTTGTTGAAGATAAGGAATGGCTTCTTTCAAGTTATTTCTTAAAGTTTCAGTTCTTCCAATACCAATTTTAATTATAGCTTTATTTAATAAATGATCTTTAGTAAGAGTATCCAGTGCTTTGGAAGCTTTAATTAATTGTTCAAAGGCATTTTTATAGTTTCCTTTATCAAGATAAATTGTAGATTGTTGTTGTAATGCATTACTAAGCAATAAACCATTTTGTAATTCTTTTGCAACAATAATTGATTTGTTTGAAATTTCTAAAGCTCTATTAAAATTACCTTCAAGATTTTCTGTTCTATTCCACCTATGTAAAACATTAAAAAGCTCTTTTTTATTATTGTTTTTTACAAAGCTTTTTTCTGCTTTTGAGAAATAAAACCTTAAGGAATCTAGATTATGATAGTTTACATAGTATATTCCTAAGTTTTTATAAGATTTTGCTATGCCTTCAGAAAAGTTTAAATCATGAGATAAGTTTAAACCTTTATGTAAATATTTGAGAGCTAATTCTAGATTTGATTTTCTAGACTCAATAAAAATACTTTCAGCAGTTTTTACTTTTTCAATAGTTTCTTTTTGAGCCTCATAAACCTTCAAGAGGCTGTCAAGCATTTTATCGTTCTGAGAAGATATTACGTTTGCGATGGTTAGAAGAAGTATAGAGAGGTGAAACTTTTTCATTATTAAGTAGTTAGTTTTGTTGAAAATAATATTTATTTAATTGATTATTAAATATTTATAATTTAAAATAGGTGTCTAAGGTGTATTGTTTTATAATGTGTGAAAAATTAAAGTAAAAAAGTTATAAACCAAATTCGTCATTATAAAATCTATTATTACTTTTGCGCATGCAACATGATAAGGTACTAATTTTAGACTTCGGATCGCAATACACACAGCTTATTGCACGTAGAGTTAGGGAACTCAACATTTACTCCGAAATACATCCATTCAACAAAATTCCATCAAACATAGAAGAGTATAAAGCGGTTGTACTTTCTGGTAGTCCGAACTCTGTAAGGGGAGAAGATGCTTTGCATCCAGATTTATCAGAAATTAGAAATAAAAAACCTCTTTTGGCAGTTTGTTATGGTGCACAATATTTAGCACATTTTTCAGGTGGAGAGGTAGCGCCTTCAAATACTAGAGAATATGGTCGTGCAAATTTATCGTTTATAAAAGATAACGAATCATTTTTTGCAGGTATCAATTCTGGTAGTCAGGTGTGGATGAGTCATTCAGATACTATTAAACAATTACCTGAAAATGGTGTACTAATAGCCAGTACACATGATGTTGAGAATGCAGCTTATAGAATTGAAGGAGAAGAAACCTATGCTATTCAATTTCATCCTGAAGTATACCACTCAACAGATGGAAAGCAATTGCTAGAAAATTTTTTAGTAAATATTGCTGGTTTGAAACAAGACTGGACACCAGATTCTTTTGTTGAAGAAACTGTTTCAGCTTTAAAAGAAAAAGTAGGTAATGATAAGGTGGTGCTTGGTTTATCAGGAGGTGTAGATTCTACGGTTGCTGCGGTTTTATTAAACAAAGCCATAGGAAAGAACTTGTACTGTATTTTCGTGAATAACGGATTATTACGTAAAAACGAATTTGAAAATGTATTGAATCAGTATGAAGGCATGGGGCTGAACGTAAAGGGCGTTGATGCTTCAGAACGTTTTCTTGATGCTTTAAAAGGTATTGAAGATCCTGAGAAAAAGCGTAAAGCTATTGGAAATGCTTTTATAGAAGTTTTTGATGATGAAGCTCACAAAATAGAAGATGTAACTTGGTTAGCGCAAGGTACTATTTATCCAGACGTTATTGAAAGTGTCTCTGCAACTGGAGGACCTTCGGCAACTATTAAAAGTCATCATAACGTAGGTGGTTTACCAGATTTCATGAAACTTAAAATAGTAGAACCATTACGAGCTATTTTTAAAGATGAGGTTCGTAGAGTAGGAGCTTCATTAGGAATAGATCCAGAATTATTAGGGCGTCATCCGTTCCCAGGTCCTGGCTTAGGAATTAGAATTTTAGGAGATATTACAGCAGAAAAAGTACGTATTCTTCAGGAGGTTGATCATATCTTTATCAACGGACTTAAAGAATGGGGGCTATATGATAGTGTTTGGCAAGCAGGCGCTATGTTATTACCTGTTAACAGTGTTGGTGTAATGGGAGATGAGCGTACTTATGAAAAATGTGTAGCACTTAGAGCGGTAGAGAGTACAGATGGTATGACAGCAGATTGGGTAAACTTACCGTATGAATTCCTTCAAAAAACATCAAACGATATAATAAACAAGGTAAAAGGCGTTAATAGAGTAGTTTACGATATTAGTTCAAAGCCACCAGCTACCATAGAGTGGGAGTAAACGTGACTTTAGTATTAATTTGGTGTCGTAAATTTGTATTAAAATGGGCGTCCCAATATTTTTTAAACAATTTTTATCATATTTGAATCATCTTAACAAGATAATGTATCGTATATTATCTTGTTGAGTTAAAAATATTGTCAGGCTGTACATTATATCTTTTCTTTTTTGGCATGCTATATGATTTAACAAAAAGAAAAGGATAGAGTTTATCCTGAGCGGAGTCGAAAGGCTTCTGCCTTAACGCAATAAAAACAAGCTATATGACTAAATTCTTTTCAATTTTTTGTTTCATATGCCTTTTCAGCTTTCAAGTTGCAAATGCTCAGAATCATAGCATTCATAGAGTTAAAGAAGGAGAAACTATAGAAGAAATAGCAAAACGTTACTTTGTAACTCCTTTTGAGATCTATAAATTAAACCCAGAGGCAAAAAAGGAACTTAAGCCAAATACTATTTTAATAATACCTAAGTCTGAGGTAGCACCTAAAATAACTACTGTAAAAGAACTACAAGGCTTTAAAACCCATAAAACAAAGCGTAAAGAAACACTTTATAGTTTATCTAAAAAGTACAAAGTTACCGAAGACGAGATAAAAAAGCACAATACCTTTTTATATGCTAATCCTTTAAGAAAAGGCGATAAACTTCAAATTCCAATTTTTAAAACTACAGAGGTTATAGAAGAAGTAGAAATGTATAAAACCTATGTGGTACAGCCTAAAGAAGGTAAGTGGCGTGTAGCTTATAAATTTGGAATTAGCATTGCTGAATTAGAGTCTTTAAACCCTGATATGGGCGATGTTTTACAAGAAGGGCAGGAAATAAAAGTACCTAATATTGATGACGAAGCCGAAAAACAAATAGACGAACAGTTTAGTTATTACAAGGTGTTGCCTAAAGAGGGCTTCTATCGTTTAAAAATAAAACTAGGTTTAGAAAAAGCAGAATTAGAAGAACTCAATCCTGAACTTAAAGAAGATGGTTTAAAAGCAGGAATGATTTTAAAAATTCCTTTTAATGAAGCACTTGCTGGTATAGAAGAAGTAAAAATAAATTTGGTTGATAGTATTTCAGATTATACACAAAAGCATATAGCTGTTATGTTGCCATTTAGGTTAGATAGAGTAGATTTTGATACAATTTCTGGACCTAAAAGAAGTATCAAAAAAGATCCATATTTAAATGCATCATTAGATTTTCATTCAGGCGTTTTAATGGCAACAGATTCTTTGAAAAAATTAGGTATTTCATTAAAAGTTGACGTATATGACACCAAAAGCCGTATAAGTGAAGTTGAACAAATTATTAAAGACAATGATTTTGAAACTGTAGATGCTGTTATAGGACCTTTAACTTCAAAAACTTTTGAAAAAGCTGCTTCAGAATTAAGAAGTTATCATGTTCCAGTGGTATCTCCAATTGGTACAGATGTAAAACTATATGATAATGTATTTCAATCTAGAGCATCTTCAGATTTAATAAAATCTCGTGTAGTAAATTTTGTAAGGGCTGATACTTTGGTTACTAATATTGTGATCATTGCAGATTATAAACATATGAATCCTTCTAACGATTTAAAGAAAGAATTCAACGCTGCAACGCAGGTGTTTTCTAGAAAAGATAAAAAGGGGGTAGATAAGTATTTTGTGGGTAGAACAGATATAGAAAATGCTTTAAAGCCTGGTAAAAATATAGTGTTCTTGGAAACTAAAGATGCTGGTTTTGTTTCTAATGTCACAAGTATTTTAACATCTTTAATTCAAAAAGAGGATAGAACTACTAATACAGAAGAGCGAAATATCATTCTGGTTACTTCAGAATTTAATAAAGCTTTTGAAGGAGATGAGGTGTCTAATGAGCATTTATCAAAACTTCAGTTTTGTTATGCTACCATCTCTAAAAGTTATGATGAAAACAACACGTTTGTCAAAAATTACAAGCGTAAATACAATATAACACCAAATAAAAGAGCTGTAAAAGGATTTGATTTAACTATGGATGTCGTACTACGTTTAGTATCTTCTGAAGATTTATTTATGTCTGTCACAAAAGCGCCAGTAACTGAATATGTAGAAAACAAGTTTGCTTATAAAAAGAAGCTATTTGGTGGATATTTTAATGATACTGTGTATTTGGTAAAGTATGATGACTTAAGAATAATGGAGGTGAAACAATAAGCTAAAGGGCTTTTCGTTTTAATTTTGTGATTAGAATTCTTATCGTTTTTTGTTGTTTTCTTTTAGTTCAAGATAATCAAGTAATGTCTTGGAAAGATCCTTACCAATTAACTTGGGCAGATTTTAAAGACGAACCTAATTATAATACAAATGCTGCTGCTGTTACTGCTTCTGGTATATCATTTGGATTTTCAATAAAACAGACAGATGCAAAAGTTATTGATTTTTCTACGGAAGTACATGCACATTTTTATCCAGAGCAGTCTTGGGTAAAACCTGAAAAAGCAAATAATCATATTTTAAGTCATGAACAATTACATTTTAATATTACTGAACTGCACGTTAGAAAGTTTAGATATAGAATTTCTAAGTTGAAGATTTCTAATAATATTAGAAAAGAGTTAAAAGCACTTCAAAATACTATTAATTTAGAATTAAAAGCTTTACAGAGTAGGTATGATGCAGAAACTAATTACTCTAGAAATTTTGAAGCCCAAGCTCAATGGAAAGTCTATATAGCGCAAGAACTAAAAAAATATAATAAGTTTAAATCAAAATAATTAATTCACTTCGAGTAATCACAACTAAACGTTATTGTATCGATAAGTAAATCATTATTCATAAAATGCTCCCAGATAAAGACTTTCTCATAAAACTAGCTAATACCAAAATGCCTTATGGTAAATACAAAGATCGCTATTTAATTGACTTACCTGAATATTACGTAGTTTGGTACCATAGAAAAGGATTTCCAAAAGGTAAATTAGGAGATATGTTACAAACAGTTTACGAATTAAAAGTTAATGGTTTAGAATATTTGGTTAGGAATATTCAGAAGCTATCTTAAATGAATTTATTAAGGTCGTTTAATTAGTAAGCTAAATATAAATATTTTGTGACTTTATTTTAATTCTTCAAATTCAATTAGTGTTTTTCCCAAAATCAATTTATCACCTGACTTTAAGTGACAAATTTTATCAATCTGTTTTCCGTTATGAATAGTTTTATTCAATGGAGAGAATTCCTGAAACATAACTTTATTACCACGATAGAAAAATACTCCGTGGTCTCTTGATACTGTAGGGTCAGTTAATACAATATCGTTCTCAGATTTTCTCCCTACAGATATTTTACATTGGTAAGGGATGAAATATTTATTAGCTGTACTTCCATCTGTATCTCGTACAACAACTAGTCCAATTGCAAATTGTCTTGCAAGTTGAGCAGCTGCTTCTGGGTTTTCGAATAATAATTTTGAGTAATTAACAGCAAAATCGGTATTCCAAATTTTAACTTCTTGTTTGATTTTTAGTTTTGTAATAAAATATGAAGAAACCAAACTGATAGTTGCACCCGAAATTCCTCCTATTAAAGCTGCTAATATTGTATTATCCATAATTCATATTTAATGCTTGCCAATGGTCTCACCTATTATTAATGCGTGGTTTAGCAGTTAACTTTACAAGCGTTATTTAAAATCATTTCCTAGCCATATCTCAAAATGTCGTGGTCTAATGTTTGAATTTGGATAGCGTTCACTCAAATCAACTACCTGAATTGATATTCTTTCAAATTTGTTTACCACATCAGCAATTTTATTGGCTAGTTCTATCTCTTCTTTTTTAAATACTCTTAGTTGTGAAATTTGAAATGAATAATCTTTTAGTTCAATTCCAGGAACGTTAAGGCCATTTTTAAAGTCATTTCTTTTTGATTCTAAAAATGACTTTAATCGATTTGCATTACCTCTTTGATTCTCTTGGTTAATATGAAAATAGACTCTAGTGACTAAATCAGAATCTAAATCATTCACAATAGGATTTTTATCAAAATTAGATTTTATTTTTTCAAAAACCTCCCCAGTTTTAATTGCCGTTTCTGAATTTTTTTCTTCAGACTGTACTCTTGAAAGTATGGGAATCAATTCTTCATCTAAAAGATTTTTTCTTTGCAGATATTCAGCATAATTAAACCCTGATAACCTTAATTTATCATTTTCACTATTGCAGAGTTTTAGAAGTTCGATAGTATTTTGAAAATCTCTCTGATTTTTATTAGCTATTTCTTTCTCTTCATTGAATTTTTGACCTACCAGAAATATTGTTAATGGAATTAGTATCGCACCAATAATTTTACTGACTACTTCTATTTTTGACCAAAAATCTCTATTTTTTTCCATATGGTGTCACAATGTTTGCCAATGGTTACGTATAAGAATAGTGCGGTTTTGTGTTCAAAGATTTTCTGAAGGAAAATCGGAGTGACCAAATATTCACTAACCTTTTGATAAAGGAATAAACTTACGAATTATTTTATATATTATTGTAAACAGTTATTAATCAGTTATTTTTTTATTTCCACACGAAGCACAAAGTTTAGCTTTTGCTGTTCCATATGGTTTTCCACAATTTTCACAATCTGGTCCAATTTGTCCAAGAGAATGATGCATTATTGCATTTGGTTCAGTTTCTCCAAATCCAGTCAAATCATTATAATAGTCAAGCAACTCTTTGAACCGTTCTTGTCTGTCCTTTTTGAAAACTTTAAATCCTTTTGCGTAAAGTTTAGAAGCAATTGCGTGTTCTTCATTACTAAGCATAGGAACATCCATTTTACATCTCCAACAATATTTAATTTTCATTTCAAATTATTTCTCTTGCTTTCTAAATTTTGTTCTAAAATTATAGATGTTAGTTCCTTTCGGGTTGTAATTCCTGATAACAAGTTGGGTTTTTGTCAACTTCTCAATAACATAACTACGGTTTCCTAAAGTCAGAATCGAATCTTTCTTTTGGTATTTGAATTTTATTCCAGTATTGTCAAAACCAGTAAAGTCTGAATTCAGTTCAATTGTAATTCCATGACAAGAATATTCAAATTCTTCTCCGTTAAATATATCAATACTTTTAGTAGTTCCGTCTTCAAGTTCTTTATGATAACATTCCCATTTTCCAATTAAGTTATTAGAATTGTCTTGTAAAATCATACAAGAAGCTAAAAATGTTATGATGATTATTGTTAAGGTTTTCATTTTCTCAAATGTCTTGTCCTGAAATATGACTCGTTGCGGAAAATGTCCAACGGATTTTTCTTCCTCAACCGAAAGATAGCAAATTACAATGAATTCTGATTAGAAATTCAACCGCAGTGAACTATATAGTATTGTTGTGCATAGTGTTTTATTCAGTTTGTTTATAATTCTGTCCTGTTTTAAACCCGCTATATACTATTAACACAACTATTATTAGTTGAATCAAATATAGAATTGTTGCAACATTGTTAAACATATTATTTGTAAAAGGAAGATTATATTCAGTTATCTCGGTTACTTCGATATAAGAATTGATAATAGAAATGATTCCAGTTAGAAACCAAATATTCAGTAACCCGGTTACCATAAAAATAAGATTTGCAGTAAGGTTTTTAAAATTCCGTCTTAGCATTCGTAGAAGATAAACAACGAAAAAAATCAGCATGGATAATAACAGAATAAAATGAAAATTCGCAATGACAAAATATGTGTCGTGAATATTTATATCGATATTGGGTTCAGATTTAAATCCGTCAATTCCGAATAATAAGAAATTCAAAATCAGCACAAAGAGAACGGTTCCAATAAGCCAAAATATTTCTTTATGTTTCAATTCAGTGGTTTGTTTTTCAGTTTTATGTTAGTTGTTCTACACTAGCTAAGCGCTTTAATTATTCAATACTTTCATTTCAGTTTCTAAGTCATTAAGTGTAAATTCTCGATAGTCATTAAGGCTATATGTCTCTTTTTCAATCACTGTATTTTTCACAGCCATAACAGGTTTTTCATTTGCTGCACTTAATCCCACAACTTTAACTTTCTCACCTAAAGGAACATTACGAAATATAATCTGTTCATTGTAATACTCCCCTTTTAGAATACTATTAATATCTGTGAATATAAGTTTTATGTCAGCATTCTCGGGATTTTTAGTTGCAATTAAGAAATCAATTTTTTCTGAGTTGTAATTCCAAAATCTATCGCAATTTATCCAACCAAGTCTGGAAACTGAAAAATATATGTATTTAACTCTTTTAAGTCCATTTTGTCAATTGCAGTCTGTCTGTATTTAGAGTATTTGTTATTAAATTCCCTTTCGTATTTTTCTTTATTTATTTCATATTTAACACGAAATCCAATTGACCAATTAACATATCCAGCATAATCAAGCCCAGTTTTTTCAATGTCAAGTCTTGGGAAATTATCAAAATATTCAAATATTACTTTTTCTATATTTTCATCAGAGCATTTATTTACCTTAAGCTTATAGAAGTCGCCTGAAGAATTTATATTAAAAACTATATTAACCTCTTTCCCTTTGTTATCATAGATTTTTTTCAAATCTTTTTGTTTTAAGAATTGCTTGTTTTTAATATATTGTTCTAGTGTTAATTGGTTTCCAATTAATGGATGATTATCAAGAGAAATTATTTTTCTATTTTTGTCTATATATGACCACGCACCTAATGTGGAAACATAATGGTACTCTCTTTTAATTTTCTTAAGTGCTTTTCATAGGATACATTGTTACCTGTAGTTGTATTTAATTCAACGATTCCATATATCGGATTGGAAATATTTGCCTTATTTCTCGCCATTTTATTATGTCGTCTGGCTCGTCCGAGTTCAGTAATTCAGTTAAGCTTTTGCCAAATTTCGATAGAGAGAATTCATTACGAACTTCGTTGTAAGCTAAATAAAATTTGTTTCTGATTTTTTGGTACTTTTCATAGTTTAATTCTTTGTCATATTTCGCAAGAATAGTAATATGTTTGTGAGTATTAACCTTTCCAGAATATTCAAAGCTTTTTTCAGTTGTCATTGGCATTTTTTCGTCAGCTGGGTTTGGTATTATATATTTTTTGAATTCCGATATTATTAGACTGTCAGGAATAATATTGTCCTCAATTGTCGTTTCTCCGTTTTTGTTAACATTAATTAAAACGATATTTCTTTGTTTAATTATTAGTTGTTCGGATTTATCTCTAATATTTCTCATATAATTGTCAAATCCGTATTCCAAATCAATAACCTTATAGTCAGCTTCTAACTCTATCAAAGAGTCCAGTTCTTTTTTACAAGAAGTTGAAACTAAAATTATAGTCAAAATAAATATTTTAAGAGGTAGCTTTGTCATAATTACAGCTAACGTGTTTGTATATATGGAAAGTTGCGTGTTTGCTTGCGAGGATTTTCCGAAGGAAAATCAGATGTAGCAAACGTGCAACAACCTTTTGATTAAGCTAAAAATAGCAAATTTTTATATACTATGTTAGCCACAGTAATTATACTTATTTAAATTTAGTTTTGTCAATTTCCTCATTTAGAAATTCCAAATCGATAAAATAATTTTCGTTATCGAAATCATCTGGAAAATATACACTCACATAGTCTCTCATTCTTAATTTAAATTCTACTATAGTAATATCCATATCAACTGTAGTAGAAAATTCATTGGTGATTTGTCCATCTATTTTCTGCTGACATAATATTTTACTTCTCGGTATATCAACTAAATCAATTCTTTTTGGGTCTCTATTCATCCAATCATAAAAAGATTCTTTTTCGTTAGTCATTGAATAGGTTGCCGAATTTTTATTGACTTTAGTATCAAAATTTATTACAGCACAGTCCTCAGTCTTAATTCTTACTTCTTTCCAATTTTTACGAACATCTTTAACAAACTCAGATTTATTTCCTTTTCTCCACCTATTAAACTTTTTCTTTGATTTTTTCTGGTAGAAAAAAAGTGAAATATATAAAGTCAGAGCTATTAGTATGTAAATCCAGGTCATTTAGGTCTTATTGTAGCTAATTTCTGACTAAACAGAAGGTGCGTTTATATTTACTATACAAGTTTTAATTATAATGGTTTGATTTTAAGTGAATTATGTGTTTTTAAATTTATCTAAAAAACAACTCGTTTTTGCAAGATCAAATAGCAAAAATTAAAATTATAACCTTTACGAATGTAGATGAAAATTTTTACAAAGTCAAGCTTTCAATTATGGAGTTAGGTTTTTGAAACTAGAGTTTTATTCCTAACTAAAAAATAAGCAACCATTATATTAGGTACCCAGCATAACCACGCAACAATTCTGTAGGCACTAATAAACTCTCCTAAAGCAATAGCTAATAGAGGTAACCAAATTCTTAAGGTAACAGCTGCAAAACATGCTGCATAACTGTAAATCATAAGTTTTTCATGCAATTCTACGTGCCCTTTTTTAATGGCTGCAAAACTTGTAATTGTAGTATATAACCAAATGAGTCCTAAAGAGAAAAAACCAAGTTTGCTTATAATGCCTCCAGTAGCATAAAGCGCAATGTAAAGCCCGCAAATACCACTTATTAATACAGAAATAACATAGGTCTTTCCAATATTTCTGTGTAGTTTAATGTTTTTAATTCTTAACTTTTTATTAAACTGTAACCAACCTATTAATAAAGCAAGACCGCCTAATACTATATGCCCATAAAATGAAATATTCCATAAAGTATCACTTAGAAGTTCTTTAGATTTTGATCCTAATAATCCAAACGTTCTATCTATTAAGAAGTAAATAATAGGATACAACCCAACTAACGAGGATAAAATACCTATTGTAACCCAAGAGACTTTTTTCATTTTATTAGAGTTTTCAATATATAGATGAAAGTAATTATAAAATGTTAGATAGTTATTCTCTAGTTAATTTTTTATAGTTCCTATTCTAAATCAACTCTTCACATTGAAAACCTCTGGCTTTAATTTGTTCAATTAGATCATCTTTACTGAGTGTTTTTGTGGTTTCAATTCTTAACACTTTATCTATATCTTCAAGATCTATAGACCACTTTATAATATCTGGATGGGCGTTAAAAAGCAGTTTTATAGTATTTACACGAAGTTTATTGTTAATATTGGTTTTAAGAATATGAATATCAACATCTCTTTTTCTTGTTTGGTAAAATGGACTAATCATGATTTTGGTTGTTGTTAGTTAAACGGTCTATATAGGCATCATAGGCTTTATTTCCTTCTTCTTTCCAGAAATCGTCATAATGTTTCCATTTAGAAAATTCGCCTTTACACTCTTTGTCTTTTTTTCTTGACTTAGAAGATTTTTTACCTGAATCTCCAAAATTGCAACCTCCAAGTAAAATTTTGGCTAAAATAAATACACCAACAGCTTGCCAAAATGTAAGTGTAGTTAGTCCAAAAATCATAGGCATTAGCCAGTTCCAGAGCCACATAATGATAAATCCAAATAATATGGCTAAGCCTGTTATGAAAATGCCTCCAAAAATGATCATTCCTACAATCTCTCCTGGAGATTTTCCTCGCATTTTATGTTTAAAATAATTTGACATGTTTTGTTTCTTTTTAATTAATAATATGTTTTTTAGGTCTTAATTTTTTGTATAACTGCGAAATTGCTCTGTGCCTTCTAGACATTAAAGTACCTATAGGAATACCAGTTTCTTCTTCTATTTCTTTATAGGTATAGCCTTCAAAATCTATAGCTATAATAATGTTTCTATAATCAGGTTTTAAGTCTAGAATAGCATCTTTCAAAGCCTCTTTCATTTGTTCAGGGTATGAATTGTCAGGTGATTCATATATCACCGATGCAAATTCTAAGAGTTTGTTTTCGTTTTGTGTTTCAAAATCAATGCTACTTTTTTTAGAACCACTTCGCATGACATCAATCACCTTATTTTTTAAAGCCCTGTATACAAAGCCAGCAACATTATTTATAGGAGAATACCGGTCTGCTCCAGTAAATAACTTTAAAGCAACATCTTGAATAATATCTTCTGGGTCATTATTAACACTAGCTTTTAATTTAGAGTTAACATAACCTTTTAAAGAATTATATTCTTCGTTAAAGAAGACTTTTAGTTTTTTGTTGTTTTCTGATTGATGACTCATGTAAAGACGCTTTTTAAAGGCGCTTCAATTATAAAGACGCAACTTTTTTTACTTATTGCATTTTTTTTGATTATTTTTTATAAAGACGATTAACTACCCTAAAAGTTACCTTGTTTATTCAATTAAATTAAAATCTAAAGTATTGAATGTCTTACCATTAATTATAATACTCACTTTATGCAATCCTGAATGGAACTTTCTTGTTGTTATTATTTTAAAAGATTGTTTTCTATGAACATTTGTAATGCTATTACCTTCATAAATCTTTTCACTTATTTTAAAAACTTTAGGAGATAAAGAGCCATTAGCCTTCTGATAATGAATAGCATATTCTAACCTTATTTTAGAAGGTTTTTTAGCTGTATTTTTTAGTTGAAATTTAAATTCAAGTGAATCTCCAATTTTTACTTTAGGTGTAAGTATTTTAAAATCTTCAATTTTAATGTTTTTAACAGAGCCAAAACCAAAAAGTTCCATAAGCTCTGGGTGACCTTGTTTTAAAAGGGTACGAGAAGCATGCTTTACTAATTTATCAGTTTCTTTAGTTTTACCAAACCACTTTTTTGCAATACTTACTACAATTTTTGGATGATCTTTAGCTATATCATTTAAGTTATTAGCAACACTTCTCCTTACATATTCAGATGCATCATCTTTAAGGTTTTCCAGAATGGGCAAAATAGTTGATGGGTCTTTTTTTAAGAATGGTAATGCCATAGCCCAAGGTAGTCTAGGTCTAGAGCCTTCAGAGG
Source organism: uncultured Flavobacteriaceae bacterium (assembly GCA_947487895.1). Classification (GTDB taxonomy): domain Bacteria; phylum Bacteroidota; class Bacteroidia; order Flavobacteriales; family Flavobacteriaceae; genus Seonamhaeicola. The sequence goes on from CANKYF010000012.1 coordinate 111,828, forward strand.
CTAAACGACGCACATGAAGATTCTTGTGTTTAGACCATTTTAGTAGTTGTTTTATAGCTTTTGCTTCATATGTAATTATAAACGGTCTAATAGCAAACTCACAACTAGTAAATGGTGTAATGAGTTCCATAGCATTCATTGAGGTGTCATAATCATCTAAACCATATTGTTCAATATAATCAGGAAAGAACATGTAAGCTAAGGTGTCATAGTCTGTTACCTTTTCCTTATTTCTAAGGAGTTCAATACATTTTAAAATACTTTCTACATCTTTTTTATAATTTTTACTCAAGTAGTTGTGTAGTGTTAATGTAGAATGACGCATACGCTCTTTAAGTTCTAAATTGTCCCATTCTTCATTATAAATATCACTTATGAATCCTTTTTTATTGAAATCAGGAACTACCGTTGAAAAAGTTTCAGTAAAGCTTTCAAATAGAGATTTACTGTAAATGTATTTAAGTGGTTCTGGCATTGTAGTTTTTTATTTAAGACAAATTTATTAGTCAAATGTGACAGAATATGTCAGTGGTTAAAAATATTTTTTTATTAATTCAATTAGAAGCGATTTGTTAATAACAAGACTTAAATAACACTAAAACAATTCCTGAATAACTGTTTTTATTTTGTAAATTTGCCTGCGTTTATAAGCGCACAATGACTAATACGAAATACATATTTGTAACTGGAGGAGTTACTTCATCTTTAGGAAAAGGTATCATAGCTGCATCTCTTGCTAAACTTTTGCAAGCTCAAGGCTATAGAGTTACCATTCAAAAATTAGACCCATATATAAATGTAGACCCAGGAACATTAAACCCATATGAACATGGTGAATGTTATGTGACTGAAGATGGTGCTGAAACAGATTTAGATTTAGGGCATTATGAACGTTTTTTGAATGTACCTACAAGTCAGGCAAATAATGTTACTACAGGCCGTATTTATCAAAGTGTTATTCAAAAAGAACGTAGAGGCGAATTTTTAGGAAAAACAGTTCAAGTAGTTCCTCATATTACCGATGAAATTAAACACCGTGTTCAACTTTTAGGTAAATCTGGTGATTATGATATTGTTATTACTGAAATAGGAGGAACTGTTGGTGATATAGAGTCTTTACCATATATTGAGGCTGTGCGTCAGCTACGATGGGATTTAGGTGAAAACAATGGTATTGTTATCCATTTAACATTAGTGCCTTATTTATCGGCTGCTGGAGAATTAAAGACGAAGCCTACACAACATAGTGTTAAAACACTCATGGAAAGTGGTATACAAGCAGACATATTAGTTTGTAGAACAGAACATAATTTACCAAATGATTTAAGGCGTAAATTAGCTAAATTTTGTAATGTAACTCAAGAATCTGTAATTCAATCTATAGATGCTTCTACTATTTATGATGTGCCTAATTTGATGTTAGATGAAGGCCTTGACAAAGTTGTTTTGGATAAGTTAGATTTAGAATGTTCTAAGCCAGATATTAATAGATGGAATGAGTTTTTAAAACGTCATAAAAATCCAAAAACCGAAGTTACTATTGGTTTAATTGGTAAATATGTTGAATTACAAGATTCTTATAAGTCTATATTAGAAGCTTTCATTCATGCAGGTGCAGAAAATGAAGTGAAAATTAAGATAGAATCTATACATTCAGAATATTTAAATGCTGATAATGTAAAATTAAAATTATCGCATTTAGATGGTGTTTTGGTAGCGCCTGGTTTTGGAGAAAGAGGTATAGAAGGAAAAATTGATGCCGTACAATATGTTCGAGAAAATAACATCCCGTTCTTAGGAATTTGTTTAGGAATGCAAATGGCGGTAATAGAATTTGCTAGAAATGTTCTTAACATTAAAGATGCCGATTCTAAAGAGATGAATGAGGGTACTGAGAATCCTGTGATTGATTTAATGGAAGAACAAAAATCTATTACAGATAAAGGAGGTACCATGCGTTTAGGGGCTTGGGCTTGTGATTTGAAGTTAGGCAGTCTTGTAAGAGATGTGTATAAGTCTGAATCTATTATAGAACGTCACAGACACCGTTATGAATTTAATGGTAATTACAAAACCCAAATGGAAGAAGCAGGTATGATAGCTACAGGATTGAATCCAAAAACAGGGTTAGTAGAAATTGTTGAAATACCAGAGCATCCATGGTTTGTAGGTGTACAATATCACCCAGAATATAAAAGTACAGTAGCTAATCCACATCCTTTATTTGTGGCATTTGTAAAAGCAGCATTAAAATATAAAAGCAAACAAAAAGGTGTCAGTATGGCACAAAATTAAAATTGGATAGCTTATTGATAAGCTATTATCATTCCTGCTTTTAGCAGGAATCTTTTTAATATAAGATATATAATGGAAGAAAAGAAGTTAGATTTAAATTCAATAATAGGTTTTGTACTTATTTTTGGAATTTTAGCTTATATGTTATGGCAAAATCAGCCAACGCCAGAAGAATTAGAAGCTCAAGAAAAAGCGAAGCAAGAAAAGGTTGAGGCAGAGAAAAAAGTTAATGAAGACAGCCAAAATTTTGTGACTTCTGCAAAAGATTTTCCAGCGGGAAAAGAGTTAGATTCACTTCAAAAAGCTCAGCTTAAAAATAAGTTAGGAATTTTAGCCTATTCAGAACTGTTATCAACAGGTAAAAATGAAACTGTTGTTGAAACAGATTTGTATGAGTTAAAGTTTAGTCATCGTGGTGGTTACTTATCTGAAGTTAAGCTAAAACAATTTGTAGATTATGATTCTGTTCCTATCTATATTATAAAAGATAATAATGCCTTATTCAATATTGATTTTGGTACTACAGATAGTAGAATTGTAAATACAAAAGATAGATACTTTCAGCCTTCGGTTACTAAAAACGGAGACAATACCATTGTTTCAATGAAGTTTAAAATATCTGAATCTAAATTTTTAGAGTACAGATATGAGTTGAAACCAGATGATTACATGATAGACTTTAATGTGCGTACGCAAGGTATGAGTGATATCATAAATAGTTCTCAAGCTATTAATCTAGATTGGAAATTGAAAGGGTATCGTCATGCAAAAAGTATTTCTTATGAAAACAGATATACAGACACACATTATGAGTATGAAGGTGGTAAAGATGATTTTTCAAGACAGGGTGATGACGAATTAGAAGATGTTACCTGGATAGGGTATAAGCAACATTTCTTCTCTTCTGTTTTATTAACAGATAAAGCTTTTAAAACGGCTAGTATAAAAACTGAAAATTTAGTTGAAGATGAAGCTATAGATACTGTATATACTAAAATGTTTGCTTCAAAAATTCCTTTAGAATTAAAAGGAGGAGAGCTTAATGAGTCTATGGATTGGTATTATGGTCCAAGTGATTTTAAGGTTTTAAATACTTACGATAAAAACTTAGATGAATTAGTACCATTTGGTTGGGGTATTTTTGGTTGGATAAACCGTTACATATTCATGCCTTTATTTGGCTTTTTAGGCGGATTTATGCCTTACGGTATTGCTATTGTAGTCATGACCATTTTAGTGAAAATATGTTTGTCTTTTGTGCAATACAAGCAATTCTTATCTCAGGCAAAAATGAAAATTTTAAAGCCAGAGTTAGATGCCATTAGAGAAAAGCATAAGAACAATAAAATGAAGGCGCAACAGGAAACAATGGCATTGCAAACCAAAGCAGGAGCAAGCCCAATGGCGGGTTGTTTACCAGCTTTGATACAGTTGCCAGTATTTTATGCGTTATTCCAGTTTTTCCCATCTGCGTTCGATTTAAGACAGAAAAGTTTCTTATGGGTAGAAGATTTATCATCTTATGATGTTATAGCTAATCTTCCTTTTAGAATTCCGTTCTATGGGGATCACGTAAGTTTATTTCCGTTATTAGCCTCTATTGCAATTTTCTTCTACATGCGTTTAACAACAGGACAAAATGTTCAAATGCAACAGCCACAGCAAGAAGGAATGCCGGATATGAGTAAAATGATGAAGTATATGATGTACTTCTCTCCAATAATGATGTTATTCTTCTTTAATAACTATGCATCCGGATTGAGTTTGTATTATTTCATTTCTAACTTAATTAGTATTGGTATTATTTTAGTAATTAAAAATTATATTCTTGATGAAGATAAAATACATGCTCAGATTCAAGAGAATAAAAAGAAACCTAAAAAGCAAAATAAATTTCAAGCAAGAATGCAGGAAATGATGGAGCAAGCTGAAAAACAAAGGCAAGCTCAACAAAAAGGAAAGAAATAAATATAATGTCAACCAGAACTGTCACGCTGAGTGTTACAGTGAGATGTCATACTGAGCTTGTCGAAGTATTGTCGAAATGTGCAGTCGAAGTGTTGTTTTAGGTTCTCATTATTAATTTATAAAAAAGCTGCCAACTTTAGTGTTTTTAAGTTTGGCAGCTTTTTTGTTAGTGAAACTCAATTTTGAAAAGTTTTAATAACGTATTCAGAATTGAAAGTTGAATAAGAGACTGTCTAATAATTAATTATTAGACGTCATTACGAGAAATTGTAATTTCGAAGTAATCTCATAATCGAAAATATAAATTTTAAAGATTCCTTCACTACATTCGGAATGACGCCTTCTTGGACAGTTCATTTATTTTTGGTTTGATAATTGTTATACCAAAATAAAGTATTTATCGTTTAATTTATTGTCATTTCTGCTTGAGCAGGAATCCACAATCAGTTTAAATTATGAGAATTTTTAGAGTTATTATTATCGTTATTTTTACGTCTTTTTCAGTTTCATCTCAAACTATAAATCAATTTGATGAAAGTGGTAAACGTCATGGTGTTTGGAAAAAGTATTTTGAAGGTACAAAAGTGCTTAGGTACGAAGGACAATTTAGTCATGGAAAAGAAATAGGCACTTTTAGTTTCTATAAGAATATTAGAAAGAAAGCCGTTTTAACAGCTTCTAAAGTTTTTAATGAAACTAATAATACTGCTATTGTTACATTTTTCACTTCAAAAGGAAAAATTATTAGTGAAGGAAGAATGGATGGTAAGAAATATGTTGGCGAATGGAAGTATTACCACAGTAATTCTGATAAACTAATGACTTTAGAGAATTACAATAAAAATGGAAACTTAGACGGAGAACGATTAGTATATTATGACAACGGACAGTTAGCCGAAAAAAGAAGTTATATTGATGGTAAATTAGATGGCGAGTCTTTTTGGTATTCGGTTAAAAATATAGCCCTAAAACATTTTATTTATGTAAATGGGGAATTACATGGTATATCTAAATACTACAACCCTAAAGGAGAGTTAATTATAGAAGGAAGGTATAAGCATGATAAAAAACATGGTATTTGGAAATACTATGAGAATGGGGTATTAACTGAAGAAAAAGATTTTACTGTTAGGTCAAAATATAAAAAGAAAAAAACTCCCTGATAACTCAGGGAGTCCTTTTTCATAGACAATTTTAATAGAGGGATAGCTATTAATAATCTATGAGACATGCGGTTAATTAAAAATTAACCAAACAACAACTAAACCAATGTCAATGTCACTTAAATTATATTATTGCAAATCTGGTAATGCTACTTTGTTAATTACATGAATAACACCATTTCCAGCTTGAACGTCAACAGCAATGATTCCAATATCAGAAGCCCCAGAACCATCTGTTACATCTGCAATATTTCCATTGGTGCCTGGTAAAGTTATTGTTAAATTATTACCATGTAAGCTTGGAGCAACAGTATCTCCGTCTGGTGTTAAATCTCCTGATTGTACATTTAAACCACCAACTACATGATGTAAAAGTACTTGTGTTAGTGTAGGCTCTGCAGGCACATCACCTAGAGCAGTAAAAGCATCATTTGTTGGTGCAAATACTGTAAATGGAGGATTTATATCATCCATATTATCATCAGTTGTTCTACTTAGTATAGCTGCAAAGTCTGTTGCAGGTGTTAAGGTTGTTAAAGCACTAACTAAAGTTGAAAAATTAGGATCAGCTAAAGCAAATGTAACCACTGTTGGTATATCAATAACAGTATCTATAGCATGAATAATACCATTAGTACCAACAACATCTGCTGCTGCAACTGTAGAGACACCATTAAATTTTACACCATCAGATGTATTGAAATATAAACTTAAATTATTCATTCCTGAACCAGTACCAAGAGTATTTGTATAACCTGCACCAGCATTAGTAAGATCTGTTGAAACAACATTTCCCGTAAGTACATGATTTAGTAGAAGGTTTGCAAGAGCATCAGTAGGAACGTCACCTAAAGCAGCACCATCTAAAAAGTTTGTGAAAGCTGTATTGTCTGGAGCAAGCACTGTAAAAGGACCAGCACCACTTAAAACAGTCACTAAATCACCATCAGCAGCACCTAAAGCAGCCACTAGACTTGTAAAACCAGGGTTAGCTATTGCATGATCTACTACAGAAGGTAAACCAATAACACCATTAACTATATGAATAATTCCATTAGTTGCATCAATATTTGGTGTGTCTACACTTGAAACACCGTTTAGAGAAACACCATTAGAAGTATCTACAAACATGCTAATGTTTAATTCAGTACCTTCTTGGGTTGCTAATGTGCTAACATATCCTGTTGATAATGCAGATGATGCTAACTCACCAACTATAACATGGTTTAATAAAACCTGAGTTAATACGTCTACAGGAACATCATTTAATGAAGCAAAGTTGTTAGCAGCTAAAAAGTTATTAAAAGCTGTGTTTGTTGGTGCAAAAACAGTGAATTCACCAGTACCATTTAAAGTATTTACTAAATCGGCACGTTGTAGTGCAAGAACTAATGTACTTAGGTCTGGAGTTGCTTGCGCAAGTTCGGCAATAGTTTCTGGAATAAACTGAGGCGTATTATCATCATCGTTGCTACACGATACAATAAATACCAGAGAAAGGGTCAAGAAAAATAAATTTTTTAAAGAAATAAAATGTTTCATAGCTTCTGAAGTTTAATTAATGTTTAACAAATTTATAAAATAATTAAACAAAAATCCAAATTTTGTTTAATAAAATTTAATTTATGTTAAACAAAAGTGAATTTCAACTGATCTTTTTCAAAGATTATTTTTGTAAATATGTGTATCTTTGTACCCTAATTTTTTTAAGATGAAACGTGTCATTGTAGGACTTTCAGGAGGTGTAGACTCTAGTGTTGCTGCTTATTTACTTAAGGAGCAAGGTTATGAAGTTATAGGCTTGTTCATGAAAAATTGGCATGATGATTCTGTAACTATTTCTAATGAGTGTCCTTGGTTAGATGATAGTAACGATGCCATGTTGGTTGCTGAAAAATTAGGAATTCCTTTTCAAACGGTAGATTTAAGTGAGCAGTATAAAGAGCGCATTGTTGATTATATGTTCCATGAATATGAAAAAGGAAGAACGCCAAATCCTGATGTTCTTTGTAATAGAGAGATAAAATTTGACGTATTTATGAAGATAGCTCTTGATTTAGGAGCTGATTATGTTGCCACGGGCCATTATTGTAGAAAAGGAACTGTAGAAAAACAAGGGAATAACGTATATCAATTATTGGCTGGAGTAGATAACAATAAAGATCAGTCTTATTTTTTGTGTCAATTATCCCAAGAACAATTATCTAAAGCATTATTTCCTATTGGAGAGTTAACCAAGCCAGAAGTGAGAGAAATTGCTAATGAAATTGGTTTGGTTACAGCAGATAAAAAGGACTCTCAAGGACTTTGTTTTATTGGTAAAGTCAAATTGCCAGATTTTTTACAGCAACAATTAAAGCCAAAAGAAGGTGTTATTGTTGAAATTTCTAAAGAACAAGACTTATACAATCAGAAGATTCCAGAATTTAAAACTGAAGAAGATAAATTACAGTTTCTATCTAAAAAAACAGATTACTCAATTGAATTAGGAAAAGTAATGGGTAAACACCAAGGGGCACATTATTTTACTAAAGGGCAACGAAAAGGACTTGCTGTGGGAGGAACGGTAGAACCTTTATTTGTTATTGATACAGATGTTGAAGAAAATGTAATTTACACTGGGCAAGGAAAAGAACATCCTGGTTTGTTAAAAAAAGCTTTGTTTGTGAGTAATGATGAATTGCATTGGATTCGTGAAGATTTAGCACTTAATGTGGATGAAAAGATGCAAGTTGAAGCTCGTATTAGATATAGACAACCATTACAAAAAGCAACATTACATAAGGTAGATTCTGGATTGTATGTTGAATTTGAAGATTACCAATCGGCAATTACAGAAGGACAATTTGTGGCATGGTATAATAATGATGAGCTTTTGGGTTCAGGCGTTATTTCTTAAATTTAACCATGTCAAATAAAATAACAGAACTTTTTAATATTCAATATCCAATTATTCAAGGTGGAATGGTTTGGAATAGTGGTTGGCGCTTAGCATCAGCTGTAAGTAATTCTGGCGGTCTAGGTTTAATAGGAGCAGGTTCTATGTATCCTGAGGTGCTTCGTGAACATATTCAAAAGTGTAAGAAAGCTACAGATAAACCGTTTGGTGTGAACGTACCTATGTTGTATCCAGACATTCAGGAAATAATGAATATTATTGTAGAGGAAGGTGTAAAAATAGTATTCACCTCCGCAGGAAATCCTAAAACATGGACGCATTGGCTACAGGAACAAGGTATTATAGTGGTGCATGTTGTGAGTAGTGTAAAGTTTGCATTAAAGGCGCAAGATGCTGGGGTTAATGCAGTTGTTGCTGAAGGTTTTGAAGCTGGTGGGCATAATGGTAGAGATGAAACCACAACTTTAGCTTTAATTCCAATGGTTAAAGAACATATTGAAATTCCATTAATTGCTGCAGGTGGTATTGCCACAGGCAGGGCAATGCTAGCTACTATGATTTTAGGAGCAGATGGTGTTCAAATGGGGAGTAGATTTGTAGCCAGCGAAGAAAGTTCATCGCACCAATCTTTTAAACAAACAGTTATTGATGCTAAAGAAGGAGACACCCAATTAACCTTAAAAGAGTTGGCTCCAGTGAGGCTTATTAAAAATAAGTTTTACAATGAAGTACAAGAACTGTATAAAACAGCACCTACAGTTGAACAACTTAAAGAGTTGTTGGGAAGAGCTAGAGCCAAAAAAGGAATGTTTGAAGGAGATTTAGATAATGGTGAATTAGAAATAGGTCAAATATCAGGCTTAATTCATGATATTAAACCTGTTAGCCAAATTATTCATGATATCATTAATGAATTCAATTTAGCAAAAGTAGAAGTAGTTTCTTTCTAGAAGAATATAAAATTTATAAATTGAAAAGGAGGAACATGAGTTCCTCCTTTTTTTATATTGAAACATTATAACTTAGCTCTCTTCAATCCCTAATAAAATAAAGCCTAAAGTTTCAATTAATCGAAAGCAACGAATGCTTGACGATTCAATAGTAAATGTAGGCTAAGGTTTAGCAAAAATATAAAAAATAACTCCTTATTTATTTGAAAGTTACATTGAGTTATTAACATATGCATATAGCAAAAATGCAATCTATTTATAAAATTAGCTTAAGAAAAAGGGAAGGTTTACTTTTGCCAAATGCAATTGCAAAACTATACCAAAGAATTTAAATATAATTGGCAGCTAGCTGCCCCCGTAATGCTAGGAATGTTGGGGCATACTTTTGTTAGTTTTGTAGATAACATTATGGTAGGACAATTGGGAACAGCCGAATTAGCAGCTGTTTCTTTGGGTAATAGTTTTGTGTTTATTGCAATGTCTTTAGGGGTTGGTTTTTCTACAGCTATTACTCCTTTAATAGCAGAAGCAGATTCAGCACAGGATTTTAAGAAAGGAAAATCATCATTTAAGCATGGTTTATTTTTATGCACTGTTTTAGGAGTATTACTCTTTTTACTAGTGTACATAGCCAAACCACTTATGTATTTCATGAAACAACCTCCCGAAGTGGTAGAATTGGCAATGCCTTATTTAAATCTAGTAGCACTTTCATTAATTCCTTTGGTAATTTTTCAGGCATTTAAACAGTTTGGTGACGGCATGTCTTTAACTAAATTCCCTATGTATGCTACGCTTATTGGGAATATTATAAATATAACACTTAATTATGTATTCATTTTTGGAAAGTTTGGTTTCCCAGAAATAGGCATTGTTGGAGCAGCTTACGGAACATTAGCGTCTAGGGTAATAATGGTAGGGTATTTATGGTATTTGTTAAAAGGAAAAGAAAAATCAAAAGCGTATGTTACTAATATTAAATTCTTTGTTTTAGATAAATTAATGTTATCCAAAATACTTAATCTAGGAGCTCCCAGTGCTATGCAAATGTTTTTTGAAGTAGCTATTTTTACGGCTGCTATATGGCTGAGTGGTTTGTTAGGTAAAAATCCTCAGGCAGCAAATCAAATAGCTTTAAATTTAGGTTCAATGGCATTTATGGTGTTCATGGGCTTAAGTGTTGCTTCAATGATTAGAGTAGGTAATCAAAAAGGACTTAAAAAGTATTCTGAACTTAGAAGAATAGCGTTTTCATTATTCTTAATGGGCATACTTTTAGCAGTAGGCTTTGCAATTATCTTTTTTGCATTTCATAATCAATTACCAAAGTTATATGTAGATTATAAAGATGCTGAAAACTTAATAGATAATACTGAAGTGATTAAAATAGCATCAAAGTTAATATTAGCTGCTGCTATTTTTCAAATAAGTGATAGTGTTCAAGTTATTGTTTTAGGGGCTTTAAGAGGTTTGCAGGATGTGAAAATCCCAACTCTTATAACATTTGTTTCCTATTGGCTAGTAGGTTTTCCAATTTGTTGGTTTCTAGGGAAAGAACATGTTTATGGTAGTTTTGGAATTTGGTTAGGCTTATTGGCTGGCTTAACTACCGCAGCTATTTTATTGTATATTCGATTTGATTATTTAACTAAAAAACTTATTAAGAAAAAGTTATAAGTGAACTTAAGTGTCTAAAGTATTTAAAGTTTATATCTAATTGTGACGAATAAAGAATTTGCAATAAAATTAGAAAAGAGAACAGTTAAATTTGCAATCAATATAATAAATTTATCTGTTAGCCTTCCTAATTCACCCGAAGGTTTGGTATTAAGAAATCAACTTACTAAATCAGGAACAAGTATTGGTGCCAATTATAGAGAGGCTAATAGGTCTAGAAGCCCTAAAGATTTCAAGAATAAAATAAAGATCAGTTTGGGAGAAGCTAGTGAGACAGATTATTGGTTAGAAATAATAGAAAATTTGAATTGGGGAAATAAAAATTTAACCAATTTAAGAACTGAAGCTAAAGAACTATTAGCTATTTTTACATCCATTGCAAATAAACTTTAGTGCATTTTAGGCACTCAAAACTCAAAACTTAAATGACCCTTCCAAAATTTATATTAGGAGATAACTCAGATTATCCAACAGCTATATTTGTAATTCATACTGAATTTCCAAGGTTTATTATTAATCTTGAAAATGATGAAGTAGAATGGTTTGAAGATTTTGATGCTGAGGATCAAAAAGAGCTGGAAACAGAAACTGAAAATGCTATTACGTTAGCTACTGAGTTTTACGATACCGAAATTGCTAAGTACGAAGATTAAATATCCTTTATAACCATATAGAAATGTTAGAAAAAATTTTAGAATACGACACAGAATTGTTTTTGTACTTAAACAATTTAGGTTCTGAACGTTGGGATTGGTTGTGGTTATTGATAACTGATAAGCTTACTTTTATTCCTTTGTATGCTATTTTATTATTTCTACTTTATAAAAAATTTGGTTGGAAATCTCTATTAGTTTTTGTTGTGGTTGTAGCTTTAATGATAACGTTTACAGATCAAATAACAAATGTGTTTAAGCGTGGTTTTGAAAGACCAAGACCATGTAGAGGTGAAGCTGGTTTAATAGATCAAATGCGTTACATTGCAGTACGCTGTGGTAAGTATGGGTTCTTTTCAGGACATTCTTCTAATTCTATGGCTGCGGCTGTATTTGCAGGATTAATGCTAAGACCGTATTACAAAAATTTAATTTTTATATTACTTTTTTGGAGCGCTGTTGTTGCTTACAGTAGAATTTATGTAGGTGTTCATTACCCTGTAGATATTATTTGCGGATTAACTTTTGGTGCTATTTCAGGGTTTATATTTTATAAATTGGCGCAATTTTTATTGAAGAAGTATGTTAGAGAATAACACAATTATTTAACACCTTCTTTATCTCGTTGCTCTTTAATGAACTCAATTCCGCATTCTAACTTACCAGCTAATTTAGATTTTGGGTCAACAATGCGCCAAAAAGGTGTTACTGTGTCAATTTTCTTTCCAGATTTTAGTTCTTCATAGGCAGCTTCAGAAACTATTCTAAGAAAAATACCAGATGTTACAGGGCACGTTTTGTCTGCTTGGTATTCAATAGCTAAATCGTTTCGCATTGTAGGTATATTACTTTTTTGTCCAAAAGCAATACACTTTACGTAATCATCAATAATTTTAGGTGTAGCAATTAACATTTTACTACTTTCAGGAATATCAGCAAAACGTTTATCTGTTGTTTTTACTATAAATGATTTTTCAACATCTCTTTTTTCTATCCAGGTTTTCTTAGCCATAATTTTAAAGATTCAGTAAATAATCAGCCGCAGCAAAAGGAGTCGTTTTGTTAGTTTCAATGAGTTCTAATTGCTTTTTTAGTTCAGCTTTTACATTAGGCTGGTTGAAAAACTCAGATTTTAATTGTTCCTCAATAGTTTGAATAAGCCAATATTTGTTTTGCTCATTTCGTTTTGCGTTAAAATAATTATTAGAGTTTGTGGTTTCTTTGTATTCTAAAATTATTTTCCAAATGGTATCAATGCCTTTATTTTCAATACCGCTACAAGCTGTAACTTTTGGCTGCCAGCCAGAATCTTTAGTAGGGTAGAAGTGAAGTGCTCTGGTAAATTCTACTTTAGCCAATTTAGCGGCTTGTTCATTACTTCCATCAGCTTTATTAATAGCTATAGCATCAGCCATTTCTATAATTCCTCTTTTAATACCTTGTAACTCATCTCCAGCACCGGCCAATTTCAGCAGTAAAAAGAAATCTACCATACTATGAACAGTTGTTTCACTTTGTCCAACACCAACCGTTTCAATAATAATAACATCAAAACCAGCAGCTTCACATAGTGTAATAGCTTCTCTGGTTTTTCTGGCTACACCACCCAAAGAATCTCCAGATGCTGATGGACGAATAAACGCATTTTCATCTTTCACCAAAATTTCCATTCTGGTTTTATCACCTAAAATACTTCCTTTTGTTAAAGAGCTGCTAGGGTCTATAGCTAATACAGCAACACGTTTTCCTAAACTGGTAAGGTATTTACCAAAAGTTTCTATAAAAGTACTTTTGCCTACACCAGGAACACCAGTAATACCTATTCTAATTGATTTATTAGCATGAGGTAAACAGCCATTAATTATGGCATTGGCCTTTTTTAAATGTTTAGGATTCTTACTTTCAACAAGTGTAATAGCTCTACTTAAAGCGGTAATATCTCTTTTTAAAATAGAGGCTATTAGAGTATCTGTGCCTATGGAAGCTTTTCGTTTAGCCTTTAATTTTTCTATTGAATGTTTACTAGTAATTTCAGAAATAGAAACGCCATCTTTTTCACTTAAAGCTGATTTATTCTGTTTTGTCACCTTTTACAAAGTTTTCGCTAAGATACGCATTCTAGCACCTAATTTTTTAACGGTACCGCAATTTTAGTATCATCCCAAGCCATTGTTAAAAACAATTTGTCTGTAGAATTATCAAAGGCTATGGTAAATTGCTCTACATTACCATCAATTTTTTGCACAGGTACTTCTACATTAATAACATCATAGTTAGGATCCCATAGCGGATTCATTTCAGAGTCTACACCCCATTCGTATTGTTTAGAATTAAACATAACTGTCCAGGCAGAGTCTTTTGGTACCGTCCATAGCGTATATTTCCCAATAGGAAGTGTAATGCCATTAATATCTAATGTTTTATTAGTTTCAAAAGTAGTAGCCTCATTAGCTCCAGTTCTCCATACTTTATTAAATGGTACTAGGGCTCCAAAAATGTCTCGTTCTTTTTTATACGGTCTGTTATAGAATACTTTCATCCTTAAATCATTCAATTCAAATTTTACAGTATCTTTAGGACTCAGGCGTTTTTCAAAGATATTTTCAACAAAAACCGAATATAATAACAACCCTAAAGCAACTATAGAAAGTAGGATTAATAAGCGTTTTAAAAAAGCATTCATGCAGAGGAAATTTTTAAGCTATAAATATAAATAATTGCTTAAAAGCAAACGCATATTTATTAGGTTTTGTTATTGATATATAAAAAAAATGAAAATTTTTGCAACACTTCAATTTTAGTATCGTCTTTTAAATGAACTAACTTAAACCAAAAGTAATAAATAGCATGTTTCAAGTTGACATTATTGAACAATGTAAACAGAACAATCGTAAGGCTCAAATGCAGTTATACAACCAGTACTGCAATGGTATGTATATTGTGGCTAAACGTTTTTTAAAAGATGCTAATGATGCTGAAGATGTAGTACAAGAATCGTTTATAAAAGCGTTTTCTAAATTACATCAATACAAGGCTGAAGTTACTTTTGGTGCATGGTTAAAACGTATTGTTGTTAATAAAAGTATTGATTTCTTAAAGTCTAAAAAGCAACATCTTGTTGAGTTAGACCAAGTGCACTTAAAAGTGATTGATACTCCAGAAGACAACAAATGGTTAGTTGATGATGCTATTACCTTAAATGATGTTAAACATGCCATTAACAAATTACCAGATAAATACCAGTATGTAGTTATGCTATATTTAATAGAAGGGTATGATCATCAAGAAATATCTGAAATTTTAAATATTTCTGAAGTAGCATCAAGAACGCAATTATCACGAGGAAAGGTGAAATTACAAGAATTGTTAACACTTAAAAACTATGGCGCAAGATATTAGAGAGTTATTTAAAAACGATAAAATAGCACAAGAAGAGATGCCAGAAAATCATGAAGCTCGTTTCATGCAAAGGCTAGATGAAGCATTTCCAGATGAATCTAAGAAATCAAGATTTGGTTGGATGCGTATTGCAGCTAGTATTGTAGTGCTATTTGGTTTAAGTATTACAGGTTATGAAATACTTAACAAACCTGTTGTCAAACCTAATACTCCTGAAGTAGTAGTTACTCCAGATGTAGATGAAACAAAATCTTTAGGAGATGTCTCACCAGGACTTAAAAAGGTTGAGGATTATTATTTGGCAAGTATAAATCTAGAATTATCTAAAATTAAATATACACCAGAAACTAAAGACATGTTTGATGGTTATATAGAACAGTTAGGAGAATTAGATAAAGAGTATAAAAGGTTGTCTGTTGAATTAACAGCATCTGGACCAAGTGAGTTAACAATAAATGCCTTAATTGATAATTTAAAATTGCGTTTAAACTTATTGTATAGGCTAAAAACACAGTTAAAAGACTTAACACCTGAAGAAGCAGGAATAGAATCTGTTAAACACTCAGGTTAAAAAATCAAAAAATGAACAAATCATTCATAAAATTAAAATTATTGGTTGTAGTATTTATAACATCCAGTAGTTTAATGGCACAAAAGCATACTAAGGTATCTCAAGCCATAAAAGTAAATAAAGGCGCTGTTATAGACTTAAACACAAGTCATTGTAATATAGTTTTTGATACTTGGAATAGAAATGAAGTTAATATTGAAGCCTACATAGAAGGTGAAGGTTTAAGTAATGAAGAATTGCAAGAAGCTTTAGAAGATTGGGATATAGATGTAGAAGCTTCAAGTAATGAAATTGAAATAAGTTCTAGAGGACGTTCTAGAGGACCTCATGTTTGGTCTGCATATACGCCTTACCAGCATAATCTTGATGAAGAAGGGTTAGCAAAAACCATTATAATGGAATTACAACATGAATTAGCAGATTTACCTGATGTTATTTCTGAAAGTATTAAAGTCATTAAAATACCAGAATTACCAGAATTACCTCCTATACCAGAGATGCCCCCGTTACCTAAATTACCAAAAGGAGTAGAAAGTGTTCATTTTGATTATGATGCTTATAAGAAAGATGGAGAAAAATATTTAGAGGAATACTCGCAAAAGTTTGAGTCTATATATGGGGAAGATTATGCTAAAAAGATGGAGGAATGGGGAAAGAAATTTGGAGATGAATGGGGTGAAAAGTATGGTAAACAAATGGAAGAATGGGGAGAGGCATTTGGAAAGGAATGGAACGAAAAGTATGGTAAGCAAATGGAAGAATGGGGAAAACGTATTGAAGAACAAATGGAGAGTAGAGAAAAGCTTCATGAAGCTAGAGAAAAGGCTCGTGAAAATAGGGAAGAGGCTAGAGAAAAACTTAAAGAAGATAGAAAGATTTTAATAGAAAAATTGGTTGAGAAAGAAGGGAATTCTAAAGTCAAAAAAACTATTAAAATTAAAATGCCAAAAGATGCTAAGTTAAAAGTAAATGTTAGGCATGGTGAAATTGAATTTGCCAGTACAGTAGATAATTTAAAAGCAGAGTTATCACATACAAAATTTATAGCTCAAAGCATTAATGGAGGTTCTACTTCCATTAATGCTTCTTATTCACCAGTGCATGTTACCAATTGGAACTTAGGTGAACTAAACATAAATCATGCTAAAAAAGTAGAATTAAATAATGTAAAACATATGGTTTTAAATGCTAATTCTTCAGATGTAACAATTGATAACCTATTAGGTAATGCCATAATAGATAGTAATATAGGTGATGTTAAAATTCTTAGAATTGATGATGCATTTAATAATCTAAACGTCATTCTTCAAAATTGTGATGCATTAATTGCATTACCAAATGAAAAATGTAATTTACAATACAAAGGCAATAGATCTAGATTTTCTCATCCTAAAAAAGAAAAGGGAAACGTTACAACCTTTGCAACTGGAAGCTCTAGTAACGGTAAAAGTATTGTAGTAAATGCAAAATATAGTAATGTTACTATGAAATAAAATTGCTTTTTAAGCCCTACTAATCAACCAATACTGCATTTCTCTTCTCAATTTAAAACCTAGTTTCTTATACAATTGTATAGGACCCGTGTTATTTTGATCTACATGTAAAAACGGAATTTTACCCTTTTCAAATATCTTTTTAGCAGTGTAAGTTACCAGTTGTTTGGCATAGCCATTTCCTGTATGTTCTGGATGTGTTACAACCGCACTAATTTCTGTGAAGTTTTTGGTTTGCATGCGCTCTCCGGCAGCGGCAATTAAAACTCCATTATTATAAATACCAAAATACCTACCCAACAAAGGTGTTTTCTTTTTAAAAAAATGAGGATATACTAATTTTATTAGTGTCATTAAATCATCATGGTGAGTTTCATTCAATTCAATGATCTTTTCAGAAATTGGTATGTTAATTTCTTTGTAAATAATCATTTGTAGTCCTACATATTTTTTAATGTTGAAAGAAGAAGGTAATTTAGGCTTATCACCAACAATAAAAAACTCATCTAATAATTCAGAATGTTTTAGAAGGGCTTTAGTTGTATCTTCAATATGTATAAATGCTCCAAAAGGAGTAAAATCTGGGTGATAAAATTTTACGCCATTATATTCAATACAATAGTCTGAATGCATGTTAGTTAAAGAATGCCAAACAGGATTATCTAAAGGTTCTTCTGGAAAAGTCTTCATGAATTAAAGATAAGGTGTTCCTTAAAAAAGACAAAGCCTGCTAATGAAAAATTGCTTTTTGAAGAATATGTAATTTTAAAGACCGAGGACCTATAAAAATACTTCTTGTTTTTGCAGAGCAACCAGCACCTAGGGTAAAAAATATAATATTACATATAAACCTTTTCAAAATAAGACTATTTTTAAATATTGAAAAAGATGAATTTTACTAGCAATCAAATACATTAAATTGGTCTAATATAATTAGCTGATACTTAATAGTGCAATTTAATAGCTAATATTGCATAGGATAAATATGGAACATAGTAATAAAATCACTAGTTAATAAACCTATCATAGTTTACCACAAAATTTATGAGTATAGAATTATCACCATGCAAAAATTATCAATTAGCGTTTGAATATTTAGACGGACGTCGTAGTGGAGTTTCTTTAAATACACTAACTTTTAATAACAAGAAAATTGAAAATCGGTTTTTTGAACATAAATTATTGTGGGATGACCAATCTCGATTTTTGGCTATCGAAGAATTTCAGGATGGTAAAACCCCGTTTTCTACCCCGTCTTTAGTTACTCTAATAGATTTAAAAAAACAACGTAGTTGTTCCGTGGCTAAGGTTGCAGGATACATACATTTTGTGAAATTTGACAATCTTTATTTGTATTTTGAAAAACGTACCCACAGTCCTTTTACAGAAGGGTACCTGCATCATGTTCGTTTAGCCGAAGTATTAGAAAAAGGGGAATGGATTTCTTTATAATGTTAACTAAATGAGTTATATAATAACACCTCAAATAATGGGTCGAGTAATTCTATTCTAATGCTTATGCAAAAGAAATGTTTCTTACTATAAACGGCTTTAAAATAATTATTTATACGAAATTCTTGTAAGTAACTCTACTATATAGAACCAAAAACAACAAGATTATAGCAGTAGTATTTTACGAATAGGAAGGATGAAATCTATTAAATGAAGAATTGTAGAAAAACGTTTGTAAACAATGAATAAAAGATAAGGGTGATCCTTAAAAAAAGAGAAAGTATACTCATGAAAAATAGCTTTTTAATGAATGTATGATTTTAAATACCGAAGGTCGAAACTAGTTATCCTTAATTCTATAATCTCTTTGCAAGGGCACAGAGACAAAGTGTCTTAATTGTACTCAATATAACTAGCAGCTGAAACTATCAGACCAGCTCCAGCTACCAACTGTTAACTTAGATCGTATAATGTGGCTGTTCACTGAACACTGGAAACTACTCGTACTTACATAAATAAGATGCATCTTCTAAAGCATAAACTTTAAAAGTGATTCCAGAAGGAATTTCGCAAGATTCAAAAATGTCAAACGCTTTTTTTGGTTGATTTGGTAATTCAATTTCCCATTTTCCAGATGTTAAAGTCATCCATTCTTTTGATGAAGTATTAAATTCATACTCACCTTTTAAAAGTACACCTGCTGTAAAGTTTCCTTGAGAATTTGTTAAACCTAAAGATTTTACTTTACCATCAAAATACTCATTTACGTTTATCATTTTTTAATTTTTTTGCTAATAGAATCTATTATAATATTTGTATTCGTTTCATAATCAAACCACAAGGTGTTTTCTGTTTTTTTAAACCATGTGAGTTGACGTTTTGCAAACCTACGAGTATTCTTTTTAATTTCAGAAATAGCAAAGTCTAAAGTCCATTCTTCATTATAAAAATTAAATATTTCTTTATAACCAACCGTATTTAATGCATTTAAATTTTTAAACGGAATTAAATTTTTAACTTCTTGCAATAGGCCTTCTTCAACCATAATATCAACGCGCTTGTTAATACGGTTGTATATAATTTCTCGATCTGCAGTAAGACCAACAGTAATGGTTTTAAATGAGCGTTGTTTTTTTGGTTTACTTAAAAAAGACGCATATGGTTTACCAGTACCAATGCAAATTTCTAGTGCTCTAATTATCCTATGCGGATTATCAATGGCAATGGTATTATATGACGTTTCGTCTAGTTCTTTTAATTGTTTTTGGAGCGATTCTAACCCTTCAGTCTCCAACATTTTATTAAGGCCTTCTCTAATTTGGGGATCAATATCAGGAAAATCATCAAGACCTTTTGTAACAGCATCAACATATAAACCAGAACCTCCAACCATAATAATTACATCATGTTTTTTAAAAAGGTTTTCTAATGTTTCAATCGCATCTTTTTCAAAAGCACCAACACTGTAATTATCATGTATAGATTTATGATGAATAAAATGATGTTTAGCACCAGACAATTCATCTTGAGTAGGAGCTGCGGTGCCAATTTGCATTTCTTTAAAAAACTGACGAGAATCTGCCGAAATAATTTCGGTATTGAAATGTTGTGCCAATTTAATGCTTAAGGCAGTTTTACCTATAGCAGTAGGACCAATAATAGAAATTAAGTACTTAGTCATTTATATTGTGTCCGCATTTATGGCAGAAAAGTGCATTATCACTGTGATACTCTTCAGTACAATTAGAACAAACTTTTGTGTTTTTAGGAATTTTTCTTTTTTCTTTTTTAGTCATTTCAGCACTCACAATTCCAGTTGGTATTGCGATGATGCCGTAACCCATTACCATAATAAGAGATGCTATAAATTGACCTAAAGCTGTAGCTGGTGCAATATCTCCGTAGCCTACGGTTGTTAGAGTTACTATTGCCCAATATACGCTTCTAGGTATACTTGTAAAACCACTGTCTTGATCACTTTCTATTAGATACATAATGGTTCCTAGAATGATACATAAAATGAGTACAAAAGCAAGAAAAACTGATATTTTGGCCTTACTTGTTTTTAATGCTCTAACAAAATTGGTATACTCGCTTATATAGCGTGTTAGTTTTAGTATTCTAAAAACACGCATTAATCTTAATGCTCTTAGAGCTACTAAAGATGATGAACCTGTTAAGAAAAAAGATAAATATTTAGGAATTGTAGACAGCAAATCTACAATACCATAAAAGCTGAAAATATATTTAATGGGATTTTTTACTGTAATAATTCTAAAAAGATATTCTAAGGTAAAGAGAATGGTAATAATCCATTCAGCGATATTAAGTAAATTATGATATTTATTTGCAAAACTATCAACACTCTCAAGCATTACAATAATAATGCTTGCTATAATTACAAAGAGTAGAATAACATCAAAAAGTTTACCTTCTTTGGTATCTGCTTCATAAATAATTTCATGAAGCTTTTCTTTCCAATGCTTTTTTACTTTGTTACTCATAAATTCAAAAGTAGTAAAGAATTTACTTTTTCTTAAGAAGGATTAATGAATTGTTTTGAATATCTACAATTTTGCTCATAAATTCTTTTAAATACGGATAGTATTCAGGAGGATAAATATCTTCTTTGAATTCTATTCTTAAGTTTAAAGAAATTTGATTTTGAACCATGTTGCATGAAAATAAAAGACGTCCTGTTTTATTAGGTAGGCTTGTAGCAAAAGATTCTGGTTTTTCAACCAATTCGTATGCCTCACCTAAATCAAATTTTAACGAATAATTATATGTGTCTTTATATCCAAAATCTATAGGATATGATCTTTCTTGAAGTTTAAAAGGGTTTTCTTTAAAAAATTTAATAAAGAAAGGGTCTAAATAGATATTATCTCCAGTTTCATCATTTTCATATTCGATATTATATTTATCTCTAAAGATTGGTCCTGTAGCGGAACTTTTAATGACTTCATAATCTGATATTTCTGCATTAGCAGCTCGATTTTCAAGCTCTTCGAAATATTGGGTTTTATTTTTAAAATAAGCTTTTCTATGCCTATAAGCATGATATCCAGATCTTTTGGTTTGTATGGTGCCTACTATTTTTTCGTTATCATCAATATGTAGGTCGGCAGCATAAATGATATCCGATTTTTTTGCAGAAATATCAAACCATTCGCTTTTGCCTTTTTTACTTAAATCTAAAAGTCTGCCATATTGATTTAAGCATTTAAAAGGAATTTCACCAAAACTTAAATATTTGTCAGTGGCATCTAGTAGATACGTTTTTTCATCAATAGTAAGGTATACAACTAAATAATTAAAATCAGAAATTACAGGAAATATTTTAGTTGCATGGCCATTTTGTCTTGTAGAAATTAATAAAGGTTTTACATTATATCCGCTTTCTTTTAAAAGGTTATGCAGTAAAATATTTATAGATGAAATGTTACCGGATTTATTTTTAATAAGGTCTTTAATAGAAACATCTTTAAAGATTCTGTATTTTCCATTCCAAGTATAATTTTTTTGAATATGCTCATAAACAGATTGTGCTTTTTCAAAAGAATTTGTTAGCCCTATTATTTTGGATGGTAGTATTTCTTCTAGTTTAATAGATTTTAAAAGTTGTCTTCCTATGCTGTGGTCTGTTTTAAATTCTTTATCAACATCTTCCCATTCTTTGGTATAGTGTTTTACAGTGCCATCAAAACCTTGAAATGTTTTTAATTCATATTCAACTCGTGCCAAATAATTATCTTCAGTAGTCATATAATCTTCTTCTATAAAAGCGGGAATGTCTTTCATAGCATAGACACTTTCAGAACAACTAGCACTGGCACCTCTAGATCCTTGTAGACAATTTTTTTTCACTTCAGAGGTATTGGTTGTTAAATTTTTACTACCTACAAGCTTAATATTGTATAACCAATTACCAGGTATGCTTGTTTTGTATTCACTATATAGAGTAGGAATGTTATCTTGAAATCTCCAACCTCTATACTTAAACATAAAAGGAGTTGTTAAGGTATAACTATAGGTTATTACAGAACCTTCTTTTACATTGGGAAGGGTGAATTTTACAAGGTTGAAGTTTTCATTATATTTTTCTCTGTAAATATTGTTTTTATCTAATTGAGACTTAACTACTGTGCCATTTTCCGTGTTGTAAGTAGTAGCTACTATTTTATCTACTTTTTCATAGGCATTATTGTCTTTTTTATATAAATATATTTCTACTGTAGCTTCACCAAAACCATCTTTATTTAAGATTTTAATTTTACGTTTTTGTTCTGTTTTAAGGTCATAAGTAGAGTTGCTCACCCAACTTTTGCCATATTCGTAAATAATTAAAGCATTAGCGGTAGAGTCCTTTTCATAAACGTTGGTTTCAATATCAGGTAGCGTTACCCGAAATGAGTCTGATGAAAAAGAAGAAGATGTTTGAGAGTTGATATGAAAAAAAGCGAGAATATGCAGTACGAGAATTAAGGTGTTTTTTTTCATGTATCTTCAAATAGAATTTGTTTTACTTTTTTATGTTTTCTTAAATAGCTTTGTATGATATGTTGAGTATCTCTATTATTATTCATTGGTGTAATGATAGATTTTAGAATCTCAATATTATTTATCTGATAATTAAGGTTGAAAAATCCTAACCCCTTAAATATACCATTTTCTATTAAAATAGCACTGCGTTCATCTATATCTCTTCCACGGTCTATAATTACCATGTTTTTGTTTGAGTAGCTATTTTTAGTAATAAGTAAGTTGACACGTTCATTATACGCTTCTGCATCTTCTTTTTGAATACAGGCACCATTGCAAGTTTTTACTTCATAATTAAAACAACTAGTTTTTGTTTTATACAAGCCAGTTAATTTTTGACACAAATTATAGTCTTCTACAGATTTGGTAATAAAACTTTTTCCGCTTTGTCTATTACTAAAAGTGGTAATGGGCTTTTTTCTTCCGTCTGCCTTATCAATTTTAAGATTGATATAATTGTTTTCATCAATAAAACTATACAAAGCATGAGAAAATATGGTTCTACGTAGTGCTCTGTTAAATATTGGTTTTACACGTTTTATTTCTTCACTTTCTTTTAAAAGTGCTACCAGTTCACTTCCTGTAACTTCATAAGTAACAGAACTCACTAGAGCTTGTATTTTTTTTGACTTTGGATTTGTATTGGTAAAGTGTTGATTAATACGCTTTTTTATGTTTTTACTTTTTCCTATGTATATAATATCACCTTCAGAATTATGAATATAATACACTCCGGTAACCGTTGGAAGGTTTTTAATAATATCTATATGCTTAGGTTCTAATTGAAGTTTAGGATTGGCTCTAACCGAATTTTTAATGATTTCTTTTTCAGAATCTTTAGCCAACAACATTTTAAACAACTTAACTGTAGCTTGGGCATCACCTGAAGCACGATGTCTATCTGAAACAGGAATCCCTAAAGACCTCACTAATTTTCCTAAACTATAAGATGGTTGTCCAGGAATTAAGTTTTTAGATAATTCAACAGTGCAAAGAGATTGTCTTTCAAATTCAAAGCCTAATCTACTAAATTCTGTTCTTAAAATTCTATAGTCAAATTGAGCATTGTGCGCAACAACAATACAATCTGTGGTGATTTCAACAATACGTTTTGCTACTTCATAAAATTTTGGCGCATGGCGTAACATATTGCTATTTATACCAGTAAGATTAACTACAAAAGGTTGAATTTCTCTTTCAGGATTTACCAAACTTATAAACTGATCTACAACTTGATGACCATCATATTTGTAAATAGCAATTTCTGTAATTCCTTCTTCATTATATTTACCCCCAGTTGTTTCTATGTCTAGTATTGCGTACAAATGTTTAGTTAAAAGTTTATAGTTAAGAGTTAAAAGTTATTTGATTTTTGATTTCATTGTATTTATTGTCGATACTAACATTTTTATAAGCTCTTCATTTAAGTCGTTCAAAGGCTTGAAAATTTGTACTTCAAGATAATTAGTGTCTTTTAGTAAAGAAAGCCAATAATTAGTTTCGTTGGCTTCTTTTAAAACTATACTCATTTTATTTATGAAATCTTTACCAGATTGAGCAAATTCGGCTTCTCTAATATTTGCCCCAATTGATGTCCCGCTTCTTAACAATTGATTTGAAAGTGTATATTCCTTATTGTTTTTTGAAATTGTTTTAGTTGTTTTAATAATTTGAATAGCAAAATTATAGCTCTTATTTTTTAATATTGATTCTTTCATAAACTATTCACTATTCATTATTAGTTTTTAACTATTAATATAATTTCTAGCTCCAAAAATACTACTTCCTACTCTTACCATATTACTACCACACTTTATGGCTAATTGGTAATCACCACTCATGCCCATACTTATTGTTTTCAGGTCGTAGTTTTCCTTTTTTAATATTTCTAAATCATCAAAAGTTGACTTGAGAAGTTTAAATTCTTTTTCAACTTGAGAGTTGTTGTTAGTAAATGTTGCCATTCCCATAACGCCAACTACTTTAATATTTTTTAATTCTGAAAACTCTTCAGATTGAATTATTTCTGAAACATTATTAGGATGAATTCCAAATTTAGAATCTTCCGAAGCTATTTTTATTTGCAGTAAGCAATTGATGATTCTATCATGCTTTAAGGCTTGCTTGTTAATTTCCTGAAGTAGTTTTAAACTATCTACTCCATGAATAAGGTGTACAAAACTAGCCATGAATTTTACTTTATTGCGTTGTACATGACCTATCATATGCCATTCAATATCTTTTGGCAATTCCTCATATTTAGCGGCCATTTCTTGAATTTTATTTTCGCCAAAAATGCGTTGTCCCGCATTATAAGCCTCTAAAAGATCACTTATAGGTTTGGTTTTAGAAACTGCTACCAATTTGACATGCTCTGGCAGTGTTGATTTTATATGTTGAAGGTTCTCTTTTATTGTCATTATTTAGAAAATTGTACAGCTACTTTTTTAGCTTTTCTACTTTCTGAATAGTCATAAAAACCTTCACCAGATTTCACCCCTAATTTACCTGCTTTTACCATATTTACTAATAACGGACAAGGTGCATATTTAGGATTTTTAAACCCATTATACATGACGTTTAAAATGGATAAACATACATCTAAACCTATAAAATCTGCCAACTGTAATGGCCCCATTAGGTGTGCCATGCCTAACTTCATTACCGTATCAATTTCTTCAACACCCGCAACACCATTGTATAATGTTTCAATAGATTCGTTTAGCATGGGCATTAAAATCCTGTTTGCTACAAATCCTGGATAATCATTTACTTCTACAGGCACTTTACCCAAAGATTTAGAGAGTTCCATAATGGTATTAGTAATGGCATCTGTAGTGTTATAACCACGAATTACTTCAACCAGTTTCATAATAGGTACTGGGTTCATAAAATGCATGCCAATAACTTTGCCTGGTCTGTTGGTTACCGCTGCTATTTCGGTGATAGATATGGACGATGTATTTGTTGCTAAAATGGTGTTCTCAGCACAAATATCATCTAATTGCTTAAATATTTTTAGTTTTAAATCTACGTTTTCAGTAGCAGCTTCAACTACTAAATCAGCATTTTTTACGCCTTCTTCAATGTTAGTAGAACCGCTTATGTTTGCTAAAGTATTTGTCTTATCTGCTTCAGAGATTTTTTCTTTAGCTAACATTCTATCTAGGTTCTTAGAAATGGTGTCTAAACCTTTTTTTAGTGATGTTTCATTAATATCAATCAATTGCACTTTAAATCCACACTGTGCAAACGTATGTGCAATACCATTACCCATGGTACCTGCACCAATAACAACTATGTTCTTCATTTTTAAAAACAATTTATAATTTGGTTAGCAACGCGTAATGCTTCGGTTCCATCATGAAGTGTAACAATAGGAGTGGTATTGTTATTTATAGCATCTGCAAAGGTTTCTAACTCATCTAAAATAGCGTTGTTAGTTTCTATTTCAGGGTTGTCAAAATAAATTTGTTTTTTAATACCTTCGGCATTTTGAAGAATCATATCAAAATCTCCTGGGTTTTGAGGCGCATCCTTCATTTTTACTACTTCACATTTCTTTTCTAAAAAGTCTACAGAGATGTAGGCATCTTTTTGAAAGAATCTAGCTTTACGCATATTTTTTAATGAAATTCTACTGGCAGTTAAATTAGCAACGCACCCATTTTCAAATTCTAAACGCGCATTAGCTATATCTGGTGTGTCACTAATAACAGCTACACCACTAGCAGAAACATTTTTTACTTTAGAGTTTACTAAACTTAAAACTATGTCTATATCATGAATCATTAAATCTAAAACCACAGGAACATCTGTACCTCTAGGGTTAAATTCTGCCAACCTATGTGTTTCAATAAACATAGGTGCATTTATATCGTCTTTAACAGCTAAAAAAGCAGGATTAAAACGTTCTACATGACCAACTTGACCTCTTAGTTTATACTCAGCTAAAAGTTGTCTAATTTCTTCAGCTTCTTCAACAGTGTTGGTTATAGGTTTTTCAACAAAAATGTGTTTTCTTTTAGAAATGGCTTTTTTAGCACAATCATAATGAGATAATGTTGGTGTTACTATATCAACCATATCAACCGCATCAATAAGTGCATCTATAGAATGGAAAAATTTATAGCCAAATTCGGCTTCTACTTTTTTCCCATTAGCTTCATTGGCATCATAAAAGCCTACAAGGTTGTATTTATCTGATTGATTAAGAAGTCTTAAGTGAATTTTTCCTAGGTGACCAGCACCTAATACACCAGCATTTAGCATAATTTTAGGTTTTCAACAAAAATAAGATATTTAAAAGACGATTTTAATGATTTTACCCTAAAATTTCTACGTTTTTAATTGTCTACAGAAAGGCGAGAATAAATTCTTTAGAAATAATTTTAGGCTTTAAAATGTTTGACTAATTTTAGCATTGTAAACCACACCAAAAATTGAAGGATACTTTTAAACACAAAGGATTAAGGCAGCAGTTAGTTAATGTAATAAAAGCCAAAGGAATAAAGGATACAAATGTTTTAAATGCTATTGGAAATATACCCAGGCATTTATTTATGGATTCTAGTTTTCTAGACCATGCATATCAAGATAAAGCATTTCCTATTGCAGCAGACCAAACTATTTCACAGCCATATACAGTAGCGTTTCAAACAGAATTACTAAAAGTGAAATCTGGAGATAAAATTCTGGAAATTGGTACTGGTAGTGGTTACCAATGTGCTGTTTTATGCGAAGTGGGAGCTAAGGTTTATAGTATTGAACGCCAGCAAGAGTTATTCAAAAAAACGAGTAAGTTTTTATCTAAATTAGGATATAGACCCAAAAAACTAATTTTTGGTGACGGTTATAAAGGTTTACCAGACGAAGCCCCTTTTGATGGCATTATTGTAACTGCTGGAGCACCATTTGTGCCTAAGCCTTTATTGAGTCAGTTGAAAATAGGAGGAAGGCTAGTAATTCCTGTTGGAGATGATGTACAAATTATGAATTTGTTTATTAGAAAGGGATCTAAAGAATTTGAACAGCATGAGTTAGGCGAGTTTAGGTTTGTACCGCTTTTAGAAGATAAGAATTAATAGTTTTAGAGACAGGAGACAGGAGACAGGAGACAGGAGACAGGAGACAGGAGACAAGAGACAGGAGACAGGAGACAGGAGACAGGAGACAGGAGTTTTCAAAAGTTTTAGCCAATAAAAAATGCAAGGAGAAACAGATTTAGCTAAACTTATTAAAAATATGACACCCGTTTTAAATAGGGGAACGTATGTTTTTGTGACTGTTGATAATCTTGAAAATATTGATAGAAATGATACTATTGGTGAATTTAAAGAAAAAGAAGGAACCACTGTAATACTCAAGAAAGAGAAAGCAGATGAACTAGTATTAAATTATGAATTTAGCGCTTCTTGGATTACTTTAAATATTCATTCTTCATTAGAAGCTGTAGGTTTAACAGCATTATTCTCTACAGAATTAGCTAAACATAATATAAGTTGTAATGTGGTTGCAGGATATTATCATGACCACATTTTTGTGGATGTAAAGGATTCTAATAAAGCTATTGAAGTTCTTATATCTTTATCTGAAAATTATTAATAATGATTTTAAGATTTTTTAATCTAAAAGAATTCCTCGACGCTCTGCGTCGGGGTTTCCTATGAACCTGTCATTCCCATGAAAATGGGAATCTAAATACAAAATTTCGGTTTTTGGCTCTAAAGCCAAAATGCGATGTATTGAGCTTGCCGAAATGAAACGAGCGAAACCTGTGCTGAGCGCAGTCGAAGCATACCCCTATGGCTCTGCCTCGGGGATAGTTCGTTTTAAGAAATTTTTTATTTATTTAGTTTCAAAAATCTCAGTTTCTAACCCATCAATACTTTTGGTGTTTTTTTCTTTCCAATAGTCTTTTATGCGATCTTCTCCTTGTTTTTCTGCCCAAGAATTAAGTTGTAGACGTTCTTCCTTAAAATCCATAAAAGGTACGGCATAACCACATGAAGTTTGTACAGAATCTATATGCATTTCTATAATTTGTCTGGTACCTGCTATTTTAGGAAATAAATTGATATGCTCTTGAAATTCTTTATCTCTTTCATGGTATATTTTAGCATGACCATAAAGCCTTAAAATAAGAGGTTTCCCTTCAAAAGCACAGAACATAATGGTCATTCGATTATTTTTTAATAAATGAGCAGCTGTTTCATTGCCACTACCTGTTAAGTTTAACCAAGCAATGGTTTGTTCATCAATAACCTTAAATGTATCTAAGCCTTTAGGAGATAGGTTAATTCTACCTTCACCTGTAGCTGTAGCTACAAAAAAGACTTTTTGATTTTCTATAAAAGTTTGAAGTTCGGATGAAATTTCAGTGAAAAATTTAGCCATTGTTATGTTTTAAAGTTGTTCTTCTATAATTGGTAAAAGTCTAGAATCTTCAAGAGCAGCTGTTCTATGACCTGCAATTTTTAAGTACTCTTTATTCGACGCAAAACCAAGAAATTTTTGTTTGTCTGCATGTCTAACTAATAAAACTAAATCCCAATTTTGAGCTTTAGGTCCTATTAGAAAAGTACCTCCTTTTCCTTTAAAAAGCACTTCGCTACCTATGTCTTTTAAAAACGGAAGCGTATGCTTCACATAGATTTCATAAGCCTCTTCTCCAGATATTTCATTTTCTGGCGCAATATCTTGTAAATTAGAATAGTCAGCAATCTTTTTAAATTTTAAAAGATTGAGCATTACTACTGGGCCTTTAGTATTACTTAAAAAGAAATCTTTTCCAGCTTCTTCAGTTGGATATAAGTACGATGTGTTGCTCATATTTCTTTATTTAGGTAAATACGCTTTTGGTATAGGGTTTAATTCAGTTTCATTAGTCCAATAAATGTTCACAATCCACCAGCGATTATTATCATATAATAACTGAATACTGTTGATACCTCTCATAAAAGGCGTTTCATCTGTTTCAGAATAAAAAGATTGGTAAGTACTAAAAACATGAACTAAATTACCGAATTGCTGCGTTTCTCTGTGTATTTCTTTTTCAAAAAAACCATTTTCAACTAACCATTTTCCCGAGCTTTTAATGTATTCATCAGGTGATATGTACCTTATTTTAAAAACTCCTTCTTTATTCTCTCCAGAAGGTATCAGTTTAGCATCTTCATGAAATAAACTTTTGAATTGTTTCCAATTTCGAGCTTTTCCTTTTTCACCAGAAATTGTAGTATATAACGTTTTAATGATATTATCTACAGTAAATACTTTAGAGCTATCAGTTGCTTGTTTTTTAGGCTGTTCTTTAGCTTCTTGTTGAGCATTAATTGTTAAACAAAACAAGCAAAGGGATATAAGTAATATTATGTTTTTCATTTTATATTATGTTTTTATTCTTATAATGGCTAAATCATCAGTAACAACGTGATTCCAGCTTTCTTTTATTTTTTTAATCTTTCTATCAAGGCAATTTTCATATTCAGTATCTATATTGTCCACTAATAAAAATTCAATTATTTCACTTTCAGATTTTTGCTTTGATTTTTCTTTAAAGTTCTTAAAAGTAAATATCCCATCTGTACAGATTGACAAGTCTTTAAAATTATTTATTGATAATTTCTGTTGTTGACTATTATACCAGTTATTGAAATCATCAGATAAATGATATCCTAAGTAATCAGGTTTATCATTTTGTTCGTATTCAATAATTTTTCCATCAATGCATATCAATCCATCTCTAACACACAATAACTCAACTGAGAAATTTTTAGTATCAATAACACCAATTATTAAAGTAGATAGTAATTCCTTTGTTTCTAAATTTAATTGATTCTTTATTGTTTTAGTTTCACTAATAAGAGATTTAACAATATCTTCTAACTTATTCTTTAAGTTAGAATAGTCATCAATAACAAATTCTTGATAATATTTTTTCTTGGCTATTTTCCTTAGAATTTTGCCAAAAAGAATTGAAGCGAAAACAGATTCTGTACCCATGGTACAACCATCTAATACAGCAATTAATTTATAATTTGAACCAATGGGTTCATCAATTAAAAAGTCTTCACAATAATTTGTGTGAAACTCACCAATATTAAGTGTTTTATATATTTTCATTCATGTTAATGAATCAAAACTAACTATAAAACAAATAACTTCATAAAATTACTTAAAGTTCTTTTTTATTCTATCCAGATTACGTTTATTATCACGGTCTTTAATAGTTTCACGCTTATCATATAGCTTTTTACCTTTAGCTAAGGCAATGTCTAGTTTTGCAAAACCTTTATCTGTAACGAACAGCTTTAAAGGAATGATAGTCAATCCTGTATTTTGAACTTCTTTTTCAAGCTTTTTAAGCTCTTTTCGGTTTAAAAGAAGCTTTCTTGTAGCTTTTGGTTTGTGGTTATAGTAAGTACCATGACTGTATTCTTCAATTGTCATGTTAACAACAAAAAGTTCACCTCTGTCATTGAATTCACAAAAACTTTCGGCAATAGATGCTTTACTCTTTCTAATAGATTTAATTTCTGTACCAGATAAAACAATACCTGCGGTATACTTATCTAATATTTCATATTGAAAGCGCGCCTTTTTGTTTAATATGTTCACCTTATTTTGCATGGGGAACAAAGCTACATAAAAGTTAAAGAATATGTAATAGTTAGTTAAAAATTAGAAATACAATTATTTTAGCTAAAGTATCTTAATTAAAAATATGAGAAAAGGTCTTCTTCTAGTTGTTGTTTTATTTCAAATAACATCTTGTACAAGTGTTAAAACATATAACGAGCAAATAACTAAATTACACACCGTTGAAGATTTGCATAATGATGTTGATAAACTATATAGTCAATTACAAAAACATCACCCTAAATTATATCAATACATTAGTGAAGAAGATTTAAAATTTAAGTTTGATAGTTTAAAGCAAGCTATTAAAACTCCTATGAACTCTAGAGTGTTTTATAAAAATTTAGCGCCTATAGTTAAAAATGTTAGACAGGGTCATGTATCTGTTGGTTCTGCAACTAAACGATTTAAAAATAAAGAACTTAAAAAACTACGCAAGAACAGATTTGAGTTTTATAAACTAGATTTTGAGTTTTTAGATGACAAGTTGTGGGTGAAAGCTAACCGAGGAAAAGACTCTACTTTAGTAGGGTGTGAAGTAGTGAGTATTGATGATGAGCCAGCGAAAGACTTAGTGGAAACATTTAAAACACGTTTTGCTTCCGATGGTTATAACGCTACAATGTATAACAGCACAGTAAGTAGAGCTTTTACCTCACTTTACTACAAGGAAAAAGGTTTTGTAGACAGTTTAAAAATTACGTTTAAAAATAAAGATTCTTTATTTACTAAAACCTTAAAAAGAATTGTAAAGAAAGAAACTAAAACCAAAATACCTAAAGATTCTTTAAAGAAAGAAACACCTAAAAAATTAACTTCTGTTGAAAAGAAAAAGCAAAAAATAGCTAAAAAGAAACGTAGAAAAGACAATAGAAAGTATGGGTATATAGCTAGTAGAAAATATTATACTAGGAATTTTGATTTTATAGGTAAAGACAGTTCTGTGGCTTACATGAAAATTAGAGGTTTTGATAACGGAAATTATAAGAAATTCTACAAAGAAAGCTTCGCCAAAATGGATGCTCTTAAAACTAAAAACTTTATTCTAGACCTAAGAGACAATGGCGGCGGACGTATTGCAGAAATAGATAAGTTATATTCTTATTTAACAGATGAAAAATATCAATTTATTTTAGAAAGTGAAGTGAATAGTAGAACATCATTTTTTAAAATGATAATGAGCAATACAACACCCAATAGTTTAAAAGTAATAGGAGGTATTTTTTCTCCATTCATCTTTACCCATAATATTTTACATACCAAGAAAAAAGATGGAAAACTCTATTATAAGTTTAAAGAATCTAAAACTAGAAAGCCAGATGAGTTAAACTATAAAGGAAAAATGTATGTACTTATTAATGGCAGTTCTTTTTCGGCATCGTCATTAATTTCAACGCATTTAAAAGGGACTAATAGAGCAACATTTGTTGGAGAAGAAACAGGAGGCGCTTACAATGGGTGTGTGGCAGGTATTTATAAAATATATCGATTACCTAATTCTAAGTTAAGAATTAGAATGGGCTTAATGCAAATAGAGGCACCTTATAAACAAAAACCTGATGGTTACGGTATAAAACCTGATGTTGAAATAGTACCAACAATAAAAGATAGACGTTTAGATAGAGACCCTGAACTAAATTGGGTACTTGAAGATATTGGTAAATTGTAATATTTAATATAAAGCAGTGTTAAAATATATTTCGTAATTCATTGTTCTTACTTGTTTTGTAAAAAATCAATCAAAATCATGAAACGTAAACAATTTATTAAATCATTAGGTGTTGCATCAGTTGTAATACCATCATTTTCATTTTACTCATTTTCTCAAAACCAAGAAGAACCTCAATTAGATAGAGCTTTGGTAAAGAAGTTTGTGGGAGCTTCACATGGAAAATTTGATGTTGTAAAAGACCTATTAGCAGAACATCCAACACTATTAAATGCAGCACATGACTGGAGACATGGCGATTATGAAACAGGTTTAGGTGCAGCAAGTCATATAGGAAATAAAGAGATAGCACAATATTTATTAGATAATGGTGCTCAGGCAAATATTTTTACAGCAGCGCTTTTTGGCAGAATGGAGATATTAAAGCCAATGCTGGAATTTAATCCTAAATTGTTAAACGCTAAAGGACCTCATGGACTCACATTATTACATCATGCTAATCAAGGAGGAGATGAAGCTTTACAAGTTAAAGAGTATTTAACATCCTTAGGTTTAAAAGAAACTCAGTTTAAGTTGTACTAACTTCATTTTTTTATTTTTTTAATAGACTTAATTATTAGAACTGTAATTCTGTTTCATAAAGTCTTTTTTTCATTGCCTTACCATAAAACATTTGTATTTTTGATTTTGCAATTTTTTAATACCAAAATCAGTTTATGAATTCATACGATGTAGCCGTTATAGGCTCAGGTCCTGGTGGATATGTTGCAGCTATACGTTGTGCACAATTAGGAATGAAAACCGCCATTATTGAAAAGTATTCAACTTTAGGAGGAACATGTTTAAATGTAGGTTGTATTCCTAGTAAAGCACTTTTAGATTCTTCACATCATTATGAAGATGCTATAAAGCACTTTGAAGAGCACGGAATTGAAATTCCAGGTGATGTTAAAGTGAACCTTGAAAAAATGATTGCTCGTAAGCAAGCAGTTGTAGATCAAACTATAGGTGGTGTAGATTTCTTAATGAAAAAGAATAACATTGATGTATACCAAGGTTTAGGAAGTTTTAAAGATGCTACTCATATTACCATTTCTGGTGAAGAAAGTACAGAAATTGAAGCAAAAAACACCATTATAGCTACTGGTAGTAAACCATCTACTTTACCGTTTATTAATATAGATAAAGAACGAATTATAACATCAACCGAAGCTTTAAAGCTTAAAGAAATACCAAAACACTTAATTGTTATTGGTGGCGGTGTTATAGGTTTAGAGCTTGGTCAAGTATATAAGCGTTTAGGAGCAGATGTTTCTGTTATAGAATATGCAGATAGAATTGTGCCAACTATGGATGCTGGAGTTTCTAAAGAATTGAATAAAGTTTTAAAGAAGCAAAAATTCAAAATGAACGTGTCTCACAAAGTAAAATCTGTGGAGCGTGCTGGTGATGAAGTTATAGTGAAAGCTGATAATAAAAAAGGCGAAGAAGTAGAATTTAAAGGCGATTATTGTTTAGTATCAGTTGGTCGTCGTCCTTATACAGATGGTTTAAATGCTGAAGCTGCAGGCGTAAAATTAGATGATAGAGGTAGAGTAGAAGTAAATGGTCATTTACAAACAAGTGCTTCTAATATTTATGCTATTGGAGATGTGGTAAAAGGCGCTATGTTAGCGCATAAAGCTGAAGAAGAAGGAGTGTTTGTAGCTGAAACTTTAGCAGGACAAAAACCACATATAGATTATAATTTAATTCCTGGTGTGATTTATACTTGGCCAGAAGTTGCTGCTGTTGGTAAAACAGAAGAACAACTTAAAGAGGCTGGAATAGCTTACAAAACAGGGCAATTTCCAATGAGAGCTTTAGGTAGATCTAGAGCTAGTATGGATCTTGATGGGTTTGTAAAAGTATTAGCAGATAAAAACACCGATGAAATTTTAGGTGTACATATGGTTGGCGCTCGTGCAGCAGATATGATTGCAGAAGCTGTAGTAGCTATGGAATATAGAGCAAGTGCTGAAGATA
Source organism: uncultured Flavobacteriaceae bacterium (assembly GCA_947487895.1). Classification (GTDB taxonomy): domain Bacteria; phylum Bacteroidota; class Bacteroidia; order Flavobacteriales; family Flavobacteriaceae; genus Seonamhaeicola. The sequence goes on from CANKYF010000012.1 coordinate 147,227, forward strand.
TTTCTAGAATGTCTCATGCGCATCCAACATTTACAGAAGCTATTAAAGAAGCTGCTTTAGCGGCTACTGATGATAGAGCGCTGCATATTTAAAGATATTTAAAATTTTGACTAGTCCTAAATAACCGTTACAGTTTTAACTAGGATTAAATATATTAAATCTCTGAACAAACCATGGTTTGTT
>CANKYF010000013.1 GCA_947487895.1 uncultured Flavobacteriaceae bacterium
AACGCAAATTTTTGCTTAAACACAACATTTAGCATTGATCCAATTTTTGCTTAAACACAACATTTAGGATTGATCCGTTTATTTTAGCACGTTTTGGGAAACAAAAAAGTAACAGCTATTGTTGGCTTTTCTAAAAATGTTGATGCTGGGGCTCGCCGTAGGCAATTCTAGTCTTCAGTACAAAGCCTTTACAAGATTTCTTGTAAAGACTTTTTTTATACAGGTACAACAAATTTCTTTTAAAAGAAGATATTTTGATTTAACAGATTATATGATTATTTATTTTTTGTGGTAGAAATAAAAATACCATAGTTCAATATAGATAGTAATTATTATTCTACTTCTAGCTTATTCATCGAGGTAATAATACTTCTTTTCATATAGTATTCATTATTTTCATGACAAACACGCCCTCTGACAATTCCAGGATGAATTTTGTTCTCTTTCGAGAATCTTAAAATTACATCATCCGTGAACTCGTCGTTGAACGTCACGAAATCATTCCATAGCTCTTGATTAATCAAGTTATTGCTGGCATAAGCGTTCGCTTCAAATTCGACTAAATCAGTATTAGAACTTTTATTGATAAAAAATTCTTCATCTTTGAATTCAGGTCTTTTTCTATTTGTCAGATGCTCGAATACATGACCAAGCTCATGAAATAAGGTAAAAGCAAAATTATCCAATCTTTTATATTTCATTGAAAGAACAATGGTGGGGTTCTTTCCTGACATGAACGATTTCCCATCAGCAGGGGTCTTAGAGGGACGGTCTAGAATTAAAAACTTTATTCCGTACTTATTAAGAATCTTTTTTGTCTTATTGATTACATCATCTTTCAGATAAAAACACTTCTTAAGCTCTTTTAACAAAACAGACTCATTAGCTCTAGAAAAGCTAGGCACTTCCTCTAAACTCGCTTTGTGCTTAGCTAATAAAGACCAAGCAACAATATTATTCTTATCTTCAGCAAACTTTGAGGACTTTCTAAAATATGTGGGATTAAAATCACCAACTCTCTTCTTCAAACTAGCATAATTCTTGACTCCATAAATTTCATAAACTTTGTCAATATCATCAGAAGTATTAATTCCAATATTTTGTTTTTTAAAAAATGATAATGGCACGAGCCCTTCATTCATAATTCTATTCCAATCACTAATGGATTTTTTCTTTTTTATTACATCTTCATCTTTTCGAGCTTGATACAAATTATAATTCATTTGTTGCATAAGCCAGAAGTCTGCAGTCTTAAAACCTGCCGACTCTAGTGCAAGGGCAATGTGTAAATTAATATTCCTGCTACCTTTTAAGATGTTGTTTAGTAAAGAGTGTGCTACGTCTATTCTTGAGGCTAAATCTCGTTGGCTCAAACTTCTTTCATTCAACATTTCATCAAGTATTTTACCCGGGTGAATGATTTTATTTGGCATAAAGAGTTTGGTTTTTTGGTAATGTACAAATATAGTTATTAACTACCTATTGACAATGAACTGTTAATAAGTTTCTGGATAAACAAGAGTTTTCGTCTTTAAGTCTCTGATAATCACGAATAAATATAATGAATTATTTAGTGATAACAAAATTGTTAACGGTATATTCAACTTTATAATCATTATAAATTGATATTATGTAATCATAAAAAATGAATTAACCGATTTTTTTTGTAAATTTGTGATTAATAATTTTAAAAAGATGTAGACGTGAAATAAAAAATCCAATCTGTTGCTCGAACAACAAATTGGATTGAGATTTTTAGGAATTTTTTCTTAGTACGGTAAACTAATATTCAAAAGGCTGCGTCACCTAAATTGAAGGATTCCTTGTTTTATTTTGTTAAGCAAATGTATAGAAATTTTGTTTCTAAAGCAAGAGTATTAACATAATATCTTACCTGAATAGTCCTAACTCGAACTGTTTTTAAGAAGAAGAGTTGAATTAGATTATGTTAAATTATAACAATATACATTATGCTTTATTTTAAAATTAATAATGAGAGATTTGAGTCTAGCAAATCGAAAATAACCGGACAAGAATTATTAACTATAGCCAACCTACTTCCAGCTGAGGACTATGAGCTTCTGTACAGAATTAATGAGAAAGGCTACACACCCATTCAACTTGATGAGGAAGTAAATCTAAAAACAGCGGGAATTGAAGGTTTCAAGGCGAGACCTTATAAAAAGCTCTTTATAAAGGTTAACGACAAACCTTATGAAGTGGAAGAATGCTTTATGAGTCCAATTGAAATAATGAAGTTGGCGGGTATAAACACTGACCATAATTATCTCATGGAGATTCGTAAAGGAGGAGTAGAAGTTACCTACCAAGATGATGTAGACCACAAAATTGCAATAAACAAAAATTCTTGTTTTGTTTCATGCGAAATTGAAGAGCTTATTGAATGTGTTATCGTTAATAGTAAGCCAAAAGACTGGTCGAAACAGACAATATCTTTTGAAGAAGTTGTAATACTTGCCTATGGCAAGGTTTCGACTGATCCAAATGTGATTTATACTGTAAATTACATTGGTGGAGTACTAAGTAAGCCTGAAGGCAGTATGCTTAAAGGAGAAGTTGTTTCAGTAAAAAATAAAATGATATTCAATGTCACTGAAACAAACAAATCGTAGTCTCGGTATTAAAGAACTTCGTAATGATGATTACGAGGTAGAGATAATTGGAAACTTTCTCTTAATACATAGTGTTCCTTATTTGAATGCTAAAAAGGATTTGGTTTATGGCACGTTGGTTTCCAACGTGTCAACTCCAAAACCCAATACCCATGTTGTTTACTTTATTGGAGAAACACCATGCGGTATAGATGGAAAACCAATGACCCAATTGATTAACAATAGCCAAAGATCAAATTTAGGGAATGGAATTATAATCGACCATTTGTTTTCTCATAGACCCAACCCAATGTATCCCACATATTATGAGAAGATGAAGACGTATGTAAGTATTCTTTCATCTCAAGCCCAACATTATTTTCCTAATGCAAATGCAAGAACTGGGAAGGTGATTGAATCACGGGATTCTGATTCAGTTTTACACTATAGTGATACCAACTCTTCAAGAGCTGAAATTGATGCTATAAATGAAAAGCTATCAGGGTTAAAAATAGGAATTATTGGGCTAGGAGGCACAGGTTCGTATATTTTAGATAAAGTTGCCAAAACTTTGGTTGGAGAAGTTCACCTATTTGACGGAGATAAGTTCAAACAGCACAACGCGTTTAGAGCTCCTGGAGCGACTACCAAGGAAAGAATCGATTTAAATACTTTTAAAGTCGAGTATTTTAAGGAAGTTTATTCTAAGATGCATAAGCATATTATTTCTCATCCAGTCTATATTAATGAAAGCAACTTAGGTTTGTTGAATAAGTTGGATTTTGTTTTCGTAGCCATAGATGTAGGTGGAATCAAAAAGAAAATATTTAGCAAACTTGAAAAGCTAAACATTCCATTTATAGACTGCGGACTTGGTATTGAACGAGAAGGTGATGAATTGATGGGAATTGTTAGAACAACATTAAGTACTCCAGAAAAAAGAGAGCATGTTTACAATGGGCTAGTGAGTTTTTCTGATGGAAAAGATGATGACTATAAGACGAACATTCAAATAGCTGATTTGAATGATTTAAATGCTGTTTTGGCTGTAATAAAGTGGAAGAAACATTATGGTTTCTTCAATGACCAAAGATTAGAGCATGACAGCAACTATTCGGTTAATGTAAATACAATTTTCAATAATGAAATTTAAACATGAATTTGTCGAGTTCATGCCGGATGTGATTAAAGAAGGTGTGGTATATATTTCTCTAGAATATAAATCAATAATTCATAAGTGTGCTTGTGGATGTGGAAAAGAAGTGAATACACCTTTACATCCAACTGGATGGAAATTGTTATATGATGGTAAATCAATTTCTCTCACCCCTTCAATTGGAAATTGGAGCTTCGATTGTAAATCTCACTATTGGATTACCAATAGTAAGATAGAATGGTCGTCAAAATGGTCTGATGAAGAAATTGATATGGTCAGAAAAATTGAAGATTCCGAAAGGCAAGATTATTATAGTGATAAAAGGTCTTCTAAACTAGGTGCAAAAAATGAAACGGTAAACCCTAATTCGGAAATTAAATCTAATAGCAAGAGTTTGTTTGATAAATTATTGTTTTGGAAATAGGCCCAAATTAACCCCAATCTTCAGATTGGGGTTTTTAAATTATCGTTCATACCTTTTTTTCGTTTCAAGTAAATTTCTAGCTGCGCAAAGTTTGTAACTTCGTATTAGTAAAAAGAAAAACAAAAAATAGCAAAGCTATATTTGTAAAATGATGTAATCTTTAATTTTTGTTGAGTTCTAGATACGAAGTTTTAAACTTCGCATAGCTTAGTTTGTTAAAGAGCTACTTGCTTAAATAATAGTTATATAGAAACATTAGTTTTTATTAAAATAATATAAATGGGAATATTTAACTTTTTTAGAAAGAAGACAAAACCAGCTGGTTCTAAGAAAGGAATCCAAAATAAGAATGGAAACCAAGAAATAACTCAAAAATCCATAAGTGAGATAGTGGATTTCTTTAATACTCAGAGTTTTGAGGAATTAATTAAAATGGCTTGTGAAGAGGCTGATATGTCTAATTACTATGACGACATATTTAAACTTGTCAAACCATCTATTCTCTTGTTATCAGAACAAGACGATTCCATTGACCAAATAATCGGAGCTTCAAAAGTTGGTGGAACTCCTGATGTTCCTAAAGGATTTGATTGGCCAAAGAGAGAACAGCTTTACCTATCATTTTTATTGCAAATCAATTGTAAAGACCTTCCAGAGAATCCCTTTAAAGAACTTCCCAAAAAAGGTATTATCTCAGTCTTCTTTGGTTTCGATAATGATTTGTCTAGTACTTCTCCAGACAATACAGGATTTGGACAGATGTATTATTTTGATGAAGAAGCATTGAATAAAATTCAATGCCCAAATCAAGTACAAGTATTTAACCCATGCAAGGTTTCATATATTAATTATCCCTCACTTCCCTATCTATATGATGATAATTCTAGAGAGCTTTGGAATTTGGATTTCTTGAAGAAAGAAGAAGATTTGAATGATGGGTATAGTAATATAGAATGGAGTCTTGAACAATTATCAGGACTATCGGGTGTATCTTATCACAAACAGAGACATCAATTTTTTGGCTACTCACAGTCTGTTCAAAGCGAAAACATAGAGGTCATAATTGCAAAATCTCGATTGGATATAGATAAAAAGTTTAAAGATTTTTCAAAAAATGAACTAGAGAAAGTATTTAACCAAAAATTAGTTCTTCAAGTTAATGAAGATTCAAATGCAGGTATTCAATTAATTGACAGTGGAAAAATATACTATGTAGGGGAGAAGAAGAACGAGAAATTCAATGATGATCTTTGGACTTTTGTAGATTTTGGGTAAAACGAAAGTTTAACAATATCATGCAGTTAACATAGTACTTCATCAAAAAGCGTTGCTACACAATGTACTGGGAAAACTAAATCTTGTTCAAGGTGTAAACGAAAAACTAAAAATGCCAATGATAGATGTTATCAACATTAAAAAAAGCTCCAACAATTACGTTAGAGCTTTTCCGTTTTACACAACTATTTGTTTTTGATTAATATAATGGCGCTACTTAATATCCAAGCAGCAAGACTAAAAGTAAACACTCTAAACCCAGTGAGGTTGGTAAACATAAAACCTGTTAATACCCCAAATAGGGCAAAAGCTATTAACAGAATGCCAAAATACCCAATCCATTTAGGGAACGTATTTGAGCGAACAATAATGAGAGAATATATAAATATCGCTAAGCAACAACCTGCCATAAAAATATAATCTAAAGGTTTGTTAATGGCAAAACCATAATGAATTATAGGGTCAATAGCAGTTTTGTATTGTTCTATACGGTCTGCGTATTCGTTTAGAAAATAAGGGAGTGTAAGTCCGTTAATTAATGCTGCAAACATGACGGCTACAAAACTAAAAAGCAAGATTATAAATGCCAATATTGCTGTTTTTCTGGCGTCTAATAGTTTAAGGGTTAGTCCATAAAAACCAAATGTTATTATGGGTATTGATAAGATGGCTAATGCATGCGTTATGATTATTGAGTTAGAGATTTTAATAAGGTATTCTAAGTTGCCCCCATGTGGGTGCATTACCATGGTTGCAATAATGAGTAGTGACCCAGATATAAGGGAAATACCTGCTGTTTTGAAGAATTGATGTTCCATTTGATTTTCTGTTTTTAATTGAAAAACCAAATATCTATGATGTCTTTAGAATGAGCACTTGATTGAAATCAAGAAATGCTTAACCTTTAGAAATACGATTGCGAACTCTACTAAGCGTTTCTGGCGTTATTTTTAAATATGACGCAATGAGCTTTTGCGGAAACTTTTGAATTAAATAAGGTTTGTGTTTTAATATATACTGGTACTTCTCGTCTGGAGAAAGGTTATTATCAAAAAAATTGAGCCGAGAACTCACTTCTCCAAAAGCCTTGCCTAATTGAAGAAATGATTGAGATTTAGCAATTAAATCGTGAATAGAATCAATAGTAAGTTCGTATAGGGTTGTGTCTTCAAACGCTTCAATGTAAAACTCAGAAGGACCACGAGATGTAAAACTTTCTTTGTCAATTATCCAGTCATTAGGAATGTTTAAATCAATAATGTTCTTTTCTAAATCAGCATTTATTTTGTACTGATACATAGTACCGCTTACTAAATAACAGAGAGAAGAGCATACCTGTCCTTTGCTAAGTAACTGATCACCTTTATGTAATTTTACAAGCCGAAGTTCTTTTTTAAGTAGCAATTGTTCGTCATCTGAATAGTAGCCAGCTTTAGTTATAAAATCATTGACGATGACGGGCATTTTTCTATCAGTTTACGGTTCTTTTTTGTTGAAAGATAAAAAGAATTACAATATAAAGTGCCTAATATTATAAAAGCCCAATAATTAAATTAGGACTTCCTTATTTAGCAAAACTATTTGTTTTTGATTATTACGATAGCAGTACCCAATATCTAAGAAGAAGTAAGATAAAAAATTAATAATCTCTAGTATTCGTTAATAGTTAAATTATAAGTTGATATTAATAAATATTCTATATTCGAATATGGAATTTGAATATTCATATAATTGATTTTCAGTAAAAAAAAGTGTAATATTGTATATTCGAATATAGAATATTAGTTGTTATGAAAACAAAACAACAAATAATGAGCCCACAAGACATTGTGGTACTATTAAAAATTACTACCTGTAATAATGCTTCTTGGTTACAAGATCAATTGGCCTATGACCTACATATAAGTCAGTCAGAAGTTAGTAAATCTATTGCGCGTTCAAAGTTTGCAGGTTTAATAGATGCATCAGGTAAAAATGTATTTAAAATGGCTTTACTTGAATTTTTACAATACGGTATTAGATATGTATTTCCAGAACAACCAGGAGCATTGGTTAGAGGTATCCCAACAGCACATTCTGCATTGCCATTATCTAATATAATTGTAAGTGAAGAACATTATGTGTGGCCTTCTGGTAAAGGTAAACTAAGAGGGCAGGCTATAGCACCACTATACCCATCTTTAATACATGCAGTTCAAAATGATACTAAGTTGCATGAATTGTTAGCACTTGTGGATGCTTTAAGAGTGGGTAAAGCTAGAGAAAAAGAAATAGCTATTAGAGTATTAAAAGATAGGGTTTTAAATAAAGATACTGATTTAGATAAAAATCTGTTATTATTATAAAAATAATTAGTTGAACAATAAAATTATTAACATAGCGACTGTCGCAGAAATAGCTTTAGCTTTAAAAGAACTTAAGGATAAAATGATTTTTGTTGGTGGTGCAGTAGTAAGTTTATATGCAGATACTGATGCTGTAGAAGAGGTAAGACAAACAGATGATGTTGATGTAACCATCAACTTGGTTAATTATGCTTCTTGGGTACAAATGCAAGAACGTTTGGCTACTCTTGGTTTTAGTCCAGATCCAGAAGGACATGCAATATGTAGTTATTTATACAAAGGTATTTCTGTTGATATTATGCCTTCTGAAGACGGACCAATTGGAACAGCAAATAAATGGTTTAAAATAGGGTTTAATAATTTAAGAATTACAACAGTAAAGGGTATTGAAGTGCAGATTCTCTCAGCGCCTTGCTTTTTAGCGACTAAGTTTGAAGCTTTTAATGATAGAGGTAAAGATTATAGAACAAGTCATGATTTTGAAGATATCATATATGTTTTGGATAATAGGACAACTATTGTTGAAGATATAAAAAATGATCATTTAGGGGTAAGGCAGTTTTTAAAAAAAGAGATAACTAAAATAATTAATAGTAATAACTTTTTAGAAATTATTTCTTGTCATATGCACCCTTTAATTATTGAGGATAGATTACCTATTTTAAAAGAGAAGATTCAAAAAATAATTGCAAATTAGTTTAACAAATAGAAAGCCCTAACAATTATGTTAAGGCTTTCAATGTATATAATAGCTTTTGAATTTTTAGACCAATAATAATTTATGGAAAGACTTAATTTTATCGTCTTCATTAATTATTTTATCCATACAGGTTTCTAAAAACTTTAAGAACGTTTTCTTTTCGTCTTCATTAAAACCTTCTATAAGAAAGTTAATTACCGCTAATCTAGAGGGTTGCGTTTTATTAACTAAGTCAACACCTTTTTTAGTAAGCTTTAAACGCTTTTTTCTTCTGTCGCTTTCGTCCTCGTATTGTTTAATAAGGTTTTTATCTAAAAGTACACTAAGCAAGTTTGTAATATTAGCTCTAGATACGTTTAAAGATTCTGCCAATTCACTTGCCATAAGAGATTTAAGGTGTTTTTCTCTTTTAAAAAATGGCAAATTAGGATTAGACGATAAGTGTAATAAAATAAGCCATTGCTGGGTAGTAAGCCCTACCTTTTGGTATACTTCATCACCTATTTTTTTCAACTGGTTTGATAAATCAAATATGCTTAATACGATTGATTCTTCAATGCTTTTTTCTATCATAATTCTTTTTCATTTATTTAAAGAATAGTGCTGCAATATAATATATTATGCAGTTATTCTTGTAGTTTTTTAATAACGTTTAACTGGGTTTTTATAAATAAATCTTTATTGGGGGTTTCACCTTTAAAACTGTTGGCAGGATAATGCGAATAGTCTGTATAAGATTTTGCATAAAGTTCAAAGCGTTGTCTTGCATTATAATTTTGCATAGATACTTTAGAACGGTAATCTCTTAATGCGGGGATGTCTATATAACTATTGGCCACCATACTGCCACCAGTGCCTGCTTCGGCTAACACATGTCCTTCATAACTCACCACTTTAGAAAGTCCATCTGTGGCAGCAAACGGAAAATCTATTCCTGAAATACCGGCAGAATTTGAAGATACTACATAGCTCATATTTTCTATGGCTCTGGCACGTTTAGCAATGTCTTTGTGAGTTAACTGCGGACTTCCAGCTTCTGAGGAAGAATGCAAAAACACTTCGGCACCACGCATCATTAAACACCTTGCTATTTCCGGATACATAATTTCTTCTGAAGCTATACAGGCTAAATTACCTAGCTTGGTTTTAGCCACAGGGAAAAGCGCATCATCTCCGTAATATTTAATATAATCATCTAAAACATCATGCGGCGTAGGTGCAAACATAGAGTTCAATCTTCTATATTTAAGAATAAGTTCACCTTCATCATCAATGATAAAACTGCTTTGAAAATATAACTCTGGGAAATTAGCGTCTAGTTCATAAAAATTACCTGATAAAAAGATAGAATGCTTAATGCAAAACGCTTTCATTTCTTCAAACAATGGATCGTCTGTTGAAATACATGCTTTTTCTCTCCATTCATCTATAGATTCTCCAAAAGGGAAGCTGGTTAAAAAGTATTCTGGTAATACAATGAGTTTTAAATCTGGACCAATAAAGGCCTTAGAACCTCGTATTTCGGCTAGCACTTTTCCTAAGGATTCTTTCATCATTGTGCGCGCAGATGCTCTGTCTTTTACAGCGTTAATTGCGAAACACTCTGTCTGTAATGCTAATGCTTTGTAACGTTTAATCAATGTGTTTAATTTTATTCGTAATAAGATACTACAAAAATAGTTAATATTATTAACTATTTAGGTTAAAAAGTAAATTCTTATTATTGAATTCATTGATTTTATGACACAATAATAAACACCGTTTACTCTTTTAAGTTAAACTTCAGTTCGGTTTTTGGTGTGTTTTTTGGAGCTTGTGTTTTTTCTATAATTTGCCATGTTACTCCAGCTGTATCTCTTATAATAAAAGAGGCCTCATTAAATTCATTTTTTGTAACAGGCGTTATTTTTAATCCTTCATGTTTTTCAGCTAGTTGATACACCATATCTAATTTAGGTGTATAGAATGAATGCAACGTAATGCCTTTTTCACCAACACGTTGTTGATCCGATTTATTGGTTTTAGTGCCGTTTGGAATAAAGAATTTCATTTTTCCGCAGATATTATTAGGCGATACAAATCCCTGATACCAATGGCTAAATCCTGGCTCCATTTGAAACACACGTTTAGGTCCTTTTAACCAATCACCGTCTAATTGAGGAGCATCTTCGGCTTGTAATCCTAAAACAGTACTTAAATAGTCCATAGCTTCCATAGAAGAAGCGTTTATAATAAAATCATGATGTGTAAACTCACTTGTTTTTAGTTTCGTATCATTTTCAATAGTGCCATACCCTGGAATTTCATACCCATAACGTTGAAAGAAAATATGATTAAAAAATTCACCATACACCGCATTTTCTCTTACTAGTATTGGTCTATTAAAAAAGTCTTTTTCACCAGTGTTCAATCCGAATAAATCATCGGCTATAGGTTCTGTAGGCAACCAGAGTTTTTTACCCACGTCTCTAGCTGTTTGATAGATGTCATACAAACGAAAAATATCATGTGTCATCATCACTGCAATTCTAGAACCTATGGTTTCAACTGGAGCATAACCGACACCATCACCTAGGGGTTGTTCCCATTCTAAAACACGAACTAACCCATGGCTATCTGTATGTCCGTTTTGCAATCTATAAGAGGTGAGTTTTGAATTCACTCCATATAATTTGAGAGCTTCATCTGCCGAAATAGTGGCTTTTTTAACTTCTTTGAATCCAAAATCTGCAAAATATTTTTTAGCATACGCTGCATCATCTGTTCCTAGCATCACTTCATACAATCCGCTTATTCCTGTATCTGGTAATTGGTTATTCAAAATTTTAATGTTTTAAGGCTTTAATAAATAATTTCATTTCTTCCATGGTCCCCACAGATATTCTGGACCATTGTCCATCCTTTTCATAAATTCTACTACCTTTAATATGGTGTTGTTTTAACAGCTCTAAATAGTTGTATTTATAGTTAGTCAGTGAAAAATAAATAAAACTTGTATTTGAGGGTATGCACTTTATATTTAATTTTTCTAGCTCACCAATGGTATAAGATCTTGCATTTTGATTTAATGTTTTTACCTTTTTTGTAAACGTTGTGTCTTTTAACGAAGCTATGGCTCCAGCTGCCGAAACGGTGCTAATATCACCGCCGTTCCAGGTTAATAATTGCCCCAGTTTTTTAATAGTCTTTTCATTAGCAATAGCGTAACCCACTCGAGCACCCGCCAGACCATAAATTTTAGAAAAGGTTTTTGCTACAATGACGTTTTGATTTTCAATGGTGTAGCTAATCACAGATGTTAGGTCTGTAAATTCAAGATAAGCTTCGTCTACAAGCACCAGAGATGTTTTACTAGCCTTATTAATGAATGCTTTTAAAGCTTCTGGATCACAAACAGTTCCTGTTGGATTATTTGGGTTGCAAATATATACTAGTCTTGTTTCTGGAGTTATGGCATTTAGCATAGCTCCTAAATTGTGTTTTTTCTCAGTGGTTAATGGCACAGAAATTTTGGTTAATCCTAATTTTTGCGCCATAAACCTCCAATAGTTAAAGGTGGGTTCTGCGGTTATAAAATTTCCTTTTTGTAAAGCAGCTAATTTTACCCCTAAATCTAGAATTTCTGTAGACCCCGCAGTTATTAGAATATTTTTAGTGCTTACATTGTTTTGCTGCGCTAATTTGGAAGCTAAATTAGAAATTACATGTCTATCATATCTATTCATATTGATATACTTTGCCATTTCTATTCTTGCCATAGGAGAGGGGCCATATGGGTTTTCATTAAGTCCTAATTGAATAGGTGTATTCTCTAAATCTAAATATGGACTAGGTAATGTTTTAGCAAAAGTTTGAGTTTGAGCCAGTCCAAAACCTACAACTCCTAAACTAATTTTTTTTAACCAATCTCTTCTATTGTCCATGGCGCCTATATTTGAGTTTTTTGTTTAAACTTCTAAGATTAACTTTCCAAAGTTTTCTCCTGTGAAGAGCATTTGTAAGGCAGAGGTGAAGTTCTCTATACCTTTAACAGTATGCTCTTTTACGTATATTTTATCTTCATTAATCCATTGCGCTATTTCTTTTGCTGCTGCTGGCCACTGTTCCACAAAATCAAATACAATAATACCGTTCATTTTACCTCTTGCAGATACAATTTTCATGTAATTTTTAGGACCTGTAATATTTGCCATGTCATTGTATTGAGATATAGCACCACATATAACCACACGGGCACCTCTAGCTAAATTCATTAAAGCAATATCTAATGTTTCACCGCCAACATTATCATAAAATATATGAATACCATCTGGAGCATATGCTTTAAGTTTAGCATCAATATCTTCGGTTTTATAATTAATGGCATAATCAAAACCACAAGATTCTGTTAGAAATTTACATTTAGCATCACTACCAGCAGAACCAATAACGGTACAGCCTTTTAATTTAGCTATTTGACCAACTGTAGAACCTACAATTCCTGCAGCACCAGAGATATAGACAATATCTCCCGCTTTTGGTTCTCCTCTTTTTAACAGACCAAAATAAGCTGTCATTCCTGGCATTCCTAACACTCCTAAATGATGAGATGATTTACTTGTAGAAACGTCAATTTTTCTTATGCCTTTTCCATCTGTAGTACAATGTGTTTGTACTCCCAGTAAACCTTCAACATAGTCTCCAACCTTAAAATTATCATGTTTAGATTCAATAACTTTTCCTGCCGAAAATGATCGCATCACTGTACCAATTTCAACCCCTTTTATATAGGTAGTACCTTCATTCATCCAACCGCGCATTGCAGGATCTATTGAAATAGCTTCAATTGCTACTAAAAATTGTCCATCATTTAGGGCTTCTATTTTTTCTTCTTCTACTCTAAAATTACTATCTTGAACAGCACCTTTAGGTCTCTCGGTTAGTACTATTTTTGTGTTAACCATCATACTTTCATTAAAATTATATATATCTAGATCATAAATTTAAGAAAAAATAGTTAATTTTATTAATAATTAAGTATATTAACTAAAATTTAATACCACTATTTTTGTGAAAACTAGTAAATACGTCACTGTAGATTCTAAAAGGTTGCATTTTCATATGTTAGGAAATGGTCCTGCTTTGGTATTGTTTCATCCATCGCCACATACATCAGAAATTTTGTTGCCATTGGCAGAAAGGTTAGCAGATTTTTATACTGTTTTTGCTATTGATACACCAGGCTATGGTAAATCTAGCCCCTTAAGTTCTGAACCTAATCAATTAAGTGATTATACCGAATTTTTGCATCGCTGTTTTAAAATCATGAATATAAAAAATCCATCAATTTATGGATCTGCAACTGGAGCTCAATTGGCTATAAGGTATGCTTTAGAATACCCAAAAAATGTAGCAAGTATATTTCTTGATAACGCTGCTCATTTTGATGATGCGCTTTGCAACACTATTTTAGATCACTATTTCCCAGATTTTACACCTAAAAAGGATGGAAGCCATTTACCGCAAGTTTGGAAAATGGTGAGCCAAATGTTTCAATATTTTCCGTGGTGTTTTAGAGGAGAAAAATATGCTTTACACAGACCGCAACTACCTCCTCCTGTATTGAATAGTATAGCTTTAGATTTTTTAAGAGCTGGAGCTAATTACTATATGGCGTATAGGTTGGCCTTTAAACATGAAAGAGCTAAATATGTTCAAGCATTGAAGGTACCAACTACCATTTTTAGATGGAACGGAAGTATTATTAAAGAACACATTAATAATTTATTGGCTTTTGATTTACCCTCAAATGTGAAGACACTATTTATTAATGGAACACCAGATGAACGCATGCAATTACTTACAGATTGCATCACTGGGGAAGCAGATCAATATAAAAGCTATAAGGCATCTAGAAAGATACAAGCTTTTAAAGCAAATGCTCCAATAGCATATAATAAGATTATTAAAGATTTGCCAGAAATTGTATCAAACGGCTCACATTTAATAACAGCTTGGGAATTATTAATGGAGCGTAACCCAAATTTAAGTGCCGAAATGGTGCAATCTTGTCTAATAGACTCCTATTCATAAAATAAAATCAAAGTAATGAGACATTTTATAGTTACAATTATAACAATCATTTTGTTTATCAGCTGTAATAATAACTCAGAAAAACCAATGCATACCGAAGCAAAAAGTAGCATTGAATTTTCTGGGCATTATGACAATTTTTTACAGTATTGGTTAGAAAATACCAAAACGGATATACATAGAGTTGAAACCGAAGAGAAACACAGACATTTATCTCTAAATATAGAGGAAACAGATTCTGGTGCATATAATTTTGAGATTAGAGAAGGTAGAAATGGTAAAACTTTAGTGGAAAGTATAGTTGTAACTGAAAATGATTTAGCACAAAATGTGAAGAAAATAGGAGACACTATTTATGTCTCAAATATGAAGCATTTTGAAAACGAAACACCATATAAATTCATTAAAACTAGAAAATTTTCTGGTTGGATAGAAATGCCTTTAGAACAATATGAAGATAGCACTTATAGAAAAAGTAAGCTTGAAATTCATGATCAAGGAGGAATGGCAGAAATTGATATTGATGGTGTACAATACACAGCTGAGTTAACCCAATTGTTATTTGGTAAAAAATTAGCAATAATGAAACTAGCTATTTATAACATGCCTTTAGATAGTGTGGGTATTAATAGTAGATCTATTAGTTATACATGGTCTAACCCAGATTCCAAACGTATTGGAATTAATTTACGAAAAGTAGTGTCTGGTTGGACCTTTATTGAACCTGGTTATATTAATTCTGATAATACCAATTTTAAAAAGAAATAATGGCTTTAAAATCAAATTATTTAGCAAAAAGATATCATATAATAATTGTTGGTTCCAATAGCGGAATTGGTATTGCGCTAATTAATAGTTTATTACCCGCAGGAGCTACAGTTTTTGGGATTGATATTCAAGAAGGTTCAACAACTCCAACATCAGATAATAATTTTTATTTTCAAGCAAATCCTATGGATATAGATGCTATGAATAGAGTGAAAGCTAAAATTGAAAATGAAGTTTCTGAAATTCATGGATTGGTAAATCTTTCTGGAACTATTAAGAAGTTTAAATCTATTTTAGAATTAGATATTAATGATTGGAACGAGACTTATGATATAAGTTTTAAAAGTTGTTTTAATTCTTGTAAAGTGTTCAGTGGTTTGTTGAATAAAGCAAATAATGCAGCTATTGTAAATATGTCTTCAGGCTTGGCTTTTATTGGTCAGAAAAATTATGGCCCTTATACAGCTGGAAAAGCCAGTATAGTGGCCTTTAGTAAGACATTAGCAGCAGAATTAGCCCCTGAAATTAGAGTAAATACAGTGGCGCCAGGTGCTGTTGATACTAATTTCATATATAAAAAAGATGGCACCACTAGATTTAATAAAGATGCTTACATGAAAATGGTGCCGTTAAAATCTCTTGCAAAACCAGAACAAATTAGTTCTGTAGTGATGTTTCTGTTGAGTAATGAAGCCTCTTATTTAACAGGACAATGTTTGCATGTAAATGGTGGAGCAGGTATGCATTAAAGATAAACTAGGTTTCATCTGTCAGTTCGAGTTGAGGCTTTTTAGCCGAAGTATCGAGAACTCTTATTCGATATGGGGAAGTTTGAGACATTATAAATATAGGTTTTGTCATGTAGATAGAACGAAGTATGAGCCCTTCGACTGCGCTTAGGATAAATTTTAGAGACATCTCAGAAAGATGAGATGCCTTCTCAGACCTCGTTCTGGATATCATTAATTACTCTGCTTCTATAAGCGTAAACCCAGTAGACATAGTCCTAATATTAATACCAATTTGTTTGGCATTAGGATTTGCCCAAACATAAGCAGGTGCTTTTTCTTTACCTTCTTCATAAATGGCTAATTTAAGCACTTCTATTCCAGAAGCATATATTACTTCAGAAAGTTCTACAGCATATTTGGTTCTAGTACCATCTTTATCATCAATAAGTTGCACTTTTTGTCCTTGGTCATGTAATGTTATATGTTTCATGAAATAATAATCGTCGCTTTTAGGCGCTTTTTCTATAGCAATCCATCCCTTAAAAAATCTACATTTCTTTAATTTATGTGGGATACCAGCTTTATTTCCAAAAATATAATTGCCATCGGCATCTTCGGCTTCATCTTGTATCCATATTTCATCTGGTGTAAGTTTTAAGGTATCTGTAATATAAATTTCTTTACCACTTCTTCTAGAGGTAAAATGGCATGCTCTATCTTTCATATATCCAACAAAATGATCACCATTTTTTTTCCAATAGACCTCACATCCGATTGTAGCTCTTAAATTTTCTACAGCTATATCTTTTAATATAGATGGGTTATGATTAGCCATGGCATATTTTTCACCATCTTCCGGAGTTAAAAATGAATAAATATCTAACTGAATGGCTTGTTCAACATCATTAATGTGAAAGTTATAGATACGCTGACGATAAATATCGGTAGTATCACCGTTTTGAAACTGTTTCACATAAAACACATTCTTGCCAAGTTTAGGTGCTTCTATTTTTTTAAAGATAGAATGAATACGTTCATGACGAATTTCTTGGTCTACATTATCTTCGTTTTCTTTCCATGTTTGTTGAAAGTTGTCAAATTCGCCTTCAAACCATTGCATCATTTCTTCCAAATCTGCTTGTAAAGTATTGTTTTGAGCGTATAGTCCATTGAATGACATAGTTAAAAAACAAAATGCCATTAAAATACGTTTAAAAATCATAGTTTAGTTGTTTTAATTAACATAATTAATAGTTAATAATATTAACTATTTTGTAAATGTAATAAATAATCCTATTAATTATAGGTTTAAGAAGTGATAATTCTTTTGTAAAGTTGAATGACGCCTATGGCTATTATGCACATTACTATACCATAAACTCCAGCGGTGGCAGCCATTTTAGGTTCGTTTAATAGGCTTGTGGAAATGGCTATAGTCATACCCAGCACATTGTTTTGCATGCCCGTCTCAATAGATATGGTTGCAGATTGCTTTTTTGAAATACCCAAACCTCTAGATGAAAAATAGCCAACAGATAATGTTAAAATATTTAAAAGTAATACACCAACAAAAGAGGCTTTAAAAAAGTGCCAACTATTACCAATTTCTTCTAATTTCATGGTCATTAATGCAAGCGCAAGAATTATTACTAATATAGAAACCCACTTAATTGCTGGCTTACTTTTTAATGAAAATGCAGGCCATTTATAATTAATTAACATGCCCAACATTGTTGGAAGCGCGGTTAGCTTAAAAATATTTAAAATGGTTTTTCCTAAAGGTAATTGAATGCTTTTAGAAGCTTCACCTAAAATAGCCTCTAAAGAAAAATTTATAATTAAAGGAATAGTGAAAATAGTAACAATACTACTTATGGCAGTAAGTGTTATAGAGAGCGCTACATCTCCTTTTGCCAAAAACGAGAACAAATTAGATACAGCACCACCAGGACAGCAGGCACAGACCATTAAACCCATAGCAATCATTGGTGGCATTGGCACAAATGATACGATACCAAATGCTATTAGAGGTACCAAAATAATTTGATTAATTAACCCCGTAAAAGTGGCCTTGGGTGTAGCGCTTACCCTAGTAAAATCTTTAATTGTTAATGTCATTCCCATGCCTAACATTACCAAAAACAATAAAACTTGTAAAATATTTGGAATATAAGATGATAGGAATTCAATCATGTGTTTACTTTATTTTTGCGCTTTCCAAACATCTAAAATGTCTGATGCCGAGGCAGACCAAACGGCGTTATGATTACTTAGTTTTTCTAAGACTTGTTCTAAATATTTAATGCGATGAGGTTGTCCTAAAACCCACGGATGAATATTTAAACTTAATAACCTTCCACCATTGGTTTCTGTTTCTTTTAGTAAAAACTCAAAAGCATCTTCTACTTGATGTGCCCAATCTTCGGCTGAATGTAAATTATTTAAAATGATAAAAAAATCGTCTAATTCAGTAGCCAAGGGCATAGCGGTTAAATTACCATTTTTTGTTTTAAATTCATAAGGCATATCGTCATTTACCCAATCACTAAAATAAGTGATACCGTTAGCAGCCAAAATATCTGGCGTGTTTTCAGATTCGTTTTTAGCAGGACTTATCCATCCTTTTATATCTTGACCAGAGAGTTCTCTAAGCGTATCTAGAGATCTTTTTACTAACTCTTGTTCTTCAATAATGTCTTGTCCGCCATAATGTAGTTTGTCCATATGATACCCATGACATAGAATTTCATTTCCACGTTCTTTCACCGTTCCTAATAAATAAGGATAGCGTTCTGCTAATCTTGTATTGATAGCAAAAGTAGGTGTGATATTGAACTGGTCTAAAGCTTTAAAAAAACGATATACTCCCACACGATTGCCATAATCTCTTAAACTATAGTGGCGTAAATCTGGGTAAGGTTTTGTCATACCACCAGGTACTTTAAATGGGATACCTTGTTGGTTTATTGGGAAAAACTGCAAGCTTACATTTACCCAAAGCGCTATTTTTTTTTCGTTAGGCCATGTAATAGGTTTTCTATCATGAAGCATAGCCCATTCATAACGATCATGATCCATTCCGTAGGAACGCTCGGGGTATTTTAAATAGTCGTTATCAAGCGTTGCCATATTTTTTATTTTTAGTTTCAATATCGGCTAAAACCGTATCATAATAGTTATCCATAAAGTATTGTGCTATTTCTTTACCTGTAGTTACCCAAACATCTGGGTGTCCGGTAATATATTCTAAAGCTTCTTCGTAAGCCTTAATACGGTGCGCATTACTTACTTGGTAATTATGAGTAGGTATGCACATAATGGTGCCGCTTTCTGCACCTTCGGCATATAAACGGTCAAAATTATCCATGAGTTCTTTACCATATCTTCTTGGGGTGGTTTTTTGAACTAAATACGCGATAGTATCATTCATTTCTAAAGAATATGGAATAGATACAAACTTTTTACCGCTTTTTAAATGAATAGGTGTGGGTTGATCATCATGAAACAAATCACACGAATAATAGCCAGCTTCATCTCCAAATAATTCAGTGCCCACTTCAGCAAATAAGTCTAAAGTATTCTCTGAGTGTGATAGGGCAGGAGCTAAGTAACCAGCACATTTCTGACCTGTATGCTTGTATATGGTTTCAATAGAATCTTTAATCATGTCTCGCTCTTGAGATTCGGTCATACCATAAGTATATCTGGTATTGTAAATACCATGACTAAAAAATTCCCAATGGCGTTCTTTGCATAATTCTATAATTTCAGGATGATGGTCACAAAGTGCGGTAGATAAAGATATAGAACCTCTAATACCGTACTTTTCTAGCAAATTCATTTGCCTAATATGCCCCACACGATTTCCCCAGTCTCTACTGGTATATCCAGGCAACGCAGGATTAGGTTGTGGCCAGGGCTTTCTATATGGATTATTTGGTGGATTTAATTCGTAAAACTCAATATTAGGTGCTACCCAAAATGCTATTTTAGCACCATTGGGCCATTGTATTCTTGGTCTATTTTCATAAGGCCAATAATCATAATATCCTGGGTCTTCTTTCATCTTTCTATTTTAAAGCATTTAGCCAATTAAAAACGTCTTTTACATCTAAAACATCACAGTATTTTAATGACAAATCTGTAAGATTAGCATAGTGATAGCTTTCGTGCTTATCTGCTACACATTCTTCAGGAATGATGGTTCTATAACCTCTAGATAGTGAATCTACACCAGCAGCACGTACGCAACCAGATGTTGAGCCTCCTGTTAAAACAACTGTATCTACTTGATGCCATACCAGCAATGATTGTAAAGGTGTTTCAAAAAAAGGTGAAGGCATTTTCTTTTCGTAAAATACATCTGTATCTCTATCTAAAATTAACCGATCATCAAGTTCTGAACGTTCAGACCCAAATTTGATGTTTTGTAAGCTGTCTGGAGTGTCAGTTCGTGTGCCCCATACACCGGCATCTGCAGCGGTATCCATATAGGCAACATTGGTCCAAACAACGGGCCATCCCAGAGCTCTAAATTTTGCAGCTAATTCGTTTACATAATCTAACTGTTTAGGATCAGATTCATAAGCTGTTTTAAAGAGGTCTGTGCGTGTATATGCTTTTTGAATATCGATATTTACTAAAGCTGCTTTTTTTCCAAAGCCAAAACGTTTTCTGGCAGGATTTGCTTTTACTTCAAAATAGAGTTCTTTAGCTGTTTTATTTGTTTTTTGCATATCTTATTCTCTAATTTTTACAATCATTTCTATTTCGCAGGCGGCGTTTAGTGGAATGGAACTCATACCAACTGCAGACCTAGCATGCATCCCTCGTTCTCCAAATACTTCGACCATTAAATCTGTAAATCCATTTATTACTTTTGGGTGGTCTTTAAAATCAGGATCGGCATTAACCATGCCTAATACTTTAATTATTTTTTCTACTTTATTGAGGTCTCCAAGTTCTGCTTTAAGTACAGACAATTGATTAATTGCAGTCAAACGAGCGGCTTTGTATCCTTCTTCAATGGTGAGATCACGACCCAGTTTGCCAACATATTTTTCACCTGTGGGGGAAAAAGGAATATTACCTGAAAGGTATAAGGTACTCCCGTCTTTAACAGCAAACGAAATTTTAATGCCTTTTGGCATTTTAAGCGTACTAAGTTCTATGCCCAATTCCTCTAAGCGGTCTTCTACGTCATAGTTATAAAGTGGCTCTTGTTGTTTTTCTTGTTGAGGTGCGTGCATGCACGACACCAGAAAGAGGGTTATTAAAATGATTGAACCTTTCATAGTATTTAGTTTTTTGTTATTACGGTTTTGTTGTTTCTACTCCATTCACTCCAAGAACCTACATAAAGTTTAGGAATGTCCAACCCTGCATGGGCTATCGCTAATAGAGAGTGACAAGCAGTTACACCTGAACCACAATGAAAAATGATGTTATCTCTAGGTGTGTTCTTAAATATTTGAGTATACTTTTCTTTTAATACTTCAGGAGATTTGAATGTACCATTATCCTCTAAATTATCTGAAAAAGGAACGTTTACAGTACCAGGTATATGTCCTGCTATTGAATCAATTGGCTCAAATTCTCCGTTATAGCGAGGTGTGGCTCGAACATCTATAACCATATAATCTTTGTCCTGTGAAACGTTTTCTACATGGTCCATATTAACCCGTGGAAGTAGCCATGTGGTTACAGGATACAACGGAGCAACTTTAGGCGTCACCTTATCTGAGTTTATAGGAAACTGAGCATTTTTAGCTTCCTGAATGCCACCATTTAGAACCTGTACGTTTTCATGACCAATGGCTTTTAACATCCACCATAAACGAGCAGATGCATTGGCTCCTCCTTTATTATCATAAACAACAACACGGCTATCTGGTGTCATGCCAAGGTTGGAAATAGTTTGAGCAAAGTCCTCAATTTTCGGTAACGGGTGTCTTCCTCCATGAGCAGGGTCTTCGTGTATTTCTGATAAGTCTTCATTCAAATCAAGAAAAAAAGCGCCATTTAAATGCTGTTTTTCATAATCGGACCGTCCGTTTGGACCCCCACTGGCATTTATAAGAATAACCTGGTTTGAATGCACTAATTCAAAAAGTTCTGATGCATTAATAATATGTTTAAATGTTGTTTTCATAGTGTTCTTGTGTACTTTTAAGCTTGTTTCTTGTTGCGCATTGGTTTTGTTGAAAGAAACCAGAACAAATAATGTGTATAAAATTAGTTTTAAATTGGTCATTTTATTCTGTTTTTATAATGCCTTCTGCCACCATTTTAGTAATAGTGTCATCATCTATATTTAAACTTTTTAGGACCTCTTTAGTATGTTCTCCTATTTTAGGAGGATCTAAACGTTTTTCTACACGTGTTCCTTTATACTCCAAAGGGAATTTTGGTAACATGGTTGAGATACCATCGTTCATAGTTACCTCCATCAAACTATTGCCTTTGTTTAGTTGTTCGTCTTCAAACAAATCTTCTGGTTTGCTTATAGGAGCAAATGGAATATGCCCTTTATCACAACGTTCTATGATGTCACTTTTTGTAAAACCTTTAACACGCTCATCTAAGGCTGGTAAAAACCAATCTCTTTCATCAATTCTTTGATTATTGGTTTCTAATCTGGCATCGGTTGCCCAATCACTCCATTCAAAAACTTCACATAAACGTTCCCAGTGTTTTTCACTTATAATACCAATGAATACTTTGTCATTGTCTTTGGTATCAAATACTTTATATATAGACCAAGCACTAACACGAGAGGGCATAGGAGGAATTTGATAATCTATCTGAGAAGAATATGCCATGTGTTGCCCCATTAAAAAGGCACATGTTTCAAATAATGCAGATTTGACAAATCCTCCTTCACCTGTTTTTTCTCGTTCTAAAAGCGCTATTAATATTCCAATGTAACCAAACATACCACCTGTTATATCTATAACGGAGGTGCCTGCACGTAATGGGTCTCCTTCGCGTCCTGTCATATAGGCAAGACCTCCCATCATTTGTACAACTTCATCCATGGCGTGACGCTTCTCATAAGGGCCACTTAAAAATCCTTTTAAGGAACAATATATAAGTTGGTTGTTGTATGTTTTAAGTTTTTCATATCCCAAACCTAATCTATCCATGGTTCCAGGACCAAAGTTTTCTACAACAACATCATAGTCTTTTACCAGCTTATAGATAAGCTCTAGACCTTCTTTAGATTTTAGGTTAACTGCTAAACTTTTTTTATTTCTATTATAAAACCAAAAATAGCCAGTACCAAACCCTTTTAAGCGTCTGGTACTATCTCCATTAATGGGTTCAATATGTAGTACTTCTGCGCCCATATCTGCTAACATTAAACCTGCACATGGACCCATTACAGCATGTGTAAATTCTAGTACTTTTATATCTTTTAGTGGTGCGTTATTCATTTACTTTTTGTTTACGGATTGATAAAATGAATTTGGAGCATCCTCAATTTGAGTATTTAATGTTGAATTCCATCTATTTAAAAACCCAAACATTGAAATGACTCCAACAATTTCTACAATGCCTTCTTCGTCGAAATATTCTTTTAAGAGCTCAAAATCTTCATCGCTAGAAGCATTAGGTAATACACTTGCTTTTAAAGCTAAATTCAAGGCTGCTTTTTCGGCTTCAGAAAATAACGATGAGGTTTTAAACTCCCATAGTTGTTCTAATTTTTCTTTAGACACACCTTGTTTGCCTGCTCCATACATGGTATGTGCGCTACAATATAAACAACCACTGGCTGCACTAGAGATGTAACCAATCATTCGTTTTAATCCAGAATCTATTTTTCCTTCAGCATATATGGCTTTAGCTAATTCAAAAAATGTAGTAAGCACATCTGGTTTGTGAGCCATTATAAGTCCATCATTGGGTAAAAAACCCATAAACGCTTCAGCATTTTTAAATAAATGATTAAGCTTGTCTTGTTCTATATGTTTTTTTGGTTCAATTCTACTCATAATTTATAGCGAATAATTTCCATGTTTAGTTAGATAATTGACGAGGCCTCCTTCATTTAAAATATCTATCATAATATCTGGAAGCTTAGTAGCCTTGTAGGTTGTGCCAGTGCTAAGGTCTTTTACAATGCCAGTTTTTAAGTTGACATCTAGTTCTGCTCCTTTTTGAATATTATGGTCTGCAATTTCAAGCACAGGAATACCAATGTTTATAGCGTTTCTAAAAAAGATACGTGCAAAATCTCTTGCTATAATAACAGAAATACCTGCTTGTTTTAATGCTAATGGTGCTTGTTCTCTAGAAGAGCCACAGCCAAAATTAATACCTGCTACCAGAATATCTCCTTGTTGTACAATTTTCTTAAAATTAGGATCTAGATCTTCTAACACATGATTAGCTAGTGTAGATAAATCTAGTGTTTTAGTGTATTTGCCAGGTATGATACGGTCTGTATCTATATGATCACCGTACACATGTGCTTTAGCTTTTATATTTGTTTGTACTCCGTTCATATTAGACTAGATATTTTTTAGGGTTAGTAATCTGTCCGTCAAGGGCTGAGGCTGCCACTGTTGAAGGTGCTCCTAAATAAATGTTTGAATTGGGATTTCCCATACGGCCTCTAAAATTTCTATTGGCTGCTGAAATAACTACTTCGCCATCTGCGGGAACACCTTGATGTGTACCTACACATGGACCACAACCAGAAGTTATTAATGATGCACCAGCTTCAATTAAGGTATTCATAGTACCATTATTCATGGCATCTAGAAGAACACGTTGTGATGCGGGCGCAATAATCATACGTACATCGGGATGTATTTTTTTTCCTTTCAGAATTTTAGCAGCTATATCTAAATCCTCTAAACGGCCATTACAACACGTTCCTATAAAGGCATAATTTATTTTAGTGCCTTCATAGTTAGAAATATTGTGAACATTATCTGGAGATTCTGGTGCGCTTACTTGAGGCTCTAAATCTGAAACATCAAAATTGAAAGTTTTAATATATTTAGCGTCTTCATCAGGAGCAATAGGATTAAAATCATAATCTAACTGTAATCCTTTAGGATGTACAATGCCTGTTTTTGCTCCCATTTCAGAAGACATATTAGCTATAGTCATTCTACTAGCAAGACTTAAACCTTCAAAGGCCTCGCCACAAAATTCAATAGCTTGATAAGTAGCACCGGAAACGGTTACTTTGCCTACTAGGAACAAAATAAGATCTTTGGCAGTAACTCCAGCTTGCAATTTTCCGGTGCAATTTATTTTTATGGTTTGTGGTACTTTTAACCAAATTTTTCCAGTCATCATGGTGGCAGCTAAATCTGTGGATCCAACCCCACATGCAAAGGCGTTTAATGCGCCATATGTTGGTGTGTGAGAATCTGCCCCTATAAAAATATCTCCTGGTTTTACATATTGATTTTCCACCATAACCTGATGGCAAATACCTTCACCTATTTCAAACAAACGCATGCCTTGTTCTTTGGCAAAATCTCGCATCATTTTGTGTAAATTGGCAATACGTTCATTAGGTGAGGGTGCTGCATGATCTATAATAAAAGCACATTTATTGGGATTAAATACTTTTTTGCCTCCCATTTCATGAAATGCTTTAATAGTTAATGGCGCCGTGGTATCACTTGCCATTGCAGCATCTACTTTGCTCACAACTAATTCGCCTGCATATACTTTTTTGCCTACGTGGTTTGAAATTATTTTTTCTGATATTGTTTGTCCCATTATATCATTTTAATATCATTGTTATCAACTAATTGGTACAACTGTCCAGGGAGTTTATGCCCTAAAGTTGCTTCCGTTTCTTTACTAATAGTAGCTATTTTGTTAATGTCTAATCCTGTTTCGTAACCCATTTGTTTTGCAAAATGAGCGGTGTCTTCTGTAGCAATGTTACCTGTAGCACTTTTAATAAAAGGACAGCCTCCTAAACCGCCAAAAGCCGTGTCAAAAATGTGAACACCCGCTTGTAAAGCAGCATAAAAATTAGCATAGCCTTTGTTTTCAGTATTGTGCAAATGCAGTATTACAGGAATGTTGCCTGCTTTTTCTACTACTTTAAACATTAAATCTCCCAGTTCTTTTGGATTTCCCATACCAGTTGAATCAGCTAAAGCTAATTCATCTATTCCAGTATCTAAATGATGATCTACCATATCAAGAACATGTTGTTCATCTATTTTACCTTCATATCTGCAACCAAAAGCACATTGAATACCGCCTCTTACAGTAATACCATGATTTTTAGAAAGCTTTACCATAGCTTTAAAAGTGTTTTTAGCCTCGGCTAAAGTTAATCTTGCATTTTTTTGACTATGCGTATGACTAGCAGAAATGGAGCAAGCTAAGTGGTTAAGATTAGCTTCA
Source organism: uncultured Flavobacteriaceae bacterium (assembly GCA_947487895.1). GTDB lineage: Bacteria > Bacteroidota > Bacteroidia > Flavobacteriales > Flavobacteriaceae > Seonamhaeicola. The sequence continues at coordinate 26,473 of CANKYF010000013.1, forward strand.
ATACCACGTTCTACACCTTTTATATTTAAAACCAAGCCACTGTAAACAACACCTTCTTTCTTTTTAACTCGTTTACAGAGTTCTTCGGCATCTGCCATTTGAGGTACCAGTTTAGGATGTACAAAAGAGGCAATTTGCAAACGTGTTACCCCAGCATCTACCAAACGATTTATATAATCTAATTTTTTTTCAGTAGAAATAACTTGTTCTAAGGTTTGAAAACCGTCTCTTAGACCTTGTTCTTCAAGAATTACTTTCATAAATAATGAATCTTTAAAAATCTTTTTTTAAATTGATAATCAGATATGTTTATCCATCTGCTTACCTGAATTTTTAATTTAAAATATAAAAGTACAAAAAAATAAGTTAATATTATTAATAATTAACATAGTTAACTAATTTTTTTATAACTTTGGAATTAGTTATATTAATTAAATAAGACTAAAGCTTATGAAAATTAGAAACCCCAGAACAGGGATATATGATTATAACTTATTGGTTGACTCGAATGATGTTATAGCAGCAAAATCTATAGAAATTAGAAACGCTCAAAAAGCTTGGAATGAAAATGGTGTAGAAAAACGGGTTGCTACTGTGCAAAAGTGGTTAGAGAGTTTAAAAAAATATCAAAATGAAATTGCCGAACAATTAAGTATTGATACGGCTCGAAAAAGCATTTCAGCTGTTGAGGTGGCAGGTATTTTAGGACTATTGCAAGCATGGTGTTACAGAGCGCCTCAACTATTATCTCCAGCAGATGAACGACCATCAATGTCTGCAAATACTGTTATGGTGCAACAACAATGGATTCCTTATGATGTTGTAGGAGTTATTAGTCCGTGGAATTTTCCTTTACTATTAGCATTAATAGATACAGTACCTGCATTGTTAGCTGGTTCTGGGGTGTTATTAAAACCTAGTGAAGTAACACCACGTTTTATGGATGGACTTGAAAAGAGCATTAATGAGGTGCCTGAATTATCTAAAGTTCTAAAAGTGGTACGTGGTGGAGCAGAAGCGGGAAAAGCAGTAGTACAAAATGCTGATGCTATTTGCTTTACTGGTAGTGTGCCTACAGGTAAAAAAATAGGTGCGGTTTGTGCAGAGCGTTTTATACCTGCTTTTTTAGAGTTGGGGGGTAAAGATCCTGCTGTTGTTTTGGCTGATGCCGATTTAGAAGTAGCTACAGATGCGGTTTTGAGAAGCTGTGTTGGAGCTACAGGGCAAGCATGCCAATCTTTAGAACGTATTTATGTAGATCAAACTATTTATGATGATTTTGTGCATTTAATTACTGATAAAGCTGAAGAAGTCACTTTGACTATTAACCCTGAAGAAGGGCAAATGGGGCCATTGATTTTTGAAGCGCAAGCCATAAAAATACAAGAACAAATTGATGATGCAGTTTCTAAAGGAGCTGAAATTTTAACAGGAGGTAAGGTTGAAACTATAGATGGCGGTTTGTGGTGCAGACCAACGGTTTTAATACATGTAGATCATAACATGAAAGTAATGACCGAAGAGACTTTTGGACCAATAATACCAATCATGGCTTTTTCTACAGAAGATGAAGCGCTAGAGCTAGCTAATGATAGTATTTATGGATTATCATCGTCTGTGTTTTCAACCAACAAGGAAAAAGCCATTGAAATAGCGTCTAAAATGCAGGTTGGAGCCGTAAGTATAAATGATGGAAGCCTTACTAATAGAGTTTTTGATGCAGAAAAAAATTCTTTTAAAGAATCTGGAATCAATGGCTCTAGAATGGGGGATGCAGGCTTTTTAAGGTTCTTTAGAAAGAAAGCCATGTTAATACAAACAGCAAAACCAGAAACCATGGCGAATTTTGAAGAAAAGCAGTAATGCTTTTAAAGTTTTACTACAACTTTTCCACAACTTTTTCCGGCTAGTAAATATTCTGAAGCATCAATGATAGATGTAATACCGTTAAATTTTATAGGGTCTACTTTTACTTTAAGTAGACCTTTTTGATATTGATTAAATAAAAAATTTCTGGCTTCAGGGTGTTGATCTTTGTATAAATGATTCATAAAACATCGAACCGAAGCCCCTTTCCAATAGATACTTTCATAAACTCTGGGTGCTGTTATTTCTTGAAATTCACCTTCATTAATCTCTGTAGCTAAGCCACTAACTACTAACCGTCCTAGGGGCGCCATGTTTTTTAAAAAAGCATCAAACATATGTCTACCTACAGAATCGAAACCTACATTAATTTTTGAAGCATAGTTGTCTGTTAAAAAAGTAGCAACATCTTGTTTTCTATGGTTTAATATTACATCACAAGAATTAAGGCTTTTAAGTAATGCTTCTTTTTCAGGTGAACCACAAATGCCAACCACGTGACAACCTTTTTGTTTAGCTAATTGTACTACAATATGTCCTAACCCACCTGCTGCTGCAGAAACTACAATGGTTTCACCAGATTTTAGTTCAGCTACATTTTTTAAAGCTAAATAAGCCGAAACACCTGTAGGGTTTAAAGTGAGATATTCTGGGGTAGCTTCAGGAATTTCTATGTATTCAGCTTCTGTAATTACTTGATATTCTTGGTAAGCAGAGCCTACCTTAACTGTTGAAACGGCATTGCCTACTTTAACGGTCTTGACACTACTGCCAACTTCTACAACTTCCCCAACAGCTTCTACACCATATACATAAGGAAAAGTAACGTTAATATAAGGTACATTACCTCTATATAGCTCTCTATCATATAAAGCATTAATACCAACATACTTATTTTTAACTAATATTTCGTTTGAATTTATTTTAGGTATAGGGTTTGTAACTAAAGTTGTAGCATTTCTAATATCATTTGAAAATGATGAGATGGCCAATTGTTTATTCATTGTTATAGATTTAGTGGTTCTGCTATTTTAACTAATTGTTTACCTCTATTTTTTCGTTCAAAAAGTCGGTTTAAAGCGTTAGGCATTTGTTCTAACCCTTCTAAAATATCTTCTTGATAGGTGAGTTTGCCTTCTAAAATCCACTGTGTCATTTCTTTTTCTGCCTTATGAAATTGGTCTTCAAAATCATAAATAAAAAACCCTTGCATTTTAGATCTTGTGGCACCTATTTTATACCAATTTTTTAATGAATACTCTGGAGGGCTTTGTAGTGTTTTTTCATATTGTGATATTCTACCACAAATTACTACTCTAGAATAGCGCTGTAATTTACTCAAAGCTATATCTAGAATTTCACCACCTACATTATCAAAAAAAACGTTTATACCATCAGGAAAAAAATGATCTATACGTTCACTTATATTTTCTTTTTTGTAGTTAATAGCACCTATATATCCTAACTTTTCTGTTAAGAGTTTGCATTTTTCATCTGTACTAGCTAAACCAACAGCCTTAGCATTTTTAATTTTTGCCAGATTACCAACACTAGATCCTACACCTCCTGTGGCAGCAGATACCAATACATTATCACCTGTTTTTAATTCTCCAACATGATAGAGTCCAAAATAAGATGTAAAACCAGTCATTCCTAAAACACCTAAAGCGGTAGAGTAGGGTACTTTGTTTTGTGTAACCTTATACATCATATGGTAGGGGGAGCCATCACAAATTTTATATTCTTGCCATCCGCATTTCCCCTGTACAATGTCACCAACAGTGAAATTCTGATTTTTACTTTCTATTACCTGCCCTACACCGCGTCCGCGCATGGTTTCTCCAAATTGTAAAGGAGCTTCAATCCCAGCACCATCTATCATGTAGAATTTCATTACGGGAGCCACAGATAAATACAATACTTTAATTAGAAATTCACCGTCTTTTAAGGCTGGAAGCTCTACTTCGTCCATTTTAAAATCGGTATTCTTAATTAGTAACCCTGTAGGACGAGCAGCTAATACCAAGCGTTTATTTTTCATGTCAGATTATTTTTTAGTGAGTATAAATAGACTGTCTGGTAATGTTTCGTTGACCTCAAAATCTTCCCAGAAAACTTCATTAGCTAGTTTATCATTGTAAAAAAGTGCTACTTTACCAGATTGAAGCCAATTATATCCTTCCTTTTCAAAAAAATCTGAATAAATACGATGATGCCATCCTCTGGGTGTTTGAAACGCTACTTTTAAAATTTTGTAATCTTCTTTATCAATGCCAAAAAAAGTTTCTCCTTTATTGGGATCAATAACTTTTACATGATTAACTGGCTTTCTGGAAATGGTGTCATCTGGCATTAATTCAAGTTGATAGCCTTCATCTAAGGCATGCCTTATAACTCCAAAACCAAAATTAGAAGCCCAACGTTTATCTGCACTAGATTGTTCTTGTTTGCCATTTAAGTCATAAGTGTTTTTTCCATCAAAAGAGACTATAAATACTGGTTGATCATTTTTGAAAGATTCAATTCTCACTTTACCATTAGCTATATGAGCATTTTCTTTGGTTTGCTCGAAAACGCGCCACATATTGTGCTTTTCATGAATAAATGCCGAATCATTTCTGTAAAATACACCATGACCTTTTAACGTTAAACTACTTGGTCTGCGCCAAAACTCACCACCAGCTTTTTTATGTGCTTTTTCTATGATTTCTTTTGCTGTAATTTTAGGCTCATCTTTCTTTGCACTATTACAACTGAGTAAAGAAAGTATTGAGACTAAGGTTATAAATATTGTTTTCATATCGTTATGTTTAATGGACACAATCTTTTTCCTTTAAATTTATGGTAGGGCCTTTATCATTCACTCCAAAAACCAAATTTCCTTTTTCATCAACAGCAGTGTCATCTAATAAAAGCGCATCTTTTCTTAAAATTAAGGTTTCGTTTAAATAGACCTGAGTATTGAATTTTTTTGAAAAATAACTACACGCATTGTTTTTAAGGTAGCCTTCAAATTGGTTGTTTGCTTTTTTCCAAAAGACATCACAACCAGGTTTTAAATAGAAATCATCTTTTTTTAAGGTTTTGAAAATTGAAGGGTTAAGATGTGCGTTTATGAGTTGTTCTGAGTTTTTAGGTGTATAGATAGTAAGTCTAATAGCGTTTTCTTCAAGATCAACATTAAAGGCATAGATACGTTGCCTGTAGATATCATTTAAATTGTAATGCTGAGACTGTTGCGCGTATAATAGTTTTCCTGGAATAGATTTAATTTCAACAGGAAAGAAAATATGATGTGTTTGTCTATGTCGTTTTTCCTTGGGTGTATTGTTAACAGCTTCTTTATATACCTGTTGATGATTATCATATTCGCCTGGAAACCATGTTAAAAGTTCAACAATATCTTTTTCTAAAGAAGATTGAATTATTTCTTTTTTCTGAGCATGAAGTGTTGTATTCACAAAATGAATGCAGATGAAAAAAGATATCAATTTAAGAGTGTATTTTATCATGCTTTTATTAGTTTAATTCTAGGAATAAGAACCATAACTATTATGGCAGAAACTATATGTAATAGTGATACAATTACGAATACAGGAGAATAGGAAATCTCATCTACCAACCAACCTATAAAAGGCGTAAATAACATGGCTCCAAAACTTCCAGCTGAACCAGATATGCCCCAAACAGAAGCTGCGTCTTTTTCTGGAAATAAATCTATGGGTAATGTAAATAGGGCAGACTGTTTAAATTGAGTCGCAAAAAGTGCGAAACTAATTAAACCTATCGCCCAATAAGGGGATGAGATATATAGGCACCCTAAAATAGGAAGCACGAGTATGGCTCCAATCCATATAATCCATTTTCTGGAGGCATTTATTGATAGTCCTTTTTTTATGAGTGCAGTACCCGTCCAACCACCTAAAAAACTTCCTATGTCTGAAAGAACAAAAGGAATCCAAGCAAATAGTCCTATTTCAACTAAACTAAAGCCTTTTTCGTCGGCTAAATATGAAGGTAACCAGAACACGAAAAAATAGAAAACACCATCTGAAACAAATCTTGATAAAGCTACACCCCAAACTTCTTTGTGTTTAAAGTAGTCCAGCCATGGCGTTTTAGCTATTTTAATAGTATTCTGTTTTTCTTTTGAAATATAGCTTAGTTCTTCTTTAGATATTTTAGGATGCTCTTGAGGGACATGATATATTTTTTGCCACAAAAACAGCCATAAAAAGCCAATAGCTCCAGTAATAACAAAAGCTATTTTCCATCCAAAGGAAAGTATTAACCAAACCATAAGAGGCGGCGCGATAATAGCTCCCATGCCTGGCCCCATATTTAAAATGCCAACAGCCTTACTTCTTTCTTTTTTTGGAAACCATTCTGAAATGGCTTTCATGGCTGCAGGATAATTACCAGCTTCACCAATACCGAGTAAGAATCTAAAAGCACCAAGACTAAATACGCCTTTACTAAAAGCATGAAGCATATTGGCTATAGACCACCAAATTACAGCAATACTGAATCCTTTTTTTGTGCCTTTTTTATCTATAAAAATACCAGCCATTAATTGCGTAATAGCATAAGCCAAAAGAAAAGCACTTACTATCCAACCATATTGTTCATTAGAAAGTCCTAGATCTTTTTTAATAACTGGAGCAGCCACAGATAAAGCCTGACGATCAATATAATTAATAGTTGTGGCCAAAAAAATTGCACCTATAATATACCACCTTAAATTATTTTTAATCTTCATACTTTTTACAATAAGAAGGTGCTCAGTATTTTAAACACCGGTATTTGCTTAAAGACAATGACGTTTTAAACTAAACAAAAAAGAATGGCACAAGTATGGACCATTCTTTTAAGACTCAAAATAAAACTACTTAGATATGATTTTTTATATTAAAAGCTTATTTGCTTGTACTTATCTTTTTAAAATAGGTCCAACTGGTTTCATTTGGTGATGAATATTCAGTTGGGGCATGTCTATATTCTGGATGTTTAGCCATTACGTATTCTGTTAATACTTTTGGCATTTTATCATAATCTGTCTCCATTAGTTTGTATCCAGCTCCTTGGTAAACCATATTTCCTGGTCTTTGTGCCATTTTTAACCATGGTAACCATGGGCCTAAGCGTGTCCAAGAAATTGTACAAGGTACACTAGTTTGATTAGGATCATTTATGGCTTTTTCAGAGAAAAAGAATTGAAATAATTCTGCAGCTTCATAATCATCAGACTGTGAATTTTCAGGAAAGTCTTTAATTGGTAGTGGTGAAGGGTATTTCAAAAATATATCTGCATTCATACAAATTTGATCATCTCCAAATTTTTGATGCGGTATACCCCATTTACCATATCTGCCTTCTAATGCTGCTTTTTGATTTACAGGGGAGTTCCAAACATGAACCACATCTACCGTTTCACCAGTGTATGGATTATCAAATGTTTCTAAAACTTCACCTGTTTTTAAATCTGTATATAATAGTACTTCATTGGTTAACAGATTATATTGGTTTTCTCCTGTTTTAATATATTTTCCAATATTATACATTTCAAACCCCATTAGAGGCTTGTCTCTTTCTCCATCAACAAAACCATAAATTTTACCATTGGCATAGAAAACAATTTCTTCGCCATCTTTTAAAGACCCTCTTACTTTTATAAAAGCGGTCATATTATCTACTGGTTTATCTAAATCTAGATTTAGTGATTTAGAAGCTTCAGCTAATTCGTTTGAACTATTTTCTGCTTTTTCTTTACATGAAAAGGCTAGAAATGTTACTAGAAGTAAAAAGATTGATGAAATTTTTTTCATAAGTTATTATTTTAGGGATTTATGCTTTTAAGTTAGTAAAAGTTTGTTTGAATAGATAATAGCAGAAAAACTTAATTCTTCTGCTATTATCTTCAACACTTAAAAATTAGTTTTACCCAATATTTAAATTAATTAGAATTTATAACCAACAGTAAATACAACTCTTTTTGGGTTTTGGAATGTTGACCAAGCCAAACGTCCTGTAGAATCTGGATTATTTTGTCTTTCTAATAATACACTATCATCACCACTTGAGACAAATAAATCTTGTGGGCTTTCACCATCAAAAATGTTTTTAATTCTTAAGCTTAATTTTAATTCATTATCATCCACTGGGAAAATAATGTAACCTCCTAAATTATAGATTGAAAGATCTGGTTTGTCATAAAGATTGAAAATATCTGCATAAGCACCTGTGTAAGTAAATCCTCCAAAATCAGCTCCCCATCTTTGAGCTCTATATCCAATGTTGAAATTGTAGATGTTTTTTGGAGTTTCTTGAACTTGAAGCCCTCCAACATCAATAGCAGTTCCGTTTTCTACAGCCGATAAACCAAATAAATTATTTAAATCAGCATTAACTTCACCAGAACTATTTGTACTTAAAGGAACAATAAAGTCTACATATTCAGAGTTTTGACGTGTATAACTAGCTCTTACTAAAAGCCCTTTTATAGCTCTAGGCTCATATGATAATGCTATTTCTCCACCTACAATTTTGTTAGATCCTGCAGGTCTTAAAAGAAATTCTGCTAAGTCTGCATCAAAAATACTAGCGACTCTATTATTTATTCTTGTATTAAAGAATGTAGCATCAACTGTTAAAGCACCAAGCCCCGCTCGATAACCAATTTCAAAATTATTAATAACCTCGTTTTCTTCTGGAGCTTCTTGATTTACGTTAGTAACAGAAGGTAATGAGAAAGCTCTTAAGTAATTAGCATAAATAGCTGAAGATTCTCCTAATAAGTAATTAGCACCTACAGAACCGGATAAGTCACTAAATTTAACTTCATTTTCAATGATTGTATCTGGATCATAATCTATGTTTCTAGTACGTATTTCATCTGGATTGTTTGAAAAAGTTCCTGTTAACCAATCATAGCGCAATGCTAAGTTTATACTTAATTTTTCATTGATTACCATTTCATCTCCAAAGAATAGTGCTGTACTTTTTTCTTTTCTATTAGATGTTGTACCAGAAATAGAAAACGTATTTGATAAAGGAGATGGTGGGCCAAAGAAGCCTCCAAAGAAACTTGGTCTTGGGCTAACAGTAGATCTATATAAGTAATTTAAACCTAAACGATCACGGTCTGAATCACCTATATAAAGACCAAAACTAATGTTATGTTCTGTATTTGCTCCTTCTATTAATTTAGACAATCTGGTTTCAGAGATTAGATCTCTTACTTGACCTTTTGCACCAGATTGAAATCTTAATATATTACTCTCTGCAGTGAAAAATCCAGTTAAACCTATTTCATTAATATCATCAAAGTTAAGGTCTTGATATTTAAATTTTTGATTGAAAGACCAACCGCTTCCTAGATCAAAAGTAGCATCAATACCTATATGTCCACCTGAAACTTCTTCTCTGTTATCTGCTGGATTATTAATAATTCTATTTCCATTAACGTCCAGCACTGGTTGACCACCAGCTGCCGCAAATGCACTAGGATTGTCTAAAGCACTTGGGTCGTTATAGAAAGTATTATATGTACTCCAACCTTCAGCAATTTTATTAGTTGAAAGATCAAAAACGGCATCTGTAACATTCTGGAATTGGTTGTTTAAATAACCCGCATAAAAACGAATTTTAGAATTATCTGAAATTAACCAATCAAAATTAGCACGTACTTGCGCACCTACATCTTTATTAGCCTGTTCTTTTCTACCAGAATCATTAATAACATAACCACCTATATTGTAACGTAATTTATCATTTACAGGACCGTTAAAATTAAAATCAGCTCTGTAATCAACATCTCCGTCATACTGATGTCCTAACCCAGACACATTATTATATTTTGTAAAAGAGACCTCACCTCCGTGCTCTTCTCCACCTGTACGAGAAATAATATTTACAGCACCAGCAGCAGCAGCTCTACCAAATAATGTAGCTGCAGCTCCTCTAACTACCTCAATACGCTCAACATTAGGATCTATACCGTAGAATTCTTGAGTACCAGCAGATAAATTAGAAGTGTTAGAAGCAGGTAAACCATCTATTAAAGTAGTGGTGTATACATTTCCTCCAGGAAAACCTCTAATTCTAAAGGTACCTTTTCTACCAGAAGAATTATCTACTGTAATACCAGGCGTATTTTCAATAGCTTCAGTAAAAGATTCTGGTTTTATAAGGTTCATTTCAGCAGTACTAATACTATTAATAGCAGTAGTTGCCTGTAATTTTCTAACAGGTTTTCTTGAAGAAGATATAATTACTTCGTCAAGTTTACTTAGATCAATTTCTAATACAACATTTACTGTTGTTCCTGTCACAGTTATCCGCTTAGTTGAATAGCCAACGTAAGAAAATTGTAATACATCTCCCTGTTTAGCAGCGATACTGTAGTTTCCATCAAAATCTGTAATAGCACCTGTATTTGCTCCTTTTACAATAACATTTACTCCCGCCAATGGAGCGCTAAAACCATCTGTTACTTTACCTGCTACGTTTTGTGAATAAACACTAGTTAAGCTGAAAAGTAAACTGATTAAGCAGACTAAATTTAAGATTTTTTTCATGTTTTTAAGTTTTAAAATCTGTTTTACAGTGTTAGTTATTTGTTTTTAGTTAGTTGATTATTAATTAATTACATTTATTTTTAAATTAATTAATGGTTAATAATTTGTTTAAATATAATAATTAATATTATTAATAGTTAACTAAATTAACTATTTTTTTTAAAAAAAACAACATTAATATAATTTTTAAATAAAAATAATAGGTTATATAGGTGTTAATTGAGTGAAATCCCACAAAATGAAAATATTGTTTAATTATCTTTTATTTATAAGGACTGTTATATAGGTGTTTATGTTTTTGTGAAAAAGATTTTTTTTTAAGCTTAAAAAAGAAGAAGAGAAGATTTATAAAAAAACTCCTCTTCTAAAGTGGAAAAATAAAAAACTACTACTTACTTGGTTTCTTCCTTTAAATATTTAATTAAAGCGTCTTGTTGTTCTTTATTAGCTATACCTATAAAAGCCATTGTAGTACCAGGTATATAGTCTGATGGTTTTTCTAGCCAATTGCGAATATGATTTTCGTCCCAAACTATATTTGAAACTTTTAAAGCATCTGAATAAATAAACCCTTCATAAGACCCCGCTTTTCTTCCAAAAATACCGTTTAGATTGGGTCCCACTTTATTAGGTTCTCCTTTTTTAAGATTATGACAGGCAGCACACTGAATAAATAGTTTTGCACCTGCTGATAATTTTTTTATAGGTTCTTTTTTATCTGTTTCATTAAGAACAGCTTCTTCATATATAGGTGTTTCTTTTTTTTCAGTTTTGTCAATACATGAATATATAAACACAGTTAATAATAAAAGTATTTTTATAAGTGGTACATACTTATTTTTGGTTAATCGTTTCATTTTACATTATTAATTTATTCAGTTTTCTTGCAAACACATGATGCCCACCCCATTTGAAAACCTATTTTTTTAGGGTTTGGTTCAGAAAGGATAATAGTTTTTGATGCTAGTTGTCCTTTTTCTTTAAATCTCATCATAAAAAAATCTGAACCTTCTTTATAAAAAGGATATTGTTTTTCGCGTAGTTGAATACCATAGGTTTTGCCATCAATTGGGTTTTTAAACCATTTTAATCCGCCTTGATTATGTATTAAAATATTATTGAATTTTTTATCTTTTTCTGATGGTAAATAATATGCTTTTTCATGAAAAGCTATGTTACAGCTGTAATAATTAGCTTTTCTCATTTTGTGAGGAATGTTATTAGGGTGTCCTTTGTGAAAAGAATCATCTTTTACTAAAAAGGTTCTATCAACACGCCAATATTGATTTTCTGAAATAATCATATCATGAACAGAGTATCTTTTAAGGTCATCTTTACCAAATTGACAAGCTTTATCTTTCATACTACCATGATATTGTTCTCCTTTTCGCTTAAAAAAAACATTACATCCATCCAGACCAAATAAATCTTCTTTTTTAAAACCGTTAAATATTTCAGGTGTTTGGTATGCTCCTAAGTATTTTTTTGAATCTCGTAAAAAATAGAGTTCCATTTCAATAGTTTCTTCTAGTGCGTTGCTTTTAAAAGATACAATTCTTTGGCGGCTAATATTTGTAGAGTCTTCTCCAGTAAATTCTTCTATATAAAATACATAATCACCAATATCTTTTGCGTTAATACGTGTATGTATAGCATGAATACGTTCATGTTTTTCTTCTTCCTTTCCTGCCCAGCTTCTTCTATTTTCAAACCAAATTTGTGAATCATTATCAAATGTTCCTTCAAACCATTTTGTTAGTAAGACCAAATCTCTTGCATTAGGATCATTGTTTTGAGCATAAAGTAATGTTGTAAGAGTTGAAATACTGGCAATGAAAAGAAGACTTAGGGTCGTTTTTTTAAAGTGTAACATACTCTACATTTTAAGATTCCAAAATAATTTCTAGAGCGGCTCTTTCACCAGATTCAAAAGCACCTTCCATTCCTCGTTCCATAATGGCAGTATGTTCTCCGCAAAAATGAATATTACCATGTCTGCGACGCATGTGGTTGCCAAATTTGGTGACTTGCCCAGGTTGCCAATACACCCAATCTCCAGCGCCATGAATATCTCGTTCACAAGATTGAATTAATATTGGTTTTAGTGTTCCTTTCATAGAAGGACGTAATTGTGCCAATTTTATTTGGCAATATGTGAAAACTTCTTGGTCTGTCATTAATCTAAATTTCAAGGATTCTGGACCATTTATAAAAACTACCAATGCGTCAGGATCTATTTTATTTCTTTTAGTTCTAACAGCTATTCTTTCCAGTTCTCCATCTGTCCACATATTAGGAGCCAAACCGTCTTTTTCCCAATAAGGTTCCATAACTTGAAAATGTACTTGAATAGATAACCCATAACCCACATGGTCTATGGCATCTGCAGTAATGCCTTTAATAAGAGGTTCAAACGTAACATTTTTTAGTACAGATATTGGAATACTACAAATTACATGATCTGCTTTGTAAGCGGTACCATCTGCGCAACTTATTTCTGTAACGCTATTTTTTTCTCTAAAAGCAACAACAGTTTTGTTTAAAAGTACGTCATTGTTTAAACTTTCAGCCATAGCTTTAGGTAAAAGAGAATTACCACCTTTAATCATTTTCCAACCAGTTCCATCAGGAAATTTTAACTTAGAATTAAAATCCATTACATGGTATCTTCTTAACTCATTTAACGCAGAAGTTCTATGCATACCACCAGAATGGATAGTGACATTCATTAGTCTTATTGTTTCTTCATTTACACCTTGAGATCTTAAATATTGATCATGTGGAATATCATATTTCTGAAATTCTGGTTTTAACCAAGCATCTAATGGTTGATCTTTAAGAGGATTATCATGATTTGAAATAGTTCTTAAATATCTACTTGGTAATAAATCTCTAAACTCACCAGTTTGCGGATTTAATGGATGTGATGACCAATCTTTAGCGGTAATGAATTCCCCTTTAATGTTATACATCCATGGACGATTATCATTGTTCATTTCTGGAGTAAACATTTCAAGCCCTAATTTGTTTACCATACTAATCATGCGTGCATAATTACCACCAATCCATTCTCCAGCTGCTTCAGGTTTGCCTGAAACATTTTCTAAAGTATATACTCTTCCTCCTAAACGTTTTCTGCCTTCTAATACTAAGACATTTAATCCTGCTTCTTCTAATAGAATAGCCGCTTGAAGACCAGAAAGACCTGCGCCTACAACAATAACATCATACTTTTCTTTAGCAGGACCTTCGGGTTGTTTTGGGGTTAGGGGTGCAGTTTCTTTGGTGTCTTTTTTAGAAGTTTCGCAACCAGTGATCCCTAAAACACCAATAGCGGCTGTTGTTCCTGCTATATTTTTTACAAAATCACGTCTTGTTGTTTTCATTATAAACTTTTAAATAAGTTATCTAAACATTAATTAAGTCTTTAAAGGCTTTATATTATCTTGGACTATAATACTTTTAGAAAAGAATAATACGCCTAGTATTAAGAATATCATCAACCTTATTTTTTTCATGATTACACAGTGGTTTTAGTGTAATTATTTAAAATTCAGTGATTAAATATATAAAATATTTAGTTAATATAATTAATAATTAATAATATTAACTAAAATTAATGCGTTTGCTTATAATTAATTAACTAAGGATATATTAAATAAAGTACCAATTGTATGATAAACAAAATTGGCAATTATAGTAAAACTGATGAGTTTTTGTATCAATTGAATTGTTTAAAAGTAAGTAAATAATAAGTAAAACAATAAATATAAAGTGTTATGAAATCACAACTTTTCATTACTATTTTATTCTCATTTTTAATCATTTTTAATCATTTTTATGAGTTGTAAAGAAAAAGTAAAGAGTATAGAATCTATAGATAGTAAAATATCTGAAGCTCCTCAAGAAATGGTAGTTAAGTCTTCAGCTGGAGGTATTGATACACATTATAAAAGATACTGGTCATTTTGTAATGATTGAAAAAGCCACTGAATTTAATGCCCTGTTAGATGAAATTTTAAAGCCGTAAGACTTCATTAAAAGTTATTTGTATTAGGAATATCTTAAAAAATATAACCTTATGGAAAATAATATATTCTAATAAAGATTGGTTTTTTAATGGAATCACTATATAAGAATAGTCGAAGCTGTATAAGATCAATGAGGTTTTCTTGTATTTCTAAAATTTTTCCATTCATAAAATATTAATATATAGCTTCTTCATTTATCAACTTCACCATCATTAATTTCAAAATAAGGGATTAGGCCTAAGATCAAATAAGCCATTCCTGTAAACTTCTTAATTAATCACACATTAAATAGCATGCAACTTTTTAATGATTCTTTATGGTTAGTACTCTGTAGTTTTTTCCAAAGGTTATTCCATAATTATATTAAAACTTAAAATCGCATATAGTTAATTATGTTAATTGTTAATTATGTTAACTATTTTTTATATATTTGGAACTCCTAACAAGGAGTAATTAAAAAAAGCGAAACCATTCAATAAAGTTTATTAGTTTGATTATGAGTGAAATAACTGAGAATATAGGTCAAGAGTGGCAACAAGAATTAGAAGAATGGATAACCTCTTTGGAAGAATTTATTGATGACCAAGGAGATGAGAAAGCTGTAAGCTTAATACATGAATTACGTTCTTTTGCACAAAGAAAAGGAGTAAAATTAGCAGGTGAAGCTTTAAATTCACCATATATAAATACTATTAATGCCAAAGATCAGCCTTCATATCCGGGAGATACGGTAATGGAGAAAAAGATTGAAAATATTAATAGATGGAATGCAATGGCAATGGTTCTGCAAGCCTATGATGGTGGAGAAGGATTAGGTGGACATATAGCTACATATGCATCGGCAGCAAGTATGTACGAGGTTGGGCAGAACCATATTTTCAGAAAAAAATCTGAAGATTATGGAGGTGATTTAGTGTCTTTTCAGCCACACGCAGCTCCAGGGATTTATGCCAGAGCTTTTTTAGAAGGTAGATTGACAGAGCAACATTTAAAGAACTTTAGAAGGGAACTTCAAAAAGAAGGCGGTTTACCATCGTACCCACATCCAAGAAGAATGCCCGATTTTTGGGAAATACCATCAGCCTCTATGGGGTTAATAGGTGTAAGCGCTATCTATCAAGCTAGATTTCAAAAGTATTTAGAGAATAGAGGTTTAAAACCTAAAAAAGGCGGTATGATATGGGCTTTTGTAGGCGATGGCGAAATGGATGAACCTGAAACCTTAGGAACATTAAATATAGCCGCAAGAGAGCAATTAGATAATTTTGTTTTAGTTGTTAACTGTAATTTGCAACGTTTAGATGGGCCCGTAAGAGGAAACGGAAAGATCATCCAAGAGTTAGAACGTAGTTTTATAGGTGCAGGATGGAATGTTACCAAAGTAATTTGGGGAAGCGAATGGGATGCGCTTTTAGCACGAGATAAAGATGGTATTTTAGTGGATAGAATGGAGCGTGCTTTAGATGGAGATTATCAGTTGTACTCAGTGCTTCCAGGAGATAAAGTAAGAGAACATTGGGTAGAAGGTAATCCTGAATTAGAAAAGTTAATGCAATCATTATCTGATGAGGAAATAAGAACCATTAGAAGAGGAGGGCATGATTACAAAAAAATATTTGCATCATTTAAAAAAGCCGTTAAACCCAATGGCAAACCAAGTGTCATTTTAATGAAAACCCTTAAAGGGTATGGTATGGGGAGTTCTGGTGAAGGTAAAAACACCACGCACCAGAAAAAGAATTTGAATAGAGAGGAACGTATTGAAGCAGCAAAGAGATTTGGTATTCCTTTAAATGAAGAAGAAGCGGCTAAAGCCAAATTTTTTAAGCCTGCAGATAATAGCCCAGAAATGCAATACCTTAGAAAACAAAGAGAAACATTAGGAGGCTATTTACCAGAGAGGAAAGATGAAAGCAAGCCAATTGTTACACCCGATGACACGTTGTTTGATGAGTTCTATGCAGGAACAGATGATAGAGAAGTGTCTACAACAATGGTATTAGTACGTATCATATCTAAGCTGTTACGTCATGAAAGTATAAAAGATTACATAGTACCTATAATTCCAGATGAAGCAAGAACTTTTGGTATGGACGGTCTTTTTAGACATGCTGGTATATATCAACCTAAAGGACAATTATATCAACCAGTAGATACGGGAAGTGTTTCTTATTACAGAGAAAGTACAGATGGTCAAATACTACAAGAAGGGATCTGTGAAGCGGGAGCTTTGGCATCCTTTATGGCTGCTGGATCTGCATATTCGCTGCATAGTTTACCAATGATTCCGTTTTATATTTTCTATTCAATTTTTGGTTTTCAAAGAGTAGGAGATATGATTTGGGCCTGTGGAGATATGATGGTAAAAGGCTTTTTAATTGGAGGCACATCAGGAAGAACAACTTTAAACGGTGAAGGGGTACAACATCAAGATGGACATTCACATGTATTATCAAGTATAGTACCTAATATGAAAAGTTACGATCCAACATTTGCGTTTGAGTTGGCAGTCATTGTAAAAGACGGTATCTATCGTATGTATGAAAAGCAAGAGAAGATATTCTACTACATTACTGTGACCAATGAAAATTATGCAATGCCTATGATGCCAGAAGGTGTAAACGAAGGTATTATCAAAGGCATGTATCGTTATCAAAAATCTAGCAAAAAAATTACCAAAGGAAGAAAAGCACATTTAATGGGTAGTGGCTCAATAATGCTACAAGTTATAGAAGCTAAAGCCCTTTTAGAAGATATGGGAATATCAACAGACATTTGGAGTGTAACTAGTTATACAGAATTACAAAGAGATGCTCTTGCGATTGAACGTGAAAGAATGTTAGATACTAGTAGTGAAAAAGCTAAAAATTATTTAGAAATATTATTAGAGAAAGAAACAGGGGTGTTTGTATCAGCATCAGATTATGTAAAACAATTAGGAATGGGAATTTCTAAATGGATACCTGGGAATTACCATGTACTTGGTACAGATGGTTATGGACTTAGTGAAGGCAGAAACGATCTTAGAAATTACTTTGAAATAAGTGCAAAATATATAGCATTGAGTGCTTTACAGTTATTGCAACAAGATGGAGCAGTGACTCTAAAAGAAGTAAAAGACTTCATAAAGACACATAAAATCGACACTAAAAAAGTAAATCCTGCGGAAGTTTAATCTCCGTTTTTAACAACGTAAAAGATACAATTATGATTGAACTTAAGTTACCATCGTTGGGAGAAGGCATAGAAAAAGGAACTGTGATTGCTATTTCTGTGAAAGTAGGAGATAATGTAGAAACTGAACAACCGCTTATGGAGGTTGAAACCGATAAAGTGGTTGTAGAAATACCTGCGGATGTAGCAGGAACAATTTCTAATATATTGGTGAATATAGGTGATGAAATTGAGGAGGGAACTCCAATAATTCAATTAGCAGGAGATGTCGCTAATGAAGCTGTTAATGTAGTTACAGAAACAGAGCAAGAGGAAGAAGAAACAACAATAAATGAAATTGAAGAACCAGTACAAGAAATAGTTATAGATACTAAACCTATTGAAACACAGTTAAAGTTGCCTTCTTTAGGGGAAGGTATTGAAAAAGGAACTGTAATAGCCGTTCATATTAAAGAAGGCGATACCATTTCTCAAGAGCAGACTTTAATGGAAGTTGAAACCGATAAAGTAGTAGTAGAAGTACCTGCAGATGTATCCGGAGAAGTAATAAGTGTTTTGGTGAAAGTTGGTGATGAGGTTGAAGCTGGAGTGCCAATATTAGATATAAAAACAAATAGTGCTGAAGCTGTAAAATCTAATCCTTCAAAAAAGGAATCAAATAAAGTACTCGAAGTAGTCGAATCACCTAAAGAAATTATTAAAGAAGAAATAAAAGAATCAATTTCCAAAGGAAGTTCTAGTAAAGGCAAATTTAGAGCAACACCATTAGCTAGAAAAATAGCACGTGAAATAGGAATAGATATTTCAGAAGTTACCTTACCTGAAGGAAAGCGTAGAATAGCCGTTAAAGATGTTAAAAACTATGTGAAGCAGCTGAATGAAAGTAGAGGAGCTGGAATAGTTGCTGCTCCAAAAGTAGAATTACCAGATTTTAGTAAGTGGGGTAATATTCATAAAGAAACCATGACTGGAATTGCGCAAGCAACCAGTAAAAATATGACCACTACGTGGAGTGAAATTCCACATGCGTGGTTACAAGAAAAAGTAGATATCACAGCTTTAGAAGCTAAAAGACAACAACATAAAAATAGTATTAAAGAACAGGGGGGAGCTCTAACAATAACAAGTATATTGGTGAAGGTTATGGCGAAGGCACTTGAAGAGTTCCCTCTTTTTAATACAAGCTTAGATAGTAATTCAAACGAAATTATATTTAAGGATTATATAAATATTGGAGTTGCAGTAGATTCAGATAGAGGTCTAATGGTACCTGCTATTAGAAAAGCTAATGAAAAAAGCATTTTAGAAATTTCACAAGATTTGGTAACACTTTCACAAAAAGTGAAAACTAAAAAAATAAGTCCTGAAGAATTACAGGGAGCAACATTTACAATATCAAACTTAGGAGGTATAGGTACATCAGCTATATTTCCTTTGGTAAATCATCCGCAAGTAGCTATTTTAGGAGTAGCAGGAAGTCAAAAAGAAGCAGTTTGGATACATGATAAATTTGAGCCAAGGTTAATAATGCCTTTAACCATAGGATTTGATCATAGAGTTATTAATGGTGCAGATGCTGCTAAATTTTTAAAATATATAAAATCACTTTTAGAAGATTGGTTCCTACTGAACCTATAAATTTTAAAAACTATGACATTTGTCATGTTTATTAAAAATATAATAGTTAATTTTATTAATGATTAATTAAATTAACTAAATTGTAAATAACGAAAACACAAAATTACAATGAAAGAATTAAAATTATTTCCTAAACATGAAGGTATTTGGGAAGGAACTTACAGAAGAATTGATGCTAATGGGAAACTTGTTGACCAATGGAAGAGTAGATTAACGTGTGTTTTATTACCAGATAATAAATATCATCAGGTAAATGAATATACATGGGATGATGGTTTTAAAGAATGTTTAGATTTTGGCGTTTGTCCTTTTAATGAAGAAGGAGAACTTATTTTTGAAAACCCTAGACTTTCAGGAAAAGCATGGGAATCTGGGAGAAGCGTTGTATTAATTTGGGAATATAAACACAGACTAGGAATGGTTTTGTTTGAACAAATAGATTTGATAGGTAATGATGACCACCGTATTAGAGTATGGAAATGGTCTGAAGGTGATACTTTTAATGGGATAACTATGATTGAAGAGCGAAAAGTTTGCGGAAAAGAGGGAATAGATCCTCAATTTTGGGTAGATCTACCTAAGAATAGAACTAACGGACAAGCATCGCGTTCAGATAATTAGTTTATGTGTGTTGATTGAGTTTAAAAAAGAGGCCTTAAAGGCCTCTTTTTTTTAGAAATAAGTATTTAAATATGCTTCATATTTGTTGAGCATTTTTTTTCTTTCTTCTTGAGAAACCCTAGAAACTCCAAATGAAACATGGCTTGGTAAAACTTCAAAACCAACCAATTCTAAAATACCTTTATTAATATTTAAAAGAATGTTGTCTATAGTTCTATGGTGCCCATTATTTTCTTGATAGAGAGATTCAGGACTCCCAGTAGTAACATTCAAAAAAGCCTTTTTACCTGCAAACCTACCATTTGGTCCCATTCCATACTGTCCGCCATAAGCAAAACCATAAGCTAAAACACGATCAACCCACCCTTTAAGTATAGCAGGCATCCCAAACCACCAAAGCGGAAAGTTAAAAATCAATGTATCAATATCTTCAAGGTGTTTCATCTCTTTCTTTAGCTCATCACTAAAACCACCAATGTTAGTGGCATGCAATTGTTCATTGGCATATTTATAATATGAGCTATTTGATAATTGGGTGAAATCATGCTTACCGCCAATAGGGTTAAAAGGCATTTTATACAAATCTGAAACCACTACATGATGACCTTTATCTGAAAAGAATTTTTGCGCTTTTTCTAACAAAGCAGTACAAAATGAATCAGGATTTTCGTGAGCATGTACAATTAATATTTTCATCTTAGGTAGAATTAGCTATTATTCACTGAATTTTCGATATTTCCCTAAAAATAATAAAGGAAATGAACCAGCTAAAAAAGCAATCATAGCATACCCTAAAATAGTATCATAACTTCCGGTATTCGCAAAAAACTTACCAAAAATTACGGGGCCAAAACCTGCTCCCATGGCAAAAAAGCCATAAAGAAAACCATAAATGGCAGCGTAATTTTTCATTCCAAAATATCTAGAAACTAAATAAGCCATTAAATCATATTCAACACCTGCACCAAAACCTAAAACAATAACAGCAATTAAGGCATTAGTATAAGTTAGATCAGCACTTTGCAAAAGGTAGCAAGAAAGTGCGGGAACACTTAGTAAAATAAATGCAACAGCTGGAGCCCAAAATCTATCCAATAGATAACCTCCAATTAATCGTCCTATTAATACAGCGTACCCAATTGAACTTGCAAGAATAACTGCATCTGAAACATCAAACCCTTTGCTACTTAGTAATTTTTCTAAATTAGGAATTGGGCCTCCTATAGCAAAAGATATTAGTATAAAAGAGAAAGCAAGCAACCAGAATTTCCAATCTTTTAAAGCTTGAGCAACACTTAAACCTGTTTTATTGCCTTCAGAATGATTAGGAATTTCTTTTTTTAATTTAGCAACTTTATCTACAACCTTTGGGTCGTCTGTATCTCTAAAGTAAAAGTAAGCTACAGGTAACGCAATTAAAAGAGGTAATAACCCAACACCTAGGTAGGCTATTTGCCATCCAAAATTTTCAATTAATGAAAAGGCGTATAATTTTGCAAATGCACCAAACAAGCCTGTTCCTAATAAAGAAAGTCCAAGAGCTAAACCTCTGTTTTCGTTAAACCAATTATTGATGGCCCTAGTCCAAGTCATAGGTAAAGTTCCTGCTCCAGCAAAAGCCATCGTTACCCATATAGCATAATATAATATAGGTGAACCATTGTTAAAACTAAAAGCAATAAAGGTTAAACCAAATAATGCTAATGACCATAATGCAGTTTTTCTAGCACCTATTTTATCTGCTACATAACCAATAAGGGGACTAGAGAATAAAGCAGCAATAGTAAAAAAGGTTAAACCTCCCATTATTATATCCATACCCCAACCAAATTTTTGAGATAATGGTATCGCAAAGACTCCAATCGTGTAAAATGGCAATGGAGACATTCCTAATCCAATACCTAAAGTGGAAGAAAGTATCACTGGCCATCCAAATTTAAATTCTTTTAAGTTTCGTTTTTTCAAAATATTAAATTTTTAAGTTAGTAAAATGATTTTAAGGAAGGCTATTTAAATGTACTAATTATCAGTTAGTTTCTTCCCTTTTTATGCGTAAATGTGGTATTAGAAAATTATTTTTTTGAAATAAACTTTTTTATTTAAAAAAAATGATTAACTTTATTAATAATTAATATTGTTAACTAAAATAAAATAAATATCTTAGACGACACAATTTTTAAATAAAAAATTTACGATATGGGAATGACCATAACAGAAAAAATTATGGCCCGCAATAGCGGAAGAGATAGCGTGGTACCAGGAGAACTAGTCTGGACAGATATAAATTCTGTAATGACTATGGACTATCTTGGTAAAACTTGTTTTGATAAGTTTAAATCCTTGGGGAAGAAGGAAGTTTTTGATAAAAACAAAGTGATTTGTGTTTCAGATCATTTAGTGCCTCCACCAAATCAGAAGTTTGCAACCATGTTAAATGAATGGCGGGAAGTAGTTAAAGAACATGATATTGCTAATTTCTATGATCTTGGAAGACAGGGTATTGCGCACCAGATTATGGTGGAGCAAGGGCATGTGTTGCCTGGTACAATAAGTATAGGTACAGATTCTCATGCAAATACGTATGGTGCTGTAGGGGCTGTTGGAAATGCAATAGGAGTAACCGATGCTGCGGTAGCTATGGCTACAGGAAAAGCATGGTTTAGGATACCACAATCTGTAAAATTTAATATTACTGGTAAATGGCAGCCTTGGGTAATGGCTAAAGATTTAAGTCTACATATTATGGGTATGATGCATTGGAACGGACACCTATTATATAAGGCACTAGAATTTACTGGTCCAGCTATAGAAAGTCTAAGTATGGCAGGTAGAATGACCTTATGTAATATGACAGTAGATCTAGGAGCCAAAAACGGTATAGTTGCACCAGATATAGTAACAGAGAGATATTTAAGAAACAGAACTTCTGATGCTTGGGAAATGATTGTAAGCGATGAAGATGCAGAGTATGATCAGGTTTATAATATTGATATTTCAGACTTAGGTCCAACTATTGCTATGCCAGGTAAATTAGATGATACGCAGCCAATAGAAAAATTAATAGGACAGAAGTTTAATAAAGCATTTGTTGGAACTTGTACAAACGGAAGACTTGAAGATTTTGCTGCTATGGCAGAAATAATGAAAGGAAAACAAGTGCACAGAGATGTGAATATGATATTAGTTCCTGCAAGTCAAACAGTATATTTAGAAGCTTTAAGAGCAGGTTATATAGAAACGCTTGTAGAAGCAGGTGCGGCTGTAGATACGCCTAGTTGTGCAGCTTGTGCAGGTATTCATACTGGTGTTGCAGGTGATGGAGACATTGTTTTAAGTGCTGGAAATAGAAATATGACAGGTAGAATGGGAAGTAAAAAAGCAGAGATTTACTTAACATCCCCATCGGTAGTTGCTGCTTCGGCAATACGAGGAGAAATAACAGATCCAAGAACATTTGATATATAAAATTTAGCAGATTTTGAAGCGTAGGATTTTCATAAAAAAAGCAGCTATTGGAGGTATTGCAACTGGTTTATTACCATTAAGTTGTAATGCGCCAAAGTTAGATACTGAATTTTTGATTTTAGGAGGCGGTATTTCTGGGCTTTTCTTAGCAAATCTTTTAGAAAAAGCAGGTAAAGATTATATACTGTTAGAAGGGAGTTCAAGATTGGGTGGCAGAATGTTTACAAGAACAGATATTGATAGAGATGTTGGAGGTAGAGGTATTGGAGATAAGTATGATAATTTACTGCCTTTAATAGAAGAAACAGGTGTTGAAATGATTGATATTACTAGTTTCATGAACGATTCAACAGCTATATATCTAAATGGTGAGATTAAACATCCTTGGCCTAAGGAAGAAGTGAAGCCCTATATATATCAATTTAAAGCATTAGGAAAATCAGATTATTTGCCAAGTCTAGATGGTTGGTATCAGAACCCTGATTTTGATGAACCGTACAATAAGTTTTTAAAGCGAAAGGGTTTATCGGATAAAGAAATTGCTTTAGCAGATATTAGCTTAAATTATAATGATATTTATAAAACATCTGCTGTTAATGCACACCATAGTAGGGCTTTTGGTAAATATAACGGATCAAAAAGAGCGTTGAATTTTAAAGGAGGCACAATTAGTTTTATTAATAAAATTGTTGAAACTTTAAAGAAACCGGTTTTAACAAATAAAATGGTTACTAAAATAGATGATTCTGATACAGGAGCAAGAGTTACCTGTATAGATGGAACAAGTTATAAAGCTAAAAAAGTAATAAGTACATTACCGTTTACCACACTTAGAGATGTAAAACTTAACGCAAGCTTAAATAGCAATCAAGCAAAAGCTATAAAAGAAGTATCGTATACCAATATCACGCAAATTCATTTATCACATAGTGCTAATTATTGGGAAGATGATGGCATTCCCATGAGTATGTGGACAGATACACCTCTAGAGCGTGTAATGAACATGAGTTCATCGCCGGTAGAGAAGAAAATAGCATGTTGGGTAAATGGAAAGGGTACTGCTTTTTTTGATAAGATGTCTGAAAAAGAAATAGCAGAGTATACCATAAAAAAAATGAATGAAATAAGACCAGCGTCTACAGGTAAAATAGAGTATTTAGGAGTTCAGAATTGGGGACAATATAAATACAATAAAGGCGCATATATTGAGTTTGCTCCAGGTCAAGCTTCTTGGTTTTTAGATATGATAAGACCTGCTGGAAATATACATTTTGCAGGGGAACATACAGCGCATGAAAATAGAGGTATGGAAGGTGCAGCAGAATCAGCAAATAGAGTTTATAAAGAATTAATAAGTTAAAATAAATAAGAAATGATAAGAGGAACATGTTGGGTCGCAGATGACTACGTTATGGCCTACGATATTATAATTCAAGAGTACTGGACATCAGCTATAGATCCAGAAGATAACAGTAAATGGGTGATGGCTGGAGTAAAAGAAGAATTCAATAAAGAAAACGCATTCAAAGACAATGGACACACTTTTATTGTAGCGGCTCACAATTTTGCTGGCGGCGGTAAATCTATAGAACATGTTATAACAGGACTAATGGGAGCAGGAATTCAAGCGGTTTTTGCTACAAGTTTTGCTAGGTTACAATTTAGAAATGCTATTAATTATGGATTGCCTTTTGTAACTTGTGATAACATAGATAAAGGTTGTGAAACAGGAGATGAATTAGAATACAATCCTGAAACAGGCATCATAAAAAACATCACCAAAGGAACCGAGTTTCAATCTGTGCCAGCAGCGCCGTTTGTTGCTGAAGTAGGAGAAGCTGGGGGCTTGATGAATTATGTTAGAGATAAGATTGCTAAAGGAGAAACTATTGAATAAAATACCATGAGAGAGAATCAACTTAAAAAAAGAATAGCAGAAGGAAAAGCCGGCTTAGGAGTTATATCTCCTACCATAGACCCTACTATTTGTGAATACATTGGTCTATTGGGAATGGATTTTTACATGATTGATGGAGAGCATGGTGCAATTTCTGCTTCAGATATTACTAATTTAGTAAGAGCTTGTGAGCTTAGAAAAACAACACCTTTAGCTAGAATAAGAAGTGTAGATACAAAGCTTATTCTTCAATATATGGATGCTGGTATTATGGGGGTCATGATGCCTACTATAGATAATGTTGAAGATGTAAAACAGTTAGTAGAAGCCATAAAATATCCACCATTAGGAAAGAGAGGGTTAGGACCTGTAAGAGCAGCAGATTATATGCAAGGACCAATGAGTCAGGAAGCCTATGTAAAGTTTGCAAATCAGCAAACACTGGTCTTGCCACAAATAGAAACTATGGAATGTGTTATAAACCTTCCTGAATTATGTAAAATTGATGGTGTAGATGGCTTTATAATAGGACCAAGAGACTTGGCAATGTCTATGGGGTATTATGATGGTCCTGGACATGATGAGGTTAAAAAGGTTTTAGATGAAATCTTTGCAACTATTTTAGAATCAGGAAAATGGTTTGGTACTGTAGCAGGAAATGCAGAACAAGCTGAAGCTCTTATAGAAAGAGGTGCTTCTCTTGTTATGAATTCTGTGCAAGGTTTAATAAAAACATCAGGAAACGCCTTTCTAAAGGCAAGACAGTAATAAAATCAAAGTAATATGGCAGCACTAGTAGTATTGTTTAATTTGAAGGATGAAAATGCAAGAGATGCGTACGAAAAATGGGCTAAAGAAACAGATGTGCCTACGGCATCAAGTATGGCTTCCGTAGATTCATTTAAAGTATTTAAGTTAGGAAATATCATGGGGACAGAGAACAATTCACCATATCAATATTGTGAAGTTTTAGAAATCAATGATA
Organism: uncultured Flavobacteriaceae bacterium; assembly: GCA_947487895.1. Taxonomy (GTDB): domain Bacteria; phylum Bacteroidota; class Bacteroidia; order Flavobacteriales; family Flavobacteriaceae; genus Seonamhaeicola. The sequence goes on from CANKYF010000013.1 coordinate 52,726, forward strand.
TGGCAAAATTAGGAGAAGAAGTAGGGGCTGAAACCATGCAAAAAGTGGCAGCACAATTTCAGTCTTTTGCAGATAACCCAATGTTTATAATTTCAGAACAAATAGCTTAAAATGTACAATTTACAAGGAAAAACAGTTATTATAACAGGATCAGGCAGACGCCAAGGCATTGGAGAAGCTATTGCTTTAAGGTTTGCTTCAGAAGGTTGTAATGTTGTAATTACAGATATTGGAGTACCATCAGGAGATAAGTTTAGTAAAGAACATATTGGTACATCAGGAGAGATGGAAGCTATTGTTGAAGATTGTAAAAAAGCAGGAGGAAATGCAATAGCCTTTGCCTGTGATATTCGTTTTGAAGATCAAGTAAAAAACTTAGTTCAAAAAGCAACAGAAGCCTTTGGGAAATTAGATATTTTGGTAAACAATGCAGGAGTAGGTTACATCATGGAACCATTTCCAGAGTTTAGCGAAGCCAGTTGGGATGCCGTTTTAAATGTAAATCTTAAAGGGGCGTTTTTATGTTCTAAACACGCTGCTTCTACAATGATAGAACAAGGTCATGGAGGTGCTATCATAAATGTAGCAAGTCAAGCCGCAAAATCAGGCTTTCCTTATGCCGCAGCTTATACAGCCTCAAAGCACGGAATGATTGGTTTAACACGTTCTAATGCTGTTGAACTTGGTAAAGATAAAATAAGAGTAAATGCTGTATGCCCTAACCATATAACTACAGGACTTGGGCATTGGCAAAACAAATTTTTTAGTGATAAACTAGGGTTGAATTATGATGATTATTTACAGAGTATTGTAGATAAAAATCCATTAAAAAGAACAGGGCTTGTTGAAGATATAGCTAAAGCAGTAGTGTTTTTAGCTTCAGATCAGGCCGATTATATAACAGGAGAGGCAATGAATGTCTCTGGAGGAGAAGAATATCATTAGTAACATTGGGAAATCTTAACCCAATGCCAATTTTAAACATATGAAATTAGGAATAGATATAGGAGGAACGTTTACAGATTTTGTATTGTTCGATAATGATAGCAATCAATTATATTTTGCTAAAACATTAACAACATACCCAGACCCTACGGTTGGTATTTTTAATGGAGTGAAGGAAATTGAAACCAAATATGGTTTTCAAGTAAAAAATATGAGTGGTATTGTACATGGTACTACGCTGGTAACAAATGCAGTGATTGAACGAAAAGGTGCTAAAACAGCTTTTATTACAACCAAAGGGTTTGAAGATGTTTTAGAAATTGGTCGTGAAATGAGATATGATATTTATGATATCTTTTTAACCATGCCAAAGCCATTAGTACCTAGAAACTTGAGAATGGGAGTAGCAGAACGTGTTGATACGCATGGTAATATATTAGAGCCTATTAATACAGAAGCTTTAAAAGATCTGGCAAAAACTTTAAAAGATAATGGCATTGAAGCAGTAGGTGTTTGCTTGCTAAACTCATTTGCTAATACATCTCATGAAAAGGCTTTAGGAGATTTCCTGTCTGAAAATGTACCAGATATTTATTATAGCTTATCTTCTGAAATTATGCCAGAAATTAGAGAGTACGAACGCAGTTCGGCTACAGCTATGAATGCCTATGTACAGCCCATAACAGATAAGTACCTTAAAGATTTTGAAACACAATTAAGAGTTTCAGGGTTTGAAGGTAACATCAATATTATGATTTCTAGTGGGAAATTAACCACTATTGATGGGGCACGTAAATCACCCATACATTTGTTAGAGTCAGGGCCTGCAGGTGGTGCTATGGCAGGGGTATTCTTTGGAACACATTTAGAAGAAGAAAACCTATTGTGTTTTGATATGGGAGGAACCACCGCTAAAGCTTGTGTGATATATGAAGGAAAGCCTGAAATCACCAATCATTTTGAAGCAGGACGTGTAAAAAGATTTAAAAAAGGAAGCGGACTACCAGTGCGTATTCCAGTAATAGACCTCATAGAAATTGGTGCAGGAGGCGGAAGTATTGCTCGTGTTAATAATATTGGTTTGTTAACGGTAGGGCCAGATTCTGCGTCATCAACCCCAGGACCTGTATGTTATAACAGAGGAGGAGAAGATCCAACAGTTACTGATGCAGATTTAGTACTTGGTTATTTAAATGCAGATTACTTTTTAGGAGGTGAAATGCAATTAAGTGTAGAAGCTGCAAGAAAAGCCATAGAAATAAAGTTAGCAAACCCATTAGGCATATCTATTGAAGATGCCGCTATGGGTATCCATAAAATAGTGAACGAAAACATGGCCAATGCAGCTAGAGTACATGTATTGGAAAAAGGTATGGATCCTCGTCATTTCAACATGGTAGGTTTTGGAGGCGCAGGACCAGTACACGCTTTTGGAGTAGCTAAGCTATTAAATGTGAGACGATTAATTATTCCTGTAGGCGCAGGGGTAACGTCAGCATTAGGGTTTTTAGTATCTCCTGTAGCTAGTGAAAAAATACATTCATTTATAGATGAATTAGATAGTTTAGATTGGAATGAGGTAAATACCTTCTTATCAGATATGGAAGAAGATGGATATCAATTCTTAAACCAATCTGGAATACATAAAAAAGATGCTATTGTAGAACGTATAGTTGAAATGAGATATGCAGGACAAGGTCATGAAATAACTATAGAATTACCAGAAGGGGAATTAGGAACAGATAGTATTTCAGAAATAGAAAGACGTTTTAAAAAGGAGTATGAGTTTAGATACAATCGTTCTATTGAAGGTATGGCTTTAGAAATGGTAACATGGCGTGTTGTTGTACAGGGGCCAATACCAGAAATGAATGTAAAACAATTTTCTACAACCGCTTCAGATGTTGAAGCCTACAAAGGAAAACGTAAGGTGTATTTTGAAGAAACAGGGTATTTAGATTGTCCAGTTTATGATCGATATGCTTTAAAACCAAATGAAAAATTTGATGGGCCAGCTATTATAGAAGAAACTGAAAGCACTACCGTAATTGGAATTAATAGTACTGTTCAGGTAGACAAAGACAAAAATATAATAATCGATTTGCACCAATAATGCAGTACGATATATTAATAATAGGAGCGGGAACTTCAGGTATGGCATGTGCCATAACAGCGGCAGAACGAGGCCTTAAAGTAGGGGTTGTTGAGAAGGTAGACTATGTTGGTGGTGCTTTGCATTGGTCTGGAGGTCATATGAGTGCTGGAGGTGTTAGATTACAAAAGGAAAAAGGTATTGAAGACTCACCAGAAAAACATCTGGAAGAGATTTATAAAATCAATAATAAATCTGGAGATTTAGACCTTACAGAAAGAGCTGTTTTTGAAGCACCCAAAACCATTGAATGGCTAGATGAATTAGGTATGGAATGGGCGCCTGAATGTCCAAGAATCATATATGGGCATGTGGCTTATGAAACACCTAGAACTATTTATGGACCAGAGAAAGCTTTAAGTATATATAAAGTGATGTTACCAGTTTGGGAAAAATACGTTTCTAGTGGACATATAGATATTCATTTTAATAATAAATTTAAAGGTCTGGGGAAATCAGTAAATCGTTTTGATACGGTTGTCTGTGATACTCCTGAAGGAGAAAAACAGTATTTAGGAAACAACATAGTCATTACAACAGGAGGGTATGGCAGCAATCCAGCCTATTTTAAAGAAAAACATGGAGATATACCTTTAGTAAGTAGTTGCTATCCAACTGCTACAGCAGAAGGGCATAGGATTGTTGAAAACCAAGGAGGACAGTTTAGATTTGGAAAATATCATTTACCAAGCTTGGGTGGAATTGAACAGGAAGAAGGAAGCGGACGAGTAGATTTCAATAAAGCCTGGGCTATGGTTTTAACATCTATATATCGTCAACCACGAGATATTTATGTAAATGCTCATGGAAAGCGATTTATAAATGAAGATGAAATAGATGCCGAAAAAAGAGAACTAACCACCATGAAACAACCAGATTGGTGTTTTTGGGTAGTTTTTGATGAAAAGGCGCTGGTATCTAAAGATAGTAATGGAAACCATAATCCTTTAATGATAGGCTGGTCGGTGGAACAAATGCGAGAAGAAGCTAAGAAAAATGTAGCTTTAAAAATGGCAGATTCCATTGATGAGTTAGCTTTAAAAACGGGTTTACCAGTTGATAATCTAAAATCAACTATAAGAGATTACAATCAAATGGTAGTGGATAAAAAAGATCCTGATTTTGGTAGAGAATATCTAGAAGATGCCATAACAGAAGCGCCATTCTATGCTTTAAAAGTACATGCATCTGTATTGGTAACTTTTGGAGGAATTAAAGTAAATAAAGATCTTCAAATATTAAATTCCAAAGGTCAACCAATGGAAGGGTTATACGCTGCGGGCGAGTTTTTAGGGTTGGGAACAACTAGCGGAAGTTCATTTTGTAGCGGTATGGCAATAACCCCAGCGTTAAGCTTTGGTAGAATTTTAGGAAGAACTCTAAATTAAATAGTGAATTAGTAATTAATAATAAACAAAACCTATGCAGTAATAGCTAAGTTTTGTATTGAAAGACAGTTTTTTAAATAAAAATTAGTTAACTTAGTTAACTAATTTTAAGTAGTGCTTAAATTATGCAAGTAACACAAACAAAATTTGATCCAATAGCCTTGAGTATTTTATGGTCGAGGCTCATAAGTATAGTAGATGAAGCTGGAACAACACTTCAGCGTACATCATTTTCAACAGTAACTAGAGAATCTAATGATTTTGCAGTAGTATTAATGGATAAGAAAGGAAGATCTATTGCACAATCTAGTGTTTCTGTACCCTCATTTTTAGGGGTATTGCCTATGTTAACAAAGGCTTTATTAAAAGATTATTTTCCTGAAGACACATGGAAAGATGGTGATGTGGTAATGACAAATGACCCATGGTTGTGTGCAGGACATAAACCAGATATTGGCATAGTTTCGCCAATATTTTATCAGAAAAAATTAATTGGTTTTATCGGCACCATAGCACATTCACCAGATATGGGTGGTGTGCTTTGGGGTGCAGGTTCAAGAGATTTATATGAAGAAGGACTTATGGTACCACCTACTAAATTAATTTCAGAAGGAACACCTAATGATACCTTGTTTAATATTTTAGAACATAATGTAAGAGCGGCAGACCAAACTGTGGGTGACATTAGGGCACAAATTGCAGCCAATGATCAAGGGATAAAATCCTTAATGAAGCTCATGGAAGAAAACCATCTAGATGATCTTCAAGATTTGGCTGATGCTGTAATAAATGCTTCAGAAAAAGCGATGAGAGAAGCCTTATTAGAGGCGCCAGATGGAAGCTATACTTATGAATATGATACAGACGGTGATGGACGCGGAAATAAGTGTCATTTTGAAATCACTGTAAATATAAAAGGAGACGAAATTCATGCCGATTACACAGGAACCTCAGGGGCACACCCTTTAAGTATTAATGCGGTACTAAATTATACCTATGCGTATACGGCGTACCCTATTAAATGTACGTTTAGTCCAGATGTTCCTAATAACGACGGGTCTTTCTACCCTATAAAAGTTACAGCACCTAAAGGCTGTTTAGTAAATGCACAAAAACCATCGCCACTGGGTGCCAGAAATATAACTGGGAATATGCTACACTCAGTGGTATTTGGTGCATTAGCCAAAGCAGTACCAAAGCAAGTGCAAGCAGATTGCGGTAGTGCTTGTTGGTGTATTGTTTTAAATGGTGAGGATAAAGGCAAAGAATTTGTAGAGTATTTCTTTTTAAATGGAGGTTATGGAGCTAGACCAAATATGGATGGTGAGCATGTATTAAGTTTTCCAACCAATGTTGCCAATGTACCTATTGAAGTATTAGAAACTGATATTGCTGTTCTAGTTACCGAAAAATCGTTAGTACCTAATTCAGGAGGACAAGGTGAATTTAGAGGCGGTTTAGGGCAACGTTTTAGTTTTAAAAATGTGGGTGAAAATCCATTAAACATATCGTTGTTAACAGAGAAAACGCAAACACCTGCAAAAGGAATATTGCTAGGTGAAGATGGTCAAATGGGATCTATGGAGATTATTCCTAAAAGAGATTTTCCGCCTAAAGGATTAGATAAATTACATCCTGGAGAAGAATTAATATTAACTTTACCTGGCGGCGGCGGATATGGAGACCCATCAAAACGAGATAAAAGCTTAATTGAAGAAGATAAAGCGTTAGGTTATATCAATTAAAAAAATCAAAAAAATGGCTAAGAGTATACCACCAGTTTGGAATAAAATTGCAAAACATGCAATGCTTCCAGAAACCACACACGATGAAAGGGCCAGATATAATTTTTTGGCCAATTTAAATAAACATTTGGCACATGTATCTCAAGGCAATAAAATAGCCTATGAAACACGTGTAGAACCAAAATTTAAAAAAGAGCACGGTAGAGAAATAAAAGATACTAAAGAGTTAGGGCAAGAAATAGCTAAAGACCCTCATTACCAAATATGGTCTTCTTTACGTAGAAGTACTATGGAAATGCGTCAGCAGGCAGGACGCTCCATTGTATTACGTCAAGCAGAAGCACTTAGAGATAAAGCCAGAGCGCTAAATGCAGGTAAAGATAGTTTAGTTTTAGATTCAAATTGTGAAATACCACCGTATTTGTTAGCAGTAGATAACCATTTAATGCCAGGGAGTTATCATACAGAACTCATTGAAGATGATGTAACCCCTGCTGCAAATTATGATTCAGGTATTTTTGTAACTACCGCTGGACTTTTAGGAAGATATAACGATGGTGGAGGAAAAGCAATTACAAGTTGGGTAAAGAAAAATTATCCAAATTTTAACCCCAAAAGAATATTAGATATAGGCTGTGGCATGGGGCATAATGTATTGCCAATTGCAAGAGCCTTCCCTGATGCAGAAGTTATTGCAATTGATACTGGCGCTCCAATGCTACGTTATGCACATGCTAGAGCAATGGATTTAGGAATAACCAATGTTAAGTTCATGCAAATGGATGCTGGAAAAACTATATTTGAAGATGCCTCTTTTGATTGGGTACAGTCTACCATGTTTTTTCATGAAACAGGAGGTAAATCTATTTATAATATAATGAATGAAGTATACAGGCTATTAAAACCTGGCGGATTGACACTTCATATAGAACAACCTCAATATACAGATGATATGAGTCTGTTTGAAAAATTTATAAGAGATTGGGATGCCCTGAACAATTCAGAACCATATTGGTCTAAAATGCATGATATAGAGCCATTAGATTTAATGAAAGCTTCTGGATTTAAAGAAGAAGATTTTATGCAGATAGGCGCAAAGGCTGAAAATGATTTAGACGATGGAAGTCAAAATGCAGACGAACCTGAAGATCATGGAAGATCGCCAATTTGGAACGTGTTTGGAGCTATAAAAAATTAAAAAAAATAGTATGATTGATTATATAAAATTAGCCTCTAGCAAATCAAAAGGGAAACGCCCTTATTTTCATGATGATCCAGCAGTAGAACGTGTATTAAACATTACCATGGCAGTGGCAGGTGAGTTGGCTGTGATGCGAGAGCGTATGGATAGTATTGAACGCATTCTTGAGAAAAAAGGATTGGTTCTAAAAGAAGAAATTGAAAATTACGTACCAGATTCAAAAGAAATAGAAGAAGAGCGTCAAACTTGGCATAGTGAATATATTTCAAGGATACTTCGTATTGTACAGCAAGAAATGGAAGAGCTTGAAAATCCAGATAAGAGTATTGAAGATATTGCCAATGATATAAATGAAATGTAATGGCAGAACTTCATGATAGAATTACAAAATTTTTCAATGCTATTATAGATAGAGATATTGAAGAAATTAAAAACGGCTATTGTCAAGACGAAAAAACTTATGTGGTTTTAGAAGGACCGCGATATAGTACAAAAGGATTTGACTTAATCTCTAAAGGTTGGTCAGATTTTACAAATTCTCCCATTGCTATGACCAAAATTGTATGGACAGAAGGCCCTTTTGAAGAAATTGTTGGAGATATAGGATGGATTAGTGGTATAACAGAATTGTATTTAGACGTTAAAGGAAAAAAGGTGTTTAATACGTTTAGAGCTTCCTTTGTGTTTAAAAGAGAAAATAACGATTGGAAAATTAGACATGAGCACGTATCTGCTCCTCACCCTGATCCTTATGGAATAGGCGATTGGCTTGAAAAATAAAAACCAACCAAAATCAATATGAAACCCATTAAGAAAATTATAATAACCCATCTTTTTCTAATGGGTTTTTTTGTGAGCAACGCTCAAGATGAAAAAAATAAGAAACCATTGTCTAGTTCGCCAGAAATGGGAGTCACCTCTAAAACAACACAAAAACGTTTAAAATCAAGTATACAAGCTAATAGAAAGTTTTCATATCCAGAAAGAGAACTAGATTACTTACTACATATTTGGGAGGGTGAATATGATAATGTAGAGCAGTTAGATTTTGATAAGATTCAGAATACCAATAAGCAAAATGAGACACATAATCGTGTACATGTTTCAGTAAAACAATTTCAAAATTCAAATTTTGGAGTTGGGGCTGTATATGTTGAAGAATATCAAGATAATAATCCGTTAAATATTACTAGACAATGCATTTATCAATTAATACCAGATGATGAGATTAAAGGTTTGAAGGTAAAGGTCTATCATTTTAATGCTAAAAAGCCAATACTATCTATAGGCGAAAGCTTTGATAGCATAAGTATTTTGAAACCAGATTCTAAAAAAATATATGAAGGTTGTCCTTTAATATTAAAACGAAATGGTGTTGGTTTTTTAGCAAAAACAGATCATAATGAATGTAAAAGTAAAAAGGTCAAGCATTCAGATTATCAATTCGAAATAACCGAAAATACCTTTAATTTTCTTGAAAGGAAGACAGAAGAAAAAGAGTCAACACCTTTTATGTTAGAAAAAGCAAGGTGTTTTACATGTATGGTAGATTTCCCAAATGATACCAATGGCAGACCAACTATAACCAAACATTATATTGAAATGTATGATCAGGGTGGAGAGTTCATATTTAGTTATCCAGACGGGCGAAATATGCTCTTAGGTATGCGAAATACATGGTCTTTTGGAATGCATAGAGAAACATTTGTAATTTATATTTTAGATAAAGCTACCAATAAAACATTAATTTATTCATGGGGAAACCCTGGAGCCGATCGTATTGGTTTTAATCCTGGATGGATTCGTGTACAATGTGATTTAAAAACTCAAAGAAATATAAAATTACAACAAGAACTTAGACCTGGTTCATAATAAGTCTATTGCTCACCTTTTCTTAGTTTTTTATAACTGGCATAGGTGCTACGTCTTCCTTTCCAAGGTGTTTCATCTTTAAAATAATTAGGCTGTACGTTGTCTACATATGTTTTCATGGCATCTGGTATTTCAGAAATATCAGTAATTTTTCTTCCAGTTGCCCGCCACATAACAAACCCTTCTTTTTGTCTCATACGTAACCAAGGCTCCCAAGAATTGACTGCAGTCCAGAAAAAGTTTTGATTGCATGATGCTAATGTGTCATCAAAGAGTTCATTAGCATTGGCTATATAAGTTGTGGAAGAACCAAAATGCAATTGTTTACCAGCAGAAGAAATAGGCCACTCATCTGGCTGAATAGGGTTTTTAAAACTATGTGATCCGTATTCATCTAGCCATACTTGATCTCCAGATTGCACCCAATTTGTATTATAAGGTTTAATGCTTTCTCCTGATTTAATGCCTTTTGGAGTATAAATGGTTTTACTACCACCTCCATACATAAAATGAAAAGGTTTCACAATTTCGTTGGTATATGGGTTTTTCCATGAACTCAATACATCTCCTTTCTCTAAATCACCAAAAAAGCCTAGGTCAAAACTTTCTTTAGTAATATGCTCACCTTCAATCCGCCAATTACTTTTAGCAAGTCCTTGTAAAGTGGTTAATGGTTTTGGTGCTTCATTTGGCACAATACCCCAAAGATGACCAGAAAACCAATTGTAAATTGTTGTAGGTTCTAAGCTACCCATTAAACGTATATAAGTTTTAAACTTATCACTATCAATCTTTTTTAAAGGAGGAATGTTATTGGTGTCTTTGTTAAAAATAGAAGAACTACTTAAAGTAGGTATTGCAGCTAGTGAAAGGGCAGTAGTGTTAATAAAGGCTCTTCTACTAATATTATTCTTATCTGTTTTCATATTTGGAAAATTTTAATTTCATAAATATAAATAATTAACATTATTAATGGTTAATTATGTTAACTATTTTTAGTATCTTGCTCTATATTATTGATATGATGTTCAAATTAAAAACAATATTAGAGGTTGTTTATAGTGTTGGTAACATGGAAAAAGTAGAGCATTTTTTCTGTGATTATGGAGGATTGAATGTTGTTGGTAATTATGAAACTGATAGAACAGTTTTAGATTTCTGGAATTTAGAACCTTATGTTACAGCTTCAGAAAAGCTAATAAGATTTAATAATCATAAAGCAGGCTCTATTAGATTAATTAAATATAATAATGTAGAGCAAGAATACATAAGATCATCTCAAAACCCATGGGATGTTGGGGGTATCATGGATATTAATCTTAGAGTAACAGAAGTAGCTCAAACGTTTAATGATATTAGAGAATTAGGATTCCATGGCTTGAGTGACCCGCTTCTTCAAAAAATGGGGCCATTTGAGTTGTATGATATATTAATGAAAGGGTATGATGATACTATCATTGCCTTTACACATAGAGTGCAACCACCATTAGAACTTCAAGAAGGATACAAAATACCGTCACATGTTTATAATTCATCAATAACGGTAAAGAGTCTTGACGAAGCAAAGCAATTTTATGTAGATGTTTTAGGCTTTTCACTTCTAAATGAATATGAAGTGAAAAAAGATGCTCCCATAGAAAATATGTTCAACATTCCCATGAATATGATAGAGAATGTGACCTGCAAAGTTAATATGTTTTCCTTAGATGGTTCTAGAGATGTAATATTTCAAGCTTGTGAATTTGAAGGAATAACAGGGAAAGACTTTACAAAACTGGCAATACCACCTAATAGAGGGTTTTTGATGTATAGGTGTGAAATAGAAGAGATAGAAGCATATTATAAAAAGCTTTTAGAAAAAGGTATTAAAATGTATAAAGAACTTCAAAAAATAATTATACAACCTTATGGTAATGTACAATGTTTTGCCATTAAGAGCCCAAATGGTGTTATATGGGAATTTTTAGAAAAGAATAATTAAACAATTTAAAATGAAATTTAAAATCACTTTATTACTAAGTTTTGTGCTTGTTTTAGGATTACAAGCTCAGGAAATGACATTTGAAGGTGTAAAAGCTTTAGAGATGCGACAAAAAATGTCTTGTCATACGCTTGAAGAAGGAAAGCCTATGTATAGCATGTGGGAAGGGAGAATATATAGCCGTGTACAAGGAGAGAAAGATCGCCATTTGTTTAATGTTATTGGTTTTAATATACGTCAGTGTGAATGCGTAGAAAATCCAGTTAGAGGTAAAGGGTTTAATTTAGTTGGACGTGAAATTATGATGTACCTAGACCCAAAAACCAACGAAATAATTGACAAATGGGAAAACCCATGGACAGGAGAAATGGTTAACGTTGTTCATGTAGCAAATGACCCTGTAAACATGAGAAGTACATTTTATGAAAAAGATAAAGATGGAAACTCTACAGCAAAAGCCAGCTTTAGAAAATATGGTGAGATAGGGGTGACATCTAATGAAATTCCTTTGTTTTATAAAAACCCTTTAGCAGGCGATTATCAAAAATATGTAGGAGGTACTTACCATGCTATGGAAATCTTTAATACTTACTATAAGGCTGAAGAGTTAACCAATTCTAAAATTAAAAACATTAGTCAATCTAACATTTCATGGCAACGCATGTCGCAATGGTTACCATGGATGGAAATGGGAAGCAGACCAGGTTGGATAATTGCAAATGCAACCGGGAAAAGTGTTTTAGATAAAGAACAAGTCTGGAAGAGAATTCAAAAGATATTAGATGAGCGTTACCCAAAATATAAAACGCCACAAGCACTAGGAGATAAAAGACCAAATGAAACTTCGTGGACTGTTTTTAAGAAATACTTAGAAGATAATACCAATAAAAGAAAAATAGAAAAAACTAGGCACTAATAATGATAGCACTAAAACAAGGAGATAAAGCACCAGACTTTGAGTTAGTAGGTACAGATTTAGAACCTATAACACTAAGCACATATAGTGGTAAAAATCTAATTCTACATTTTTTTCCGTTAGCTTTTACAAGTGTTTGTACAGAACAATTATGTACTGCAAATGGCGAAGAGAATGATTATATGTCTCTTAATGCCGAGGTTGTTGGTGTTTCTGTTGATTCTCCCTTTGTCCTTGATAAATTTTCTAAAGAAAATAATTTGAATTTCCCTTTAGGTTCAGATTTTAATAGAAAAGTGAGTGCCGATTACGGTGTTCTTTTTGACGGCGATTTTGCAGGTATGACAGGGTTTTCAATGCGTTCTGCTTTTGTTATTGATGACAAAGGGATTATTAGATATGCAGAAGTAACAGATGGAAAATCACTACCAAGCTTTGAAAATATTAAGAAGACTTTGGCTCAATTATAAAATCATATAATTATAATGAAATCAATGTGTTTTAATAAAATTATATCTCTTTTCTTCTTTTTTATGTTAATGATTAACATGGCATTTAGTCAAGAAGAAGGAGATACTATAAGTAGAGAAGTTCATTTACAACGAAGTTCTATTTTGGTATCAGATCTTGAGAAATCTTTACAAGTTTATAGAGATATTTTAGGTTTTGAAGTAGTAGTAATAGCAGAAGCTGATAGCAAATCATACGCTTATTCAGTTTTCAATATTCCTAAAAAAGCCAAAATAAAAGTAGCCACTTTAAATTCTATAGATCAAAAAAGAATTATAAATTTAAAAGAAGTTACGGGTGTTAAATTACCTAAACCGCCTTCAGAACCTTATATGGGTGCAGTACTTATTAAGGTAGATAACATTGAAATAATAATGGGGAAAATAAAAAATCTAGGTTTAAAACATACCGAACAACATACTGTTAAAGGTTCTAGAATTAGTTATAAAGAGCAATCATTTATTGATCCAGATGGTCATTTGGTAGCTGTTTATCAACTTTTATAGAGGTTGTATGAATTTTGAATGAGAAGGAAGTGATAAAATTGAGAAAAGAAAACAAATGAAAACAAGATTAAAAATACCTAAAGGAATTGGCAAGGGAGCATTAACCAGCTATATACATACCGCTACACTCTGTACAACAGATTTAAATGGATATAAACATTTTTATGGAGATGTTATGAAAATGGGCTTTGATAAAGTGCCTTTAACTGAAAAAAAGAAAACGCAGCAACGTACGTTATGGAATATTCCTGAAAATATAGATTATGATATGTATCATTTCTATCGCCCAACGGTACCCAGTTTAATTCAGTTAAGAGTTTTACATTTAAAAACACCAACACCACATATTCATAAAAGTTATAGCTCTTATGAATTAGGATCTTTTTCATTAGGTTTTCCAACATCTAATGCCAAAGAAATGGATAAAAGAATGCAAGAATTTGATGTGAATGCCATGGCACCAATGCAATTAGGTGATATTGTTAGAGCTAATGGAGATAAAGGGCACTATTTAGAAACCATTTATAAAGGTCCAGATTTTTTACACTGTGTAGGTATTGAACGAGTAAACTATCCGCAGTTAGCTCCTTGTGATCCTGTAGATGGTTTTGGAGGACCAGGGTATTCTGCCTTCGTCGCAAAAGATAGTGATGCTGAGGTAGCTTTTTATACAGATGTATTAGAGCATTATATTCTTTTTGATTCTGTTTGGGAAGCAGCAGAAGATGGAGCTTTAGGTGTAAACTCAGGGACACCATTTAGGTTTTGTGGAATTTATGCGCCTGAAGCAAAACAAAATCATTATTTATTACTAGATTTTAAAGATGGAAATATGGTTGATACAGGAGTGCAAAGCTGCGTACCTAATCAGGGGCTTGGTATGTACACCTTCCAAACACAAGATATAGATAAAGTAGTGCAAAATGCTAAAAATAAAGACATTAAAATAGTATCAGAAATACAAGTTGTATCAGATTATATTTTAGGAGGAGGAAAAGCATGTGTTTTAGAAACACCTAACGGATTTTATATAGAAATTTTTCAAGAAGACTAATGGATAAAATACTAAAACGATTTACAGATATCCTTTGCGGAACATTAGATAATAAAGCGCAAATAGAAGCAGAAAAAGAAGCAGGAAGGCAAATACACCCTTATGCAAAACATGTTACAGATTTGTTTAGCCACAGGATCATTAATAGACCTAAAGATCATGAAGGTATTTATGTTTTAGAAGAAAGCTATTATACATATCCAGATGAAGAAACATCCATAAAACCACTTTTATTTTATTTACGTTCTGATGGAGAACACAAGGTTTTTTTACAATCTGTTCAAATACCAGAAAAATTTAATGTAGAGGAAGCTACAAATGCTAATGAATCTTTTGTTTTAGATTTTAACGAACTATCAATTAGACCTTTTGGTATTGCCGAATATACTTTGATGGAGACTGATGAGTTTACTACAAATCATATTGGTATTGTAGGTCCAGGTGTAACATTTCAACTTACGGAAACACTCTCAGATCATCAATTGTCTGTTCTAGAAATTTTAAGAAAAGACGGGGTGAAATTAACACCATATGACACGCCGATTATTTACAAGAAGATTTAAATAAAAATTTAATTTAAAATAAAGATTTTGACAAAAAAAGACGAGTCATTTTTAAAGGTTTTAGGAATAGCAATATTAGGTGCAATACTATTAATTGTAACCAACGGATTGACATTTTCTGGTATTACAATTTTTGATGAAGCCATATTAACTGAATTTGGTTGGACAAAATCTGAACTTAAATTTCGAGACCTGGTCAATTTAGTTTCTGCATCCTTCATAATGCCTTTTGTAGGCGCAATAATTGATAGGTATGGTGTGAAAAAAATGATGATTATTGGTTTAGCAATGATTACCATATTGTATTATTTGTACTCTATGATTCAATCTACTTTTCATATGTATGCCATTCATTTTGCTTTTGCCTTTGCAGTTTCTGGAGCAGGAACTTTAGCAACTATAATCATGGTGTCTCAAAGAGTGACAAAACGTAGAGGGACGGCTATAGGAATTGCCCTTGCGGGAACATCAGCAGGAGGGATTATTATTCCACAAATAGGAAAACCTTTATTAGAATCTTTTGGTTGGCGTACAGCATTTCAATATGAATCTGTGCTACCAATTATAGTGCTTATTTTACTAGCCATCTTAGTAAAACCCATTAAATATAAAAAGACATCAGGTAAAGAAGTTAAAAAAGATGAAGAAACTGGTTTGGTAGAAATTAAATTTGCACAGGCCTTAAAGTTACCCGTTTTTTGGGCCATTTGTTTTGCCGGAATTTGTTGTTTTTATAGTATAATGGGTATTATTAGTAATCTGTTTTTGCATTTGCGAGAGCTTGATTTTTCTGTAGAAGGAGCAGCAAATGCTTTTAGTATTTTCTTTGCCATAATTCTAGTTGCTAAATTAACATCTGGTATGGTAGCAGAATTAATCAATGAACATAAATTGTTTAAAATACAGGTGGCAATAATGGCATTAGGTACCGTAGGAATGGCAATGAATTCAGCATCTTTGGTATGGCCTGCTTTAATTGCCGTTGGAATTGGTTGGGGAGGACTTTATACACTGCTTAACTATATCATAATTACAACTTTTGGAGTAAAGTCTGCTGGAAAAATAGGCGGTATTATTTCGGTTTTTGAAGGTGTAGGCTCAGGGCTAGGAGCATGGCTTACAGGAGTTATTTCAGATAAAACAGGAGATTATAGTACTAGTTTTTGGGTAGTAGTAGTTTTGCTTTCCATAGCCTTATTGATAAGCTTTTTTATAAAACCTGTTACTTCTAAAGCTGCAGTTAACTAGTTCAAAAAGATATTATTCGATATATCAATAAACAAATTAAGCTTTGACAAAAACATCATTCATAAAAGTTCTGGGAATAGCCATTTTAGGGACTATACTACTTATAGTATCTAATGGACTAACACTCTCAGGTATTACCATTTTTGATGAAGCTATTTTAACTGAGTTAAACTGGACAAAATCTGAGTTGAAATTCAGAGACTTTATCAATTTAGCAGTCGCTGCTTTATGTGCGCCTTTTGCAGGAGTGTTTATAGATAGATATGGTGCAAAACGGTTAATTATTATAGGATTGCTTATAATTTCAACCCTATTGTATTTCTATTCATTTATAGAATTTACATGGCACTTGTATCTAATACATTTTATGTTTGCCATTGCACTTTCTGGAGCAGGTTCTCTTACGGTTTTAATTATGGTATCTAAACGTGTTACCGAAAAAAGAGGAATAGCTATAGGAATTGCTTTAGCTGGTTCTTCGGCTGGCGGTATCATAATACCACAAATAGGTGTGCCTTTATTAGAAAATTTTGGATGGAGAACAGCCTTCCAGTATGAAGCTATACTACCTATTATGGTAGCTATACTGCTAATTATTTTTATTAAACCAGTAAAGTTTAAGGAGAAAATAAGCGAAAATATAGCGGTCAAAGATAAAGATACAGGTCTAAATGAAATAATACTTAAAAAAGCCATCAAAACGCGTGTTTTTTGGGCAATTTGTATTGCTGGTGCATGTTGTTTTTACAGTATTATGGGCTTAATTACTAACTTGTTTTTGTATTTAAGAGAACAAGATTTTACAGTAGCTTCTGCAGGTAATACCCTGAGTATTTTCTTTGTGATTATTCTGGGTTCTAAACTTATATCTGGAGCAATTGCGGAATATATAAATGAACATCTCTTGTTTAAGATTCAAGTGATTTTTATGGCTTTGGGAGCGTTATGTATTGCTTTAGATGTTTCAGCACTAGTATGGCCTGCTTTGATTCTATATGCTTTAGGGTGGGGTGGTTTGTATACTATAATTAATTATATAATAATAACGACATTTGGCGTAAAGTCTGCTGGAAAAATAGGAGGAATTATTGCTGCTTTTAAAGGTTTTGGAGCAGGTTTAGGCGCTTGGATGACTGGTTTAATTTCAGACCAAACAGGTTCATACAGTATGAGTTTTTGGGTAGTGGTTATTATCTTAAGTATAGCTTTAGGTGCCTCCTTTTTAATACGCCCAATTATCGCTGAAAAATCTGCTGAACCTGTAGAACAATAAATTTGAGTTATGATACCAATTTCAAAAAATAGAATAAAAGAGACTATTATTTCGGAAACCGAATATGATTATGTTAGATTGAGTGCTAATGAAAACCCTTTAGGACCTTCTAATAAAGTAAGGAAGGCAATGGTTGAGGCTTTTGATAAGTTATGCAGATACCCCTATGAAGAAACGGAAGCTTTAGCACATCTTATTGCTAAAAAAGAAGGGGTTTCTAGAGCACATATTGTTATTGCAGTTGGTTCTTCTGAAGCACTAAATGCAACGGGATTAACGTATGGTATAAATGGAGGAGAAATTATAACAGCTGATCCTGTTTATGATTTTTTAATGACTTATGCGAACCGATTTGGGGCGTTTATTAATAAAGTGCCATTAACCAAAGAGCTAAGTCATGATTTAAAAGAGATGAAACGTAGAATTACAAGCAGAACATCTCTAGTTTTTGTTTGTAATCCTAATAATCCAACAGGAGACCTTATTCCTAAGGATACATTGCTAGACTTTTGTAATTCGGTTTCTAAAAACACCGTTGTTTTTGTAGATGAAGCTTATTGCGATTATATTACTGAGCCAAACTATCCTTCAATGATAGAATTGGTTAAACAAGAAAAAAATATAATTGTTTCTAAATCTTTTTCAAAAGTATATGCCATGGCAGGGTTACGGATGGGGTATTTGGTAGCCAGACCCGATATTGCAGCTCGTATAAGAAAAAATATCATGGCACGCCCTAACATGATGGCTATTGTAGCTGTAAAGGCTTCTTATGAGGATGATGATTTTTATCAAATGAGTTTGAGTAAAAATATGGAAGCTAAGCAATATGTTTATAATTTGCTGGATGGTTTAAATCTGCAATATATACCATCGCATACAAATTTTGTTTTCTTTAAATCAGATAGAGATATTAATCAACTTCGTACTCAAATGCGTGCAAAAGGAGTTGCTATTGGTCGTCCTTTCGCTCCCTATTACCAGTGGTGTAGAATTAGTATGGGAACTATGGAGGATATGATGAAATTTGGCAATGCTTTAAGAGAAGTAATTACTAATTAAGCTTATTTTTTACTACTTTGATTAAGGGGTGTTTTTGTGGTGCAAATCCATAATTGGTCTCCTACACTTTTATCATTAGAATTAAAACCACCAATAACAATACTATTTTGAGGTATAGAATACGCTACACGACCAAATTGAGCGCCTTCTTTTTCAATGTATTGCGAAGTGATTGTGTCTCCAGTATTTGAAAACTGTACTAATAAAGCATCAAAACTGGTTTTACCATTTTTACCAGAGCCAATAGCTACAAAAGTATCATCAGGCATTTTTTCAACAGCCATAAGATTATTAAATCCAGGTGCTTTTAATGTTTTATTCCAGATAATTTCACCTTCAGTTGATGCCATGCCTACCCAAGCGTCAAATTCGCTACCGTCAATATTTCGGGTATATCCCACTAAGGCTAATTGGTGGTCTGAAGCTAGTGCAATACCACGTAGAGCACCTGCATTTTCAAATTTAGGCTTTTTAGACCATATAGTATTTCCAGAGGAGTCAAATTTCACCATTAAAGGGCTGTCATAAAAACCACTACTTTTTCGTTTCTTTTCAATATATCCAATTGCTACAAAGCTTCCATCAGGGAGTACGGTGCAATCGGTAAAACGGTCTTTACCAGAGTTACCTATATGGTGCTGCCATAATACATCCAGGTTATTAGATAGTTTCCCCGCCCATGCTTGTCGGTCTCCGTTAGGTTTTAAAGCGCTTTCTCCAACAAATACAAAACCTCCATCGGGGCTAGGGCGCATTATTTCAATAATATCAATACCTGCGTTTCCAAATTTACGTTTGTTCAAAATAGTACCCTTTTGGTCAATTGTAATTAAAGCCACTTGTCCAGGGTCGTTTTCAGCAGGAAATTCTTCTACTACAATAAGAAAATCATTGTTTTCAGTCTTGAAAATATTTGTGATTCGGTTTCTGCCTGCTATAGTACTTATGGTTTTTTCCCATCTTTTAGTACCTCGCGAATCTATATTTAAAAGATATCCTTCGCCTACATGATTTTTTGAGGTTTGGTTTATCCATCCAGTTAGTAAATAGCCACCATCTTCTAAAACTAATACATTTCTAAGACCATCTTTACCTTGTGTGCCGTAACTTTTGTCTATAAGGTTTAGGGTGTTAGTTTGAGCGTAGCTAATAATGCTCCAACAAAAAAGGATACTGATTTTACATAAGGATATATGGTTATTCTTCATCTTTTAAAAATTTATAGTTTAACCAGCTTTCCTCTATTTTTGGAATTTTTAAAAACCATAGTTGTTTTTCTTTGCGAGAAGGGCCACTTGTTCCAGTTAATATTAATGCGTCTTCATTGTAAAGTATAGCTCTAGCTTCTTGTTGTCCTACTTTCGGATAGTTATACCCCTTAATGTTTGAACCATTTTCTGAGAAGTTAACTATTAGTGCGTCGTTTTGCGTTTCAGTATCAAAACAAACCCCAACTGCCGTAAATATGCTGTCTTTTTTGGAGATCACATCGTGTAAATAACTTGCTTTAGGAAGGTTTAAAGATGTACTCCAAGATAAATTACCTTTACTAGAAACATTACCTATCCAGGCATTGAATGTTTTATTTTGCCTTGTAAATCCTGAGAATATAATATCTCCAGAATTGGTTGCAGTAATACCACGTATTGAAGCTGCATGACTAATTTTAAAATTACAAGACCAAATTTCTTCACCTTGAGCATTTAATTTTACCAACAATGGAATTTGATGCTTATGCGAATTGTTTGCCCCTGGTGCGGTTGTATTTCCAGATACTACTATATCATTATTTGGAAGTACAATTACATCGGTAAGTCGGTCTCTACCTGCGGTACCTTTGCGCCATTCCCATTCTTTTTCAAAAGAAGGTGATAATTTAATTACCCAAGCATCTTTATTGTCGGATTTTAGGGAACTTTCCCCAGCCAAAATATAGCCTCCATCTGTGGTTACCTTAATTTTATCAATTACATCAGAACCAGTGCCTCCTATTGGTGTTTTTTGAAGTATTTCTCCTGATCTTGACAGTTGAGTAAGTATGACTTGCCCAGGTTCATCTTCAGTATAAAATTCTTCAATAATGGCTAATAAATTACCATTGGGTTGTTGTACCAGTGCCGATACTTGGTTTCGCCCATTGGTTGTTAAAACTTTTTTCCAGTTTAAATTTCCGTTGTTTGATACTGAAGCTATTAAACCTTTACTATGTGAATGTATACCTTGCATATCGTGCCAACCTGCCAGAATATAGTTGCCGTCTACAGATTGAATCATAACTCGAGCTCCATCATTTCCAGAATTCCCAATAAGGATATCTGTTTTTTCAGATTGACTACTCATTATAGCAATGCAAGAGATGCTAAAAACCAAAAGAGTATAATGTTTTAAATATGTTGTTTTGAATTTCATTGTATTGATTGTTACTATTAAATACCTTCATCTATCGAAGATTTTCCAGCTCCATGAATTAAGAGAAAGATGCTCATTGCTAGCATAACAGATGCAGGCATAGTTTTGCTAATACCATGACCTGCTGAAACATGGTAAACAAATACAGCTACCAAAAAGTAAATAACTTCAATGACAGCTGCAAACCTGACTTTCCAACCAATAACAATTAATATGTGAGCTATGAATAAACCATAAGAAGCAATGTATCCCATTAAAGTAGATGCAGGAATACCCATTTCGGCTAAACTTTCCCCAAACTTTTCAGCATTAGCTGGTAAATATACTTCAGCTTTAATCGCTAGAATGAGATATAGAAGAAATATAATTCTGATAGGTATAGACGCATAGGCTTTATAGGAATCTAGTTTGTCAAGCGTTTTGAAAATCATATGTTTTACTATTATAAATTATCTAGTAATTTGTTAAACTCAACTATGTACCCATCTGGGTCGTAAAAAATAGCTACTTTGGCCTTTATAGGATCACCACCATTGTATGAAGGGTACTTTACCAATCTAGGTTCTTTTATCATTTCTATTGTGGGTAACTTTTTTATCTCTTTTAGTCTGGCATCTTGGTCATTGCTATTGAATAATAAAATGGTGTTTTGAGCTGTAAAACCTTCTTTTCTTATAGGTTTAAGTGTTTTGTTAGTATTATCATAATCATATTCTATTAAACCAAGAACACCATTAAAATTACTGGTAGCTTTTAAAAAGACTAAACGTACTATTTGGTCTCTGTCTTCTTTTGGGTGAGGTCTAGTAAGTTTATTGTCATAAATAATTTTCATGCCCATAATATCTTTGTAGAGTGCTAAAGATTTTTCAATATCTCTAACAATAAGTGTGGTTCTTCGAAAGATTAAAGGAAAATCTTTAGGTTGTGTAATTTTCTTTTCATCATGGGTATCATCAGTTTGCCCAATGCATGTGTATGAACCCAAAAGGACTATTGAAGTTACTATAAAAAGAATGACTGTTTTCATAATACTATTTTTCTATTAATTGATAAAGAACAATTAAGTGACCATCATAATCAACAAAGGCTTGCTCAATGAATGTGGCATATTCGTTTTCATCTGTTTTTATAGCAGTAGTTTGTAATCCAAGTGTTTTGATTTTTGTAATCACATCATCTAAATCATCTACTTTTATAACCGATGCACTCATATGAATGCCATTATGTTTTGGTAACTCAACGCCTTTTACCTCGGTTAAACCAAAAGTGCGTTCTTGTGTAGGGCTATCTAAGGTTGCAAAATTCAAATCTGCTTCATTTGGAATATTAAAAACAGGATAAGAAAATGAATCTTTTTCTGAGGGTTGAATGTAGTTAATAGTAAATCCTAAAATATCTCTGTAAATTTTTAGTGAGCGTTCTAAATCTGATACGCAAAGTGTAATCCTTTTGTATAATACTGACATGTTCAAATAATTTATATTAGTTTGCTTTTTTAGGAGGATTGTATCTACTAACACTATCCATAAGAGTTTTCATTTCTGCTCCAGTTTTTGGTAGAGACTCTTTTTTCATATTTAAATGATTTATCGGAATTTCTTGTTTGTATTGTTCAAAAACAGGTTTAGTCATTTCTAAAGCATAATTAGGTATGGTTCTATCTTTTCTAAATGAAGCAATTGGTATTTTGGCTCCAACAATGCCATCATCTTCTTTACTTGGATGTTTAGCAAGTATATCTCCATTTGGTCCTACAATTACAGATTCTCCAGCGTTATAACCCGTGCTAACTGGTAATGTGAAATTTGCCATAGCGGAGTAAAAATCATTACTCCAAGCGGTAAAGACCACATCTTCTTCAGCAAATAAAGTGGCTGTTCTAAGCATAATTTCGGTGCCTCGCATTGCAAAAGCTGCATAAATAAAAGGATCAAATTGTACGGTGCTTACCGCAATATTTCCAAATTCTGTTCTAAGCACAGGAAACTCTTCTTCAATACCATACTTTTCTCTGTAGGCATCTCTAACAGCTTCAATAGTAGTAGTGGTAATCTCTCTGTCTTTATAAATGCGCTTTATGTTTCTAGATTTCCAGAATGTTTTAGCAATATTTCCATCTCTTCCTATTACGGTATTAATACTCAAAATATGATCTGGCCAATTATTGTCGCGTACATAACTACCAAAAACAACGTAACAATCACAAGATTTAGCAATATTTCCAATACGTTTAGTTTCAGGACCTGGAACCTCAATTGTAAATGGTAATTTTTCTTGTCTTGTTCCTGAAGAGTACCCTGTTAAAGGGAATTCATGAAATAAAATGATATCAGGTTTATCCCCTTCATTTTGAGCTTGGAAAGCCATTTGTTCCATGTATTTAAGATTCTCGTCAAGACCTTGTTCAATTGAAGGAAAACTAGAAAGAGATTTTACTCTGGTTTGCATTACTTTTAAAACAATGGTGTCTTTTTCAAGCGGAACTTTTTCATAAGCACCATCAGATGCAACAAGTATTTTTTTATCTGAATTGGGCTCGATTTCTATTTTTTCTTGTGTTGTTTTATTGCAAGATGAATAGAAAAGAATTAAAAATATGCTTAATAATGGCTTGAACGCTTTCATAAGAAATCTTTTAAATTAATTGTATAAATTCAATCCAGACACCATCTGGAGAAAGCACAGAGAATATTTTAACTTGCCCGTAAGGTTCAATAGTTAAAGTGTGTACTTTACTATTTAATATTACACCTTTTTTAATGAGTTCAGATGCGTAAGCATCAGCATTTCTAACGGGAAATCTATACATTAAAATACCAAGGTTAGGTGGTTTTGCTAAAGCAGAACAGTCTTTACCTTTTAACTCAATGGTTTCAAGTAACTCTAAAGAACCGTCATTCTCACCATTGGGGTGAATAATACAAACGGGTACAGTAATATCTCCATTAATATTAGGAGGAACACCAATTACATTTGATCCATGGCTTCTATCTGTACCTTCAGTTTCATAATAAAGTTTAAAGCCTAGTTTGTTTATAAAAAAATCAAGTGTTGTTTTATAATCTCTACAAATAGTAGTGGAGTTAAATATTCTACTTACCTTTTTAAACTCAAAACCTTCTAATGGAGGATTAAAACGTTGCATCATAGCAATGGTAATTCCGTCGGGTCCTTTAACAAGAACTTCAGAAACATCAAACTTACCAAAAGTAAAACGTTTAGGGTCTGTGTATCCGTTCCAGCCTTCCTTTTGGAGTTTTTTGTACATGCTATTAATATCTTTTACACGCACATTTATGTCAAAAATACCTCCGGAATCCCAAATTTGAGTGCCAGAACGTATCTGTTCTTGCTCAACATTTTTAAAAGAAACCAAACGCAAAACACCTAAATTATCTTCTGGATTAACTAAAAGAGCCTCTTTTATATTTACAGAAGTATTTAAATGCCAAAGTTTTTTTAAATCATTTGTACCGTTGCCCTTGTAAACTATATTCCAGCCAAATAATTCTTTATAAAAAGTTACAGCTTTATCTAGGTTAGAAACACTAAAAATTACTTCTTGAAATCCTTTGATAGCAGGGTCTAGATTAGAAAATTTAAGATGGTGTTGTAAACTATTCATATATATTGTTTTAGCAAAAGATTTTAAATTTGATTACTTTAACCTTTTGAGATCATAAAGTTAATAAAAATAGTTAACATTATAAATGATTAATATAATTAACTAATTTTAATTATATTTACACCATTAAAATAAAAGTTTGTTCAGAAGACATTACTATGAATGATTATTTAATTAAAGTAAACGAAGAAGGGTTTCCTGTAAAAAGGAATGAGATTGAGGTTTTAGATATTATTAAAACTGGTAATTCAAACTATCATGTATTAAAATATAATAAAGCCTATAATATCGAATTACTCGAAGCTGATTTTTTAAACAAAAAGCTTAGTATTTCTGTAAATGGAAATATTTATGAAATAGAAATTGAAGATGAGTATGACCAACAAGTCAAAGAAATGGGCTTGTTAACAGTTACTTCTCAAAAGGTCAATTCTATTGAAGCACCAATGCCAGGGTTAATCATTGATATTATGGTAGAGGCAGGACAAGAAATAACAGAAGGCACACCGCTTTTAATCCTATCTGCAATGAAAATGGAAAATATCATTTTAGCAGAAGGTGATGGTATTGTAAAATCTGTTAATGCAGAAAAAAATGAGGCTGTAGAGAAAGGGCAACTTATTATTGAAATGGAATAGCTATTTCAATTTTTAAAAAATTATTAAATCAAAATGAAAAAAATATTAGTAGCTAACCGTGGAGAGATTGCTTTAAGAGTCATGAGAACAGCAAAGAAAATGGGTATAAAAACCGTTGCTGTATATTCTGAAGTAGATAGAAATGCTCCACATGTAAAGTTTGCAGATGAAGCAGTTTTATTAGGTAAAGCACCTTCAGCTGAATCATACTTGGTAATGGAAAAGGTCATTGAAGCCGCTAAATTCATGGGTGCAGAAGGTATTCATCCAGGTTATGGGTTTTTAAGTGAAAATGCCACATTTGCAAAAATGGTTGAAAGTAATGGTATTACATTTATTGGTCCAAAATCTCATGCCATAGAAGTGATGGGTAATAAGCTAGCAGCAAAAGAAGCTGTTAGAGATTATGACATTCCCATGGTACCAGGTATTGAAGAAGCCATTACAGATATAGCGTTAGCAAAAAAAATAGCCAATGAAATTGGATTTCCTATTTTAATTAAAGCTTCTGCTGGTGGAGGAGGAAAAGGTATGCGTGTAGTAGAAAATATAGACGACTTACCTGAACAAATGGAGCGAGCTATTAGTGAAGCAGTAGCAGCCTTTGGAGATGGTGCCGTTTTTATTGAAAAATATGTAGCATCTCCTAGGCACATTGAAATACAGGTGCTAGCTGATACACATGGTAATATTGTACACTTATTTGAAAGAGAATGCAGTGTACAACGTAGGCATCAAAAAGTAGTAGAAGAAGCGCCTTCTGTAGTATTAACCCCAGAAATAAGAGCAAAAATGGGGGAAGCTGCGGTAAAAGTAGCTAAAGCTTGTGATTATGTAGGAGCAGGAACCGTTGAGTTTTTATTAGATGAAAACAAAAATTTCTACTTTTTAGAAATGAATACACGTTTACAGGTTGAACACCCAGTCTCTGAAATTATTTCTGGAGTAGATCTTGTAGAACAACAAATAAAAGTAGCTAGAGGAGAGAAGCTAACGTTTACACAAGACGATTTAGAAATTAAAGGACATGCCCTTGAAATTCGTGTGTATGCAGAAGATCCTTTAGAAAACTTTATGCCTAGTATAGGAACGTTGTCTACTTATAAACCTCCAATAGGAGCTGGAATTAGAGTAGATGATGGTTTTGAAGAAGGTATGGAGGTGCCAATCTATTATGATCCTATGCTTTCTAAGTTAATAACCTTTGGAGATACTAGAGAAGAAGCCATAGAATTAATGATAAAAGCTATTGATAACTATAAGATTGAAGGTGTGTCTACAACACTTTCTTTTGGAAAGTTTGTTTGTGAACATGAGGCTTTTACTTCAGGCAATTTTGATACTCATTTTGTGAAAAATTATTATTCACCAGATAAATTGAGTACTAAATCTTTAGAAGAAAGAGAAGTAGCTGCTATGGCAGGGTTAAAAATATATCTTGATAATATGAAAACTCTAAAAGTAGCCAGTGTTAAAAATCATAATTGGAAACAAAACAGAAGTTAGTTTTAGAATCTATTTTGAAAAGTAATGATGAAAAATAAGCAACAGATACTAGAAGATAAATTAGCGCAATCTAGATTGGGTGGCGGACAAGAACGTATTGAGAAACAACATGCTAAAGGTAAACTAACGGCTAGAGAACGTGTCCATTTTTTATTAGATGAAAATTCTTTTGAAGAAGTAGGCGCATTGGTAATTCATAGAGCCAAAGATTTTGGTATGGATAAACAAGTCTATTATGGGGATGGTGTAGTTACTGGTTATGGTACTATAAATGGCAGACAAGTATGTGTGTTTGCACAAGATTTTACAGTTTTTGGAGGCGCTTTATCAGAAACTCATGCGGAGAAAATTTGTAAAATAATGGACTTAGCAGTAAAGATAGGCGTACCAGTAATAGGATTAAATGATAGTGGAGGTGCCAGAATTCAAGAAGGTGTTCAGTCTCTTGGCGGATATGCAGATATTTTTCATAGAAATGTACAAGTATCGGGTATAATTCCTCAAATTTCTGCTATTATGGGGCCATGTGCAGGAGGTGCAGTGTATTCACCAGCAATGACCGATTTTACCATCATGGTAGAAAATTCTAGTTACATGTTTGTAACAGGACCTAATGTAGTGAAAACAGTAACTAATGAAGATGTAACTTCTGAAGAGTTAGGAGGTGCTTCAACCCACGCTAAAAAATCTGGAGTCGCTCATTTAACTGCTGCTAATGATATACAGTGTATAAACAATATCAAGCAAATGATAAGCTATATGCCGCAAAATTGTGAAGATATAGCCCAAGACTTGCCTTATGAATTAAAAGATGAAACACGAGACGTTTTAGAAAGCATTGTTCCAGAAAATGCCAACCAACCTTATGACATGAAACATGTTATAAATGGTGTTATTGATGAAGAGTCCTTTTTTGAAATTCATAAAGATTACGCAGATAATATTATAGTTGGTTTTGCAAGATTAGGAGGTAAGAGTATTGGAATCGTAGCCAATCAACCAATTAGTTTAGCAGGAGTTTTAGATGTAGAAAGTTCAAGAAAAGCAGCACGTTTTACACGTTTTTGTGATGCATTTAACATACCATTACTAGTTTTGGTTGATGTACCAGGATTTTTACCAGGAACAGACCAAGAGTGGAACGGAATTATTACTAATGGGGCTAAATTACTATATGCATTAAGTGAAGCAACAGTGCCAAAAGTAACCGTTATTACTAGAAAAGCATATGGAGGCGCTTATGACGTAATGAATTCTAAACACATTGGTGCAGATATGAATTATGCATGGCCTGGTGCAGAAATTGCAGTTATGGGTGCAAAGGGAGCTAGTGAGATTATTTTTAGAAAAGAAATCATGTCGGCAGATGACCCTGAAGCAAAACTTGCTGAAAAAGAAGCAGAATATGCTAATAAATTTGCCAATCCATATAGTGCTGCAGAAAGAGGCTTCATAGATGAAGTTATTCTACCAAAAGACACGAGAGCTAAGCTAATTAAAGCTTATGCCATGTTAGAAGATAAAGCAGTTGTATTGCCAAAGAAGAAACACGGAAATATTCCGTTGTAAAAGATTGTTGAAGATGAGTAAAGATGCTTTTTTTGATAGTTTCAACCCTATTTCTGCAAAAGAATGGGAGGAGAAAATTAAGATTGATTTAAAAGGTGCAGATTATAATGAAACTTTAATTTGGGAATCACCAGAGGGTATTTCTGTACAGCCTTTTTATCATGCAGATAATGCTATTAATATTTCTAAGTTAGAAAAGTCTTCATCAGCATGGTATATTTGTCAAACCATTAATGTTGAAGATGATAATGGTGCTAATACAAAAGCAAAAGAAGCTATTGAAAAGGGGGCAGAAAGTCTTCGTTTTATAATTATTTCAGAAAAAATTAATGTTGAAGTTCTTTTAAAAGGCATCAATGATAAAAAAGTTCAGATTTATTTTGAGTTTCAGTGTTTTTCTAAAATACTTTGGGAATCTATTACAGATTTTGCGGCTAATTCAAAAGGAGATATTCATTTGTGTATAGACCCAATTGGTCATTTTGGTAAAACGGGAAATTGGTTTAATAGCATAAATAAAGATTTAGAAGTCAATACAACTATCAATACCATAAGTGTTGATGTCTCTGTATATCAAAATGCTGGAGCAAATATGGTGCAGCAATTGGCGTTTGCATTGTCTCATGCCAATGAATATCTAAATGTGTTCTCCAATAAGCATAATATTGAAAAGGTGCATTTTAATGTATCAGTAGGAACCAATTATTTTTTTGAAATAGCAAAATTAAGAGCATTGCGTTTACTTTGGAAGGTTTTATCGAGTGCCTATGATATTGAAGCCGATTGTTGTATTATCGCAGTTCCAACAAAACGAAATAAAACGTTATATGATTATAATACGAATATGTTACGCACTACAACAGAATGCATGTCTGCTGTTTTAGGTGGAGCCAATGTTATTAGTAATATGCCTTATGATGCTATTTATAAAGAAGAAAACGAATTTGGAACTCGTATATCTCTTAATCAGTTATTGTTACTTAAAAACGAAAGTTATTTTGATAAGGTTAATAATGCTGCGGATGGCGCCTATTACATTGAAGGTATAACACAGCAATTAGCAGAAAAAGCATTGGAACTTTTTAAATCAATAGAAAAAAAAGGCGGATTTATAAAACAACTAGAACAAGGCGGTATTCAAAAAGAAATAGCTGCAAGCGCTTTAAAAGAACAAGCGTATTTTAATAAGGGTGAAAAGGTTTTAGTTGGTACAAATAAATATATCAATGAAATTGATAAAATGAGTGATGCTATTGAGTTACATCCTTTTACAAAGGCTAATAGTAGTGAAACAACTGTAGAACCGTTGTTAGGTAGACGTTTGTCAGAATCTTTAGAACTAGAAAGGTTGAGTAATGAGTAGAAAAAATTTACAGCATTTAAGCTTAAAAGATTTAAAGGTTAATACTGAGAATCCAAAAGAAGATTCAAAGTCTTTGGAAACCTTTCAAACAGCTGAGCGCATTGAAATAAAGTCAACTTTTAATGAAAAAGATATTGACGGTGTAGAACATTTAGATTTTGCAGCAGGTATTCCGCCCTATCTAAGAGGTCCTTATTCTACTATGTATGTAAGAAGGCCATGGACCATACGTCAATATGCTGGTTTTTCAACAGCAGAAGAAAGTAATGCTTTTTATAGAAAGAATTTAAAAGGCGGACAAAAAGGATTATCTGTAGCGTTTGATTTGCCAACACACAGAGGTTATGATAGTGATCATGAACGTGTTATTGGAGATGTAGGGAAAGCTGGCGTAGCTATAGATTCTGTAGAAGATATGAAAGTGTTATTTGACGGTATTCCGTTAGATAAAATGTCGGTATCCATGACTATGAATGGAGCTGTGTTACCCATAATGGCGTTTTACATAGTTGCGGCAGAAGAGCAAGGTGTAGATAAATCGTTACTGGCGGGAACTATTCAAAATGACATTTTGAAAGAGTTTATGGTGAGAAATACATACATCTATCCGCCAAAGCCATCTATACAAATCATTGCAGATATTTTTGAGTATACAAGTAATTTTATGCCAAAGTTTAATAGTATCAGTATTTCTGGATACCATATGCATGAGGCAGGAGCATCAGCAGATATAGAACTAGCATATACTTTAGCAGATGGATTAGAATATATAAGAACAGGGCTTAAATCTGGTTTAAAAATAGATGATTTCGCACCTCGTTTATCCTTTTTCTGGGGTATTGGGATGAATCATTTTATGGAAATAGCCAAAATGCGTGCAGCTAGAATGCTATGGGCTAAATTGGTGAAGCAATTCAACCCTCAAAACCCTAAATCTCTAGCATTACGAACGCATTGTCAAACTAGTGGATGGAGTTTAACGGAACAAGACCCGTTTAACAATGTAGCAAGAACGGTTATAGAAGCTACAGCTTCGGTATTTGGAGGTACACAAAGTTTACATACCAATGCATTAGATGAAGCCATTGCGTTGCCAACAGATTTTTCTGCTCGTATAGCAAGAGAAACACAAATTTTTCTACAAGAAGAAACCAAGATTACTAAAACGGTAGACCCTTGGGCTGGGAGTTATTATGTTGAATATTTAACAGATCAACTGGTTAAAAAAGCCTGGGCTTTAATAGAAGAAGTAGAAGAGTTAGGAGGTATGACCAAAGCTATTGAGGCAGGTATTCCAAAACAACGTATAGAAGAAGCGGCAGCAAGAAAACAGGCTAGAATAGATAGTGGAGAAGACGTCATTGTTGGCGTTAATAAATACAGATTAGAGCAAGAAGATGAGCTTCATATTTTAGAAGTAGATAATGAAGAGGTAAGAAGGCAACAATTAGAACGTTTAGCATCACTTAAAAAAGAAAGAGATGAGGTAGCGGTTAAAAAAGCATTAGAAGATTTAACCAATCTAGCCAAACTTAAAATGGAAGATGATAATACCAATTTAACGCTAGAGCAGAACCTGTTAGCATTAGCTGTAAAAGCGGCAAGATTAAGAGCTACTTTAGGAGAAATAAGTGTGGCTTTAGAGGTTGTTTTTGGGCGTCATAAAGCTATGGTGAAATCATTTTCGGGAGTGTATTCAAAAGAAATAAAAGAAGATAAAAGTTTTAAAGAAGCCAGAAGAAAAGCGGATGTTTTTGCAGAACAAGATGGACGAAGACCAAGAATAATGATTGCAAAAATGGGGCAAGATGGTCATGATCGAGGCGCAAAAGTAGTCGCAACAGGCTATGTAGATATTGGTTTTGACGTAGATATTGGTCCTTTGTTTCAAACCCCTAAAGAAGTAGCAAAACAAGCGGTAGAGAATGATGTTCACATTTTAGGCGTATCTTCGTTAGCTGCAGGTCATAAAACTTTAGTTCCAGCGGTTATAGAAGAATTAAAAACCTATGGAAGAGAAGATATCATGGTAATTGTAGGAGGCGTTATTCCAAAACAAGATTATCAGTTTTTATTTGATGCTGGAGCTGTGGCTGTTTTTGGTCCAGGTACCAAAATTAGTGACGCGGCTATTCAAATATTAGATATTTTGATTGATTAAGAATAAAAAGAAAAAATAGATTTGAAGCAGATTATAAAATCCATACTTAGTAAAGATTCTAAAAAGATGAAATCCTCATCGTTAGAAATGTATTTCGAAAAATTCCGAAATAACATTGTTGGCGGGAATCAGTATTTTGAATCACCTTATGGTACGCAAAGAATTATTTATGCAGATTGGACGGCTAGTGGACGATTGTACAGGCCTATTGAAGAAAAGCTGCTAAATCAAATAGGACCTTATGTGGCTAACACACATACAGAAACATCAATAACAGGGTCTTCAATGACTTTAGCATATCATGATGCCAGAACTATTATTAAAGAACATGTTAATGCTTCTCAAGATGATGTGTTAATTACTGTAGGTACAGGAATGACAGGTGCTATCAATAAATTTCAGCGTATTTTAGGTTTAAAACTCAATGAAAATTTAAAAGAGAACACTACTATACCTGAAGAAAAAAGGCCTATAATTTTTGTGTCTCATATGGAGCATCATTCTAACCAGACGTCATGGTTAGAAACTATTGCAAATGTGGAGGTTATTCCGTTTAACGAAGAAGGATTACCTTGTTTAAAAGGGTTAAAAAAGCTCATAGATAAATATAAAGACACGCCAATTAAAATAGCGGCAGTGACAGGTTGTTCAAACGTAACAGGGATAAGAACAAATTACCATGAAATTGCAAAAATAATGCACAAAAATAATGGATTGTGTTTTGTGGATTTTGCATGTTCTGCACCTTATGTGAATATTAATATGCACCCTGAAAAGAAAGATGAATATTTAGATGCCATTACATTTTCACCTCATAAATTTTTAGGAGGTCCAGGAGCATCGGGCGTATTAATTTTCAATAAAAAATTATATAAAAACATGGTGCCAGATAATCCAGGGGGTGGTACGGTAAGTTATACCAATCCTTGGGGAGATCATGACTATATTGATGATATTGAAACTCGTGAAGATGGAGGTACTCCAGGGTTTTTACAAGCAATTAAAATAGCCTTGTCTATAAGGTTGAAAGAAGAAATGGGCGTTCAAAATATATTAGATAGAGAGCATGAGCTTAATGCTATTGTTTTTGCAAGGTTGTCTAAGATTAAAGATCTTAAGATTTTAGCACCAGATAACAAGGATAGGTTAGGGGTCTTTTCATTTTATATTGAAGATGTACATTACAATCTTATTGTTAAACTCTTGAATGATAAGTTTGGTGTGCAGACTAGAGGAGGTTGTTCTTGTGCTGGAACCTATGGTCATTATTTATTGAACGTAGATGAGTCTACTTCAAAATCTATAGAACAAAAAATATTAGATGGTTGTTTAATAGAAAGACCTGGGTGGATACGTATGTCTATACACCCAACCATGACAAATAATGATATTAAATTTATTTGCGATGCTATTAAATCTGTTTCCGAAAATCATGAAGAATGGGGCAAAGATTATCAATATAATGCTTCTAAAAATGAATTTGAACACAAAAGCAATTCTGCTATAGAAAAAGATATTACCCGAAATTGGTTTCAGTTTTAAACATCTAATTAGTAAATCAAGATCAAAATTTGGTAATTCTAAAGAAATTACCACAAGTATAGTTATTGTATAATTCATTTAAAATAAATAGCTTAAAATGAGCTATAAAATGTGGTCTTTTTAAGATCTCAAAAACATTACTTCTACTTATTAAATCATATCAGTTCTTAATAGACTAAGTATATTTTAATTTTGTTTTTAAAGACGAAATTATAAACTATGCTTATAAAGAAACTTTTTGGCATTTTTCTTATTTGTGGTTTGGGCTATACTTTAAGTGCTCAATCGGGACCACCAAAACCTCCATTAGGGAAACGATGGGTTTTAAATCCTGATTTCTCTGATGAGTTCAATGGAACAACATTAGACAAAACAAAATGGTTAGATCATCATCCAAGATGGATTGGCAGACCACCTGGTCTATTTTTACCTTCTCAAGTGTCTGTTGCAGATGGCTACCTTCAACTTAAAGGTGGGAAAATGAAAAAGGATACCATAGTCAATGCATATGGTAGAGCTAATACATTCAATATTAAAGGAGCAGCAGTAGTTTCAAAAAAATCAGTGTATTTAGGGTATTATGAGTGTAGAGCAAAAGCAGCAGCTACAACTATGTCTACTACATTTTGGTTTTCAGGAAATGGAAGTAAAGGTCCTAAAGGCTGTGATAGATATGATCAAGAATGGGATATTCAGGAATGTATAGGACGCAGAGGCGACTTTAAAGGAAGTTATTTTGCAAGTGGTATGCACTCTAATGCACATTATTGGTACAATGACTGCAATGGTGAAAGACATGATTATAGAGCAGAACAAGTAAGGTTTGAAGATGAAGAAGTGGCATCTAAAGATTTTCATGTGTACGGAGGTTGGTGGAAAGATGAGACTTCTGCAAGCTATTATTATGACAACTGTGAACCAAAGCACCAGAGATTTTTTGATAGCATATCAAATAAACCAATGGATAAACCAATGTACATGCGTTTAGTACATGAAACCTATCCGTTTCCTTGGATTTCTTTACCAACAGATGAAGAATTACAAGATGATTCTAAAAATACGGTGTATTATGATTGGGTTAGAGGCTACAAACTCATAGATATCAAGAAAAAAAACAGATCAAATCTAGAAGCCGAAATAAAAATATATAAAGAAAAGGTATTGTTTGATACTGCTGAACTCAAATTGAAATCTTCAAATCAATTAAAAATTCCTTTAAGTTATAAAGCGAATCAAGATAGGGTTATTCTTTTAAAGTTAATGAATCAGGATAATACAATTATTACACAAACTAAACTTAAGGTTTACTCAGGGTACGCTTATTTAGAATATAGTTTTAATTTAGAGGAAAAACTGAACGAAGGGAAATACAAACTTGTTGCAAAATTAGTTCCTGAAGGAGCTGATAAGACTCAAGTTTTAGATATTAATACATTAATCATTAACATTTCTGAAGAATAATTTAAACACAAAAACTAAACAATACAATGACATATAACGTACAACTAAAAAGAATCTTGTTAGCACTTTTAGCATTTCCTTTTTTTGTTTTAGGTCAAGAGAAAGAAAAAGTTGAAGGCGCTTTTCCTTTTAAGCTTCCAAAAGAAAAACCAGATCGACCTTTAAGTGCAGCAATGCAGCGTAATTATGATAATTACATGGCGCCAAGACCTGAAGATAATGAGTTATACTCTCAATTTAAATACACCCCTTTAAAAGGGTTTGATTATAATAATCATGATGGTACCATTTCAAGAAGAGATCCATCAAAAGTCATTTTTGCTAATGGAAAATATTATGTATGGTACACCTATAGAAACACGTTAACATCACCAAAAGGTGCTAAAAATAGCAGTGCAACCATTCCGTCAAGTGATTGGGATTTATGTGATATTTGGTATGCAACTAGTGAAGATGGTTTTACTTGGGAAGAACAAGGAGTAGCAGTTCCTAGACCACCAAAACCAAATGTAGGTTGGAGGTCTGTGAGTACCACAGATATTTTAGTTTGGAAGGGTAAGTATTATTTATACTATCAAGGGTTTTTAGAAGCAAGTGGTAAACGTGGAGATGATTGTCCTGTAGCAGTGTCTTATGCAGATTCGCCAGATGGACCATGGACACCATATAATAAAGTTGTAATTCCTAATGGAGCACCTGGAGATTGGGATCAATATTCAATTCATGATCCACACCCATTTGTTTACAAAGGCAAAATATATCTGTATTACAAATCAGATTTTGATGGAGACCCAAGATTGGTAAGAATGCAAGGGTTGGCTACTGCAGATAATCCTTTAGGGCCTTTTACAAAACACCCTTTAAACCCAGTGATTGCAGCAGGTCATGAAACATCTTTGTTCCCTTTTAGAGGAGGAATGGCAGCATTAGTAACAAGAGATGGAAATGAACATCATACCATTCAATTTGCACCAGATGGAGTGAATTTTGAAATAGCTTCCATAGTATCCTTATTACCAAATGCAGCAGGTTCTTTTGTGCCAGATGCTTTTACAAATACAGATGATGGAAGAGGAATTACTTGGGGGATTTCACATTTTACAAATGCCACTAATTGGTCTCAAAATCATTCCATTTTAACAAGATTTGATTGCGATTTAAGTCAGGATGTTGATGATTATGATATGAAACATCATAACGAATATTATAAACCAGATTTTTACTTTAAGCACGGGTTAAATAAAACTCAAAAGAAAAATATAGCTAAGCGGAATAAAGAATTTATTAAGAATTCAACCAAATAATTAGCCAGTATAAAATGACAAAAAAAGTTGTATTATTTTGTTTGTTAGGGGTATTTGCTTTTCAATTGCAAGCTCAGAAAAAAAAGAAACCAAATGTATTGGTAATTTATACAGATGATCATAGATATTCTGGTGTACATGCTTTAGGAGGAGAAGCGGTGGTGACACCTCATTTGGATGATTTGGCGCATAATGGAATTACATTTACTAAATCTTATTTAATGGGGGCTTTTTCTGGAGCCACTTGTATACCAAGCAGAGCCATGTTGCTTACAGGTAGAAATTTGTTTCAGTTGGAAGGTACAGGATATACTATACCTGCTAATCATACTATGATGGGAGAAGCTTTTATGAATGCGGGCTATTATGCATATCATGTTGGTAAGTGGCATCAAGATATGCAGTCTTTAGCACGTTCTGCTCATGATGGTGCTAAAGTTTCAGGCAAACCAGCTTACTTAACAGATCAGTTTAGAATGCCATTTCACGATTGGGAACCTAACGGAAATTACAAACGTGAAAACTGTTATTTATTAGAGTATGATGGTAACGGAGAGGTTATAAATAGACCGCTTACTAAAGAAGATAAAAAAGGACCAACAGGAACTGAGAAAATAGGGCCTCATGTATCTGAAGTATTAGCAGATGAGGCATCGATATTTTTCAAAAGGTATAAGAAAAAGAAGCCTTTTTTTATGTATTTAGCGTTCCCAACACCGCATGACCCACGTCAAGCACCTCAGGAATTTAAAGACATGTATCCTGAAGAGGATATAGACTTACCACCTTCTTATATGACTCAGCACCCTTTTGATAATGGACATATATTTTTAAGAGACGAAGAATTAGCTGAATGGCCAAGAACCGAGCAAGTTTCAAAGAAACATCTGTCTGATTACTATGCAATTATTAGTCATTTAGATGCTCAAATTGGAAAAGTGATTAATACTTTAAAAGAACAAGGGTTATATGAAAACACCATTATTGTAATGGCGGGAGATAG
Source organism: uncultured Flavobacteriaceae bacterium (assembly GCA_947487895.1). Lineage (GTDB taxonomy): Bacteria > Bacteroidota > Bacteroidia > Flavobacteriales > Flavobacteriaceae > Seonamhaeicola. The sequence goes on from CANKYF010000013.1 coordinate 89,726, forward strand.
CGGGTTGGCAGTGGGTAATCATGGACTAATGGGTAAGCAAAATATATATGATGAAGATGGTATTCATATACCTTTTATAATTTCAGGAGGACTCGTAAGTGCATCAAATAAAGGCAGACGTGAAGATGCTTTTAACTACATTCATGATATTATGCCAACCATTTGTGATATTGCAGAAATTGAAACACCTTCAACAGTAAACGGAAAGAGTTTATTGCCAGTTATTAACAACGAAAAAGAAACAATTAGAGATTATACCTATCATGCTTATCGTCAACATCAAAGAGCTTATAGAAAAGGAGATTATAAACTTATAGAATATGTGAGATCACCAGATGATGATTGGAAAAGAGGTAATATAGTTACAGGATCTAGAGTTACACAATTGTTCAATATAACCAAAGACCCTTGGGAAACTTTCAATCTTGCTGACTTTCCTGAGTTTGAAGAAATTGTTGCAAAATTGCGTTTAGAAATGAAAGAAAAGGCGATTGAGTTAGGTGATGTTGCTGATGGAAAGCGTACAAAATTTGATTTCTGGAAACACTATTATTAATTATACGAAACTTATATAATGAAAATTAAAATATTTACGATTTTATTTATGGTTTTTTGTGCCTTCACACATGCGCAAGACTATAATATTCTTGATTTTGGTGCCAAAAAATCACATAAAGAATTAAGTACAGAAGCAATTCAATCTGCCATTGATGAGGCTCATAAAAATGGAGGAGGAACCGTTATTGTTCCAAAAGGAACTTATGTAACAGGAACATTGTTTTTAAAAAGTAATGTAACGTTTAAATTAGAGGCTAATACAGAATTGTTTGGAAGCTCAGATTTAAAAGATTATGCAGACGTTCCTATTGCTACTGAAGAACCTCATTTTTCAAAATGTTTGTTTTACGCGCATGGTCAGGAAAATATAGCAATAGTGGGACATGCTAGATCAGAGATTAATGGTAAAGGCTATATGTTTAAACACAGCCCAGAACGACCTAAATTATTTAGAATTGAAGAATGTAAAAATGTGCGTTTTGAAAATGCGATCATAAAAAACTCAGGTTCATGGTGTATGTACTTTAGAGAGTGCGATGAGGTTAAAATTCATAAAACAGCCGTTTATAACAAGGAAAACCGAAATAATGATGGGATGAATTTTGACGGATGTTCTAATGTGAGAATTACAGATTGTAATTTACAGGTTGAAGATGATGCTATTTGCTTAAAAAGTAGTGTAGATAAAGTAACTGAGAATTTTTATATTGAAAATTGTACAGTGAGTAGCTATTGGGCATCATTAAAGTTTGGAACAGCTTCAAAAACTGGTTTTAGAAACATTACCGTTAAAAATTGTCAGTTTTTTGATAGCCGTCATGGTGCTATAAAATTGTTAGCGGTAGATGGAGCCATTATTGAAAATGTAGAAATATCTAATATTAAAATGTTTAACTGTGGTGGTCCAATATTTTTACGTCTAGGAAATCGTGGCAGAGACTATTCAAAATCTATAAAGCAAGTATATAAAAGTGATGCGAAGCCAGAAGGACGTCCTGTTGGGAAAATTAGAAACATTGTTTTTAAGAATATTGAAGGCAGATTAACAGGAAGATTAGACCCACCAACAGAGGGTATCATGTTTACAGGTTTACCTGGACATTATATAGAAAATGTAACTATGGAAAATATTCATTTTTCATATACTGGTTTTGGTGATTTAGATGTAAAAAATAAAGTGGTGGCTGAAGATGAAGCAAGATATCCTGAACAATTGTTTTTTGGAACTTTACCAAGCTATGGTATGTATGTGCGTCATGTGAAAGGACTTAAATTAAAGAATGTTACTTTAGAATTGAGAGGGAATGATAATCGTTCGGCAATTGTTTTAGATGATGTTTTGGATAGTGATTTTGAAAATATTGAATTTGATATTTTTTCTAAAACGGAATCTGGTATAACTTCTAAAAATATTAAAAATGTTAATTTCAAAAATGTAAAATCTTGCAAGAATTTCTTAGGTTTAGAAAGTAAATAGGTTAACATATAATTTTTTCACAAAGAATGGTTTAATTGAAATAGCAAATGTATAAGACATTTGTGGTATATAATCAACTCTATGTGGTAGATAAGACTTTCTTTCTAACTTAACTTTGAGGTCGATAAAATATCTGACTATGCAAAAAGTATTATCATTATTTATAGTGTTGTATGTTTTTACTTCAGCTTTTACACAAGCACAAAATACCATATATGTAGCTACTGATGGAGACGATTCCAATTTGGGGGATATTGATAATCCATTTAGAACATTTAATAAAGCCGTTTCAGAAATGTCTGCGGGTGATACATGTATCATAAGAGAGGGTATATATGAAGAAGAACTTATAATTGAGAAAAGTGGTACATCGGGCAATTATTTAATCTTTAAAGCAGCCGATGGGGAAGATGTTGAAATAAGAGCTACAACCATTATAAATGGATGGCAACTACACAATGGTAATATTTATAAGGCTACAGTAGATATGCAGGTGAAAGATGGTGATGATGGAAGGTTTAGAGCAGTTTATCATAATAAAGAATACATGGATTTGGCAAGATGGCCAAATAATGTAGATAACAATCGTTGGACAATAGATTGTCAGCCTGTTGATGATGGAGATGGATCGTATTTTCAAGTGTCTGATTTGCCAAATATAGATTGGACCGGTGGTCTTGTTTATTATCTTGGAGCGCACTCTGGAGCAAGTTGGACTAGAAGAATTACAAATAGTACAGCAAATAGAATTGAACATGCAGGTGTAGATATCACTAAATGGCCGTTTACGCCACATAACCCTACAGTTTGGAGAAATTATACAAATAATGAAAGAGGGCAACTATTTCTTTTCAATAAATTAGAAGCACTAGATCATGCAAGAGAGTGGTTTTATGATAATGCAGCAAAAGTATTGTATTTACAAACTGCAAATGGTTCTATGCCAATCGATGGATCTGTTGAATATGCTACTAGAAAATTTACAGCTCAAATTAGGGGTGATTATATTAAAATTGAAGGTGTAAACTTTTTTGGTGGGAGTGTAAAAATTCATAGAGATGCCATTTTTAATGAGATATTAAATTGTAAAATAATTCATGGTAGTGAAGGTCATGATTCTTTAAATAATGGAGGAGCACAAGTGGGTGAGGCAGCGTTAGAAATTTTAGGAGGTAATACTACAGTAAAAGGATGTACAATAGACCATAGTTCAGTAAATGGTATAACAGTACAGAATTGGTCTGGTGCGCATAATTCGGTAATTGAAGGTAATTACATTACTAATACAGATTACGTTGGTATTCATGCTTCACCAATTAGAAGTTCAGCCCGTAACGTTAAAATATTGAAAAACACCATTTTTAATACAGGAAGAGATGGTATGTACGTTGCAGGGACAGATTGTGAAATAGCATATAATGATGTATCAGAGTCTCAAAAAATAAATAGTGATTCAGGTATATTTTACACCGTTGGTAATGCAGATTTAAAGAATAATGAAATTCATCATAATTGGTTTCATGATGCTACAGCACAAGCATATTCTCATGAAACAAATAACCCTGGTAAAGCAGCTGGTATTTATTTAGATAATAATAGTAAAGGGTTTACGGTGCACCATAATGTGGTTTGGAATGTGTCTTGGAGTGGTTATCAAGTAAACTGGAATAACACACACTTAGATTTTTATCACAATACCATTTGGAACGCTGAAAGAGCTATGGATGCTTGGGTAAATGGTTTTACTCAAGAAAATAATAAAGTATATAATAGTTTTGCTAATACTGGAAGTTGGTTTAGTGAAACGGCTACAGATTTTGATATTCAAGATAGTCCAATTTTTAGTGAGTCACCTTTTGAAGATCCAGATAATAATAATTTCATGCCAAAATCTGCTAGTACTTTAATAGATCAAGGACAGGTAATTTCAGGATTTGAAAAACCTTTTAAAGGAGGCGGGCCAGATATTGGAGCTTATGAAAGAGGGGGCACTAGATGGACAGCTGGAGTTAATGCTATTGAAGATACAGGAGAAGGAACAGAATGGTCTATTTATGATACGCAGTTTAGAGTGAAGTCTAACGCTGAGTCTTGTCCTGATGCTGATAACGGACGAATTACTATTACAGCTGATTTTGCAGAAGATTATGTGTTGAGTTTTGATGGAAATGAGACCGATTTTACTACTGAAACAATTATAGAAAATTTAGCACCAGGGCAATATTCGCTATGTGTTTCTTTAAAAGACTCGCCAGATGAAGAGCAATGTTTTGGTATTGAAATAGTAGAAGCAGAAGGACTTACAGCTAAGACAGTCTTAAAACAAAATACTGTAGCGGTTAATATTAATCAAGGAACACCGCCTTTTAGTGTTTTTGTTAATGATGAAATGGTTTATGAAACGTTCGATTTTTCTTTTTCTCTTCAAATAGCTCAAGGCGATACACTAGAAATAAAGTCAGATAAGGACTGTGAAGGAAAGCTAATTGAATCTATAGATTTTAATAAATCCATTTTAGCACACCCTAATCCTACAAGTGGGAACTTTAGTTTGAATGTACCTATTGATGAAGGGAGTATATTAGTTGAAATTTATAATATACAGTCTCAAATAATATCTTCTAAAGTTTATAGTATTAATGCAGGAGAAGTGCAGTTAACATTGGGGAATAATAAATCTGGAATATACTTTGCTAAAATTGGAACAAAACAACCTAAAATGATTAAGGTGGTAAAGAAATAAATTTTATTCCATCACTTTTTTTGGGAATTAAACTACCAATATTACTATAAAAAAGAGCGTTTAATGGTTAATGTCATTAATCCATCTAGGTAATTTTCCTAAGCGCAATTTTAGCTGTTCTTCAAAAAGAGATTCTGGTTTTACAGGTGTGCCTAAGCTTTCTAATATTTGTACTTCATCTTCTTTAAATGTAGTACCTGAACCATGAAAACCTACTATTATTGGTGGTACAATACGCCAATACCAAGTATCTGTAGCCACAAATCTGAAATTAGTTTCAGGGTCATCGGTTTCTTTATAATTCCACAGTACTAAATGCCTACCGTGGTTTGGCAAGTTAAATCTTGCGCCTCCAGCTCTTCCTTGAAAAAAGCCTCCTTCAACATTATCAAATAAGGTAGTTCTTGGTTGAGAGGCATGAGCTTCAAAGCATGTATGAGAAGGGTGTTTTGAGCGCCATATAACAGTTCCTGTATTGCTTCCACCGCCAACACCAGTTGTGTGGTGCATACCAGCGTTGTCATTAATTTTTGCAAGTAAAATTTCTGTTGAACCTGAAGAGTTTATGGAAGCATGTCCAATTGCTCCTTCAATATCAATATTTAAAGCTGTACAAGCTGCTGAAGAAGAAAAACTCAGTGCTCTGCTAATGTTTTTGAATGTACAATTACTAACCCACGAGTTTACAGCATTAGAAATTGATAAAATAGACCAACCTCCATCATCTTGAGCAGAACGGTGATGCACGAATTCTTTTGTCCAATTACCTTCAAAAGTTAGATTTTCAAAACCAACATGATCCACATGAGCAAACTTACTTATTGTCCAATTATGCTTCGCTTGAATGTCAAAATGAATTGGTGAAACTAACGTTATTGTATTTCCATTAACTGAAGCAACCTGATGTTTTTCATTTACTTTAACACCTTTATCTAAAATACTTTTCCATTCTTTATCAGGAACTAAAGGAGATAAGTCATATTCAACAAGGTCTTCGCTATTATTTTGAACTTGAAGAACTATCCAATCTCCTTTACTAATTTTGCTGGCATCTTCCACTTTAATAGTAAAAGTTTCTCTTTTAGTATTTCCAGTAATCTTGGTTACGTGTTCATTTTTATTTAGACTATGAACTTTTATTGCCGAAGGGCAAGACCACATTTTTTTAGGATCTGTTGGAGGTAGATCTTTATCAAAAAATAGAATCGTATTTGTTTTGCCTTCTCCTCTAAAAACGATTTTAGATGAAGTAATTGCAATGATACTGTTATCATCACTATAAGTGTTTATATAGTATTTTCCCTTTGGAAAATAAATAACACCTTCACCATTTTTTTCAGCAGCTTTTATAGCTCTTATAATGGCTCTTTTGTCTGATAGAGTATCATTTGGATTTGCACCAAATTCAATGATATTAAAGATTTTAAATTTAACATTGGGTAATGGAACTTCACTGTATTTATAACCTGCATAAGAGAAATCTGGTAGAATAGGGGTTTTTCCAGTTTTCTTTGCATCTACAAAATCTTCCCAAACAGTCTTTTTAGCAATTTTAGTTACTTTTTCTTGACAGTTTAAAATGAAAAGAGAAATGCATATTACCCATAAACTTTTCATGACACTAAAAATGTTAATTTTTTAAAGCCATTGTTTTATATCTTCCTAAAGCTTCTAAGTAGTAATAATCTGCATAGTTTAGCGGAACATCAATTTCATTTCCATGAGGTATGCTTCCAACACTATGTTTTAAGATGAAATGTTTGTTTTCTCCAAATTCCGCAGTATAGTCATTAGAAGCTAAAGATGTCATTATTTTGTCAATTGCATCTATAAAACTATGATTAGAATAATCATTTAATTCCATTAGTGCAGATACTGTTATAGCAGCAGCAGAAACATCTCTAGGTTCATTGGGGATATTTGGTGCGTGATAATCCCAATAGGGAATACCATCTTTTGGTAAGCCTTCAAAGTTTAAGATATAGTTAGCAATTTTTTCTGCTTGTGCTAAATACTTTTGGTCTTTAGTAAATCTATAACAAACAGTATAACCATATAATCCCCAAGCTTGTCCTCTTGCCCAAGAACTTTCATCTGCATAACCTTGTGCGGCATATTTGCCTCTTACTTCTCCTGTTTCAGGGTCATAGTCAACTACATGAACAGAGCTGTTATCATCTCTAAAATGATTTTTAATTGTAGTATTTGCGTGTATTAGGGCAGCATCTTTGTATTTAGGGTCTTTAGTAAATTCACTTACTTTAAAAAGCAGTTCTAAATTCATCATATTATCAACTATTACAGGGAATTTCCAACCTCTTTTTGCTTGCCAACCTGCATTAACATCCCAACTTTTTATGCATCCTACATTTGGGTTAAAACGTGTTAATAAAGAATCAGCAGCTGTAATCATTATATGTTTAAAGGCTTCATTATTAGTTAATCTGTAACCATTTCCATAAGAGCAATTAAATACAAACCCTAAGTCATGATTATCAGTTATAAATTTATGGTTTTCAAACATTGTTTGAAATTTTTCTGCTGCAATTTTCCATTTTTCATCTTTTGTTTGTTCAAAGAGATACCAACAACTACCTGGAAAGAAGCCTTCGGTCCAATCAAACTTGGGCCTAGTCCAATGTATATCACCTTCTTTATTTAAAGTTCTAGGGATTCTATTTGCATTTTCAGCAGCTTCAAGTAATAAGGCCAATTGTTTTTCTGCAGATTTTAAATGAGTTTCAGGGGAAATTTTGATGGTTTCTGTAGTCTTGTTACTGCAAGATAGGTTAAACCCAATTATTAGTACAACAAGAGTTTTAAATAGTTTCATTTGTTACTTTTTGGTTAAGAATCCAAATATCATACGAATAATCTCTAGAGAGGGGGGAGGTTTTAATATAATCTAGGGGGTTATCCGTTTTTATAGATGAAACATCAAGTATATTGCAGTATTTCGAAGGTGTTAAAAGTTAGTTATTCACTGTAGAAGCTTCTATTTCATGACTTTTTCTAAATTGAGAAGGTGATACTTCAAACACTTTTTTAAAGCATCTTCTAAAGTATTTTAGATCATTAAATCCTACCTCATAGGCTATTTCAGCAATTCCCATATCTGTTTTTAGAAGTAATTGACTAGCTCGTTTTAAACGGATAGTTCTTATAAATTCTGAAATTGATTGACCAGTAAGTACTTTTAATTTTCTATAAAGTACAGATTGACTCATATGCACTTTCTCTATTAAAGTTGAAGTCATAAATGAAGATTCAGATAAGTTTTCTTCAACAATGCTCATGACTTTTTTAAGGAAAATTTCGTCTGGCGATTCTAACTCAAGTTCTTTAGGTTCTAGAAGTATATTTTTCCTAAACTTATTAATTAAAAGTTGCCTAGAGTTAAGTAGATTTTGTACCTGTATTTTTAGTAAGTCTGCATCAAAAGGTTTAGTAATGTACACATCTGCACCCCTATCAAATCCATTTCTTTGAGCTTTTGTAGAAGATCTTGCGGTTAATAATATTACTGGAATATGACTGGTGGACAAATCAGATTTTATGATGTTACAAAATTCTAAACCATCCATTTTCGGCATCATAACATCACTAATAATGAGGTCTACAGGTTTTGTTTGCGCAACAGTTATTCCACTTTCACCATTTTCGGCTTCTAATACATTATATTTATCTTTGAAAATCTCTTTTACAAATTGTCTTACTTCATTATTATCTTCTACAAGTAAAATTGATGGTAAAGCATTGTCAATAATAACTTCTTGAATTTCATCTTTTTCATTTACCCATCCAATATTAATTATAGAAGGGTTGTATTGTGTAGAAATACCTGTGTCTTCTATTAAGTTGTCTTGAGAAGTTATTAATTGTTTTTTAGTGAAATGATGATTTCCAGTAGGTAATGTTATAGTAAATCTTGTGCCTTTGCCCATTTCACTTTCTGCCATTACTTCTCCTTTATGAAGAAGAACAATATCTTTTGCTAAAGCTAAACCAACACCTGTTCCAGACCTAAGTTCATGATGCTGACCTAATTGAAAATACCTATCGAACACATGAGGTAAATCTTCTTCTCTAATACCTTTACCACTGTCTTCTATAACAATTTCTAATTCGTCTGGAGCAGAAACATCATTTTTTGATGGCTTTACAGAAACAATCAGTTGTACTTTCCCACCAGAAGGTGTAAATTTAAAGGCATTAGATAAAATATTAAGGATTACTTTTTTCATTTCAATTTCATCAAACCACGCCTCGAAATAGGTTTTATCTGAAATAAATTGATAGTCAATGTTTCTTTCATTGGCTAGTTCATCAAAAGAAAGTTTAATGTTTTCTAGAAATGTAATAACATTTCTTTTTCCTACAGATAGTTTTAGTTTTCCCGCTTCACTTTTTCTAAAATCTAACAATTGATTAATTAATTGTAGCAAAATATTAGCATTTCTATACATACTAGAGAGCTGTTTCTGTAAATGACCGTTTCCTTCATTTTTATCGATAATACGTTTTAAAGGGCCAATAATGAGTGTAAGTGGAGTACGGAAGTCATGAGATATATTAGTGAAAAGTTGTAATTTTAAACGGTTTACTTCTTCAACTTTTTCTCTATCTTCTCTTTCTAGCTCTAATTGTCTTTTGTCTTTAATTCTTAATAAATAATACTTTCTTATAGTGAGAGTTATTGCGGCTATTACTAGAAAATAACCCAAGTAGGCCCACCATGTTTTCCAGTATGGTGTTTTTATATTTATTGTTACTTTTTTAGGTAATTCACTCCAGTCACCATAACCGTTTGATGCTTTTACATGAAATTGATATTCTCCTGGATTTAAATTGGTATAAGTTGCTGTTTTTTGATTGCCTATAAAATTCCAGTCTGTATCAAAACCTTCTAGTTTATAGGCATATTTGTGTTTTTTTGGGTGCGAATAACCAAGAGCTACAAAACTAAAACTAAAGTCATTTTGATTATGTGCTAATTGTATTTCGTTTGATGAGTCTACTTTTTTTAGGTATGGTTTATTTCTAACATTAAAGCCAGTGATTTGAATTGGTGGAATATAACTATCTTTTTCAATAATATTATCAGGGTTTATAATGGTAAAGCCAGATGTGCCTCCAAAAATTAATTGACCACTTTTTGTTTTAAGGCATGCTCCATAGTTAAACTCATTACCTTGTAAACCATCGGTCTCATCAAAATTTTTAATTTTTTTGGTAGATTGAGATATACGGCTAATACCTTTGTTAGTACTTACCCATATATTATTTTTTGAATCTGATAAAATACCATAGATTACCTCATTGGGTAATCCTTCATTAATACCATAGCTGATACTTTTTTTTGAGTTGACATTATAGTTATAGAGCCCATCTCCCTCTGTTCCAATCCATAGATCACCACTGCTGATCTCTAAAATACTTATTACTTGATTAACAGAGAATGGTGTTTTTTTTGTTTCACTTTTGTAATTAATTTTTTGAAGTGCTTTGGTATTAATGTCAACTTTTGATAGACCGTTTATGCTTCCTATGTATAAATATTTTTTATCTATTGATTTTTGTATAGAATAGATAGAATAACCAACAATTAAGTTAGGGTCTTTAATTCTAGAAAATTTTCTTGTTTTTGAATTAAAGACATTTAACCCACCTTTATTAGTGCCTATCCAAATATTGTGATTTTCGTCTTCAATTAAGCACGTTATTTTGTTATCTTCAATGGTATTTGAATTTTCTTTAAAATTCTTAAAGTGAGTAAATCGATTAGTTTTTTGATTTAAGAAACTTAAACCTTCACCATGTGTACCAATCCATAAATTACCATCATGTGCTTGTATAATTGCTTTTATGTTGTTGGCTGTGAGTTTTTTAAGGTTTTCAGATGAATGTGTGTAGAATTTAAACTGCTGTTTTTGTGTGTCATAGAAATTAATACCACCACCTTCAGTACCAATCCATAAATTTTGATTAGAATCTTGGACTATTGAACTTACAATTTTATAATTAAGATGTTGATTGCTAGATCCGGCTGTATAGGTTCTAAAATTATTTGAATTTCTATCAATATAATTAATGCCTCCTGCCCAAGTACCAACCCATAAATCACCTCTTTGATCCTCAATAACACTATAAACTGAATTTTGACTTAAACTTTTTGGATTATTTACAGCATGTTCATATTTGAGTATTGATTTGTCATCTATATTTAATTTATATAAGCCACCATAGCTGCCAACCCACAAAAAACCATCTTTATCTTGATAGATGTTTCTAACCGGGGTATCAATTGCTTTTTTACCATTCAAGTAATAATCTTGAAATGTTTTGGTAACTTTATTAAAAAAGGCTAAGCCTCCATTATATCCTAACCAAATGTTGTTTTCATTATCTTTAAATAAGTCTGTAGTAAAGTTTTTAGTGAGGTTTGGACTATTGTTTTCTGGATAGTTATAAGTTTTAAAGCTGTTTTTTAAAGTATTAAACAATTGTATTTTATCTGCATTACATAACCAAAGGTGTCCGCTTTTACCCTCGGTTATAGAAGTAACATCATTAGAGCTAATACCTTGATTTATAGATGTGATTTTATTTGTTGCGGTATTAAGTTTATTTAGCCCTGTTCTAGTTGCTATCCATAAAAAAGTAGAATCAATTGAGATTATACCTCGAACATTACTAGTGTAATATTCATTTCCTTCATCAGATTTTTTAATGCGTACAAAACTGTCTTCATTTTGATCATATAAGTTTAAACCTCTTTCAGTCCCTACCCATAGTCTTCCTAATTTGTCTATAAATAATTTTGTAATCCTATTATTACTTAGGCTCTTTGTATCGTTAGAATTGTAATTGTAAACTTGAAATTCTGTGCCGTTGTATTTATTTAAACCATATCTGGTACCAAACCATAAAAACCCCTGATTATCTTGAACAATTGACACTACTGATCTTTGTGATAGTCCTTGTTCTGTTGAAATATTTTTAAAATTGAGATTATTGAGGAGTATATTGTTCTCTTGACAAAAGCCAGAAGAATAAATAAAACAAAAGAATGCTAAGAATACTCTAGTGACATTAGAAATAGTTGAATTTATTTCAAATAGTGTTATTAGCATTTTAGATACTTTCATTGTAAGATGTATTTTCTTTTTAAAGTAGCGATTAAGGCTATGTTTTTAGTTAAAGTATTTCTCTAAAAGTATTAATTTAAAAAAATAATCCCCAATCTAAGATTAGAAAGGGGATTAATTAACTAAAACTAACTAAAACAATACTTTTGTTTTTAACTTTTTGTAATAATAAATTGTTTTACTGTATTAATACCCTGAATTTTGAGGCAGTAAATTTGGATTCTTTTCAATTTCACTTTGTGGAATTGGGAATAAATCAAATCTCTCAAAATAAACGGTAGTTGGTCTAAAATCAATAGGATAACGTTCTAACTCCATTTCGCCAGTTACGGGATCAACACTTAAAACTTTCATTCCTGTAAACATATTTCCATTTAATACATCTACACCCATTTTCCAACGTTTTAGATCCCAGAATCTATGTCCTTCTAGAGCTAATTCTATTTTACGCTCATGAACAATTCTATCAAACATATCAGCTTTAGAAAGTCCTGCAGGCAAATCTGGTTGCCCAGCTCTAGTGCGTATCATATTGACTGCAGTATAAACAGAAGCATCTGGACCAACAGCTTCATTTTGAGCTTCAGCATAGTTTAATAAGACTTCAGCTAAACGCATTTCTTTCCAGCTTTGTTTACTTTCACCAAAACCAACACCAAATGGTGCACTTTGATCCATAAACTTTCTAATATAATACCCGGTAATGGAATGTAAGCCTGTTCTTAGAGGAGCATCAAGCCCATCAGGGAATATAACATCCATTGGTCTTCCTATAAATTCTGCACCTTGATATAATACTGTAGCATGAAATCTAGAGTCTCTTCCTTCATAAGGTTTTAAAGGATTATAACCTGAAGCAGGATCTGTGATAGGTAATCCATTTGTCATTTCATAACTATCTACAAATTCTTGAGTTGGATTACATTGAGCACCCCAGTCTGATCTATAACTAAAAGGAAGCATTAATCTATCCATACCATGGCCTTTGTTTACACCATCAAAAAGTACTTCAAAAATAACTTCTGATTCACCACCATGTGATTGAAATAAAGCTTCATAGTCTGATGACAAAGTATGGTTTCCTGAATCCATTACCATTTTAGACAATTCAGCAGAACGTGCATAGTTTTTAGCGAATAACTGTGCTCTACCATTAAAGGCCCAAGCAGCTTCTTTGGTTGCTCTTCCATTTTCAGAATCAGGTAAATCTGCTTTTGATGGCAAGCCTGCAGCCGCCGCTGTAAATTCTTCATCAACATAAGTGTATACATCACTTATAGGGTCTCTAGAAACTAATAAATCATCCTCTAAAGATTGTATCTCTCTTATAATAGGTACATCTCCATATCTTCTGGCTAAATCAAAATACTGAAAAGCTTTTATAAATCTAGTTTCGGCTGTTATTCTAGCTTTAAAGTCTTCATTTAAATTAGCATCAGGCAGATTCGATAAAATTAAATTAGCAAGATAAATTCCCTCGTAGAGTTCTTCCCAATTATCTAATGGATTATTAGTAGGAGTTATATTTCCTGGTCTAATATGCCTCCAAGACTCTATCCAACCACTTTTGGTCATTGCTATATCTGTGTTGTTATCTAAAATAGATGTAAACCCATGAGAGTTTCGACCTTGTTGTTGTCCGTTTTGTCCTCTGCCAGGATATCCAATTGGCATGTAGTTATATAGTCTGAATAAAACAGATTCTACATATCCTTCATCGTTGTAAACTGCAGAGTCACTAATTTTGTCTAGTGGCTCTCTTTCTAAGAAGTCTTCATCGCAGGACATTGCAACTACAAAAACTGCGATTAGAGCTAAAAATATTTTTGTCCTTTTCATTTTCTTAAATTTTTAAAAGTTAACATTAAAACCAAAGTTTACACGACTTAACTGTGGGTAGTAAAGTACATTAGCATCACCTTGAGAAGGTCTTTCTGGATCAAAGAAATCGTATTTAGAAATCGTTAATAAATTATTTCCAGACACAAAGAACCTTAAGGTAGAAAGGCCTAATTTATCAAGTACTGTTTTAGGCAAAGTATACCCAATTTCAACATTTCTTAACTTTACATAAGAACCATCTATCATCCAAAAAGATGATGTTCTAGTATTATTTGGTGGATCATTAAAATAAGTTCTTGGGTAAATTGCATTTTCATTACCATCTCTAAAGGCATTAACGACTCTTTCCTCAATAGCATTACTACCTAAGCCAAAAGCACCTAAATAAGCATAAGAGTTAAAATCTGCGGCACCTTGAAAACTTGCACTAAAGTCAAAATTCTTATAATTTGCAGAGAGATTAAGACCAAATATAATTTCAGGTATTGTACTTTTACCTATATGACTTATATCTTCACCATCTATAACACCATCGTTATTTAAATCAACATACTTAATATCTCCTGTATTTATAGATGCATTACCTTGTCCATCTTGATCTGCCCAATTATCTATTTCTTCTTGCGTTCTAAAAAGTCCCGCATCTGTAAAACCAAATAGTTGGTTAAAAGGTCTTCCTGTTCTTTTAATTCTATCAGGAACATCTTCAGGTTCTGCTCTAAATATTACTTCATTTGATGCTTTGGTAATATTAGGAGAGATTGTAAAGTTAAAGTCTTTACCTATTTTATCTTTATAAGTTAAGCTTATTTCAAAACCTTTATTTTCTGTAATAGCTTGATTTGTGTCTGGCAAAGACCCTCCAAATGTATCAGGAACATCACCTACAGGTAATAAAATATCTTCTGTACGTTTATTGAATACATTAAATTCACCAGATAGACGACCACTAAACAAACTAAAATCTATTCCAAGATTTTTATCGGTTGCTGTTTCCCATGTAATATTAGGGTTAGGTACACCAGTATCTCTAATTCCAGGATTAAAAGCTCCTCCAATTACTGAACCTAATCTAAATTCATAGGCAGATAAATATTGGAAAGCAGCTACTCTATCATTACCAAATTTACCCCAAGATGCTCTAATTTTTAAAGATTGAATAAAGTCTACATCTTTTAAGAAGTTTTCTTCAGATATTTTCCAAGCGGCAGAAAATGCTGGAAATGTCCCCCATCTACCTTCTTTTGGGAAAATGTTAGAACCGTCATGTCTAACATTTGCTTGAAACAAATATTTATCAGCATAACTATAAGTAAATCTTCCAATATATCCTTGTCTGGCTTCTTCAAAACCGCCACCGTTAGATGTTTGTCCCTCTGCACCTCCAGCAAGTAATTGGTCTAATGCAGGTGATATAAAGCCCTGTCTTCCTGCGCTTACATTATTTCTACTAAAATCTACTTGTTCAAATACAAATAATCCACCAATTTTATGTTTACCAAAGTCCTTATCATATCTTAGAAAAAACTGAGTAGTTTGTCTAATTGGTTGTGAGTATTCTTCGTTTAAAGTAATATTTGTAAGACTTGGAAAAGGGTTATATATATCATTGGTTTGATCATAAACATAGAAAGTATAAGGTCTTCTAAAATCTTTATCGGTTCTAAAAGAGTGGTCATAACTATACTTGAAAGTTGTTGAGAGACCCTCTATAGGAATGTTATAATCTAATTTTAAATTTCCTTGAAATACAGCCCAGTTAGTTCTATTGTAACCAGAACGTATGGCTTCTCCTATTGGACTAATATTAACACCATTATAACCTAAACCACCTGGTTCTACACTATCTGGAACAAAAGCAGGAGAAGTAGGTTGTGCATTTAATAACGAATTAAATGGCTCATTACTGGAGTCACTAATGTTTTCTCTTCTACCAGCTAAATCTATTGCAAATGTAAATCTATCCGTTATATCTACATCTATATTGGCTCTTACGTTATATCTTTTAAATGAAGATGTTTCATAAAGCCCTTCCTGATCAAGCATACCTAAACTAGTAAAATATCTTATTTTTTTACCACCACCACTTACAGTAAGACCATATTGTTGAACAGGCGCAGAATTACGAATAACTTCGCTCCACCAATCTGTACTAGGTAGAGTGCCATCTTGATATTGTCTAACTTGCTCATCAGTAAAAAATGGATCATCGCCTACATTTACTCTAGCCTCATTAAAGAATTCTGCAAATTGCCCTGCATCTAACATTTCTGGAACATTAGTAGCCGATTGAAATCCTATAGAGCTATTAAAAGAAATGCTAGGAGCACCAGAAGATCCTCTTTTAGTGGTAACCAAAACAACACCATTTGCTGCTCGCGCTCCATATATGGCTGCAGATGCGGCATCTTTTAATACGGTGATACTTTCAATAGCATTAGGGTCTAATCTGTCGATACTTCTTTCAATACCATCTACAAGAATAAGTGCATTATTGTTTCCAAATGTACTTTGACCACGAATCAAAAATTGACCTCCATCACCACCAGGTCTACCTGTTTCTTGTCTCGTAATTACACCTGTTAATTTACCAGACAAATTTTGAGCAAGGTTAGGAGTTGGTGCTACAGTCACAGCTTTACCCTTTACTACAGAAACTGCACCTGTTAAATCACTTTTCTTTTGTGTGCCATATCCAACTACAACAACTTCATCTAAAGACTCCGTGTCTTCTTCAAGAGTAATATTAATGTTTGTTTGGTTGTTTACAGCTACTTCTTTAGACTTATAACCTAAAAAGCTAACAACTAAAATATCTGTACTAGAAACGTTGTTGAGGCTATAATTACCGTCAAAGTCTGTTTGAGTTCCATTGGTGGTTCCTTTTACAATAATACTAGCACCTGGTAAAGCACCATTGTTATCTGAAACCGTTCCACTTATCGTGTTCTGACCAATGGAGGTCATACTAATAAAAAGGACAAAAGCGCACAGTAATGATTGCAGGAATCCTAATTTTTTGAGTTTGGTTTTTTTCATAAAATAATTTAGTTATTTGTTGATTCTTCAAAGAACTTTAACAATTACTTAAAATTGAGGTAAAATAAAATTTAATACAGGGGGTAAATCATTCAATAGCTGTAAAATCCTTTGTTTTAAAGGTTTTATTAGGACTTAAACAATGTGTTTATATAATGGGAATCAGTAATGTTTTTAATGTAGTGCTGCATTTTATAATAAACTTTTTAAGATTTATTCTTATTACAATTAATTACGGGAAATAACTAATGTAATTAAATGTATTATAAATTAATGGGTGTGTTTTCTTTTTAAAAAGAACTATATGCCCCTCTAACCACCCTAAAAAATACCCCTAAAACGATTAAAATACAGCGAACTTGTATAATCGTATAAATAGAAAAAGAGTTTAAATATTAAAGGAAATAAAGAGGGCTAAAGACGTATGAATAATTTTAGTAAAAATTACAAAGACTACAACGTAAAAAAGAAAATATCAATGACATCACAATTAAAAAAACTAATTTTCGTAACACTCGTGTTTTTTCAATTAGGTGTAATTATAGCTCAGAAGAAACCTTATGAGAATCCAGAAATTTTTCGTGTGGGATTAGAACCAAATCATGCCACCATAGTTCCGCATTGGAATGCATTTGATGCTTTAACTGCTAAGTATTTGGAGTCAGACCAGATAAAATCCCTCAATGGCAATTGGAAATTTAAGTTTGTAGAAGGCAAAGAAAATATTCCATTAGGATTTGAAAAACCAACCTATGACGTAAGCAGTTGGGATGATATAAAAGTACCTTCCAATTGGGAAAGACAAGGGTTTGGTATTCCAATTTATGCCAATACCAATATGGATATAGAACCCGACGATGTAGGTTGCTACCGATTCAATGTTAACATTCCAAGAACCGATTTAATCAATAAACGCGTCTTCTTGTATTTTACAGGGGTGCGCACGGGAATGCATGCCTATGTGAATGGTGAAGAAATGGGGTATTCCGAAGGTGTGGCACTACCTGTAGAATTTGATATCACGAAACAATTGCAATCTGGTGAAAATACTATTGCTGTAAAAGTGTATCGTAAAGCGACTAGCGTTATCTTAGAAAATGAAGATTACTGGCGTTTAAGCGGCATCTTTAGAGATGTATATCTGGTGTTTCGATCTCCAACCTATGTAGAAGATTTTGAGGTAAATGGAGATATGAATGGCAACTGGAAGGTGAAAGCGCGTATCATGAATAAACAAGACAATCCGTACCGAGGATTACAACTTACCGCTCGCCTTTATGATGCCGAAGAAAATGAAATAGCTAAGCAATCCGTAAATGTTTCCGACCTTTTGAAAAATGCCTCAGATGAAGTGGAAATGACTGCCAAAGTAGAAGGTGTAAAACTTTGGAGTGCAGAAAAGCCTAATCTATATCGCACAGTTTTAGAGCTTACCCAAAACGGAAATACTCTTGAAGCTATGGCATGTAATACTGGTTTCAGAACAGTAAAACTTGAAAATGAACTGCTATTGGTAAACGGACAATCGGTAAGAATTAAAGGTGTTAACGCTTACGGGTGGGACGGTGAAAATGCACAAGCTTCTAGTTATGAGACCTTAGAAAAAGAGGTGGTTTTAATGAAGCAAAACAATATCAATGCAGTGCGCGCCTGTTTTTATCCAGCACATCCCTATTTTTTAGAATTATGTGATACGTATGGTATTTACGTGATGGACGAAGCAGGAATAGAGACCCATTATCAAGGTGATTATCACAACTTGCCTGAATGGAAAGGGACTCATTTAGATAGAGTACAGCGCATGTTAGAGCGCGATAAAAACCATCCTTCAGTCATTATTTGGTCCTGTGGGAATGAGACTTTAGTGGGAGACAATACCGAAGCAACATATCACTGGTTAAAACAACGTGACCCTTCGCGATTGGTTTACAATGATGCAGAGGACAAGACACATCAATTAGAAGTTTCCTCAGATATTTTAGGACATGGCTATGTGGACTACGAAAAATTAATGCGTCATTTTGGTACCAAAGGTAAGTCGGTTATTGTTAAAGAATATGCCCATTCAATGGGGAACGCAACGGGGCAGTTAGATCAGTTATGGAGCATTATGCGTGACCCAAAGTATAAGAAATTACAAGGTGGTTTTATATGGGATTTTGTTGACCAAGGATGGGAAATGGAAAAAGATGGTAAAACGTTTTATGATTACGGAAAGCTATCAGGAAAAACCATGCAAGAGCATTTTTGTATTAATGGAATTGTTCAACCCGACAGAAAACCAACACCAAAACTAATTCAGGTTAAAAAAGTATATGCCGATATAAAATTTGAAGCTATAAGTATAGAAAACCTCAAATTCAAGGTGACCAACTATTCGTATTTTACGAATTTAAGTGCCTATAATTTTAAATGGGAATTGTTGGTAGATGGTAAAAAAACATCAGAAGGCAACTTTGATGTTTCTCTGGTGCCACAAAGTGACAAAGAAATCACCTTAAACATTCCAGTAAGTGTATTACAAGCCAAAGGCGAGAAATTAATCAATTTTAGAGCCTTCACAAAAGAAGCGCAATTGGGCATTCCAGCGAACCATGAAATAGCTTGGGAGCAAATTCCGTTATCTGCATTCAAGCCTGAAAAAGCAACACTAACAAATAAAATCAAGATTTCAGAAAAAGGAGAAATGGTGATGGTTAAAAACAAAAAATCTACTTTCACCTTTAACAAAAAAACAGGAGGACTTACCTCTTGGATAGCAAATGGTACTGAAGTACTGGCTAAAGCGCCAATAATCAATACATGGCGTTCTGTGACCGATAATGATATTTCTGGATGGGGTGGTAGCTATGTGGAATATTTTGATAAATGGAACAAAGCAGGTTTAAATGCCACTACCAATACACTCAAAGAAATCAAAGTTGATAAAAATACTATTGTTGTAAAAAGTGAACTGACTGCAAAATCGAAAGCACTTTTCGAGTTGGAAATCACCTATGAATTCACAGCCAATTCTGGATTAAAAATTTCAACTAAAGCAATTCCAACAAAACGCTTATTATCATTTAACATGGCAGATATTCCTCGTTTTGGATGGGATTTAACACTTACCAATCCTTATAATAATGTAACATGGTATGGCCGTGGACCACATGAAAATTACATTGATAGAAATTCTTCTACTTTGGTCGCAGAATACAATGCAACTATAGATGAATTGCATACTACATACATTTTCCCACAGGCTAATGGTAACCATACCGATACGCGTTGGATGGAAACAAGAACCAATAAAGGGAATGGCTTACGCTTTACTTTGGAAAAAGAGATGAATGAGTTATACAATTTTACAGCAAGTCCATATTCAGAAACCGATTTGGACAATGCCGAACATACTATTGACCTTAAAAAGGACGGAGACGTTCATTTACATATAGATTATAAACACAGTGGAGTAGGCAACATGCCAAGACATAAAAGACCAGAGCATGTAGTGCCTGTTGAAGAAATGGAATTTTCACTAATAATAGACCCAGTAAAATAGTCGCTAAAGAAATGATAAAACAAAAATTTAAATTTACCATAGTTGCCTTTCTGTTTGTTATGGTAACTCACTCTCAAATCCAATCTAAAATTTTCAAGTCGTATATAGAAGAGTCTAAGAAATCATCACTTATTGACTTTTCAAAAGCTGGGTATGCATTTGGCGAACAAGATTTTCAATATCCAGAAAATATCATAGATGTAACCAGTAAAGGTATTGCTCCCAATACGGGAAAAGACCTTACCCAAAAAGTGCAAACCTTATTAGATGAAACAGGAAAGAATGGTGGAGGTATATTGTATTTTCCGAAGGGAAAATATATATTCAATACCAATCCTGACAAAGTAGATTTTCTAAAAATAGATTATGATAATGTTGTTATAAGAGGAGAGGGTCAAGATAAAGAAGGTACTATTTTTTTCAATAGTACGAGGTTGTTACAAGAAGTTCCAAACCCATGGTTGTCTCCTACATTAATTCGTTACGGATACAACATACAAGGTGTAGACCATTTTTGGGGAGCTGCGCCTTTAAAGTATAATGGTACAAAGCTTAGTGAAAAAAGTGAAGCGAAAATTTATGAAGCACCAATTATTACCCAAATAACTCATAAAGCGGTAAAAGGAAGCAAAAATTTAAGAGTTAAAAACGCTACAGCTTTAAAAGCTGGAGACGTAATATTGTTAGCCATGTATAATACCAATGGCAGCAACAAGCTTATCAAAAAAATACTCAATTATACAGATGAGGAAATTACATCAGATTTAGAATCGGTTAACAAAGCGGGAAAAGAAGGCGTAGCCTCTTTTCAGGCATTGTTAGAAATAGAACGTATTATTTCTAATGACCAAATTTTATTGCGTCAACCATTACTTATGGACATAGATGTAGAATTTCAGCCTGCATTATTAGAAGCTCCAATGGTGCGTAATGTAGGGATAGAAAACCTTCGTTTTGAATCTGCTTGGGATGCAAACTATAAACACCACGCAAACCGAGAAGTAGATTATGGTTGGAATGCAGTTAACTTTTGTAGAGTAGCACATGGTTGGATGAAGCATGTAACTATAGACAATTACACAAATCCAATTTATCTACAAGATAGTAGAAATGTAACCCTAGATTCTATAAATATAACAGGTAAGCACGGGCATTCAGGTATTAAAGTTTACGCTCATGCCACAGACAACCTTATTCAAAATGTGAACATTCAAATGAATTTTTCACATGTATTGAGTGGTGAAGGAAATGCCACTGCAAATGTTTTTCGTAAAATAAAAATGGAAAAACAAACAGAAGGTGAAGGCGATTTTGATTTTCATGGATTTGCGCACTATACCTTCGGACCAGCATCTCACAATTTATTTGAAGAAATAACAGGTTTAAGATTTATCTATGGTGGTGGAGCCCCATTTAATTTTCCTCATACCAGTACAGGCAATGTATGGTGGAATGTGGAATCTACAGATATAGGTGGAACAAAAGAGCTTTTTAAGCATTGGCCTTGGAATAAAACAGATAGGATAGACCATCATTTATCCTACCCATCAAGTATTATAGCAGGGATGCGTGCTAACGATGGAACGTTTGTAATTAATGGCACAGATAATAATCGTTCAGAACGATTAATTACTGTAGAATCTCTAAACGGAAAGGTGTTTCCTAAATCGCTTTATGAAGCGCAGAGGGAAGCCAATTCAGGATTTAAAAATCCAATAATCCCTGGCTTTTATCCAGACCCGAGTGCATGTAGAGTAGGGGAAGATTACTATTTAGCAACAAGCTCTTTTGAATATTTTCCAGGAGTGCCTATTTTTCATAGTCGCGATTTAATCAACTGGAAAAAAATAGGACACGCCTTAACCAGAAAATCACAAGTAGATTTAGAAGGCTGTAAAGCTTCAGGAGGTATTTACGCACCAACATTACGCTATCATGACGGCTTATTTTACATGGTGACGACTAATGTTACAGGAAAAGGTAATTTTCTGGTATATACCAATGACCCAGCAGGTGAATGGTCAGAACCCGTATGGCTCGAAATAAAAGGATACGACCCTTCATTATTTTGGGAAGATGGTAAATGTCACGTAACCACTACAGATGGTAGTGCCTTAATTATGGCTGAGGTAGATTTAAAAACAGGAAAAAACCTTTCAGAAGTTAAAAATGTTTGGGAAGGTACAGGAGGACGTTTCCCAGAAGCACCACATATCTATAAAAAAGATGGATTTTATTATATGGTAGCAGCAGAAGGAGGAACACAATACGGGCATAAGGTAACCATTGCCAGAAGCAAAAATCTTTATGGACCCTACACTTCAAATCCAGCAAATCCTATTCTAACACATGCCAATGAAACAACCAAAAGAAACCCAATACAGGGTACAGGACACGCAGACTTTGTACAGGCTCATGATGGTTCTTGGTGGGCTGTAATTCTAGGTTTTAGACCCGTAGTATATCGTCATCATGTTACAGGACGAGAAACCTATTTAACACCAGTAAGTTGGGAGAAAAACACATGGCCTGTTATTAATGGTACAGGTAGTATAGACATAGAAATGAAAACCCCAACATTGCCTTTAAAACCATTTCCAAAAGAACCAACTAAAGACAATCTTGATGGTCCGTTAGATTTAGATTGGAATTTTATTCGTAATCCAGAAGAAGCTAATTATTCGCTTTCAGAACGAAAAGGGTATTTAAGATTAAAAGGTTCTAAAGTAAAACTAGATGATATTGGTTCGCCAACATTTATAGGGCAACGACAAACTAATTCAGAATCATCATTTACTACCTCACTGGAATTAGACGGTTCTAAAAAAGACATCAATACAGGAGTAAGCGTTTTTATGAATAACTTACATCATTATGATTTAATGATAAAACGTTCAAAAGGGCAACAAAAACTTGTGCTTCGTTCTAAACTAGGTCATCTGGATTTTAATGCATCGGAAATAGATTTTACAAAGAATAAAATATATTTAAAAGTTGAAACAACAGCGCGATACTATAATTTCTTGTATTCAACAAATGGGATTGATTTTAAAGCCTTTGGAAAATTAGATACCAGATATTTAAGTTCTGAAACAGCGGGTGGATTTACAGGGGTATATATTGGATTGTTTGCTGAATCTGATAAAGGCGCTTATACAGATTTTGACTGGGTAGAAAAAAAACGGTAGCCTAAATGACTTTTAATTTTAAAAACACTTTTTTCTCTGTAATAGCTCTTTTGTTACTAATAGCCTGTAACAACCGTAAAACGGAAACTATAGAGCAGCAAAAAACGAATGTTAGTGAAGCGCCAGCTTCCCGTTGGCAAGATGCTTTAATTAGTGGAAACGGAGAAATGGGTATTATGGTTTATGGAAATCCACGTGATGAGAAAATCATTTTCAACCACGAATTTTTATATGAATATATTGGAACAGAAGGCGTAAAGCCTCCCGATATAGGAGATATAATGCCCAAGGTAAAACAGTTAATTAAAGCTGAAAAATACGCTGAAGCCAAAAGTGAAATATTGAAGCATGCCAAAACCAGAGGATATCAAGATATTTTATGGACCGACCCTTATCACCCTGCCTGTGTATTAAATTTAAATCAAGAATTTCAAGGAGATGTTTCGGGTTACGAACGAAGCTTAAATTATGAAAGTGGGGAGATTACCGTAACATGGAATGCAGATGAAACGCAATTTCAACGAACATCTTTTGTATCTCGACCCGATAATGTAATTGCTACAAATATTAAAAGTAGCAAAGGGAAAACTATCAATATTACATTTTCTTTAGCCCATCAAATTGATGAGAATCAAACAGAAGAAGATAAAGAATCTGGTATTGAGCAAAATATAAAAATGCTATTTCCTGATAAGTGGGAACAACTAAATACGCCTTTGATTGAAAAGCCTGAAGCTATTACAAATAACCATTGGATAACGTTTAGGAGTAAATATCAATTAGTAGATAGAGGTTATGAAGTTGTAGTAAATATTAAAAACGAAGGTGGTATTCTAACGACCAAAAACAATAAAATAGTTGTTGAAGAAGCCAATAATGTTGAGGTTTACGCAAAGATTATTCCTATTGAGCCGTTTTCAAAATCTGCTATTTCAGAAGTAAAAACAACTATTAAGAGTTTAACATCTTATGATGAGGTTTTAAAAAAACATGAAGCAGTACATGGTGAAATGTTTAACCGCGTTACCTTAAATCTTGATAAAACAGGGTTTACAGATGGTTCTAACGAAACACTTATTGCTAACCAAAAAGGAATAGAAGTTATCAATCCGTATTTACTTGAAAAAGTATTCAATATGGGGGTGTACGGTTTAATTTCTAGTAGTGGAAAAAATCCACCTAACTTAATGGGGATATGGAACGGAAGTTGGAGACCGCGTTGGTCTGGTGATTTTACATTAGATGCTAATGTGAATTTACAAGTGGCCGCCGCTAATCTAGCCAATCAAAAAGAAGCTATAAATAGTTATATGACATTGTTAGAACGTATTGCTCCAGATTGGGAAGTCAATGCTAAAAATTTGTTTGGATGCAGAGGTTACGTATCAGGAACACGAACTTCAGGTAGGCATAATTATCATACACATTTTGGCAAATGGCCTGGGAATTATTGGACAGCAGGCGTTGAATGGTTATTACTACCCTGTTATGAATACTATCAGTGCACGGGAGATAAAGAGTTTATGCAAAATAGGCTATATTCCATGATGAAGAAAACAGCATTGTTCTACGAAGATTTTTTAGATATGTATGATGATAACGGAAAGTATTTAATAGGGCCTTCTTATTCACCTGAAAATAAAGCCCTATTACCAAATGGAGAACGCATGGGGGCCGTTGCAAATGCTACTATGGATGTTGCAGTCATTAGAGAATTACTCACCAATTTAATTACCGTAAATAAGGAGTTGAATCTAAAAGACGAGAAAATAGCACTTTGGCAAGATATGTTGCAAAAGTTACCTCCTTATTTAATTAACGAGGATGGTGCTTTAAAAGAATGGGCACATCCTAATTTAAAAGATAATTATAACCATAGACACATCTCTCATCTTTATCATGTGTGGCCTGGATTAGAAATTTCACCAGAAGAAGAAAAACTTTTTGAAGCGTCAAATATCGCCATTGAAAAACGCGGACGAGGAAACGGTAGTGCCCACGGTTTAGCACATACAGCACTTATAGCGGCTCGCTTAAAAAAGAGTGATTTAGTATATGGTAATTTGTTGTTTCTTATGAGAAATAACTATCTGTATAATAGTTTGGTAACATCGCACAACCCAGGAGTAATTTATAATACCGATGCACTGCATTCAATACCAGCTGTGATATTGGAGATGTTAGTGTTTTCAAAACCTGGAGTTATTGAGTTTTTACCAGCATTATCTGAAAAACTTCCAAAAGGAAGCGTCTCTGGTGTTTTATGCAGAACACAAGCTAAAGTGGAAAACTTGAAGTGGGATATGGTAGGTAAAAATATGAAAGCAAAGGTGTCAAGTAGAAAAAAACAAAATATCCTTTTTCAATTACGAAAAGCAATTACAGAAGCAAAAGTGAATGGAGAAAAAGTGAGTTTGGAAGGAGATACTTTTTTTACAAATTTTGAAGCTGGAGAAACAAAAACAATAGAGTTGTCATGGTAAAATTAAAGTTAGGGTTATTATCTCTGATGTTATTAGTAATTGCGAATAGCATACAAGCGCAGACTATTTCCTTTGAAGAAGGACTACCAAAAAATATACAATTCAAAAAAGGAGAAATTAATCTATCGGGTTTACATAGAGTTTCAGGAAACTATGGGTTGCATTGGAAATTTACGCCTGATGATGAATTGCGCATCAATACAAAGATTGGTTACGCACCACAAAGTGTAGATACCATAGTTACTGTGAATGATGTAGATTATCCTATTACCAATGAACCAGCAGTATTTACACTCCCTATCTATTCAGAAAAAAAACAAGATGCCATTGTTAGGGTAAGTTTTGGTAGAGGGGAAAAAACAGACTGTTTTATAGATATTCATTTAGTCTACAAAGGTTGGAGAAAATTTACCATTCCTTATGCTCGTGGACATATGAGAGGGAACCCTCATGAGAATATGGATTTTATGAAGCTTTCTATTTTAGGAAACCAAGAAGGTGAAATTTTTCTAGATGATATTGTATTGCTGAAACGAGAAAGTCCAAAAGGAATTAAACCTACCCATTTAGTGCCAGGATTAAAGTTACATCCGCAACGGCGTGCTTTGGGAGACGAGATTGAACAAGAATGGCATTTGTACCAACCTTGGTTTGCACTTCAGGATACAGTAACGCCAGAGCAGCAACAATCTTTTAAAACTATTGAAGAACGCCTTTGGCAATTAGAATGGGGAGGTGAAAAAACAAAAGAATCACTACCGACTAAAGATTTTGAAGATTTAAAAAAGCGATATGCCGATTATAATATTACCCGAAACGGAGAGGCTATAAACGGGTTACATCTTGAAGCAGGTGGAAAAAGGTCAAAGTTTAACCAATTAGGAAAAGCCATTGCCATTGCTTATCGAACGATATCAAATACCTCTCAGAAAGAAGTATTAAAAGACATGGCACTTAACATGATAGCACACGGAATAGATTGTGATGTCAATTTAGATTGGTACCACGGACGTGGGTTTGCCGATGTGTGTTTTTTAATGAAAGATGAGTTAAAAGCAATCGGAAAATTAGAAGAAGCCAATGCATTTATAAGACGTAAATACGAGTTTAATAGATTTTATAATGAAGATGTAAATAAAGGTAGGCATAATGTAATTGGTATGTCGTCTGATGCTTTATATACCAATAGCATTGGCTACTTAATGTGTGTAATGTTGTTAGATGGACCAGAAAAAGTACGCGATATGCAACACTTAGTATCCTATTACAGTAATTTAGGATTAGGCTACGCTAATGGCCTTACAGATTCGTTTAAACCAGATGGTTCCCACTACCATCACGCAAACGCCGCATTAACGCGTTACGGTAGTTATACCATGCCAAAAGTAGCTGAGGTGATTTATATACTTTCAGGAACCGAATTTCGTATTTATGAAGATGCGCATGAACGCATGAAACACAATTTGTACATGCGTAATTTTTACAGTTCTCGTAATTACTTTCCGTGGAGCTATTCACATAACCGAATTAAATCATTAACTCCTGGAGATAATTATGAATTTTTATACATGGCATTGGCGGGGACACCAGATGGAAAACAAGACATTGATAAAGAAATAGCCGAAATGTATTTCTATCAAATGGAAGGTCGTGAAATGCCTGAATTAGCAGTATCACTATTGGACAAAAACATTGAAACGGCTACTTTCCCACAAGGTCATCATACATTATCCTATCATGCAAAAGGCATTCATAGAAAAGACGATTGGATGACCGTAATAGGTGCTCACAGTCGTTATATTTTTCAAAAAGAAATTTGGGGATGGCATTCCTCAAGAGGCAACATGAAATATGGCATGTTCGAAAATTGGGGAAGCTTGGAAATTATTTATCCAGATAAGCCAGGACTTAAGCAAATTGATAACGGTAGAGGCTTAAAAGGATGGGATTGGACTATGATACCTGGCGTTACCAGTGTAAATGCACCTTTAAAAAATATTGAAAATAAACCACTTAAATTAGGTGATGATACTTATCAGGAACATTTACGAAGCGACCAAGCTTTTGTTGGAGGTTTAGATTTTTCAGATGGGAACGGGGTTTTTGTTGCTAAAATACGTGGGCATGACAAGTATAAATTAGAATTGTTTTATGCTACCAAAAGTTGGTTTAGTTTTGGTGATTTAATTGTTTGCTTAGGGTCTGATATTCAAAACGATTTACCAGAATACACTACGCATACGTCCATTTTTCAGAATGATTTATCGCAAACAGATTTTAGTCTTAAAATAGACAAAACCAAAGCATTAAAACCATCATCTTTTAACAAGCAATATGATGAAACCTCACATTGGATGCTAGATAGTAGAAATGTGGGATACTACATTCCATCAGGTCAAAAACTAAATCTGTGGTATGGGGAAAATACATCGCCAGATTATCAAGGAAAAGCGATGACTACTGGCACTTATGAAAAGGCTTGGTTATCTCATGGAAAAGCACCAGATGGAGAAGCGTATGAGTATGCTGTAAAAGTGAAAACTTCAAAAGAAACCATGAAGGTTTTCGCTAAAAATCAAGATGAACAGCAGGAATATAAAGTGCTTGTAAAAAATAACACGGCGCATATAGTTAAACACCTAGCATCAAATACCACAGCAGCCATAGTTTTTGAGCCTCAATATCAGCTAAAACTAGGTAAAATTAAAGGAGTGTCTCATTCTGGTATTTATATGTTGAAAGAAGAAAATAACAAAATAACATTGGCAGTAAGCGACCCTGATTTACGTTTTTATGAAGGACACAGTAACGATGTAGATTTAGCCCTCAATCGTAGAGAATTACCAGGATATAGTAATTATTGGCATGCTGCGAACAGTATTCCATCTAAAATAAAAGTGTTTTTAGATGGCGATTGGGACATAGATACCATTGTAAAAGGTAATGGAACGGTTATACAGCAAGCTAATGGTGTTACAGTTATAGAGTTTGTTTGTAAAGATGGCTTAACCAACGAACTAATATTGAAAATCAAAAAGTAATTATTACAATATGTTTAGCTTTTCTAGCATCGTGTCAATAAGAAAAGAAAACAGAAATAAAGGAAGAAAAAGAAATAAATTTAACGTAGTAGTTATTCTGGAGGATAATTGTTGAGGTAGAATAATCAGTTTGCAGAAAAAATATAAACTAAAAAGCAAACTAAATTTGATGTTTCGAAGACTGTCTGATAATTAGTTCTACATCTAAAACTTCAGATTGTTTCACAGTATTTTTGTTTTTAATTTGATTTATAAGTAGTGCAGATGCTTTTTTACCCATTTCAAAATCTGGTTGATTAATAGTAGTTAATCCTGGTTCAATGACTGATGAGATTGGATCATTGTTAAACCCAACTACAGCTATATCTTTTGGAATGTTTACGCCCTGATTTTTTAAATATTGCATGGCGCTTATGGCCGCAGTATCATTTGATGAATAAATACCATCAATATTTTCTAACTGTAATACTTTTTTTGCTAATGAGATACCATCTTTTTCAGATAGTTTAGATTCTAAAACAAGAGTTTCATTAAACTCTAATCCATGTTTTTTTAAAGCGTCTATGTATCCTTGTTTTCTGTTTTTATATAAATCATTGATTTGTGGTCCAGAAAAATGAACAATATTTTTACAACCATTTTGTATTAAATGTTCGGTAGCTTTAAAGCTTGCCTTGTAATCATCAACACTAAGGCTTGAACAGTTTTCAAAATTACAAGGTCTATCATAAAATACTATAGGACCTCCATGATTTAAGTATTTTTTTAGATGGTCATAAGAATCTGTTTGCATTGAAATAGAAATGAGAATGCCATCTACGCGATTTGCTAACAGTGTTTCCATTAGTTTTTGCTCTCTCTCAAAGCTTTCAAAAGACTGACAAATAATAACATTATAACCAGCTTCTTGAGCTTCTTCTTCTATACCAGAAATGACACTTGAAAAGAAATTACGTGATATTCTAGGAACTATAACTCCAATGGTATTGGTTTTGTTTGTTCTTAGATTAGAAGCTAAAATATTACGCTGATACCCTAATTCATTAGCTTTATTAAGTATTTTTTGTTTGGTTTTTTTTGAAACACGAGGGCTATCATTAATAGCTCTAGAAACTGTAGAACTATCAATTTTTAAAGCTCTTGCTATGTCATGAATGGTTACTTGATCACTTTTTTTCATCAAAACAAATATAACCGTAAAAAAATAGTTGCTAAGATAAATTTAGTCTTTAGCAGCGAAAATATTAAACTTTTATTTTAAGGTTATTTGTAATGAGGTGGATTTTATGTCTTGAGTACTTGCAGAAACTTTTAATACTCCTTTTTCTTTTTTAGATTGAAGGATAATAATAGCTTGCCCATTATGAGTTTTAATTTTGTTGGTTTTATGTGATTGTACATTCATTTCCCAACCGTTATCTATACCTAAATTTCTACAATTATCAGAGAAATTGAAAGTGACTTCGGTGTCTGAATCAGTAATTAGATGTCCGTTTTTGTCTAATAATTTTACTGTAATCACTGTTGCATCATAATCGTTAGCAATAAGACTTTCTTTACTAGAAGTAATATCAATTTTAGTAATTTCATTTTCATTAGTAGTTAAAATGTATTCATCTACTATTTTTCCTTTATTAAAACCAACCACTTTTAATTCTCCAGATTCATAGGGTACTAACCATTTTATAATATTATCAGTTTCACTAAAATCTGCTAGTTTTTGTTTGCCTAAAGATATACCATTTAAGAATAGTTCGGCTTCTTCACAGTTTGTATAGGTTTGTACAATTATTGGCTCATTATTATTGTATTTCCATTTAGGGTTAACTTTGTACCATTCCCACAAACGTAATTTATTCCAAACAGGCGGAGCTGTATATTGTATATCAAACTTCCAACCTTCTTTTTCTGAGAACGAAAATTCAGATTCATTAGCAGGTGTAGTTACCATATATACTTTTGGGTCTTCTTTCCAAAGGCACTCGAAGAAATGTCCGCGTGGTGTTTTAAAACCAGCATAATCAAAAAATGAGATTTCTAAACCTTTACGAGGCCAAGGTCCAGCTTCACCTAAATAAGCAAAACCAGTCCAAGTAAAGATACCAGCCACAAAATCACGTTCTATACAAGCTTTCCATTCAGAATAAGCGCCCCAGTTTTCAGAACCTAATATTTTTAAATCTGGGTATTGTCTGTGAGCTGCATCATAATCAGCCTGACGGTAATTAAAACCATATACATCAACCGTTTTTCCATAACCACTAGCCATACCTATTGACGGTAACACGCTTCCGCAAACCGTTGGTCTACTAGTATCTACCTCTTTAACCCAATTTCCCAATTGTTTAGCAGTTTTAAACAAAGGATCTTCCCCTTCAATATTTGTTTCAAAAGCTTTTTTGATAGTTTCAGGATCATAGTTTGGCTCAACATCATAACCAGTTACATCATCTGAATTAGCATCGTTAAATGTTTTAGAATAATGTGCAAATGTCCATTCAATTTCGTTACCAATACTCCACATAATAACAGATGGATGGTTGAAATCACGACGAATTAAATCTTTCAAATCGCGTTCAGACCATTCATTAAAATGTTCTGGATAGGCTTTAGCGGCTTCTTTTGGGGCAGCATTGTCACCCAGATATTTATAACTTTTTCCTTTTGGGCTAAACCATTCATCAAAAGCTTCAGCCATAACCAAAACACCTTTTTCATTACAAACTTCCATGAGTTCTGAAGAATGCGGATTGTGTGCCATTCTTATAGCATTCACACCGATAGATTTTAGTTGATCTACACGGTATTCCCATATGGCTTTAGGAACTGCTGCACCAACAGCACCAGCATCATGATGTAGGTTTACTCCTTTAATTTTGAGGTTTTTACCATTTAAATAAAAGCCCTTATTAGCATCAAACTTAAAAGTTCTTATTCCGAAAGTTTCAGTGACTTCATCAACTCTTTTATTATTTATTAAAACCTCAGTTTTTAAAGTGTAAAGGTTAGGGGCTTCAATATCCCATAATATAGGGTTGTTAACAATTAATGAAGTAGCTTTTGAAGCATTCTCTAAATTGATGTTTTTTTCTGTAACTATAGTGCCTTTAGTATTTATAATAGAATATTTAACGCGTCCGTTTTCTAAAGATTGACCGCTTAGGTTTTCAATTTTAGTAGAAATACTTACTTCAGCAGTTTCAGAAGATACTTTGGGTGTTGTGATTTGAACACCCCATTGTTTGATATGAAGTGGGTTGGTTTTAACCAATTGTACATTTCTATAGATTCCAGACCCAGTATACCATCTAGAATCTATATAAGCAGTTCGGTTTACTTTTACAGCAATAACATTAGGTGAACCATCAAATTTTAAATGATTTGTTAAATCATAAGAAAAGGCACTATAACCATACGGTCTCTCACCTAAAAAGTGATCATTAACCCAAACACTAGAATTGTTATATACACCATCAAACAGTATAGAAATAAGTTTGTCTTTATCGTTTTCTGTAAGAGTGAAAGATTTTCTATACCAACCAATACCACCTTGAACAAAACCGGTACTTGCTCCAGATAGCTCTTGCGTATACCCTTTTTCTATACTCCAATCGTGAGGTAACCTTAAAGATTCCCATTGAGAATCGTCATAATTAATATCTTTTGCATCATTAAAATCACCAAGAGCGAATTTCCAATTGTAATTAAAGTCTTCAACAGATCTTGTAAAAGGTGCTTCTTGCCTACAAGACACCAACAATAATAGAATTAAAAAAGCACTGCTATTAAAAAGTCTTTTTAGCGAATTTGTAGATGCATTAAAATGAAACATTAGTGTATTTGGTTTTTACAAATTATTAAGTAAGCTAATATAACCAGTAGTCATTAATAAATGCATATTTCAATATACAATAGAGTACAACAAATCTAATTTATTACAGAAGAAATGTATTTTTTATCTTAATAAGAAAAGCAAATTGATTGGAATAAACGCATTGAAAACAGCTATTGTTCAATGTTTGTTGTTGATTAGATTACTTAGAAAATATATCTTTTAGAATATAAAAATACAATCGATTGTATTTTTAAAATAAATTGCTAATTTTACAAATGTTAAATTTAAAATCAATATGATACAAAATAGCGAAGTGCGTTATGCCGCTTCTCCAAGAGAAGTTAAGAAAATGGATACTCAAGAGCTAAGAGATGAGTTTTTAGTGGAGGAAGTAATGACTGTAGATAAGATAAAATGGGTGTATTCTCACTACGACAGATTTATGGTTGCTGGTGTTGTACCTGTAAATAATGTGTCTTTAGAAACTGTTGATGAGTTAAAGTCTGAATACTTTTTAGAACGAAGAGAAATAGGCATTATTAATATAGGAGGAAAAGGAACAGTAACAGTTGATAGTACTGTTTACGAATTAGATAATAGAGAAGCTTTATATCTAGGACAAGGTAATAAGGAAGTGATTTTTTCTAGTGAATCATCCAGTAACCCAGCTAAGTATTATTTAAATTCTACACCAGCTCATAAAGCATTTCCAAATAAAAAAATAGGAATAGAAGATGTTGAAGTAGTAGAGCTTGGAGCTCCTGAAACTGCTAATGCACGTACGCTCAGAAAATATATTGTGAATAGTGTTGTAGATGTTTGCCAATTACAAATGGGAATGACCTCATTAAAATCTGGTAGTTGCTGGAATACTATGCCAGCTCACGTACATGACAGACGTATGGAAGTGTATTTCTATATTGATGTACCAGAAGGACAATCGGTTTGTCATTTTATGGGACAGATAGATGAGACTAGACATATTTGGATGCAAAATGAACAAGCTGTAATATCTCCGCCTTGGTCTATTCACTCTGGTTCAGGTACTAGTAATTATACTTTTATTTGGGGAATGGCAGGTGAAAATTTAGATTATTCAGATATGGATATTGCTAAAATTACAGATTTAAAGTAAATAAACTCAATTCAAAAAACACCCCTATGATCCCCTCAAGGGGATATTTCCTCCCTTGAGGGAGGATTAAGGAGGGTGTTAAAAAAAGAATATAGTTTCTAAATAAAGTAAGTATATTAAATAATTCAAAAAAAGATGAAAGTTCTAAGGTTATTATTTACAGTATCGTTTTTATGTGTTTTCCTTTCATGTAATCAAGAAAAAGAAGGGGTGAAATTTCAGGTGAAAAATGCACTTGATATGGAAAGAACTTATGAAACCGTAGAACTTTCAAAATCTTTTTTAAGTGTTGAAAGTCTTGAAGGATTAGGAATTCAAGATTCTGAAACAAAAACCATATTAACCTCACAATTAGTAGATACTAATGGAGATGGCATAAATGATGTGTTATTATTTCAACCAACTTTAAATGCAAATGCGAGTAAAACGTTTGAAGTAATAGAAACTAAAGCCGATAGTGCTGAGGTATACTGTTATTCCAGATTTGTTCCAGAACGTACAGATGATTATGCTTGGGAAAATAATAAAGTGGCATTTAGAATTTTTGGACCAAACGCACAATATAGATTTGAAAATAATTTACAAGAAGGGACATTATCAAGTGGTGTAGACGCGTGGTTAAAGAGAGTAGATTATTCCATTATTAATAAATGGTATAAAAAGTATACTGAAAAAACAGGGACTTATCATGAAGATGACGGTGAAGGACTGGATAATTTTCACGTAGGGAGCAGTAGAGGTGTTGGTGGTTTAGCCTATAAAAAGGACAGCACATTTCACATTTCTAAAAACTTTATTAAACACAAAACTATCACTACGGGACCTATTAGAACAAGCTTTTCTGTAGAGTATGATGTTTGGGGATCTGAAGGCATACCAATTAAAGAATCTAGAGTTATTAGTTTAGATTATGGAAATAATCTTTCAAAATTTGAAGTGAATATTAACGGAGTTGATACCATTTCTAGCGGATTGACGCTTCATGAAAAAGATGGTGTTGTAACTTCTCATTCGGATGAAACGTGGTTAAACTATTGGCAACCACATCCAGATTCTGAACTCGGTACTGCTATTGTAACTTCACCAGAATATTTTATTGGAACCGAAAAATACGATACAGAAGAAAAAGATTTAAGTAATGCTTTTATGCACTTAAAGGTTTTTAATAATAGAGTTGTTTATTATTCTGGATTTACATGGAGTAAGAGTGGTCAATTTGAAAATCAACATGCATGGGAACAATACCTAAGCACTTTTGCGAAAAAGTTGAGTAGCCCTTTAACTGTTGAGTTAGTTAAGTAGTTTTATTTGAAGAGTCCCTAATAATCAATTCCGTATTTAAAGTAATACGGTTTAAAGAAGTCTTTTTATCTGGGTTTTCAATTAATTCTAAAAATGTTTCTGCAGCTAGTTTTCCCATATGTTCGCTATGTTGATTAACCGTAGAAATAGATGGAGAAACGAAAGAAGTAAAAGGCTCATTACTAAAACCAATAAGAGCTATATCTTCAGGAATTCTAATGTTGTTTTCTTTTAAAACTTGTAAAGCCCCTAGAGCAGCATAATCTCCTGCGGCATACACTGCATCAGGTTTTTCAGGAGCATTTAAAAGTTGTTGCATAATACGTCTGCCATCTTCTAATCTTAAATTGCTTTCAATAATTAAATCGTTTTCAATAGGAAGATTATATTTTACCAAAGCATCTTTAAACCCAATAGCTCTATCCTTATAAATTCTACTTTTATCAAAACCAGCAATATGAGCAATTCGTTTACAATTTTGTTCAACTAAATGCTCAACAACTTTAAAACTACTTTCATAATCGTCAATACAAATGTAGTCTACATTTAAATCGTTTTCACCTCTGTCAAAAAGTACCAAGGGTGTGCCTTTTTCTTTTATTTTTTTATAGAATTTTAAATTGGTAGTTTCACTGGCCATAGAAGCAATAATACCATCAACTTGGGCACTTAGTAACGCATCAATACAATCACATTCTTTATCATAAGACTCATTAGATTGAGCAATAATAACATTATATCCTTTTTCATTTAAAACTCCTTCAATATTTTCAACAACAGAAGAAAAGAAATTACTGTTATTTCTAGGAATAATGACACCAACCAAATTGCTCTTTCCTTTCCTTAAAGCAGTAGCTAAGTGATTAGGCTGATAGTTTAGCTTTTTAGCCATTTTTTTAACATCAGTTTTTGTTTTATCACTAATTCTAGGATGGTTATTTAATGCTTTGGAAACACCAGAAGGTGTTAAACCTAAAGCTTCAGCAATATCTTTTATGGTTGTTTTTTTCTTGATTGCGAATTATTTTTATACTTTTGTTCAAACGTTTGAACAAAAGTAGTGACTTTTTCAAATAAATCAAAACCAAGTTGATTTTCTATCAATTATTAAAACATAGATAGGGTAAGGGTTTTCGTGTGTTCTGATTATTTTTAATAGAAAATGTTCAATCGTTAGAACAAATTTAAAAGCTATAAAAATTACAGATGAAATACATTGTTTGCGAGAAACCAGGAGAGTTTCTTTTAAAAGAAAAAGAGGCACCGATAAGAAAAGAAGGAGAAGCGCTATTGCAAATTAATAAAGTGGGGATTTGCGGAACCGATTTACATGCCTATGCAGGGAATCAAGCATTTTTTACATATCCTAGAATTTTAGGTCATGAATTAGCTTCCGAAGTTATAGAAATTGGTGAAAATGAGAGAGGCATTAAAGCAGGAGATAAGGTGGTTGTTATGCCATATGTTAGCTGTGGAGAATGTATTGCTTGTAGAAACGGAAAAACTAATTGTTGTACAAATATTACAGTATTGGGTGTGCATGGTGATGGCGGTATGCAAGAACAAATTACAGTGCCAGCAAACATTTTATTGCCTGCAAACCATTTAAGTAATAATGAAATGGCCATTGTAGAACCATTGGCTATTGGTGCTCATGCCGTAAGGAGAGCTGCTATCAAGCAAGATGAAATTGTTGCTGTTGTAGGTTGTGGACCAATTGGTATTGGAATTATGAAATTGGCGCAAATAGCTGGTGCAAAAGTAATTGCTATTGATATGAATGAACAACGCTTAGAATACGCCAAAGAAAAAATAGGTGTAGATTATGTTGTTAAGGCGGGTGAAAATGCTGTTGATGAAGTATCTGAAATTACGAATGGCGATTTATGTACCGCTGTGTTTGATGCTTCAGGAAATAAATATGCTTTAGAAGCGTGTCCAGATTATATGTCTCATGGCGGACGTTTTGTGTTAGTGGGATTATCAAAAGGAGAGTTAACCTATACACATCCTAAAGTGCATGCTAAAGAAATGACTTTAATGTGCAGTAGAAATGCAACTACCGAAGATTTTGAACATGTTATCAATGTGCTTGACCAATTTCCAACCGAGTCGTTTATTACACATAATGTACCATTTACAGAAATGATAGAGAATTTTGATAGCTGGTTAAAACCTGAAACAGGGGTGATGAAAGCAACTGTAAATTTTAATTAAAAACACATGTCAGCTAGTTACGTTCAAATAGACCCAAAAGACAATATAATAGTTGCAATTACGCCTTTAGAAAAAGGATTAAAGACGGAGGTTGCAGGAAAAGAAGTTGTTTTAAAAGAGAACATCAAACAAAAACATAAGTATGCTTTAAATGATTTCAATGTAGATGATCAAATTTACATGTATGGTGTGCTCATAGGAAAAGCAACAGAACCTATAAAAGAAGGCTGTGCTATTACAATTGATAATGTAGAACATGCATCTGCAGACTTTCAAGATACTAA
Organism: uncultured Flavobacteriaceae bacterium; assembly: GCA_947487895.1. Taxonomy (GTDB): domain Bacteria; phylum Bacteroidota; class Bacteroidia; order Flavobacteriales; family Flavobacteriaceae; genus Seonamhaeicola. The sequence goes on from CANKYF010000013.1 coordinate 127,562, forward strand.
AGAAACTTATCATTGGTCTGCTCCAGACGTTTCAAGTTTTGAAGGAAGAACCTTTAATGGTTATCACAGAAAAGATGGAAAAGTAGGAACCGCTAATTACTGGTTGGTTATACCATTAACATTTTGTGAAAATAGAAATGTAGATGTTTTAGAAGGGGCACTTTCTGAAAAATTAGGGTACGAAACCAAAAAGGATTTTGCAGTAAATACAGATGCTTTAATTGAGCAGTATAAATCTGGTGCTTCAAATGATGCTATTTTAAATACACCAATCATCACTACTAAAGAGGAAATGACTAAAAACAGAGTTTTTCCAAATGTAGATGGTATTAAGTTTTTAAAACACGATGGTGGTTGTGGAGGTACGAGAGAAGACGCTATTGTATTATGTAATTTATTAGCAGGGTATATTTCTAATCCCAATGTAGCGGGAGCGACTATCTTTAGTTTAGGATGCCAAAATGCACAAATTAGCATGTTGCAGGAATCAATTAATGCTATTGATCCTGAAAATACAAAACCAGTACATTTTTTAGAACAACAACAAAGTTCAAGTGAAAGAGCGTTGATAGAAGAAGCTGTAAAACATACCTTTTTAGGCTTAGTTGAAGCCAATAAAATAGAACGCAAACCAGCACCTTTAAATAAATTAGTACTTGGGTTAGAATGTGGAGGTTCTGATGGTTTTTCAGGAATATCTGCAAACCCAGCATTAGGATATGCATCAGACTTATTAGTTGGTTTAGGAGGTTCTCCAGTATTAGCGGAGTTTCCAGAATTGAATGGCGTTGAACAAGAATTGATAAACAGATGTGAAACCGAAGAGGATGCTAAAAAATTCTCTGGATTAATGCGGGCTTATTCGGCAGCTGCAGTTGCTGTTGGTTCAGGTTTTGAAAATAATCCATCACCAGGAAATATAAAAGACGGTTTAATTACTGATGCTATGAAATCAGCTGGAGCTGCTAAAAAAGGAGGAACATCTCCAGTAGTAAAAGTATTAGATTATACAGAACAAGTCACTAAACCAGGATTAAACTTATTATGCACACCAGGCAATGACGTGGAATCTACTACTGGATTGGTTGGTTCAGGTTGTAATGTTGTGGTATTCACTACAGGTTTGGGAACTCCAACAGGAAATCCTGTAGCGCCCGTTTTAAAAATGTCTAGTAATACTAATTTATATGAACGTATGAATGACATTATTGATATCAATGCAGGTACGGTCATTACTGGTGAAGATACCATAGCATCTATGGGAGAGAAAATATTAGACCATATCATTAAAGTTGCAAGTGGAGAGGTGCCTTCAAAAGCAGTGCTTCATGGAAATAACGATTTTATTCCTTGGAAAAGAGGGGTATCACTTTAAAACGAAAAATTAACCTGCAAGGTTTTAATAACCATGTATGTTTTAAAGAATAACAAATAACTAATAAATTCCTACAAGGTCTCTAGACCTTGCAGGAAAAGAGAAAAATAATGAATTCATTAAATAGAAATACAGCATCAGTTAAGACTTATACTGAAAGAATAGTACAATTTGGAGAAGGGAATTTTTTAAGAGCTTTTGCCAATTGGATGATTCATGAAATGAATAAAAAAGCAGGTTTTGATGCTGGTGTGGTAGCAGTGCAACCCATTAACCAAGGATTGATAAAAATGTTGAATGACCAAGATGGTCTTTATACGCTTTATCTAAACGGTATTAAAAATGGAGAGGCTATCAGTGAACATGAAATTATTGATTGTATTCAAAGAGGTATCAATCCTTATGAAAATCCGTCAGACTATACAGCTATTGGTGAGAATCCAGACCTACGTTTTGTAATATCTAACACTACTGAGGCAGGTATTGCTTATAATGCTGATGACAAATTAGACGATGCACCACAGTCAAGCTTTCCAGGGAAATTAACAGCGCTTCTATACAAACGATTTCAAACATTTGGAGGCGCTTCAGATAAAGGGTTAATAGTCATTCCTTGTGAATTAATTGATAGAAACGGAGATAATCTTAAAAGAATTATTCTTCAATATGCAGATGATTGGAATTTAGGAAATGAATTTGTAGAGTGGATTAATGATGATAACATTTTTTGCAATACACTAGTAGATAGAATTGTTCCTGGGTATCCAAGAGATAAAATGGACAAGATTACTGAAGAACTAGGTTATAAAGACAATCTGGTGGTTGAAGGTGAGCAGTTTCATTTATGGGTTATTGAAGGACCTGAAGCCGTTAAAGAAGAAATTCCAGCAGAAGCTTGCGGATTGAATATTGTCTTTACAGATAATATGGAGCCGTATAGAACACGTAAAGTACGTATTCTTAATGGGGCACATACCTCTTTAGTACCTGTAGGTTACTTATATGGTATTGATAAAGTACGTCAATCTTTAGAAGATGAAGTAGTTGGTAGCTTTTTAAAAGATGCCATTTTTGAAGAGATTTGCCCAACTTTAGATTTGCCTGAAGCTGAATTAAATCAATTTGCGAATGATGTTTTAGATAGGTTTAGAAACCCGTATTTAGAACATGCTTTAATTAGTATTTCGTTAAATTCTACTTCTAAGTATAAAACAAGAGTATTACCTTCTGTTTTAGAATACATAAAAAGAAAAGGAGAATTACCAGAACGCTTACTATTTTCATTGGCTGCTCTAATTGCTTTTTATAAAGGTGATAGAAATGGAGAAGTTATTTCTCTTAAAGATGACCAATCTGCCTTAGATTTTTTCGAAACGCAATGGGCAACAGGAAATATTTCAACGGTAGCAGAAGCAACACTTAAAAATGTTAGTTTTTGGTGTGAAGATTTAACAAAATATGAAGGTTTTTTGGACGCTGTGACCAAAAATTTGGAAAATATAGTCAATAACGGAATGCAAGAAGCTTTGAAAACTAATTATCTTATTTTTAAGTAATTAGTTTTTAATCAAAAAGTAAAACATGAAAAGTTCAATATTAAAATTATCACTTTGTTTATTATTTATTTCGATGTTTAGTTGTAATGAGACTAAACAAAAAGTAATTAAAGCAGATAAACCTAAAATAGAAACACCTAAATACTCTGAAGATTGGACATCTTTAGGAAAGCATAATGAGTCGCCAGAATGGTTTAAAGATGCCAAGCTGGGGATTTATTTTCACTGGGGTGTATATTCTGTGCCTGCGTTTCATAGCGAATGGTATCCCAGAAATATGCACTTTGAAAACCATCAAGTTTACAAACATCATGTAGAAAAATATGGGCACCCATCAGAGTTTGGATATCATGATTTTATACCCATGTTTAAAGCTGAAAAGTTTAATCCTAAAGAATGGGCAGAATTATTTCATAAAGCAGGAGCAAAATTTGCAGGGCCTGTAGCCGAACATCATGATGGTTTTGCAATGTGGGATAGCGAAGTAACACCTTGGAATGTTGCTGATAAAGGTCCTAAAAGAGACATTACGGGAGAGCTTGAAAAAGAAATTAGAAACCAAGGAATGAAGTTAATTACTACATTTCATCACTCCAAAAATCTTCAGTTAAGTAATGAGTTAGGTAAAGAGAATCCAAAAAGTCATTATCCTTATTTAGAAGGTATGCCAACAAGTTCTAACGATCCAGAATTACAGCTTCTGTATGGTAATATGGAGCGTGAGAAATGGTATAATGAGGTTTGGTTTCCTAAGTTAAAAGAGGTGATTGATAAATATAATCCAGACATTGTATGGTTCGATTATATTTTAGGAGACATACCAGAAAAATATAGATTAAAATTCGCAGCGTATTACTTAAATGAAGCCGAAAAGAAAGGTCAAGAAGTAGTCATTGGACGTAAACAACATGATTTACCGTTGTCTTTAAGTGTTGATGATTTAGAACAGGCACGCAAAAATGTTATCGGTACAAAAACTTGGATGACAGATGCTACCATTAGTAACGGAAGTTGGTGTTATACTGAAGATTTAGGTGTAAAACCAGCTGAGGATATATTACATATGCTAATTGATATTGTGAGTAAAAATGGGGTATTGTTGTTAAATGTCTCACCAAAAGCAGATGGAACCATTCCAGAGAATCAAAAAGAAGGTTTGTTGAAAATGGGTAAATGGCTAGAAACTTATGGAGAAGCCATTTATGGAACTGAAGCTTGGTATACATTTGGAGAAGGTCCAACTAAAGAACCTAAGGGACATTTTAAAAATCATCAAGCTTTTATGAAATTGAAGTATACTAATAAAGATATTAGATATACTACTAAAGATTATGCAATCTATGCTATCATTTTAGGAGAGGTAGGACCTAGTGAAAATTTAGTTTTAGAGTCTTTTGCCAAAGAAAATATTCATGATATGACAGCTGTTGAAAAGGTTGAGTTTTTAGGAAGTGATGAAACAATAGATTGGGGCTTGTCTGAAGAAAAAGGACTTTCATTAAAAGCACCTTCAAAAGTAATTGATGATATGGCAACCGTTATAAAAATTACAATATCACAATAGTAATATGATAATAGATTCGCATCAACACTTCTGGAATTACGAACCTAAAAAACATGAATGGATAGACGATAGTATGTCGGTTATCCGCCGAGACTTTTTACCTTCAGATTTAAAAAAGGTATATCAGGAAAATAATATTAATGGTTGTGTAGCAGTACAAGCGGATCAAACTACAGTAGAAACCGATTTTTTAATTCAACTTTCTAAAGAAAACGATTTTATAAAAGGGATTGTAGGTTGGGTTGATTTAAGAAGCGATGTTGTAGAAAGTGATTTAGATAAATATTCTGAATTTAATAGTGTTAAGGGGTTTAGACACGTAGTTCAAGGTGAACCAGATCATAATTTTTTATTAAGGAAGAACTTTTTAAGAGGTATTTCATTATTAGAAAAAAAGCATTTTACTTATGATATTCTAATTTTTCCACACCAGTTAGGAGCTACTCTAGAATTTGTTAAACAGTTTCCTAATCAGAAATTTGTGATAGATCATATTGCAAAACCCTATATAAAAGATGGTTTTTACGATGGATGGGCAGCATTAATACAAGAAGTTGCTAAACAAGAAAATGTGTATTGTAAAGTGTCTGGTATGATAACAGAAGCTGATTTTAACCATTGGAATCCAGAACAAATTCATCCATACTTAAATGTGGTTTTGGAAGCTTTTGGTGCAGACAGAATCATGTTTGGTTCTGATTGGCCTGTATGTTTGGTAGCTGGAAATTATGGACAAGTAAAACAATTAATTACAGATTTTATAGCAGATTTAAGTTTAGCTGAACAAGTCAATATTATGGGGCTTAATGCTATGAAATTTTACAATTTATAAGAATATGGATTTAGAATTAAAAGATAAAGTTGTTGTTGTTACGGGTGCAGCAGGTATAAAAGGTAGCATTGGAGAAACTATTGTACAAGCCTTAGCTAACGAAGGAGCTATTCCTGTTATTGTAGATAGGAATGATAGAGGTTTTGGATATGCTGAAGAACTTCAAAGTAAAGGCGTTGATACTATTTTTATAAAAACGGATTTATCGGATTACATTCAAATTGAAGCAGCAGCTAAAATCATTGAAGAAAAATACGGTAGAGTAGATGCTTTAATTAATAATGTTGGTGTGAATGATGGTGCAGGGTTAGATGCTTCAATAGAAGATTTTATGTACTCTTTAAAATTAAATATGGTGAGCTTTTTTGCAATGACAAAGTTCTGTTTACCTATGATTAAAAAAGTAAAAGGAAATATTTTAAATATAGGATCTAAAGTAGCCTTAACAGGTCAGGGAGGAACATCTGGTTACGCTGCAGCCAAAGGAGGTGTTTTAGGATTAACAAGAGAATGGGCGGTAGATTTAATTAAGGATGGTGTACGTTCTAATGCCATCATTATTGCAGAAAGTTGGACACCAGCCTATGATAATTGGATTAAGACCTTAGAGAATGGTGAAGAAAAATTAAAGTCGATTGTAAAAAAGATTCCTTTAGAAAATAGGATGACAACACCTCAGGAAATAGCTGATCAATGTTTATTTGCAATTTCTGAAAAATCGTCGCATACCACAGGTCAGTTCATAACTGTTGATGGTGGTTACGTACATTTAGATAGGTCTTTATTAACCGAATAAGACATTTGTTATCTAATAAAAAACAAAGAAGCCAAATAAACAGACGAAGCTTTTATATTTTGCAATGAATACTAACTAAATAATATAGATATGAGTACAAAGAAAGTTCCAGTTATATCAGCAGGCTTATTAATACCATTCATCTTAATAACATTTTGTTTTGCTCTATGGGGGTTTGCAAATGATATAACGAATCCATTAGTGAGTGCTTTTGGTAGGATTTTTAATCAAAGTCAAACCATTAGTTCTTTTACTCAAGTAGCATTTTATGGGGGATATTGCTTAATGGCGATACCAGCTGCATTATTTATTAAAAAGTATACTTACAAATCAGGTATTTTATTAGGTTTAGCTTTATATGCTATTGGAGGACTAATTTTTATACCAGCAGCTTCAACCGGTTTGTTTTGGCCTTTTTTAGCGGCTTTCTTCATATTAACTTGTGGGCTTAGTTTTTTAGAGACAAGTGCTAACCCATATATTTTATCAATGGGTGAAGAATCTACTTCTACACAGCGTTTAAACTTAGCTCAAGCTTTTAATCCAATAGGATCAATTACAGGGGCTTGGGTTGCAAAGGAATTCATCTTAGCAAAAATGAATAAATTGAGTACAGAAGAAAGGGCTGCTTTACCATCTGATGAATTTGAAACTATTAAAATGGCAGATTTACAAGTTGTAAAAGCCCCATATGTAATAATAGGAATTGTGATAGCCATCATGTTTGTGTTGATCTTGTTAAAGAAAATGCCTAAAAGTAAAGAAGTAGATAATGGCAAAGGCTTAGATGTAAAAGGAACTTTAAATAGGTTATTATCTAATATTAGGTATAAAGAAGGGGTTATTGCTCAGGCATTTTACGTTGGTGCTCAAATATGTGTGTGGACTTATACAATTCAATATGGAACTAAAGTTTTTATGGACTCTGGCATGATTGAAGCTGATGCTTCAATAGAGGCAGGTTCTTACACAATTTATGCTTTGATAATATTTGCCGTATCTAGGTTTATATGTACCTTTTTGCTTAAATATTTAACACCAGGATCTTTGTTAATGTATTTAGCTATAGGAGGTGTTTTATTGTCTTTACCAGTTGTTTTTGTTGGAGGTATAACAGGTTTATATTGTTTAGTAGCTATATCTGCTTGTATGTCATTAATGTTCCCTACTATTTATGGTATTGCGTTAAAAGGTGTTGGAGATGATGCAAAATTAGGAGCTGCTGGTTTAGTTATGGCAATTGGTGGAGGTGCTTTATTACCATATTTACAAGCTTACATTATAGATACGGTTAATGTAAATATATCTTACTTATTACCTCTAGTGTGTTTTATATTCATAGCATTTTATGGTTATAGATCTTATAAAAAATACCCTTATCAAGAAGCTCAATAAAGTAAAGTAATAAGTAGAAAAAAGAAAATTATGAGTACTAAAAGATATTGCTATTCTTGTGATTTAAAGGATAGCCCTAAATTAATAGAAGAATATAAAAAGTACCATGCAGCAGGTAATGCATGGCCAGAAATAACAAAAAGTATTAAAGATGCAGGTATAGTTGACATGCAAATTTACTTAACAGGTAACCGCATGTTTATGATTATGGAAGTAGATGATACCTTTGATCCTGTAAAAAAAGCTGAAATGGATGCTAATAACCCAAAAGTACAAGAGTGGGAAAATTTAATGTGGGATTATCAACAAGAATTACCATGGGCAAAATCTGGTGAAAAATGGATTGAATTAGAAAAAGTATTTCAGTTAGTATAGTTTTATCACTTTATATTCATTTTAAACAATACAAAAATAGACAGCCAACGGCTGCCTATTTTAATCACTAAAATTTAAAATAATATGATAAAAACTAATTAATAGTCACGCATTATTTTAGCCCATAGATTATTTTGATATTCATTTAAAGCTAAAGTGAAATACTTGTTAGTATTGGTGTTATTTTCTAAACCTTTACTACCCAAAGCCTCAAGATAATAGGAATAAGAAACGGCTTTGTTTTTAGTAACCGAAGCTTCTTCAACAGCAATTAAGCTATTACCTGTTCCATTATTTCTTAAGCTCTGTGCTTTTTCAATTAAGCCTTTAAAGATCTCGTTAGCTTCTCTTTTCATTCCCAATTTTTTATAAGATGCTCCTTTAAAATATAATAACTCAGTATGTCGTGAGCCTTTAGAGTTTATACTTTTGGAGTAAGAAGCTTTAGCTAGTTTTGGTTTCTTCATTTTGTTATATATTTCACCTTTAAAAAAGTGAATCATAGCATTTTTTTCATCATGAGTAGGTTTACCAACTTCCAGATTTTCAGGATAGAGCATTGCAGCATCTAAATGCTTAATAGCTTCATCATATTTTTGAGTTTTAGCTAAATCAAGTGCTTTTAAAATATTAGAATCAACATAACTCCAATAAATTCTTCTGCCTCCTTCCCAAGTTCTAAATTTATTAGTGTTTAAAAAGTGTAATGCCTTGTCATAGTCTCCATTCAAATTATATAAATCTATTAACATTTTAGGGGCATTAACATCTTGTTTAACCGTTTCTAAATTACTATCAAGAACACTTAAAGGTTTTGTGTAACTAATATTAGAAACATCATAATAAGTAGCTAATTCCAAATACCAAGCAGGAATAGTGTTATCTAAAGTAATAGCTTTGTCTATATATTCTATAGCTTGTTCAATATCTTTATTATGATGATAAGAACTAAATGCTAAATTTCTCCAAGCCATTGCCATATTACCATCTAATTCACTTGCTTTTTTCCAAGAACTTATAGCGTCGTCTTTTCTATTGTCATATAATAAGTTTCCTAAAAGATAATAAGCAGCTGCGTTTTTAGAATCGTTTTTTATAGCATTATTTAAAACAATTTCTGATTCTTCTCTATACGGGAAACAATAATCTAATGGAGTGTTTTTTGCAAATGATAAATATTCTTTGGCTTTAGTTTTGTCTCCAATTTGCTCATAAAGCCAAGAATTATAATAGTATACTAAAGGATTTTTTACTGTTTTTAATGATGAAAGTAAACGTATACCATTGTTATATAATCCCGCGTTCATATAATTTGTTACTACTTCTAGATAATTATTATCTATGTCTTGCATGTTTTTATGCCATTTGTTTAATGAACCACTTCCATCTAACAAACTTCTTTCATATAAAGCCGAAAAGTTTAAAGGATCATATGCAATTAAATCATTAATTAGTGAAAGTGCTTTTTCATGATTGCCAGTTTTTCTTAGTAAGGCACTGTATAAAACAACAATTCTTCCATCTCTGTTATTAGTAGAATAGGCCTCTTTAACATAGTTTAGCGCTTTAGTATAATTATCATTTATGCTTTCAATTTGAGCTAGCTGAAAATTACCCGCCGAATACCATTGTGAGTACCAAGTAGATCGTGCAAAATTTTTATAGGCTTCTTCAATATTTCCCAAGGCTCTAAGAGCTAAACCCTTGTAATAATATATTTCGCCCTCTTTTGGTTGGTAGTACTTAATTTTTAATTTATGCGAAGCTTTTTCAAGATATTCTAAAGCTTCTTCATATCTGGTTTGATCAATTCTACGAATACCCATTGCAATATTTGTACGGTAATCTGTTGGCGATTTTTTTAAAGCCGCTAAATAATAATCATCAGGATTCTTTCCTGGTCTATTAAATTGTTCAACAAACCTTCCTGTTAAATATAAATCTTCTACGGTTTCAATTTCTTCTGGTTTTTTAAGTCGTTCTTGCGGTTCTGGTAGTTCGGGTTTTTGAGGTTTGTATGGTGTATAAGATATCAGTTCATTACCATCATTATCAAGCAATGTAACATTCAATGTATATTCATTTAAAGCTTTTTTAGATTTAAAAGTAGTGGTAAAAGGTTGAGCAGGATTAATGTTAATGGTACCTTCAGCTAAAACTTCAGAATTATATTTTAAAATATATTGAGCATTATTATAATTTTTAGTGGTATTAAAACCATAAAAAACCGTTTTAGAATTGCGCATTTGTAGTGTAACTGATGCTTCTTTATTCGCGTTTTTTACAACCTCTAAATCGCATATTGGATACCAATAGTTTTTTGCGTTTTTTACAGAATGAGGTAAATTCCAACTGTAGTCTGGTTGATTATTGGAAAACGTACCAGTCATTAATTCTACATAGGCTTTACCATCATCTGTTAATTTTCGTCTAGCATTTTGTCCTTGCGATCCAGGGCCAAATTGCCAAAGTTTAGACGCATTGTTTTTATAAGGATCACCAACATGTATAGTTCCTGCTTTTAAGCCATAATCATAACCACCAATAAACCCTTCTTTAATATCCCACATAAAAAAAGATGTTGGGTCTGGATGGTTTTTCCACCAGGTAAGATCAACTCCTTCTTTATAACTTGTTCTACCATATCTATCGGCTTCATTAGAAATAGGCCAGTTAATAAAGTCTCTATTGTTATGAAAAACACCAATCTCTTGACTTGGAGGCCAAAAGGTTCTAAAATTGTTATTAGCAGTAACAGCAATATTGGCCCAAAATAAAAATGTATTGGTTTTTGTACTAGTATTGTTTAATCTGTAATCAACTTCTATATAAGACTTTCCTGGATGTAATGTCATACCAACTATTCCTCTGGCTCGAATGGTTTTTTCTGTTTCTCCAATCCAAATTGTGGCACTTCCGTCTTTATTTTTTACCATTCTGTAATCACTTGGTAACATGGTAGTGGTTCTGTGATGATGAGGAAAACACCATTCAATACCTCCAGAAACCCAAGCACCTAAAGTGCCAATTAAGTCTGGTTTAATAACACTATTGGTGTGAAAAAGTTCGTGCCCGTTGGTTTTATCTATTGCAGAAAAAAGACGCCCTCCAAAAGCAGGTAGAACTTTAACTATAATGTATTCGTTTTCTAGATAAACCATATCATAGCTTACGTCTACCAATTCTCTTCCTAAATTTGTTTGAGCAGGGTAAGGGTAAATACGACCTTCAGCTCCCTGAACACCTCTACCTTTATAAAACATTGGGCTTTTTAGATTTTTACCTGTTTTATAAGTTGGAATAATTTCCGTGGCTTCATAAATTTTTACTTGAGCTTTTAGATTGTAGTAATTAATTGAAATTAGGGTGATAAGAATAAATGTAAATAGCTTCTTATTAATCAATGACATGTTATTAAGTTTAGTTCGTTTAGTGTGATAACTTCCTACTAAATATATCTTGATTTTTGTAAATATTCCATTAAATTGCTGTGCAAAGTGTATTCAAAGTTTGCATAACACGAATGATTGAGCAGGATTATCTGAAAAAATGTTTAGAAGACATTGAAGTGAAATTAAATTGGAAACCTTCTTCTGATTGGAAGGAATCTGACTATGTAAGACTTTCTAAAGTAATTTCTGAAACCTCAAATATATCTATTAGTCCACATACTCTAAAACGCCTTTTCGGGAAAATTATATACAAGAAATATTATAACCCCCAAAAGGCAACAAAAGATGCTTTAGCAAAGTTTTTAGGTTATTCTGAATGGAGTGATTATGTAATAAGTTTAAATACAGATAAAGAATTCAAAAACTCTCCCAGAAAAACAAACAATAAATTAAAGGTAATTTTAAGTATCGCTACTATTATTTTAATAGGAGCTATTGGTACTTATATATTTGGTGAATCTGAAAGTACAGTTGCAAATAATGAAAACGAAATTTTTGAATTTAGATTGTTAGATTCTGTAGGCACTGTGCCTTATACTGTTTCTGTAAATTACGATGTATCTAAAATTAAAACGGATAGTACAATTATAGATTTTGGATTTGTTCATCCTATTGCTGGACATCAATCTGTGGTTGCAGACAAGAGTAAATTTAGGCGGAACTTCACATACCAAATACCAGGTCAATATGAGATTAATCTGAGGAAAGAGGGTAAAGTGTTGAGCTCAAAAAAGGTTTTAGCAAAATCTGAAAATTGGGAAACCTATTATTTTCCAGAAGTAGCATTAGGGAATTTTTGGATTGACAATAAAATAGATATTAAACCCAATATTAAAGATTTTTATTATTCTCCTAAACATTTAGATTCTATTGGGTTTGATACAAACCAAGTGTATTATTTATCACATAGATTGTTTAAAGAGTTTAATATTAATGGCGATAATTTTGAACTAAATACTAGTTTTAAAAGTTCTCAAGATATTGGAGGTATAACTTGCTATGATTTTATTTTAAAAATTATTTGCGAAAATGAAATTAACAGTGTAAAACTTATGGAAAAAGGGTGTTCACAATTTTCAGGAATGAAAATAGGGAAGACCATTTTGAGTGGAGATCATGAAGATTTATCTTCTTTTAAGTTTGAGCTTGATAAATGGAATGATTTAAAAATTAGAGTTGAGAATCAAGCTGCAACACTTTACATAAACCATGTTAAAATATTTGATGGAGACTATAATGCTAAAAATGGAGATATAGTTGGTTTAGAAATTATATTTAAAGGAACAGGAAAGTTAGACTATATAAATATTGAAGATTTAATAAACCAAAGAAGATATAATAAAGATTTCTAAATAAAAAAAGGCAGCGAACTCGCTGCCTTTTTTTATTATATGGGTCTGTCTCGTCCTGAAATAGCGTTACACAAAATTTAAGTGTAATGAAAAGTAATTATGTAAAACGTACTCAAAAGGACT
>CANKYF010000014.1 GCA_947487895.1 uncultured Flavobacteriaceae bacterium
TGAATCCAATAGATAATCTTTTTAAGCAAAGATCTTATTCTTTTCTCAATTCACACACAACTTTTGAGATTGATCCAAAATAGCTCCTTACCTAAACATGAGAGAAAAATTGAGTTTAGGTTCAGAGCTAGATGGCAACACTTCAAATAATTAACCTATGCTTTTAATAGGCTAGAGAACTATTAATTACCAGAATTCTATTATTATTTTACCATTAGATGCTTTTAGAGATGTATGTAAAGGAAGCTTTTTGCAAACTTTAGCCAATGATATGAGTTGTTTCTTTGCTACAGGTTCTTTAATAGTTACTATGAAACCGTTTATTTCTATACTGTAGATATCTAAATCGAAAATACTTTTAATAGCATTTTCTACCTCTACATAATAATCTGTCTTAAGCTTCATTTTATTCTTTTAAAAGATTATTCTTTAATTTTTCTGACAAAGCTTGATATTCTTTAGCTATTTCAATAATTGTATTAAAGATTAAAATGTTTTTTGTTAAACCAGCTTTAGTATTACGAACTGTTTGTGAATCTATAGAGATATTCTGGTCGCTTAATTTTTTAATGACTTTGTCTGTATATTCTTTAGGTAGATGGTTTAGAAGTAAATCTTTTAACGATTCTTGAGCTTTAGAGTCATGAATGTCGTATAATGCATACAATTTGTTTAAATTTGTCATTATTTGTTTAAATTTATTAAAAGCCGACTAAGCTTACATTGATGAGTGAATTTACGCATAAATATATATAAATAATTAAATAAAATAAAAAATATATACCTATTTGTATATTAAATACTGTTTTAATATGGTTTTTGAAGAGAAGCTAAAGCAATTAATTAAAAGTAAATACAGTAAATTGAGTGATTTAGCTGAGAAATTTGATATGAATTATACACAGCTTTCTCAATATGTGAATGGTAAAAAAATTTCAATAGATTTCTTATCTAAAATTATTCAAGAATTTCCTGAAGCAGATCTTAATTGGTTATTAAGAGATGATTCATCTGTTGATGATAGTGTAAATGAAACTGCTACAGAGTATAAAGCTGTTATGAATAATGAACAAATAATAGAAAAAATAGAATATTTGCTTAAAGATTTAAAAAAGCAACTACCAGAAGAAAAGTGATCTTAAGTGATTTTATTATTAACTATGTAAGATCTAAAGTTCTTTCTAAAGCCATTCCTCTAGAACCTTTAATTAGTAAAATTGAATTTTTTACTTGAGGTAGTTTGAATTTTAACTTGAATTCATCAAAAGTTTTAAATTTTGATGCTTTTTGGGGTTCGAAATTTGTTTTATAAAAATTCTCACCAACAAACATTAGTTTATCAATATTTAAAGAAATTGCTAAGTCAGTAATTGCTTGATGTTCTTTTTCTGCTTCATTTCCTAATTCAAACATATCACCTAATACAGCTAACTTATATCCGTTTTGTTTTTCAAGATTTAAAAGCGCTGCTTTCATGCTAGTGGGGTTAGCATTATAAGCATCTAATATAATTTTATTGTGTCCTTTGTCTATTATTTGAGAGCGATTATTGGTTGGGACATAGGTTTCAATAGCGTTTTTAATAGAATTTATATCAACTTTAAAATAATTTCCAATAGCAATTGCAACAGCTATGTTGGTGTAATTGTATTCGCCAATTAAATTACTTCGGAAAATGGTGTCATTAAAATGAATAACAACGTTAGGTTTTGCTTCTATAAAAGTTGTATTTATGTTAGATGATTCATTTCCGAAGCTATAGGTAATTGCATCCTGTGTCTTTTCAGTTTGAATAGCGTCTTCCGAGTTTACAAATATTGTTTTTTCATTAGCTATTAGATAGTCATACATCTCACTTTTACCTTTAATAACACCTTGCACGCCTCCAAAACCTTCTAAATGTGCTTTACCAAAATTTGTAATATACCCAAAGTCCGGTTTTGCTATAGAGCATAAAAATTGAATTTCTTTTTGGTGGTTGGCCCCCATTTCAACAATGCCTATTTCTGTTACTTTACTCATTGAAAGAAGTGTAAGGGGAACCCCAATATGGTTGTTTAAATTACCAATAGTAGCTATGGTTGTATATTTTTGAGACAATACGGAGTTAATAAGCTCTTTTGTGGTAGTTTTACCATTACTACCTGTTAAAGCAATTATTGGAATATCTAAGTAAGAACGGTGAAACGAAGCTAGTCTTTGTAAACTTTTTAAAGTATTACTTACTAAAATGATCTTAGGATTGGTAACATAATCTTCTTCATCTACAATGGCGTATTTTGCTCCTTTTTCTAAGGCTAGTTCAGCATATTTATTTCCATTAAAATTCTCGCCTTTTAAAGCAAAGAATAAATCATTTTTGTTAATGTTACGAGTATCAGTACTTACGCTATTACATTCTAAAAAAAGCTTGTGAAGTTCTTCTATATTCAAGGTGGTGTATGTGAAATTAGACGAATTAAAAGTATAAAAAAAGTCCTAACTATAAGCTAGGACTTTAAAATTTATATTTTAAGAGTTTTTAATTCTTAGTTTTATTTTTGGTTTTAGACTTAGAACCAACACGAGACATTGCGCATCTAAACCCAATATAGTCTGTTGCCATATCTTGTGGGAAGTAACGTCTTTGAGCTGGATCTAACCAATATTCTCTATCTTTCCAAGATCCTCCTTTATAAACTCTTACTTGATCGTTTACTAAAGAAGTTCTGTTGTTATCTTTATCGTATTCTCTAACAATATTACCGTCTTCATCTCTAGTAATAGTGTGTTTTGGAGAATTGTACATTTTTCTAGTTTGAGAAGCTTTCTTTTCTCCATCAACGCCTTCTTCTTCTTCTTCTTCATTAAAACTTTCGTAGTAACGAGAAGAACGTCTGTCTCCATCTCTAAAGTTTATTTCGTCACTTCTATCAAAATTAGTACGTAAATACGTTTCATTTTCATCTACAGGAATTTGTACTATTTCTCCAGGTAAGTCTCTTGCAATAATTTTTCCGTTAGAAAGCGTATCGTATTTAATATCATCTGCGGTTACAACTTTTACAGTTCCATCTTCGTTAATGGCATTTTTAGTATAAACGTTACCACGGTAATAATTAAAGTCATTAAATCCATCGTCAATTATTGGTCTGTAAACATCTGCTACCCATTCAGCAACATTTCCAGCCATATCATATAAACCAAAATCATTAGGAGCATAAGATTTTACAGCGTTGGTAATATCTGCACCGTCATCAGACCATCCAGCAATTCCACCATAATCACCTTTTCCTTGCTTAAAGTTCGCTAATTGGTCTCCACGGTATTTTCTACTTCCATTACGAGTATATTGACCATCCCAAGGATATTTTTTTCTACCTCTATATAAATTATAGCTTCTTAATTCGCTTAATCCTAAAGCAGCGTATTCCCATTCAGTTTCAGTTGGGAGTCTGTATTTAGGAGAAATTAAACCAGTTTGACGTGTAGCGTACAATCCAGTTTCATTACCGTCTGCATCTACTTGTACGTTTCTTCTACTTTTCTCACCACTAATAACTTCTTCGTTACCGCCGTAAGTTAAAGTAGGTGCGTTAATATAAGTGTCTGTACTAAAAGTAGATTCTGAATTTACGTCTGTAATTTTTGCATCACGCTTTAAATATCCAGCTCTTTCTAAATTGTATTCGTTAACACGATCAGATCTCCAATTAGCAAATTCAACGGCTTGAATCCAGCTTACACCAACTACAGGATATTCTCCATAACCTGGGTGACGTAAGTAGTTTTCAGTCATAACTTCGTTAAAACCTAATCTATTTCTCCAAACAAGTGTATCTGGTAATGCACCATGATATATAGCTCTAAAGTTTTCTTCAGATGGTGGGTATACTCTTTTAATCCAATCTAAGTACTCCATGTACATAGCGTTGGTTACCTCAGTTTCATCCATATAAAAAGATTGGACATGTTGCTGAGTAGGACTATTGTTCCAGTCATGCATTACATCATCCTGAACGCGACCTTTAGTGAATGTTCCTCCTTCAATAAAAACTAATCCTGGAGCAGTTTCTTGTTCTTTAAAAGTGGTGTTGTATTGAAATCCACCTTCTCTAGAGTTAATTTGCCATCCGGTAGCTCTTGAGGTATTTTTTGAACTCGAAGATTTTTTACATCCAGTAGTTGTAGCTGTAATGGCTAAAACCAATAAAAACTTGAATGCGACTACTTTTTTCATATACATAAGTTTATAAGTAAGCTAATAAATTTTGGTGCTGCAATATAAGAATTAAACCTTATAACACAAGTTATTTTTTGCATTTTAACCAAAAAAATGTGTATTTCATCCTTTTTTAAATGTATTTTATCGATGATTTTTATGTTTTTGACCATGCTTTTGTCTTTTAATAACGCACAATTAACTAATTTATTATTGTATTTTTGTTTGAGTATTTAAAATTGTTATTTTTAAATAATAAGACGCTTGTTATGGCGTTATTTAATCAATGAAAAAGAAAATTTTAGTAGTTTTTATTTTTCTTTCCATTCTAGGCTATGCTCAGAAAAAGACATATACCATAAGTTGGGAAGGTTCTCAAATTATATCTGGTGGTAATTTTAAGTTTAAAATACCTTCATTTAATAAAGAGAATATAGTTTTTAATTTTGAAACAGGCTTATTGTTTATTGATCAATGGGAAATTTCGCAAGAAATTAATGAATCTTCTATAGTTTTGAGCAATGTCTCATATGCTTCAATATCTAAGCAAGAGTTGCTAGGGATTGATATTAGTACAATCCCTAATACTTTGCAATACAGTTTAAAAAATTCTGTAGCTAGAAATAAGCGAAGTGCTTTTTTTCAGTTATCTCCAATTATAAAAAATTCAAATGGAACCTTTAAGAAAGTTACCTCTTTTCAGATAGCATTCAGGTATTCTAATACTTCAAGAAAAGTTGTGGTAAATAATAGGTTTAAAACCTCTAAAGTTATTTCCAATTCGGTATTGAGTTCTGGTAATTGGTATCGGTTTTATGTTGATACCACTGGAGTATTTAGATTATCGAAGAGTTTTTTAAGCCGTTTAGGTGTTAATGTTAATAGTGTAGACCCTAGAACTATTAAATTATTTGGTAATGGAGGTCGAATGATTCCTTATGCTAACTCAGAACCATATCCTTTTGATGTTGTTGAAAATGCTATAAAATTTGTTGGAGAAAATGATGGTGTTTTCAATAACGAAGACTATATCTTGTTTTATGCACAAGGACCTAAAGAATTTAATCAAGAAAGTAATACAAATATTAATAGTTACACAGATAAAACGTATTACTACATAAATGTTGGAGCAGGGAATGGTAAAAGAATACAACCTTTTAATCAACCTACAGGAGCAATAGATTTGGAAATAAACACATTTCATGATTATAAATTTTATGAAAAAGATGAAGAAAATATTGTGTTTTTAGGAAGAAGATGGTTTGGAGATAGGTTTGATATAGAAGCAAATAAAACATACAATTTTAATTTTCCAGGTTTAGTGACCTCTCAACCAATAGCTTTAAAAGTTTTTGTAGCAGGAGTCGCCTCAGTTACTACTTCTATGGAAATAAATGTAAATGGTAACAACGTAACATCTTTAAATATTGGAGCTGTTAATAGGCCAATTTTAGCACGTGATGCTAGTTATTCTGGTAATGTAAATGTTAATTCAGATACTGTTGAAATTGATTTAAATTATAATAATCAAGGAAACCCAAGTGCTGTTGGTTATTTAGATTATATTTCTATTGAAGCAGAAAGAGCATTACGATTTTCAGGAAAACAATTTCAATTTAAAAATAATAATGTAGTAGTTGCTTCAGGTATCGGTCAGTATACTATTGCTGATGCTTCTGGAGTATCTGAAATTTGGGACGTTTCAGATATTTATAATGTAACAAATTTTATTAATGAAGGTGCTAATTCTAATCTGAGTTTTACTTCTACGTTAGGAAGTTTAAAAAGCTACGTAGCAGTTACTTCTCAAGATTATTTTGAGCCAAAATCTGATTCTAAAACAACTATTTTAAATCAGAATATAAAGGGAACTATTTTTAATGATAGCTCAGGGAATTTCTCTGACATAGATTACTTAATTATAGCTCCAGATAACATGTTAGATCAAGCAGAACGATTAGCTGCAATAGATAGAAAACAATACAGTTTAAATGTTAAAGTTTTAGGGCTAGATGAAATTTACAATGAGTTTAGTACTAGTAATCAGGATATAGGTGCTATAAGAAATCTTGTGAAATATATTTATGATAATGCAAGTGCCCCAGAAAATAGAATTAAGTATTTATGTTTATTTGGAGATGGCTCTTTTGATTATAAAGATAGAATTAGGAATAATACCAATATAGTGCCCTCATGGCATTCATATAGCAGTTTTAATTTAACAAACTCTTATATTTCTGATGATTTTTATGGAATGCTTGATGATAATGAAGGAACTATGGCATTTAGCGATAGATTAGATATAGCTGTAGGTAGAATTTTAGCAGATACTCCGCAACGAGCTAAAGAACTAGTTGATAAAATAGACTCTTACTATGTGAAAGAAGCTTTAGGGAGTTGGAGAAATAATTTCGCATTAGTGTCTGATGATGTAGATGAAGATTGGGAAGGAGTTCTTCAAGAAACTACAGATGAAATTGGTAATTTGGTGACTCAAGAGAAACCTTTTATTAATTCAATTAAAATTCATAGTGATGCGTTTCAACAAGAAACCTCTGCAGGAGGAGACACATATCCTCAAGTTACAGATGAGTTTGTTAATACCCTAAATAATGGGTCTTTAGTACTTAATTATTTTGGGCATGGAGGTGAAGAAGGACTGGCTGGAGAACGTATATTTTCTAAAACAGATATAAATGGCTTACGTAACTTTTGCAAGTTAAGTTGTTTTGTTACAGTAACCTGCGAATTTACCAAATTTGATAACCCTTTTAGGGAAACTGCGGGAGAGTTTACCTATTGGAATAAACAAGCTGGGGCTATAGGTTTAATAACTACTACCAGGCAGATATTTGTTAATTTTGCCATTAATTTTAATAGTATACTAGGGCAATATTTGTTCTCCTATAGTGATACAGATTCGTTTTCAGATTTTGAATATCCAACAATGGCTGAAGCGTTGCGACTTGCAAAAAATGATCCACTAGTTGCTAATAATAGTCAAAGAAGACTTATCTTTTTTATTGGAGATCCAGCTATGAAATTAGCATTTCCTAAACCTAATATTCGACTGACAAGATTAAATGATATTCCTATTGGGCAGTCTACAGATACGCTTAAGGCTCTCAGTAAAGTTAAATTATCAGGTGAGGTTACAGATTTATCAGGAAATGTATTAAATAACTATAGTGGTACATTATTAACCACAATTTATGATAAGGATATAGATAGACAAACATTGGCTAATGATGGTATACGTTTAAATGGAGAACTAGTAAGATTGGATTTTAAAACACTTGGTGAAATTATTTTTAGAGGTCAAGCATCTGTTACTAATGGTCAGTTTGATTTAGAATTTGTTGTACCAAAAGATATAGGTATTCCAGTAGGTTTTGGTAAAGTGAGTTTTTATTCAAAAAATGAAGAGTTACTACAAGACCAAACAGGAGCTAGTATTAATGAAATTAGAATAGGAGGAATTAACGAAAATGCAGAAGAAGATAATACAGGACCCTTAATTGCTCTTTTTATGAATGATGAAAATTTTGTTTCTGGTGGCATTACAAACGAATCTCCAACATTGTTAGCAAAGTTAGAAGATAACAACGGAATAAATACGTCAAGTGGTATTGGTCATGATATTGTAGCTATAATTGATGGGGATGAAACAAATCCAGTTGTATTAAACGATTATTACGAAACAGAAGTAGATAGTTATCAAAAAGGGGTTGTTAGTTTTCCATTTAGAGATTTAGAGCCTGGTTTGCATACCTTGTCTTTAAAAGCTTGGGATGTATATAATAATTCGTCAGTGTCAGAAATTCAATTTGTAGTACATAATCAAAATCAGGAATTAGTGATCACTAATGTATTAAATTATCCAAATCCTTTTGTGAATTATACAGAATTTTGGTTCAATCACAATAGTTCGGAGTCTTTAGACGTTTCAATACAGATATTCACTGTGTCTGGAAAATTAGTAAGAACCATAAATGGACAAACAACAGGGGGTATTAAATCAACCAGCTCAATTTCAAGAGATATTGTTTGGGATGGAAGAGATGATTTTGGCGATAAAATAGGAAAAGGGGTTTATATTTATAAGCTCACAGTACGTTCAAATTTATTGAATAAAAAAGTTGAAAAAATAGAGAAACTTGTAATACTCTAATAAAGAATTATATTTGTTAAATAAAAACTTACCTATGAAGAATAGAATATTTCTAATTGCGGCATTTTGTTTTATGATAAAATTAACTGCTCAAGAAACTGTAATTTTACCTAATCAAGATAAGCGAGTTATTACTACAGGAGTACCTTTCCTATTAATTGCTCCCGATGCAAGGGCAGCTTCAATGGGAGATATGGGAGTGGCAACATCTGTTGATGCATTTTCGCAACAATGGAATTCTTCTAAATATGCTTTTTCTGAAACGAAGTCAGGTTTTGCAGTTAGTTATACGCCTTATTTAAGTAAACTGGTAAACGATATATTTTTAGGAAACCTAACTTATTTTAATCGTATCGATGAGAAAAGTTCTTTTGGTGCTAGTTTAAGATATTTTTCATTAGGTGATATAGAATTTGTAGATAGCCCTACCGATGTGCCTAGAATTCAAAAACCTAATGAGTTTACATTAGATTTATCATACGCGCTAAAGTTAAGTGATCAATTTGCAATGTCTGTTGCTATGCGCTATTTACGCTCAGATTTAAGAATTCAAGGTGTAGATGGAGATATATCTCCTGCCAGTACATTTGGAGTGGATATTTCAGGATATTATCAAAGTGAAGAAGAAGCTTATGCTGATTTTAATGGACGCTGGAGAGGTGGTTTCGCTATTCAAAATATAGGTCCAAAATATAAATACGATGATGGAGGTGTTGAAAACTTCCAGCCTACAAACTTACGTTTAGGAGGTGGATTTGATTTTATTTTTGATGATTATAACAGAGTTTCAGTAACAGCAGAAGTAACAAAGTTATTAGTACCAACCCCTCCAATTTATGGTTTTGTAGATACTGATGGTGATGGTGAATTTGATAGAGGTAGTGAAGAAGTTGTTATTGTTGAAGGTAAAGATCCAGATGTTGGATTTTTAGCAGGAATGTTTCAATCTTTTGGAGATGCTCCAGATGGATTTAGTGAAGAATTAAAAGAATTTACTTGGGCTTTAGGAGCAGAGTATTTATATCAAGATTCATTTGCTTTTAGAGCAGGTTACTTTAATGAAAGTGAAGATAAAGGAGCTAGAAAGTTTTTAGCGCTAGGAGCTGGTTTCAAAGCTAATGTTGTAAATATAGATTTATCGTATTTATTTTCAGCATCAAAAATTCAAAGTCCTTTAGAAAACACACTTCGTTTTTCTTTAACTTTTAATATTGGTGAAGGGACATATCAGGAATATTAATATAAAATAATAATCTAAAGAATATTAAAAACTATTGCTTTTGGCAATAGTTTTTTTGTCTAACACTGTTTTTATCGCATGAAAGAAATAAAGATTGAGTCTACAATTAGTATTTATGATACTATAAATGAACTTCCAGAAGAAGTTTCAATATTAATGGAAGAAGCAATTAATATTAGAAAAAAGGCCTACGCACCTTATTCTAGTTTTTTAGTGGGCGTAGCTTTATTTTTAGATAATGGAAAGATAATTACAGGAAATAACCAAGAAAATGCGTCTTATCCTTCGGGGTTATGTGCAGAGAGAACAGCTGTTTATTATGCAGGGTCGCAATATCCTGAGGCTAAAATTCTCAAAATGGTTATAACAGCGGGAGCATTAAACAAAATAACAACTCAACCCATACCACCCTGCGGCGCTTGTAGACAAGCTATTGCAGAGTATGAAATAAAACAAAAATCGCCTATTGAAATTTATTTTTCAGGCGAGAAAGGCCAAATTTTTAAATCTAATTCTTTAAAGAATTTATTGCCCTTTATGTTTGATAATTCAGAATTGTAATAATATTTACATTCGTAAAATAATGCCTTTTAAATTAGGGTGAATTTTAGATAAGATATAAAACATCTTAAAAAATTAATAAATAAGCAAAATAGAAGGATTTGCGCTTCTTTTTTGATATTTTTTGATACTTTCCTAAGATTAGGTTTTTGCAATAAAACACAATGTGTTACTTTTGTAATCCGCTTATTTAAAACGTAACATACGTCGATGCAAAAGATCACTAAAGAAACATACCTTAAATGGTATGAAGATATGCTGTTTTGGAGAAAGTTTGAAGACAAACTAGCAGCAGTTTACATTCAACAAAAAGTTAGAGGATTCCTTCATTTATATAACGGTCAAGAAGCTATTTTAGCAGGAGCGTTACATGCAATGGATTTAACCAAAGACAAAATGATAACAGCCTATAGAAACCATGTTCAACCAATTGGTATGGGAGAAGATCCTAAACGAGTAATGGCTGAGTTGTATGGAAAAGTAACAGGTACATCTAAAGGTATGGGTGGCTCTATGCACATTTTTTCAAAAGAACACCGTTTTTATGGTGGTCATGGAATTGTAGGGGGACAAATACCATTAGGAGCAGGTATTGCTTTTGGTGATAAATATCATGGAAGTGATGCTGTAACCTTATGTTGTTTTGGTGATGGAGCTGCAAGGCAAGGATCATTACACGAAACATTTAATTTAGCAATGCTTTGGAACTTGCCAGTTGTATTTGTTTGTGAAAATAATGGTTATGCAATGGGAACTTCTGTTGAGCGTACAGCAAATCATGATGATATCTGGAAATTAGGTTTAGGTTATGAAATGCCTTCGGCTCCTGTAGATGGAATGAATCCTGTAAAAGTTGCAGAAGCTTTTGATGAAGCAATTCAAAGAGCTAGAAAAGGTGGAGGACCAACATTTTTAGAATTAAAGACGTATCGTTATAGAGGACATTCAATGAGTGATGCTCAACACTACAGAACTAAAGATGAGGTAGAAGAATACAGAAAAATAGATCCTATCACTCAGGTTAAAGACATAATTCTTGAAGAGAAATATGCAACTGAAGATGAGATTAAAGAAATAGACAAAGGTGTTAAAGCTAGAGTTGCTGAATGTGAGAAATTTGCTGAAGAATCTCCATACCCTGAAACACAACAGCTGTATGATATGGTTTATGAGCAAGAAGACTATCCATTTATTCAACACAAAATATAAATTATGGCAATAGTAGTAAACATGCCTCGTTTAAGCGATACCATGGAAGAAGGTACCGTTGCGAGCTGGTTAAAAAAAGTTGGAGATAAAGTAGAAGAAGGAGATATCTTAGCTGAAATTGAAACAGATAAGGCTACAATGGAATTTGAGTCTTTTAATGAAGGAACATTGCTTCATATTGGTGTTCAAGAAGGAGAAACAACAAAAGTAGATGAGCTTTTAGCTATTATTGGTGAAGAAGGAGAAGATATTTCTGCTATACTAAGTGGAGGAGGCGTTGCATCTGAAGAAACTAAAGAAGAAACAGTTGAGACAGAATCTGTAACTGAAGAAAAACAAGAAGCTGCTCCTATAGCACAAGAATTACCAGAAGGTGTTGTTGTAGTAACCATGCCACGTTTAAGTGATACCATGGAAGAAGGAACAGTAGCAACTTGGTTGAAAAAAGTAGGTGATACTGTTGAAGAAGGAGATATCTTAGCTGAAATTGAAACAGATAAAGCTACTATGGAGTTTGAATCGTTTCAATCAGGAAATTTACTTCATATAGGTTTACAAGAAGGAGATTCAGCAAAAGTAGATGAGCTTTTAGCAATTATAGGCCCTGCAGGGACAGATGTATCTGGAGTTGCTGCCAACTTTAAAGTAGCTTCTGCTGCAGATGAACCAAAAGCAGAAGCTCCTAAAGCTGCGGCTAAGGCTGAAGCACCAAAAGCTGAAGCTAAAAAAGATTCAAAGCCTAAAAAACCAGTTAAATCTGGAGAACGCGTATTTGTATCACCATTGGCTAAGAAAATGGCTGAAGAAAGAAATATAAATCTTTCGCATATAACAGGTTCAGGTGAAAACGGACGTATTGTTAAGTTAGATATAGAGAATTTTGTTCCAGGTTCTGGAGCAGGGGTTGTTGGTAAATATATACCAACAGGTCAAGAAGATTTTGAAGATATACCAAACTCGCAAATGCGTAAAGCAATTGCTAGGTCTTTAACTAAGTCTAAATTCTCTGCGCCTCATTATTATTTAGCAGTTGAGTTTGATATGGATAATGCTATCGGATTCCGTAAACAATTCAATTCAATACCAGATACTAAAATATCATTTAATGATATGGTAGTGAAAGCTTGTGCCTTAGCTTTAAAAGAACATCCACAAGTAAACTCACAGTGGTTTGATGATAAAATGAGATTAAACAACCATGTTCATGTTGGTGTAGCTGTAGCTGTTCCAGATGGGTTAGTAGTTCCTGTAGTACGTTTTGCTAATGAGCAAAGTTTACCGCAAATTGGAGCTGAGGTGAAAGAATTGGCAGGTAAAGCTAGAAATAAAAAGTTAACTCCAGATGAAATGTCTGGTAGTACATTTACAGTATCTAACCTAGGTATGTTTGGAATAGATTACTTTACATCTATTATCAATCAACCAAATTCAGCAATTTTATCTGTAGGAGCTATTGTTCAAAAACCTGTGGTTAAAGACGGTCAAATTGTTGTAGGTAACACAATGAAGTTAACTTTAGCTTGTGATCATAGAACTGTAGATGGTGCAACTGGCGCTCAATTCCTTCAAACGTTAAAAGGATATATTGAAAATCCAGTAACAATGCTAGTGTAATGCCATTCTGAACTGTAAGACTAAGTGTCACACTGAGCGCAGTCGAAGTGCAATTGAAGTCTTATTTCAGAATCTCACAATAAATATAATAATACAAAACCTGTTTCTAATGGAACAGGTTTTTTTATCTTTAGTATTTAAGATTTTTAATTATGTATAAACTATTAGTTATTTCAATTTTAGTGTTTTTTACAACTTGTAAAACAACAAAACCTGTTCAGGAAAATAATAATGCTTCAACTATTCAAGAAGTTAATGTAATGACAAACGATTCTGTTCTAGAATCTGATGTGAAAATAAGTTTAGAATATTTAGCTTCAGATCAGTTAGAAGGAAGAAACACTGGGTCTAAAGGTATTGAAAAAGCAGCCATTTTTATTGAAGATTATTTTAAAAAGAATAATGTTAAACCATACTATAAAACCTATAGAGACAGTTTTAATTTAAATGATATTGTTGGGTATAATGTTGTGGGTTATGTAGAAGGTAATGATCCTGAGCTAAAAAATGAATTTGTAATTCTTGGAGCGCATTATGATCATATAGGAACAGCTAAAACTGTTAATGGAGATTCTATTGCTAATGGAGCAAACGATGATGCATCAGGAACCGTGGCGGTAATGGAATGGGCAAAATACTTTGCAAATTCTAAAAGTAACAAACGCAGTATGTTATTTACTCTTTACTCGGCAGAAGAAATGGGCTTAAAGGGATCAGATCATTTAGCAAAACGTTTAAAAGGTGAAGATTTTAATCTTTATACCATGATTAATTTTGAAATGATAGGAGTGCCGAGAGCCAAAGGAAAAACTTTAGCGTATATAACAGGGTATAATGTGTCTAATATTGCAGGAAAACTAAATGAATACGCTAAGGAGGAAATAATTGGGTTTTTTCCAAAAGCTAAAGAGTATAATTTATTTAAAAGGTCTGATAATTATCCGTTTTTTGAGCAGTTTAAAATACCTGCTCATGCAATTTCAACGTTCGATTTTACAAATTTTGATTATTACCATCATGTAGATGACGAAACTGATAAAATGGATTTTCAACATATGGCAAATTTTATAAATACTATGATTCCTGCTATAGAGGGAATGGCTAATGCTACTTCTTCAGAAATTAAACTAACTAATGAGTAAAAATATTATCATTACAGGCACCAGTAGAGGTATTGGTTTTGAGCTAGTAAAATTATTTGCGAAAGCTGGACATCGAGTTTTAGCCTTATCTAGAAATGAGCAACCTATATTTCAGTTGGGTCTACCAAATGTTACTACGTTTCCGTTTGATTTAAGTAATCCTTTAGATTATAAAAGAGTTGAAACGTTTTTAGATTTAAAATTTAAAAAAGTAGACATTCTTATCAATAATGCGGGAGCTTTATTAAATAAACCATTTGCTGAAACTACTATTGCAGATTTTGAGCATATTTATAAAACTAATGTGTTTGGTGTTTCTGAAATGACTAGAAAATGTTTGCCTTTTATGAATACCCAAAGTCATGTGGTAACCATTAGTTCTATGGGAGGTGTTCAAGGTAGTATGAAGTTTCCTGGTTTAGCCGCTTACAGCTCTAGTAAGGGTGCTGTTGTAACCTTAACAGAATTATTGGCCGAAGAATATAAAGAAAACGGCCCCAGTTTTAATGTGTTAGCATTAGGGGCAGTACAAACTGAAATGTTAGAGGAAGCATTTCCAGGCTATCAAGCACCTACTACGGCTTTAGAAATGGCAGAATATATATTCAATTTTTCATTGACTGGAAATAAATATTACAACGGGAAACTATTACAGGTTTCAAATTCTACCCCTTAAATATGAGTAAATACAAGTGTATTATTTTTGATTGCGATGGTGTTTTGATAGACAGCGAATCCATTGCTATAGGTGTATTAGTTAATATGGCTAATGCCTTAGGAGCAAATTTAGATTTTAAAGAATCTTTAATTGCACTAAAAGGGAAATCTTTAAACTCATGTATGGCGTTAATTTCAGAATTAGTAGGCAAACCGTTGCCAGAAGACTTTGAGAAAGACTACCGTACTAATACATTTGAAACTTTTAAAAAAGAAATTCAACCTATAAAAGGTATTAAAGAGGTGCTTAAAAATATCAATCTGCCTTTTTGTGTGGCCTCTAGTGGACCAGAAAATAAAATTAGGCTCAACTTAGAAGTAACGGGTTTATTACCTCATTTTGGTGATAAAATTTTTAGTTGTTATGCCATTCAAAAATGGAAACCAGAACCAGATGTGTTTTTATGGGCAGCAGAAACAATGGGGTATCAACCAGAAGACTGTTTAGTTATAGAAGATAGTGTATCTGGTGTTAAGGCAGCAAAAGCTGGTGGTTTTGATGTGTTTGGTTATACAGAACATGATTATAAAAATGAGTTACAAGCATTAGCTACTAAAACGTTTAGTAATATGGAAGAACTTCTTTCTATTCTATAAATCCACTTCATTTTTTATTAGATTTATTTCTTGCAACTTTTTGATTTGTAAAAGATTGAAAAGAATTTTAAACAGAGGTTAAATATTTTTTTAACCTTTAGGCAACCATTTGCATAAAATTTGCGTCTGTATTAATAAGTTAACAGAATGAATCTTTTGAAAGTCATACAACTTCATAAAAATGAATCGGCTTTAATTAAAAAAGCCATTAAAAACAATCGTGAAGCGCAACACGTTTTGTTTGAGTTGCATGCACCAAAAATGTTAAGTGTTTGTAGATATTACATAAAAGATTTGCAACAAGCAGAAGAAGTAATGCTTAACGGATTTTTCAAAGTGTTTTCTAATCTAAAGAATTTTAAAGCTGAAGGTAGTTTTGAAGGTTGGATAAGGCGTATTATGGTGCGCGAATCTATTTCGTATTTAAGACAGCAAAAAAAAGTGGAGTTTGCAGTTGACGAATTCCATTTTAAAGATGATGCAACCAATAATATTGATACCGAAATAGAGCTAGCCGAAATACAACAACACATTGATGACCTTCCTGAAGGTTATAAAATGGTATTTATAATGTATGCTATTGAGGGGTACAAACATCATGAAATTGCAGAAATGCTTCATATAAGTCTAGGCACCTCAAAATCGCAATTATTTAAAGCACGTAAGATGCTTCAAGAAAAATTAAAAGAATCAAACAAAATTACAACAAGCTATGGCACCAGTTAAATTTGATAAAAATGTTAAGGAACAGCTTGAAAAAAGAACCATTCAGCCATCTAGTGATGCTTGGGGTAAATTATCAAAACGTTTAGACGCCGAAGAACAAACAGAAAAAAAGGCATCATACTGGTGGTTGGGTATTGCAGCCAGTATTATAGGTGTTGTATTGGTAGCAACTCAGTTTTTTAACAATAATACAGAAGAAATAATTCCACAGGTTGTTGACAACCCTAGCAAAGTTGAAGAGATTAAAATTATTAAAGAACCAATTAAAGTTGTTTCTGAAACTCAAAAGATTGTCTCCATTAAAAAAGAGGATAAGGTTGAAGTATCTAATACTCCTGCTAAATTAAAAGAAGAGATAGATTTAGAGGAGAAAACCATTGAAATAGCTACGAATAAATCTAATCTTGAAGATTCAAAAATAATTCATGAATCAACCGAAGTTTTAGAAGAAAAACTAAGTTTTGAAGAACAAAAAATACAAGATATTGTAATGCAAGTTCACAATTTAAAAGAACAAAATAAAGAGGTTTCAGATACTGAAATTGAAGCACTTTTACAACAAGCACAACAAGAAATAGCTTTTAAAAAGTTATACAATGAAAGTACTGGTTTAGTTGATGCAAATGCATTACTTCAAGACGTTGAAGAAGAACTAGATAAATCTTTTAGAACTAGAGTTTTTGAAGCTCTTAAAAAAAGTTATGGCACGGTTAAGACTGCAGTAGCGCAACGCAATGATTAGCAAATTCCTTTGGAAATGGGAATCATAACAACATAATTATAAATCAATCGTCAATTAATCATATAAATCATTCATCAAAAGATGCTGAAACTCTGAAATAAATTCAGTGTAAACAAGTTCAGCACAAGAAAAACGAACAGTTATGCAAACTATTACTAAATTTTCAGCACTCATCGTGCTATGTCTTACTGTGCAATTCATCAATGCACAAGATACTATTCCAAATCAAAATAATTATGAAAAAATAGTTTCTTTAAAAGAGACCATTGAGCAAATAAAAAATGAAGAACGAGAGTTTTTAAAAGTTGAAGTAGAAGCCATTAATGAGAGATTAGAAAAAGGAGAGATTACAGATGAAGAAGCCAAAGCTTTAAAGAAAGAAGTGGCAAAAAAACGAGCATTAAATATTGAAAATAGAATTTCAATTATAAATAATAAAATAGCACTTTTACAAAGAAATGAAGAGGGATATGAATTTAAAGAAGAAACCGATGGAGACATAAGGCTTAGAATTGGAGGAAGTGAAGATGGAGAATCAAAATTTGTTTTTATAGGTAAAGAATCTGATGATAAACCTAAAAAACGAAAGTATGACCGCCGTACCTCAAGTGATTTTGTATTAGCGTTTGGTTTAAACAATGCACTTATTGAAGGACAAAGTTTAGATGACTCACCTTATAAATTTGGTGGCTCTCGGTTTTTAGAATTGGGATGGGCTTGGAAAACGCGTGTATTTAAAAGCTCTAATTTTTTACGTTTCAAATACGGGTATTCATTGCATATGAATGGGTTGAAACCAGACAATAATATGTATTTTGTGAAGCAGGGAGGCCAAACAGTTTTACAAGAATTTCCAGAGAATCTTAACAAATCTAAGCTATCAATTACTAACTTAGTATTTCCTGTGCATTTAGAGTTTGGTCCTTCAAAAAAGATTGAAAGAGATACCTATTTTAGGTATTCTACTAACCGACAATTTAAGATTGGATTAGGCGGATATGCTGGTTTTAACATTGGAACTAGGCAAAAATTAAAATACGAGCAAGATGGAGAACGTATTAAGGATAAGCAGAAACGAGGATTAAACACCTCAGATTTAGTTTATGGTATAAGTGGCTATTTTGCCTTTGGAGATGTAGCGTTGTATGCAAAATACGATTTGTCACCAATATTTAAAGACCAATTAGTAGAACAAAATAACATATCAATTGGTGTACGATTTGATATGGATTAATTTTGTTAGAAACATTTTCCTTGGGTTAATGTTAAATTTTTAATGAAATACATATATTTTTTCACTATAATTTTTGTTTAATTTTCCCCCTAAAATTTTTGTCAAGCTATTAGCTCCGTACTCATTAAGATGCGTATAATCATACATGTAGTTTTTTTTATTTGGAAGTTTTATTGAATCGATTTTAAGTTTAGGAAATAATTCTGATATTTTTATTTTGAAATTTGAAAGTTCATGCCTAACAGTAAAATTATGCTCATAATCATTAAGAATTTTATGAAATGGAAATTCGACAAACACTATTTTAC
This sequence comes from uncultured Flavobacteriaceae bacterium, assembly GCA_947487895.1. Taxonomy (GTDB): domain Bacteria; phylum Bacteroidota; class Bacteroidia; order Flavobacteriales; family Flavobacteriaceae; genus Seonamhaeicola. Next base: position 18,463 of record CANKYF010000014.1, read on the forward strand.
AATTCTTTGTTATTAGTTTGTTAATTCCATTAAGGTAAAGTTTTTGTTTCTTCCGTAAAAAACTTTCTGAAGCTAAATACCTTTCTTTGTAATCCGATAAAGGGTTTGTAACAACAATTGATTCATTATTAGGATATAAATTAAAATTAATTTTAAAATAACTACTTAAGGGAGGTTTAATTTTTTCACGAGCTATTTTTTTTAGAGTAGTATTATAGCCTTGAGAGTATAAAGCTTTTAGTGCTTTAAAACTTAAAGGAGCTTTATTAGCTTCATTAATATCAGGTCTTATGAGTGCAAGTTTTGATATAGATAAAACAATTTTTGAACTATCTGGAACTTGGTCAATAAAAGTGTAAAAATCATACACTCCTGCTCCGTGTACAGCTGCTGAATAAGAATTGGTATTAGTGATTTTTGTTATAAGAGGTAGATTTATCCCCTGAACTATTTGAGAATCTCCAAAAAAATATATTGAGTTTATAGATTTTGTAGAAGTATTAATTTGGAAAATAATAAAATAAAAAACAGAATAACTAATAATACTAAATAAACTAAAGTTTAATATTTTTCTTAAAAAAAGTTTCATCATGATATTATCATGTAAAATTAAGAAATTGATGTAATAATAGTAATTAATATTAAAGATTAAAATTTAGTATAGTCTATAAACTTCTAAAATCAATTCATTATATTACTTTTACATTCTCTTTAATTTTTAGTATTTGATATCACAATCATCCATAGACCAAGTTTTTGAAACCGCCAGAGTAGAGGAGGTAATAGGTGATTTTGTTAACCTTAAAAAATCAGGTAGTAGCTTTAAAGGGTTAAGTCCGTTTAGTGATGAGCGTACCCCAAGTTTTATGGTGTCTCCTGTAAAACAAATCTGGAAAGATTTTAGTACGGGTAAAGGCGGTAATGCGGTCGCATTTTTAATGGAGCATGAACATTTTACTTATCCAGAAGCCATAAAGTATTTGGCAAAAAAGTACAATATTGAAATTGAAGAAACAGAGCAAACCAATGAACAAAAAGAAGCAGCCAATGCGCGTGAGAGTTTGTATTTAGTAAGTGAGTTTGCAAATGAGTATTTCCAACGTATACTAACCAAAACAGATCAAGGTAAAGCCATTGGATTAAGTTATTTTAAAGAACGTGGATTTACCGATGAAATCATTAAAAAATTCAATTTAGGCTATTCTTTAGATGAATGGGAAGCATTTACAAATGATGCTATAAAAAAAGGATATCAGTTAGAATTTCTAGAAAAAACAGGACTTACCATTGTAAAAGGAGAAAAACACTTTGATAGATTTAAAGGGCGTGTTATGTTTCCTATTAGAAGTATGAGTGGTCGTGTTTTAGGATTTGGAGGACGTATACTAATTAATGATAAAAAAGCGGCTAAATATCTCAATTCTCCAGAGAGTGATATCTATCATAAAAGTAAAGTGCTGTATGGTATTTACAATGCTAAGCAAACCATAGCTAAAGAAGATAATTGTTACTTAGTTGAAGGATATACAGATGTGATTCAGTTTCATCAAACCGGAATTACCAATGTAGTATCGTCTTCTGGTACTGCGTTAACTTCTGAACAAATTCGTCTTATAAATCGTTTAACTAAAAACATTACGGTGCTTTTTGATGGAGATGCTGCAGGTATGAGAGCATCACTTAGAGGAATAGATCTTATTCTAGAACAGGGTATGAATGTTAAGGTTTGTTCTTTCCCTGAAGGAGAAGATCCCGATAGTTTTGCAAAACAAAATACTCTAGAAGAATTACAAGAGTATTTACAAAATAATGCTAAAGATTTTATTCAGTTTAAAGCGGGGATTCTTTCTGATGATTCAAAAGGAGATCCTATTAAAAAAGCAGAAACTGTTAGAGATATTGTAAACAGTATTTCTAAAATTCCTGATAGAATAAAAAAGGAAATTTATATTCAGGAGTGTGCTAGGATTATGGACATTAGTGAAGAAGTCTTGTTTAGTACACTAGCTCAAATAAATAAGAAAGAATTTCAAGAAGACAATAAACAAGCTAAGCAACAACAAAAAGCTTTTGAAGTTATTAAGCATCAACAAGAGCCTGTTAAAAAAGTTGATGTTCAATATTTACTAGAAAGAAAAATTATTGAAATTTTACTACTTTACGGTAATAAGGCTGAAGATTTTGAAGATTTAGTACTGAAGGAAAATGATAAAGGTGATTTAATTTTAGAACCTGTAATTCAACAAGCTAAAGTATTTGAGAAGATTTTTTTAGATCTTCAAGATGATGAAATGGAATTCTCTAACGGACAATTCAAAACATTATATTATACCATTATTGATAGTTTAAACCAAAGTGAGAATTTTGATTTAAGAGTATTTATAAATTCAGTAGACCAAGAAACATCAAATGCCATTACTACTATTTTAATGGAAGATGAGAAACATGCTTTAGCAGATTGGAATAGAATGGATATTTTTCCAAAGGAGAAAAAAGATAGTATTGCTCAATTAACGAGTGAAACAATTTTAAGCCTAAGATGTTTTTTAATAGACCAAAAGGTCAAGGAGTTTCAGCAAGAAACTTTACAGAACAAAAGTGCTGTGAATAAAGATATTCTTGAAGAAGTTAAAGACTACTCAGGCTTAAAAATGCTACTATCTAGAAAACTTAACAGAGTCTTATAATTGATCTGCAAGTTTTGCTTGGTTTACTAAGTCAACTAAGTTAGTAACTTTTAATTTACGCATTAAACGTGCTTTGTAAGTACTAACAGTTTTCTCATTAATATCAAGCTCTTTAGAGATTTCTTTGTTCTTTTTACCAATAGTTAAAAGTTTAAGAACCTCTGCTTCTCTAGTTGATAATTTTTTGTAGAAAGTACCACTGCTTTTTCCAACGCGGTTTCCAAACGCCAATTGCTGTGTTAATTCGTTACTTAAATAAATTCCACCATCATGGACTTTTAAAATGGCTTCATTAATTGTAATAACATTCACAGTTTTAGAAACATAACCAGATGCACCTGCTTTAATGGCATTTATTGCGTAAACCTCTTCAGGTTGTCCGCTAAATAAAATAGTCTTAACCTCAGATTGGTCATTTTTTAAGTGACGCAAAATGGTTAAACCATTAAGTTTAGGAAGATCTGCTTCCGTTAATAGAATGTCAACTTGATTTTTTTTGATGAAGTCTAGAACAGCTTCGCCATCGTCTACACTACCAACAACTTCAATGTTTGGAGATGCTGAAAATAGTACTTCTAATCCTTTCCTAGTAATAGGATGGTTGTCTGCTATTAATAATTTTATCATAATTTGGTTGTTTTGCATAACTATCTTTTGGAGATAATTATAGTTTGAGAGAATATGCAACGGCTAAAGTAATAAATTCTTGTAAATTCTGCAAAATTTACTTCAAATTTATAGGAATATTGCAAACAGGTATTGCAATCATTTTATGTTTATTGGCTGTATTAAATCGTTTATATATTTTAAATACTTCAAGATTTCTTCCTTCAAAATCTGCCTCGGTTTTGCCTTCATCATCCATTTTCATTGCCCATTCCAGCTCCGGATAAGACGCTCCAATTTGGTCTTCATCACTTCTAGCATCTCCAAATAAACCATCGCTTGGGGCTGCTTTCATTATAGAATTTGGTACTTGTAAAACGTCACCTAAACTATAAACTTCAGATTTTACTAAATCTGCAATAGGGCTTAAATCTACACCACCATCACCATATTTAGTATAAAAACCAACACCAAAATCTTCAACCTTGTTGCCAGTTCCAGCAACTAATAATTTGTAAAGACCAGCATAGTAATAAAGAGTTGTCATTCTTAACCTTGCTCTAGTATTTGCTAAAGCCATATCTACAATGGCTTGTTCTCCTTCTAAAGACACTTCGGTTTTAAACTCTTCAAAAACAGGTGTTAAATCAGTACGAGTATCACTAACGTTTGCAAAACGATCTTTAAGCTGTGCAATATGTTCTTGAGCTCTAGTTACATGGCTTTCAGCTTGATGTATAGGCATCTCTATGACTAAAACTTTCATACCAGTTTTAGCGCATAAAGTTGAAGTAACTGCCGAATCTATTCCGCCAGAAACACCAACTACAAAACCATATACACCCGCTTTAGTAGCATAATCTTTAAGCCAATTAACAATATGATCAACAACTTTTTCTGTTTGCATATAAATGAAATTTAAATCTAAGAATAGTACCTTTGCAAACAAAAATAAAGGAATCACTCAATTAATAAAAATTTATGTCGTTTAAGTTAACTATGAAATGTACTTTACTGTTTTTATTATTTGTTTTTACGTTTTTTTCATGTGTAAATAGTAATAAACAAGAAGGGGGAATAGCAAAAATTAACATTAATGTTGAAGTAGAGCGCTTTGATGTATTCTTTTCAGAAACTTTTATTGATAAGCTTCCTGAATTGAAGAAGGCTTATCCGTTTATGCTTTCTGAAAAAGTAAAGGATTCTTTTTGGATAGCTAAGCAACAAGACTCTTTACAGCAAATGTTATTCAAAGCGGTAGACAGTACGTTTCACGATTTTAGTACTACAGAAGAAGATATAGAATCACTTTTCAATCATATTACATATTATTTTGAAGCTTTTAATGCGCCAAGAGTTATAACTACTACAAGTAATGTTGATTATAGAAATAAAGTAATTGTTACAGATACTATTGCTATTGTAGCTTTAGATAATTATTTAGGAAGCAACCATGATTTCTACACTAATATTCCTAGATATATATCATCAACTTTTGAAAAAGAATATGTGGTGGTTGATTTAGCAACCGAATACGCTAAGAAATATATACATCAAGCTCAAAATAAAACCTTGTTAGATGAGATGATTTATTTTGGTAAACAGCTTTATTTTAAAGATGCAGTTATACCATTTAAAACAGAAGCACAACGTATAGGGTATTCGCAAGAACAGCTAGATTGGGCGAAAGTGAATGAAAGTGATATTTGGCGCTATTTTGTAGAACGGGAATTACTATTTAGTACAGATTCTAAATTACTAGGGAGGTTTATTAACCCTGCGCCTTTTACAAAGTTCTATTTAGAAGATATTGATGCAGATTCCCCAGGTAGATTAGGACAATATATAGGGTGGCAAATTGTAAGAGCTTATATGAAACAGAATGATGTGTCTCTAAAAAAGATGCTTATAAGGAGCCCTGAAGAAATTTTTAATAACACTAAGTTTAAACCAAAAAAATAATGGCTAAAGTACATACGTCTAAAATAGAATTAAATGTTGAATTAGATGAAAACCGCGTTCCAGAAAAATTATCGTGGTCTGCTGAAGATGGTGGTATAAATAAAGAAGAAGCTAAAGCTGTAATGCTTAGTGTATGGGATTCTAAGGCGCAAGAGTCTTTGCGAATAGATTTATGGACTAAAGATATGCCAGTTGATGAAATGAAAGTGTTTTTTCATCAAACATTAGTGTCAATGAGTGATACCTTTAATAGGGCAACTCAAGATGAAAAAATGACGGCTACTATGAAAGATTTTTGTGATTATTTTGCAGAAAAATTAGAATTGAAGAAGTAGTAGTGATATTTTTTCTAACTATAATTAGTGAGAGTTTTATTAGTTGAAATTCACTATATGTTTATTTCTTCTATATTTTGAGACTTCAAATGATAATTCTTCAATCAATTGCATTATCAATACCCAGTTAGCAACATCTAATCATCTCTTTATATTTTAAAATTTTATTAGTTGGTACTGCACAAATTTGATGCTAAATTGTGCCTAATAGTATCGTCTATGAGTGATTAAGTAGTCACAAGCATAAACTAAACTGAAAACCCCCGTGGGGATTTTCAGAAGTATGCGAGAACAAGCAATTATTTTAAATCGATCTTCGGTATCAGTATTTTAATTCCGTTTTTAATGCTTAAAGCATTCATGTTTTTAATTCACAGTAATTTGAACAGAGTTTCCTTTTACACCCTCAGCATCTGCTGTTATGTCAATTACTCCGGTTTTATCTTTAGCTTGTACTATTAATAAGATTTTTCCATTGTGGGTAGTGCCTTTATTTGATTGGAACTTTTCAACGCTATTCTGCCATCCGCTATCTACTCCAAGTAATTTGGCTTCACCATTAATAGTAAATGTAATTTCTTTAGGATCAGTCACAACAGGATTATCATTTTCATCATACAATTCAGCAACTACATGTACTACGTCTTCATTATTTGCTTTGATAGAAGTAGTGTCTGCCGTTAGCCCAATTTTTGAAGCTTTTCTGGCAGTTACTACTTTAGATTCTATTACTTTTCCATCTTTATACCCTTTTGCAACCAATGTACCTTCTTCATAGGGTGTTACCCACTTAAGAATATGGTCTACTGTTTCAGATAATTCTCGTTTTCCTAATGATTTGTCATTTAAGAATAACTCAACAGTGTCACAATTAGAATAAACCTCTGTTACAACAGTATCTCCATCATTATAATTCCAATGTTCATTTACATTTTGCCACCACCAAAGGTAATGTTTCCAACCATCTTTTTGCTTTTCTACTAATTCACCATTCTCCATTTTATATAGAGATTTTTCAATGGTTTGTGTTGCTATATGCACCATTGGTTCTTCAGTCCATAAAGATTTCATCATATAATACGAACCTTTAGGAAAACTAGCAGTATTTAACATTCCAGAAGGTTGCACTCTTGTTGGCCAATTGTTTCTTATTTCTCCCATATAATCTGCTCCTGTCCACAAAAATGTTCCAGAAATAAATGGTCTTTCCATAACGGCTTTCCATTCATGGTATTGGGCAAGATTTTCTGCTCCCATAATAGGTTTGTCAGGATAATTTTTATGTCCATAATCATAAAGCACTCTTCTATAACTGTATCCCACAATATCTAATGCATCTGTATAACCAGATAAGTGGCTTGAAGAAGGCAATATACAATTGGCTATTACGGGTCTTGTGGTATCTAGTTCTTTAGTCCACTTAGATAATTTTTGGGCAGTTTTTCCAATATCATATTTCCCTCTAGGAAGCGTTTCCATTAACTCCTTAATTTTTTCTACTGAATTTGGAGGCTCAGACCAAAAATAGTTTCCTTGCCAGTCCATATTGTTGAAAAAACCGGTAGTAGCAGCATTTCTAGGGTAGGTCCATTCTATTTCATTACCAATACTCCAATGAAAAACAGAAGGATGGTTGCGATGGCTTAACATAGTATTCGTTAAATCTTTATGTGCCCACTCCTGAAAATGTTCAACATAACCACGGGTGATATAATCTGTACTTTTTTCCTCATTCATATTATATCTCTTATCCTTAGGATTATCCCATTCATCAAAAAACTCATCTTGAACTAGTAGTCCCATTTCATCACAAACTTCTAATAATACTTTTGACGCCGGATTGTGTGACACACGAATTGCGTTACAGCCACCATCTTTTAATATTTGTAGTCTTCTTTCCCAAACACCTTTTGGAACAGCAGCACCTACCAAACCTACATCATGGTGCAAACAAACACCTTTAATTTTCATATTCTCCCCATTTAAGAAGAAGCCTGTATTAGTATCGAATTTTATGCTTCTAATTCCAAAGCGAGTTTCATAAGAATCAAAAACTTTACCGTCTTTTTTTATGGTGGTGACAGCCGTATATAGAGAAGGGTTTTCTATACCCCATAACTTTGGTGTATTAATAACAGCTTCTTGTGAAATGTCTTTTTTACTTTCTTTCGCTACTTCTATATTTTGAGATACTACAGCAACCTCATTTTTGTTCTCATCTAAAAATACGGTAGTAACTTCTACCTTTTCATCTTGTGCAAATGCGTTTTCAACAGAAACTTGAATTTGTACTTTTGCCTTTTCTTTTGAAACTTCAGGAGTTGTAACAAATGTACCCCATACAGGAACATGCAGTTTTTTATTGGTAATAAACGCTACTTCTCTATATATACCAGCACCTGAATACCAACGGCTATCTGCGTATCTAGAATGGTCTATTTGTACTCCTAAAACATTATTTTTTCCATCTTTGTTTAAATATTTAGAAATTTCAAAGTAAAAAGGAGAATATCCATATGGATGAAATCCTAATTTATGTCCATTGATAAAAATCGTTGAATTGTTATATACACCATCAAATAATACATATACTAATTCATCGTCATTAATTGCCTTGTCAAATTTTTTGGTATAATAACCATATCCTTCGCCTCTAATCCAACCAGTTGCCCAAGCATCTAAGCCCAGAGATTCATCAAATTCTCCTTCTATTACCCAATCATGAGGTATATTCACTTTTTTATACAGACTGTCTGCAATTTGACTGAATTCAACTGCTTTATCACTTAGGTAGAAATTCCAATCTAAATTAAAATCTTCTTCTTGAGCAGCAGTATCTACTTTTGCGCAAGAAAGTACTAGAAAAGATATTAATACTATTAATAGATGTTTTTTACTCATTATTTAATATAGTTTAGTTGTTTGGTAAAACAACAAAGTTGAGAGTTTTAGTATTAATTAGTATCTAAATCATCTATATTTTTACTAGACAAATTCTGAAAATTTGCTTTAAATGGGTTAATTGCATAGTCAAATTATATAAAAGCTCATTTGACTTTTTATAGTTTAGATCATTGCTTAGTAACGATAAAACGCAAATCATAACACAATGAAATCACCATTATTGTAAAGCGCTTTGTATTAATCCATACCAGGAAATGCATTTACTACTTGTATCTTTATATCTGGGAAGGCATCTACTAACTGAATTTTAAAATCTGGAAAAGCGTCTACTTTCTGCCATTTACCACAGTCGTCAGGAAATGCATCCACCCATTTTACCTTTATATCAGGAAAAGCGTTTACAATTTGTACTTTAATGTCAGGAAAAGCATCTACAATCTGTACCTTTCCATACAGAGATATGTCGTTCCATGAACACCTTCTGTTAGTGACCATATGGGCAATTATTTCCTTTTTTTCTTGCTTCGTTAAGCCTGCAAAAGTTTTTTCATTTTTAATTACTACCGTATTAGTCATTGAAGTAAATAATATTGAAAAAGCTAATAGTAGTATGGTAGTAGATGTTTTTTTCATTAGTTCTGTTTTTCAGAGTTAATGTTTTTCGGTTTGGCAATGTGAGTAGTAATTTCATACCGATTCGTAAATGATTCCTAGGCTAGTCAGTATTCATCGTTGTAATTACAATTATACATAGTTACCTAACGTTTTGTTCAAATTTTAGGTATCACATAAGTATGTAGTTATGACTAATGTATGAATTATTGCTCAATTACACTTTAAATTTATTATGACTTCCTCCATTGCCTTAGTTTTTTTTGAGCTGGAATTTCAACATATTTATAGGTTAAATATGACGAGCCAATTATTAATGCTAACAGTATAGATACCCAAAGGATTTTATGTGATAAACCAGGTATAACATTAGGGTTTTCTGGTATAAAATATAAATCTAACCACATCAACCAAAGGTATATCCAAAATAGATGAATTAAATATACTGAGTAAGAAATATTACCTAGAAAAAGTAATGGTTTAGAATTTAATAATTTATAAGAGAACCCTTTATTGAGCGAAGCACAAAGAATAAAAGCCCCAAAAAATGGCATTACTAATACGTCATACATGTTAAAATGCAGAACAGACAAAGCACATGTAAGCATTATTGAGAATAACCAATCTTTACTCCATATTGTTTTTTTATTGACTAAAACTAAATATGCTTGATATACACCAATACCAATTGTAAATCCAAAAACACAACGAAGTGTGCCTAATCCATAAAACTCGTCAAGTTTAAGGTGTGGATTTTGGCTTGCAATAAAAACAAATCCTAATAATGCCAGTAGTATGGATATAATACTGATTAGAATTTTCCCTTTATTTAATAAAGGAATGAGTCCAATTGCAAAAATGTATGTCCACCATTCTGCTGCAATAGACCAAGATCCAACGTTCCAAACAGGGCGGTCAATAATTCCAGTAGTTTGTAAAAAAAATAAATGAATAAAGAAGTCAGGTAAGGATCTACTCCATTTCCATTTTTCCATTGCATACTCAGGGAATAACCAAAATAAGGTAATTGTTTGTAATAGAAAAAGCAGCATTATAAAAACATGTAAAGGGTAAAGTCGTGTGAATCTTGCCCATAAATATTTTTTTATAACTGTTCTAGTTCTGTTTTCTAATTTCTTACCGTATACATGACAAATTACAAACCCGCTTAGTATAAAAAAAAAGTCTACCGATAAATATCCATTTGTAATAATAGATGAATATTTTGTGTTAATCAATCGAGGAAATCCACGTAACATTAACCAAATATCGTAATGGAATAGTACAACCAATATAGCAGCCAACCCTCTTAATGGAGTAAGAGAAGAAATGTAATTAACAGATTTAGGCTTCATAGTTTAGTTGTTATTTTGAATTAGTATACTTTTTAAATGTAGTTTCTGAGAATCACATATTTGAAGAATTGTAAAGAGGAGGTCTCTTGATAATCAATCAATTTTATTTGCAATTTCATGTAGCGTAAATTACTTGAATGAAAGCGACAAAAAGTTGAACTTGTTCAACTGGAAGAAATTATTTTTAGTTTTTACTAAGCCGTTTTTTGGATGTTACAACTTTCAATTTTGACGTTTTAAAAGCTATATAATAAGTAACACTATTTTATTTTCAAAATAGTTAAAGTTTGCTGTAAAGATTTAGTGATATTTTCGCGTATAATTAGTACCAGTTTTATTTCTTTTCTTCTCGTAAAATTTTCTCCATTTTACTACCCTTTGCTAATTCATCTACCAACTTATCTAAATATCTGCATTGTCTGTACAATTCAAATTTATCTTCTATTTCTTCTATTCTATAACCACAAATAACTCCCTTAATTAAGTATGCATTGGGATGTATTTTTGCTTTTTGAAAAAATGTTTTAAAAGTTACTTTCTCTTTAATAAGTGCTAGCAATTTATCTTCATCAAAACCAGTTAGCCACTCTATTACTTTGTGTAGTTCTTCTTTTGTTCTACCATTCTTTTCTAATCTATTCACGTAATGGGGATAAATAGATGCAAATATCATATTAGCAACTTTTTCATTTTTTTCAGCTGTAACTTTCATTTTATTTGATTTATACTTTTATTTTGTTGTGGTATAAAACCATAATGGATTATAATCACTGTTGTAACTAGTTAATTTAATCATAAATCCACATTAATACTGGTTTCTTTTGCTTTTTAAGAAGGGAATCTATTTTCCTCATGTGTCCATTTGAAACAGCAGGACAACCCCATCCCTCAGGAGTTCCTTGTGGAAACAACTCATTTTCGGGAACCATATTCCATGAATGCAGTACAATTATCCTTTTATATACATTAGAATTTGATTCCTCTAGTCCATGTAATTTATAATTAATGTTTATACCCCATGAACTATATCCTCTTTTTCCAATTCGATATTTTCCTTTACTTGAGCAATGACTTTCAGGGATATTACTAAATGTTGGATTATTAGCTGTTAAGTCACTTTCCCAAACCGATTCACAACAACCATGGGAACACAATCCAGAACTAACAATTGAAGAAGTTTCCAAGTTGACCATGAATAGGCGTTTCTTTCCTGAATGAATACTCATATCTATTAAAATTGCATATTCTGTATTCAAGTCATTTTTTAGACAATATTTGTAAGATTCATTGATTTTGGTTTGCAATCGAGTATCTAGACTCATATGGAAAGAAACTAATGGACATAGTAAAATTAAAATTAGAATTATGTTCAGGAATCTCTTCATTTGAATTAGTTGCAACGGTTTAATATGATCTTCATTTACAGGTTAATATACGTTAATTTTCGGTTTGTCAAATGTGTTAGCAATTTTAAGTAGATTCAAACACAGTCTAATCTACCTTAATTGTGTATAAATTGTTGGGATCTTTTTATATTCTAAATCCAACTCCTAATTTTATGATATTAATATTTGTATTGTAACTAATATCTGGAACTCCATTTTTAACTCCAATTTTTATAAAATCATATTGAGCTTGTAAAAAGAATGTGTCACTCAAGTCATAAGACAATCCTAAATTAAAATTAAACCCACTTTCATTGTCATTAATATCCGCTGGTAAATTCAGAGTATTAATTGTGTCTGCCTTTGCATTGTTTATCAAGATTGAATATCCTAATCCAATTTGAGGATGTAAACTTTCTAAATTCGGGATATTGAATTCGGCAAATATTCGAGGCTGTATTGGGAATATTTTGACATCAAAAAGTTGATTTAAGTTAGTTGCACCAGATTTTGTGTTTTGAACATATCCAAAATTTACTGAAGCTCCTAAATTTAATAAGTCATTTTGAATAAATCTATATTTAGCTCCAATGTCAACAATTCCGTTATAGTTTTCTCCAAGAAAATTATCTCCTATTGGAATTGGAAAATTTGCTTCAAGACTAAATTTCGAATCTTGAGAAAAGGTTTTAATTGTGACAAATAATAAGAATACTAACAATAATTTTTGATTCATAGTTCTGTTTTTAATTACCAATATCTATGGATAATTAATGCAAGGTAAAAATTATTGTTGAATTTTGCTACTTTTCGAGTGCGTTATGATTTACAAAAATATTTGAAATATGCATTTTGTATATCAATTTTTAGCCATTAATGTTTTGATATACAATGCGATTAAAAAAGTATTAAATACTGAGATTTTAAAAACTAAACTGATAGACTAAATCTTAATCACCTTATGGATTTCTTTTTTCTCACCTAGAATTTCAATAAAGTATACACCATTTCTTAAAGTAGCTAGATTAACATCTGCTTGTCCGTCAATCATATCTGCAGTTTGTTCAGAAACATAAAGACCAGCAACATTGTAAATGCGATAGCTTACTGTTTCGGCTGTATTAATGCCTGCCATATGTAACACATCTCTACAAGGGTTAGGGTATAATAGCCAATTTTTAACCTCGTCACTATTTGGGTTATTGTTAGTAGCAACACAACCTTTAGAAATATCAAACTCAGATTTTAATATATCGGCAATTTTTAAATTGGTAAAACTATCGTTTAAACTATGGTTAAAAAATGTATGGTCTAAAATAGTATCATCGGCTCCTAAAAAGTCTTGAAGTAGAGAAGCAAAGGTTTGTCTGTAATCGTACTGTACTGTTTTTATTTGCCAATTGTTGCCTTCAATTGCTTCAGATAAATTTGGGTTGATACCAGTCATACCACCCTCAACAGGTTTACCAAATACAAACATAGGGGCAATTTCACCATGGTCAGTTCCTAGGTTTCCATTTTCTGCAGCTTTTCTACCAAATTCAGAAAAGGTAACACCAACTACATCATCAGCAATACCTTGACTTTCTAAATCAAGTACAAAAGCTTCCATACTGTCAGAAAGTTCAGTAAGCAATTCGTGGTGTCTACCTAACACATCGCCAGAGGCTTGTACTTGTTCATTATGTGTATCAAACCCAGAGATTCTAACCATGTAAATTTTAGAACCTAGATCACCACTAATTAATCTGGCAACAGTTTTTAATTGATCTGATAAATCGTTATCTGGATAACTAATATCATTTTTACCTTTATCAAATGCAACTGAAATTGCTTGAGCATACGTATTGGTTAAAGCACTAGTATTTGTAATAAATTCTAATTGTTCTCCATAATCTGAATCTGGAATATTTAATGGAGGTTCTCCACCAAGACCATTAACAACATTATAAAATCCTGCAGGATCTTGTCCTGTAATGTTTAAGGATAATCCATGCGCTTCTTCGGCATGAAAGCCTAAAGAGGTTTTATTAGAACCTATTTCTACAGCTAACGGATAGTTTTCTATTATTAATTCTGAATAGTATTGTTCCATAAAACGTCCCATCCAACCTGTGTCTGCACCGTTTAAAACACTATTTCCATCATTTCCTGTAAAATATAAATCTGTAGATTTAAAATGACTTTTATTCTGCGAAGGATACCCCACACCACGTACAATTCTAAGAAGACCTTTATCATACAAAGATTTAAAACCTGTTAAAGCAGGGTTTAACCCAACTTGTTGTTCATCTGGCAAGTTGCCGTCTAGAGTGATGTATTTGTTTAGACCAGTTTCTGGAACTTTTATAGTAGGTCTTAAATTACTATAAGCATCATATTGGTTTAATGGTACTATGGTATTAAGTCCATCATTAGCCCCTGCTAAATTTATTAATACCAGTTTTCTGCCTGTAATGTCTGGACATTCAAAAGGTATAAATGATTTTAATGCAGCTTGAATTTGAAAAGGGGTTAACCCAATAACTGAAGCTGTAGCCGATAGTTTTAAAAAATTTCTTCTCTTCATGTTTTTGGGACTTTACATTAATTGGAATTCTGCTGCGTTAGTTAACGCTACAATTAAAGAATCTAATCTGGTTTTTACAGTGTTTTTATCGTTTTCACTGTGTGTGTTTATGTATTGTAACCAAGCTCCGGTCCAGTAATAATCATTTGAATCTTCTATTAAAAATGTTTTGAAATAGTTGACTCTATCTGTATCAATACTTTCAGGGAACATTAAATCTGTTAATGCTGAAACAAGTAAATTAGGGTCTCTGGCATCATTAGGATCTATGTTATTTTCAACAAATACTACTGTATCTAAGTTGGCATTAATATTACTTCTAGTTAAAATTGAAGAAACCAATGTATACCTTCCAATTATGGTATTAGAAGAAAACCAGTTTCTATCAAACCCAGGTTCTTGATAATAGGCAGGGTAACCTGCTACAGAGTCTGGACTAAAGAATTCCATACCAGCAGGCTGGAAAAAACCACCACTTACATACCAATGGAAAAAATTACGGTAGAAAGTCAATGATTCTGTTTCTGGATCTGGATATGTAATATCGAATAATGAAAATACTTCACAAATTAATTGTAACGGACTTTTTATAATCGCACCAAGGGTATTATCCATTGGGTCACTGTCATCTTCATCATAAAAGTGCTCACTAGCCAATAATGTGGTTACTACTGGTAAAATCTCGTAATCATTATTGATTAAAATTTCAGATAATGGTGTAATAATATCTGTTTCAGCTTCAGGCGAAATATTACTTTTAATAAAGTATTTATACAATCTGCGGCAATATGCTTTTGCTGTTTCTTCTTGTGCAAATACCATCTCAACAAAATCATCAAGTTCGTCATGCATGGTAGTAGCGGTATTTCTACCTGTAATTACTTGATTGTTAAACGCACTAGAAAATGTTTTGTCTTCTGTATCATGTTGGTTAATGTCTGCATAACCTGTTGGTAAATTAGTAACAGGGTCTATGTTGCCATTTCTATCCCATTGCTTTTTAAAACCAGAAAGCACTCTGGCTGCTTCTTGTATGTCTTCTTCTGTATAATTAGTATAGTTACCTTCACCAATTTGTTCTCCTTTTAAAATGGTGAAAAGCTCTAAATATTCTCTAGAATAATTCTCGTTAGGATTATTCTTGTTATTTTGTGTGTTATCTAGATAATCTAACATGGCGTTATCTAAATTGATTTTTTTGGCTAGCTCTTTTATGTTGCCTAAGGCATAAAAGTCTAGTAAACGCAAATAATCAAAATAAAAAGGCGATAAGCCTGCTCCATCATCTTTTGCTACTGTAAAGCAGGTATGAAAGAAGAAGGATAACTTATATTTTAAACTTACTTGGTTATAAGCATTATGCCACCACCAAGCAGTTATATATGCTCGTTTTCTAAATTGGCCTTCAAAGGTATTTGGATGCGCATTAGAGGATGTCCAATAACCATCTGGCGCACCTTCTGGAAGCGGATCATATGGTTCTTGTAAAATATATGCAACATCATTAGTTAAGCTATTAACAGCATCTACTGCAGACATGCCTACAAAAGTGTCCAATTGGCTTTTTGTATAATTAAAAGTAGCTCTTCTAAGTAAATGTTTAGCTTTTCTTAGGTCTAAATTAGAACTAAGTGGGTTAAGAGAGGCCATACCTGATTTTTTTTGGTCAATTTATATAATAATACGTTTAAAGCCTGAATGTTGGATGTCAAATTGTCGAAAAATAACAAATTTTATCGATTAAGTGTAAATAAATTTTAAAAATGAACTCTAAAACTTACATTTGGTGTTAATCCTAAAGATTCATTTTCCACTTTATTTATTTCATTATTATCATTTAATGTATAATACTCATTAATGATATTTTTTCTATTTAAAATATTCCAAATAGAAGCTCCAAGTGTTGCTTTAGTGGTTCTTGAAAGATCAAAGGAATAAGTTGTGGAACAGTCTGCCCGTAAATAGTCATTTAGATTAGAACTATTTGGGCTTTGGTAATTTATGGTGTCTATATCTTGATTTTGTTCTTCTGAGGGAAATGTAGTGGGCTTACCAGAATTCCAGTTAACGCCTACCGATATTTTTAAATTGTTATACGTGTAATTGCCAGCAAAAGTTATAGCATGCCTAATATCTGTATTATTGGGAAACTTTTCGCCATTATTTATATCTGGTAAATCTGGAAACAAATAATTATTAGTACTGTATGAATACGAAACCCAGGTACTAACTATATCATCAAATTGCTTGTTTAATAAAACATCTACTCCCTTAATTTCATAGCTTCCAATACTGTTAACAAATTGATATTGATTTTGAAAGCCTTGACTTCTAGTGGTAATACCATCTACTTTTTTTATGTATGCTTCAGCACTTACTAAAAATTTGTTTTTATTGTAATGAACACCTGCCGAAAGTTGTTTGCTTTTTAGAATAGGAACTGGCTGTATGGTTTGATTGCCATCAACAACAACTTCTTTGTTATTATTTGAGAGTACCCATCTTCGTTTTTCAATACCCAAAAAGTCATTTTGTAAATCTATAGTTTGAGATGTGGTCTGACTTTTAAGTTCTCCTAAAACTTCAAACCTGAAATTATTGAAAAAACGCTGACTAAAACTAAGCCTAGGTTCTGCAAAGAATTTCTCAAATTTCTCAATATAATTTAATCGTGTGCCAAATTTCAACTTGGTCTGAGCACCATAAGATAATAATGATGTTTCACCGTAAAGTGCATGGCTCTTAAGCACGTTTTTTACAAAACTTTTAAAGTTTGGATTATTAACATCAGCTAAATTGCTAATACCAACCTCAGAAAATTGATAACCTCCATTAAATTTTAATTGGTAGTTATGTTTATAACTAACATCTAATTTAGCGGCTCTATCATTAACTTTATTTTCTTGAATTAAACGCTGATTGTTTAAAATATCATGATTAGTAGCATCTAAAACGTAATTAGAAGCATAAAACTGGGCAGTAGTTGTTAATTGGTGTGTCCAATCTCTGGTATATGTTAAACCAACTGATAAATTCTCTTGAGATAGATTACTGTTTAAAGCTTCAACTCTATCATTTATAGTAGATTGTTCATCATAATCAAACTTGTTATTAATGTTTAAAAAGTTGATTCTTATTTTGTCTTTTTCGCTTATGTCATAAAGAAATTTAGCAGTAACATCATAAAAGTAAAACGATTCATTTTGAGAAATAGAGTTACTAACGCTATTAAAATCTGAATCTTCAAAAATACGCTTAAAATATTGATCGTAAGTTGCAGTTTCAATCAAATCTGTTACAGAACGGCGGGTTGAAAATTGTAATTCCATATTATCTGATAATGGAATTTTAGCAAACCCATCGGCATTAATAAAATTAAGACCTAAACCAGCTTTAAATTCATTATCAATTTTATCTGGAAGTTGCATGTCTATAATGCTAGAAATACCATCGCCGTATTTAGCACTAGTACCGTTTTTGTAAATGTTTATTTTTTTTGTGATATGCGGATTAAAAGCCGAAATAAGCCCAAAGAAATGACCAGATTGATACATTTTTATACCATCCCATAATAGTAAATTTTGATCGTGCGTACCACCTCTCACGTTTATATTAGATACGGTTTCATCTGTACTTATAACACCAGGTAATGCTTGAATTATTTGCAAGACATCAGGCTCAATTAACCCAGGAAGAATACCAAATGCTTCAGGTTTCATAGTTATAGAGCCGTCATTAAGTTTTGCTAAACCAGATGTTAGAAACTTAGTAATAATAACTTCTTCTAAATTTTGAATTCTAAAGTCGTTATGCTTTTTTTTAATGGGTTTAATGGCTACAAATCTATTATCCAATAGTTCGAAGTCTAGATTGGCTTCTTTTTTTAGAAATTTTAGAGCCTCTTGAAGTGAAATGTCTTTATTTGGTAACATGACTTCTTTGTCTTTTACAATTTTATCTGCGTAAGAAAAGCTAATATTATATCGGTCTTCTAAAATGGTTAAAATAGAAATAAGCGATTGCTTTTCTTTTTGAATGGTTTGAGCATTTAACCAAGTAACCTTCAAAAAAAACAGTAAAACAAAAAGAAAAAGAAAGCCTTTTCTATTCACGCTTTAAAATTATAGAACCGTTAGATTCACTATAGGTTAATTGTAAAGGTAACGTAATAGATTTTAGTGCAACATCAATGCTATCATGCGTAAAGTTACCTGTGAATAGTTCTTCAGAGTTTATCCCAATAAGCGTGATGTCTACATTGTATTGTCTTTCAAACTCAGCAATAACACGTTTGTAAGGTAAACTTTTAAACTTACTTTCGTTATTTAACCACGAAGGTGATGCGCTATTTTCTTTTTCTTTAGCAATTTTTTTCCCATCAATAATTAAAAAACTGTCACCAGGTTTTAATTTTGTTTCTTGAGAATTGAAAGTAATACCTACAAGACCTTCGTAGCAAATAACCTCAAAATAATTGTCTCTTTGTTTTACATTAAATTGAGTTCCATAAACCGTTACGGTTCCTGATTTTGTTATAACGTTAAAAGAAGAACCTTTAGCTACCTTAAAAAAGGCTTCACCTTCTAGTTCTACTTCTCTGTTGTTTTTCCAAGATTTTTTATTGAATACCAATTCAGATTTTGCATTTAAAGATACGCTAGATGCATCTGGTAGCTCAAACATGGTTTTTTGAGCCATTTCTGTGGTAATAGTAGTATCAATAGTTGTTGTGTAATAATAAAGACTAAAACAAATGGCAAGAATAGCAGCAACACGCATAAAAGGTTTTATCCAATGTGTTTTTTTCTGCTGTTTACTTCCTTTAATAGTAGATAAAACACCTTCAAGCTCTTTGTTAGCATCATATTCAGGTGCCTTAAAAGCCTGTAAATTGGTATTTAACTTTACTAAATCATCATAGTCTTCAAGTTTTTTGAATGCTTGAAGCTCTTGATCGTTTAGATCGTTATTTAACCATTTTAATATTAAAGTTTCTCTGTTCATGATTCCTTTATTCAACTATATAACAATTAACTTTTATTTTTTCCTACCCCATCATTTAATTTTTTTTCAAAAACTTAAATTTCAGTGTTCAGTGTTCAGTGTTCAGTGTTCAGTGTTCAGTGTTCAGTGTTCAGTGTTCAGTGTTCATCTAATTTTTATGGTCTTTGGTCATCTGTCTTCGGTCAACAATCACAATTCCTTAATCTCTTTCCTCAATTTAGTCAAAGCTCCATAAATACGTTTTTCAACGGCCTTAGTAGAGATATCTAGAATTTCGGCAATTTCTTTAAAACGTTTTCCTTCAACACGGTTCATTAAAAATGCTACACGTTGTGGTTCGGTTAAATTAGCCAATGCTTTTTGTAACTTATCATTATACTCTTGTTCTTGTAATAAAAACTCAGGGCTTTCATTAGTACTCATTTTAGGCTTCGCAATTTGCTGATGTTTTAAAACGACCTTTTGATGTGCCGCTTCATTCAACATTAAATTATTAGCTGTAGTAAACAAAAAGCTTTTGGCTTTATCTGGAGTTATTTTAGAGCAGTTTTCCCAAAGCTTAATAAAAGCTTCTTGTGTTTTATCTTTTGGGTTTAGTAAATCTCCAAACTTATAGTAGAGAAAATTGTGTAGATCTTTAGAGTGTTTTTTAAATATTGATGAAAAAATGTGTTCTGCACAAATATTATCGTGAAGCTGTTTACTCATTTGTAAGGGTAGTTGGTTACACTCATAAAGAATTCCTCGAAGCTTAGCGTAGAGGTTTCCTTTTGAAATTGTCATTCCCACACTTGTGCTGAACTCGTTTCAGTAAAAGCGGGAATCTAAGTAAAGAAATATTATCGTAATCTACGGAAAAGCTAAATATTTCTTTACGAAAATAAAGGTTTTGAGAATTGGAATTTGAAATTTTTTTAGATTTTTTTAAAAAGTAGGGTAGGAATTTTTAAAACTAAATTGTTTTATCACCAAAAAGCTATGTTTAACCCAAAAAAATCAAATACCATGAAAACTAATTGGAAAAATTTATTATTACTACCTTTTTTTGCCCTTTTGATATTTACATCTTGTCAGGAAGAAGCAGTAGAGATTACACCAACAGAAGAATCAGACACAGTCTTAGTTGCAGACTCAGAATTAACATCATTTGTTAGTGCTGCATCTAAATTAGATGGATCTAAAGACAATATTATAGATCAGGCAAGTTGTATCTCTATTAAATTACCTCTTACAGTTATAGTTAACGGATTAGAAATTATTGTAGATTCTGAAGACGACTTTGCCGTTATTGAAGCCATTTTTGATGAGTTTGAAGATGACGAAGATGATTTAGATATGATTTTCCCTATCACCGTTATTAATGCAGATCATGAAGAAGTAACTGTTAATAATGAAGATGAATTAGCAGCATACGTTGAAGAATGTGGTGGTGAAAACGAAGAAGATGACGATATAGAGTGTATAGACTTTAAATACCCAATTTCTTTCTCAATCTTTAATGCAGACTTCTTAATTATTGATACCATTGAAATTAATAATGATAGAGATTTACACCGTTTCATGAAACGTGTAAGAGAGAAAGAAGTAGTTGCAAGTATTAACTACCCAGTAACAATGGTGTTAGCAGATGGTTCTGAGATAGTTGTAAACAACAATGAAGAATTACATAATACTATTAAAGAAGCAAAAGATGCTTGTGATGAAGATGATGATAATGATCATAACGATGATGATTTTACTAAAGAACGTTTAGACGAATATTTAAAGGAATGTCCATGGTTGGTTTACGAATTTAAAAGAGACAATCAAGACAATACAGATACTTACTTTGAGTATGCAATCAACTTTGCAGAAGACGGTGTATTAGTAATGAAAGCTAGAAATGGTGATGTGCTTACAGGTACTTGGGATACTAGAGTTTCAGATAGAGGGGCATTACTTAAAATGGAGTTTGAAAACTTAGCAGACTTTACTTTAGAATGGTTCATTTATGAAATAGCTGAAGGTAAAGTTAAAGTTTACCAAGAAGGAGGTAATAGAATTATCATGAAGCGTAACTGTGATGTGATTATAGACCATACAAAAGAACGCGTTGAGAACTTCTTGCAAGAATGTTTATGGAGAGTTGCTAGATTAAATGTTGATGGAGCAGATAACGAAAAGGAATACATAGGAACACCATTAAAATTCTTTGAAGATAACAGTGTTAAAATTAGAGTTGAAGGAGAGTTAGTTGAAGGTACTTATGAGGTAATTGTGAGAAATGCTGGAATTGGTTTAGAAATTAACTTAGAAGGCAGACCAGACTTGAAATTACAATGGTTAATCACATTCTTGAGAGAAGATTTAATCAAGTTAGAAAGCGAGAATAATCAAATGATATTAATGAGATACTGCCCAGAAGTAGATCAAGATATTAATTACATATTAGATGTATTAGTGTCTAGTGAGTGGGAAGTAGCTTCATACATGGTTCAAGATGCAGATTTAACTCAAAATTATGCAGATTATGTAATTGGTTTTAATGAAAATGGAAGACTATTTGCTGAAGGAGCCGGTAACAACTTCTTTGGGTCTTGGATAGCTTACAGAAACGAAGGTTTATTCTTAGGTTTAAACTTTAAAGGTGAAGATGTTCCATTCTATGAGATCACTCACAGATGGAAAATAAAAGAAATCACTCCAAATAGAATTGAGTTAAAAGATTATAATGCTAACGGAGAAATAGAACGTATTCTAGTTCTAGAACCATGGCAATAATAAGATTTATTGATTAGTAATTATGAAACTTAGATTTTCGGTTTATTAGGTTAATTAACTAAGTTTCCCCTAGAAAGGCTGTCAGATTTAAAATTTGATAGCCTTTTTTATTTATACAATTACTTTGTCATTCCCGCGAAAGCGGGAATCTATAAAATATAAGAGATACCATCATTTTTTTAAATGACTTAATGTTTTAAAAGTCAACTTATTTTTACAACTAACAAGCTTTATAAATACATGTCAAATCCTTAACTTTGCAATTCTTAAAATTTCAAGAAACTTATGTTTAATAATTTAAGTGATAAATTAGATAAAGCCTTACACGTATTAAAGGGGCATGGTAGTATTACAGAAGTAAATGTAGCAGAAACTTTAAAAGAAGTAAGACGCGCGTTACTTGATGCCGATGTTAACTTTAAAATAGCCAAAGATTTTACCAACAGAGTAAAAGAAAAAGCACTTGGTCAAGACGTATTAACAACGTTACAACCAGGGCAGTTAATGGTTAAAATTGTTAAGGATGAGCTAACAGAACTTATGGGCGGTGACGCTGAAGGTATTAACCTTTCTGGTACGCCAAGCATTATATTAATGTCTGGTTTGCAAGGTTCTGGTAAAACCACTTTTTCTGGTAAGCTTGCTAATTACCTTAAAAATAAAAAAACAAAAAAGCCATTATTAGTAGCTTGTGATATATATCGTCCTGCTGCGATAGATCAGTTGCATGTAGTTGGAGATCAAATTGGAGTTGAGGTATTTAGTGATAGAGGAAATAACGATCCCGTTGCTATTTCGCAAGCAGCCATTGCACATGCAAAATCTAATGGTCATAATGTAGTTATTATAGATACCGCAGGTCGTTTAGCTGTAGATGAAGCTATGATGACCGAAATATCAAACATTCATAAAGCTATTAAGCCAAATGAAACATTATTTGTTGTAGATTCTATGACAGGGCAAGATGCTGTAAATACAGCTAAAGCCTTTAATGATGTCTTGAATTTTGATGGTGTTATCCTTACCAAATTAGATGGTGATACACGTGGTGGTGCAGCAATTTCAATTAAATCTGTTGTAAACAAACCAATAAAATTTATTGGTACAGGAGAGAAAATGGAAGCTATAGATGTATTCCACCCATCTCGTATGGCAGATCGTATCTTAGGAATGGGAGATGTGGTATCTCTTGTTGAAAGAGCTCAAGAACAATTTGATGAAGAAGAAGCTAGAAAACTTCAAAAGAAAATTGCTAAAAACAAGTTTGGTTTTGATGATTTCTTAAAGCAAATTCAGCAGATTAAGAAAATGGGTAACATGAAAGATCTTGTAGGCATGATACCTGGAGCTGGAAAAATGATGAAAGATGTAGATATTGATGATGATGCCTTTAAAGGTATAGAAGCAATAATTCACTCAATGACACCAAAAGAAAGAGCAAATCCATCTATAATAAATGCTAGTAGAAAAAAGAGAATTGGTAAAGGATCAGGAACTTCAGTACAAGAAGTAAACCAGCTTTTAAAACAATTCAATCAAATGAGCAAAATGATGAAGATGATGCAAGGCGGCGGCGGTAGAAAGATGATGCAGATGATGAAAAATATGCGTTAGTCTAGTAATCAGTCTCAGTCACAGTTTACAGTTTCAGAATGGATTTCAAGGATTTGTTGGCATACAAAAAAGCATTTGATCTAGCAATGGAGATATTTCATGTTTCCAAATCTTTTCCAAAAGAAGAAACTTACTCTCTTACAGATCAAATAAGAAGAAGTTCTCGTTCGGTTTGTGCTAATATATCTGAGGCATATAGAAAAAGAAGATATCCAAAGCATTTTATCAGTAAACTAACTGATGCAGATGGTGAGAATTCTGAGACTAATACCTGGTTAGATTTTGCATTAACCTGTGAATATATTACTCAAGAAGTTCATAATAGGTTATCCAGTCAGGGAAAAGAGATTGGTAAACTTATTAATTACATGATCAATAATCCAAATAAATTCGGAGTAAATGTCGATTAGCTTTTATTACTGCGACTTAAAACTGCGACTGAAAACTTTATAATATGACAATTTTAGACGGTAAAAAAGTTAGTAACGATATTAAAGAAGAAATAGCAGAGCATGTTTCTTCAATGGTTTCTAAAGGAGAAAAAGTACCTCATCTTGCAGCAATTTTAGTTGGTAGTGATGGTGCAAGTATGACCTATGTGAATGCTAAAGTAAAAGCTTGTGAAAAAATAGGTTTTAATTCTACACTAATTGAATTACCTGAGTATACTTCGGAAGAAGAATTGTTAGAAAAAATTCATGAGTTAAATACTAATGATGATATTGATGGTTTTATAGTACAGTTGCCTTTACCAGATCAGATAGATGAACAAAAGGTATTAATGGCTGTAGATCCAGATAAAGATGTAGATGGTTTCCATCCTACCAATGTAGGTAAAATGGCTTTAGATTTACCAACATTTTTGCCAGCAACACCATATGGTATCATGGAACTATTAGAAAGATATCAGGTAGAAACGTCTGGTAAGAATGTAGTGGTAATGGGCAGAAGTCATATTGTGGGGCGTCCAATGAGTATCTTAATGAGCCAGAAGCGTAAAGCTGGAGACGCTACCGTTACAGTTGTTCATAGTCGTTCTAAAAACCTGAAAGAAATTACTCAGGGAGCAGACATTATTGTAGCAGCTATAGGAATCTCTGAGTTTTTAACGGGTGATATGGTAAAAGAAGATGCTGTTGTAATTGATGTTGGTATAACAAGAGTACCAGATCAAACTAAAAAAAGTGGTTATAGATTGGCTGGTGATGTAGACTTTGAAAGTGTTAGTAAAAAAGCTAGTTATATCACACCAGTTCCAGGAGGTGTAGGACCAATGACGATAGCTATGTTACTTAAAAATACATTATTGGCAAGAGAGCGAAATAAATAAACTTGTTTATCGATTTTTTATATAAAAAAAGCAGTGAAAATTTTCACTGCTTTTCTGTTTTAGATAATTAATTTGGCTTTAATTATTCTACAATTCATTTTGATACAATTCTATAGCTTGTAATACCATGTTAACACGTTCAATTCTAAGTTCTTTCATATACATGTAACTATTGTCTAACATGGCTTGGATAGTGTCGTTAGAAGCATTTTCTTTTCTAGATTCATAAAGTCTAGTTGCCGTTAATAAGTCGTCTTCAGTATGTTCAGTACCTGTATACTCTTGTAGCATGGTTAAATATCTAAATCCAAATTGAGTAGTAGGTTCTACCATAGTACCTTCTCCAAAATCATTCCAAGTAACTATTTGAATAACATCTGCACTTTCAAAACTCGAATTGTTTAACGATTCAACAAAAGTGAGTCCATCATTTTCGGGGAGTTCCCAGAGATTGATGCCTTCTGTCCAGCCACCATCAACATAAAAACTTTTAAAACCCGGATACGCAGAACCAATGGTGATTTCATTGTTTTCAGCATACGTTTGGTAATAATAGTCATGTGCAATTAAATGATCTGGTGCTACCCACAAAAATTCACCTTTAAAATGCTCACTAAGCGTATGACTCAATCCCCATAAAGAAATTAATGCAGGTTGGTCGTTTACATCAAAAACATTGTAAATAGTATTCCAATCCTCAGCATTATTTAAATGATGAGGTCCAAACATTGAAATAATTTTAGAATCATTAATTTTTTGGTAATTAGGACTTGTGAAATACGTGTCTTTAATATACCTAAAATCTGCTTGAGCTCTGGCTATATGGTTGTTAATGGTGTCAGTAACTTCCATATAAGCTACTCTATCTTCATACATAATGGAGAAATCAAGATCTATATTTTCCAACTCGGTAATAAATGTTTCGGTAGCACTTTTCATGAGTCCGAAGTCATGTATGTTTCTACAGCCATACCAGTCAAAAATAACACCATCTATGCCACTTAATTTCATTAGCAAAAAATGATATTCTTGTAAATCAGGATCAGATGAAGAATAAGGTCCAATTAACGGATTGTAATAAGAAGCAATCTCATTGAGACCATTTTCATCAATAATGTCAGGGTTTTTGTTGGCCATAGTCCAATGTTGTCCCCAATAACCATCATGAGGTTTAGACTGAAACCAAGGTAAATAATGAACATAGACTTTCTTTGGATTAGATTTGTCTATCTCCATTGCAGGGTCAGTTTTTAACGATAAGTTGTTGTTCTTACCATTTCTAATTAAACTAAGCTCCTCTTTGAGGACTTGTTTAAGTGTAGAGTCACTATAAACATGTTTGTAGGCGGGTATTTGGTAGTGGGGGCTTTGGGTTGTTTGAGAGTTTGATACATCAACATCTTTTTCACAGGCTACAATTAGGCTTAGGGAGAATAGAACTAGTGCTCTACCATTGCGCTTTGTAAAAAAATTAAACATGTTATTAGTATTTTCATATCATAAATATAAGGTAAAACGCTCTTTTTAAAAAATCTATTAGAGGTTTATGAAACAATTATAGTGCTAAACATTAAAATTAATATAAATTTGAAAGTTGAAATTAATAACGACTTGAATTTATAAGCTAATTAACTTAGTTAACTGATAAAATTGTAACTATTATTAGGTGTTTGGTGCTAATTTTTTCTTTTTCTGTGTACTAAATTTGGTTTAAACTCTTTGGTAGAATTACTTATAAGTTGGGTTAAATCTTCAAATTCAGTTTTAGTAAGCTCTCTGTATTCACCAATTGGTAAGTCTAAGTTAACATTCATAATTCTTACCCTTTTTAGTGTTTGAACTTCATAGTTTAAATGATCGCACATTCTACGTATTTGTCTGTTTAGTCCTTGAGTAAGAATGATTTTAAAGGTTTTAGTATTTGTTTTTTTTACAACACAAGGTTTAGTTGTTTGCTTTAATTCATCTAAATAAATGCCTTTAGACATACGTTCAACAAAGGTTTGTGAAATAGGTTTGTCTACAGTAACAACATATTCTTTTTCATGATTGTTACTAGCTCTTAGAATTTTATTTACAATGTCACCATCATCAGTAAGCAAAATTAAGCCTTCACTTGGTTTATCTAACCTTCCAATAGGGAATATGCGTTTATGGTAGCCTATAAAGTCAATGATATTATCTTTTTCAACACGTGTATCTGTAGTACAAACAATACCAACAGGCTTATTAAATGCTAAATAAACAAATGGTGTTTTAGTGTTTTTAATAAGTTCACCATCAACATATACCTTATCTTCTGGAGATAATTTAGTGCCTTTTTCAGGTATTATACCATTTATGGTAACTCTGCCTGCTTCAATAAGTTTATCGGCTTCTCTACGGGAACAATAACCAACTTCACTAAGATATTTGTTGATACGTTTTAAAGGTTCATTCATAATGCAAAAGTAAGCATCTTATTTGTCTAAAAACTCTAAAATATTTTTAGTTACAGAAGTATCGTTTAAAGAATGCCCAAAACCTTCAGTTGAAATTAATTTACTGTTTTTAAAATTCCTGTAAATGAGTTTAGCATCAGAATAAGGTATAATCATATCTTTTACATCATGAATAATTAATCCTTCAGCTTCAATATCTTTTGAGAATTTTGAGGTTGAAAATTCACTAGGAACTGCACCAAATTTTTTAAGAATTACTTTATTAAGGTGTTTTTCAATTTTTTTATTGTAACCTAGAAGCTTAATATAATTTTTTAGTATAGTTTCAAATTCAGATGGAGCCCCAAGTAAAACCATTTTTCGCAATGAGTCTAATTGGTGTTTCTGTTGAAAAAATACTGATGCCATACCTCCAACAGAATGCCCAATGATAACTTCTGGTTGATACTTTTTAGCAACAACATTTATAAATTCTGAATACAACAATGCATTGAATAATTCACTACCTGAAGCACCATGTGCAGGTGCGTCTAAGGCTATAATATTAAACCCTTCTTCAATAAAATGCTTTATTTTGTTTTTCCAACGCGTAGCGTTACTTTCCCAACCATGTACTAGAAGTATGGTGGTTTTATGACCTTTCCAATGATAGGTTGCGATATTAAAATCTTCGTATTTTAAAAACTCTTGTTTGGCTGATTGTAAAAAAGAAATTTGTTTAGGCTTCAATTTGCCTTTTCTGGGTTTTGAAAAAATATGTAATGCCTTGTTTGCTGCATAATTACCCGAAACATAGCTTAATACATTTAAATAGGTGCCAATAAGTTTTATTATGAATTTTTCCATAAACTAATCTTCTCTATGTACTTTGTCTATAGAAAATGCTGGTGTACAAATAGCAATATATTCACAGGTTTCTTTAAACGGATTAGAATATTGAACTCTAGTGTTCTTTTCAATTTTAATAGATTGACCAGCTTCTAAAATTACTATTTCGTCATCAATAATAAATTGTTTTTTGCCTTTTATTATAAACGTAAATTCATCAAATTCTGGGGTTTGAAAAGGTTCACTCCAACCAGAAGGCGCTTTCATATGTGCAATACTTATTTGAGCATCTCCTGTACTGGCTAGCCCAAAATGTTCCTTTATGGACTTTCCATCATTAGTTGGTACAACAAAAGGATTATTTTGAATGGTGAATTTTTTCATCAGAAATGTTAGTTATTCCATATTAAGAAAAAATACTTGATTTTAGCATTATCAGGAATATGTGTCTCTTCAAATTTTAAATCTAAATCAAAACGTAAATTAGCGGGCAATTCTTTTTTATCTATTACAAAACTGGCATTAATTTCTCTAACAGATATAGCTATTGAATTGATTAAATTATCAATTTTAGAAATTTTATAAGCGGTATTAATATCTTTAAAAGTACTTAACATTGAAATGCCTTTAGCAGTTTTATATTGTGGATCAATAATTTGAATACTCTGTATTACTGACGTTGAATCCAGAACATTTTCTGGTGTTAACACCAATTTCTTTTCTCCAGTTTTTTTGAAAATTTCAATGTTATTGATGCTACCAGCAAACTCATCTCCACTTATGTATTTTGAGATTGAATCTATTGTGAAAATGGTTTTTAGATCTTTGACCTGTGTTGAATCTGTTAGTAAGCCAACATGTTGTTTAGAGATTTCAAAAGGGTCTTGTTGTTTTTTACAACTCGCCAGTAAAAGACTTACTATTGTAAGGGTTAAAATTGTATTTCGCATAGTTATTTTTTAAATATTTTATTGTTTGGGTAAGCCGTTAATTCTATATGTAAAGGCAAATTAGTTGGATCTCTAAATTTTAATATTTCAGGGTTATTATCGCAAAATATAATATCTAGAGAAAATCTATCATTACCATAAATGCCTCTATGGATCATGTTTGCCGAAAAAATTAATAAATCAGATCTATTAAGTTCAATTAATTTACCTCTACTAAGAGCATCACTTTGTGTTTTATCATTCAATGAATTTCTAACGTTATACTCTTCAATAGAGTCCCATTCTCTATGTGTTTTAGGTATTAATTCTATCCCAGATTCTTTTTTGAAAGGTATTCTAAAATGAACTACATTTTGAGTTTTTATAGCTTTTTTTTGAGCGTCTTCACTCAACCCAGTATATTGAATATCTCTATGCCAATAGTTTGATTGATTTGAGTTTTTAGGATCGAAAAAAAGCTGTGTGTTTAAAAATTTAGGATCATTAAATGTGATTAGGTTTACAATCTTGTCTTGAGAAATAAAATTGAAAAGTGTGTTCTTTTCGTAGGTACTCAAGTGCTTAGATGACGTAAGGCTATGACTATTAATAGCACCTTTTAAATAATCTTGAGAACGCTCTTTTAACCAAAGTTCATGAAATTTAGTTAAAATAGGCTCAATTTGTAATAGCTCCTCTTCTTTGAAAAAGTTTGGGTGGTAACTAAAACCGTGTTCAATATAGTTTTCAACGTTCATTTAGTGTGTTAACTATTTCTTTAAGACTTTAGTTAGTATTCCAAATACACTTCTTATAAAAGTAGCACTGGTTAAAACTTTTACTACTGGGTTCATTCTAGTACTTTTTCGTCTACTTGAATTACTTCTAGATTTTTTCTTTGCTTCTGCCTTTTTTAAAGCTTCTTGTTCTTTTTTAGCTTTTTCCTTGGCTTCGTCAGCTTGCGCTTTTTTAATTTTTTTATTTAGGAGTTCATAGGCACTTTCTCTATCAACGTCTTTGTTGTATTTTTTTGTGAGTTTAGATTGAGAAAGTAGCGTGTTTAATTCAGCATCAGTTAAAATATCCATTCTACTCATTGGTGCACGCATCATGGTCGCTGCTAATGGCGTAGGGCGTCCTTTTTCATCAAGTGCAGATACTAGTGCTTCTCCAATGCCTAAAGAAGTTAATACTTCAGTAGTGTCATAATATTCAGAGTCTGGATAGTTTTGAGCTGTTAATTTAATGGCTTTTCTATCTTTTGCTGTAAACGCTCTTAAAGCATGTTGTACTTTTAAACCTAGCTGACTCAATACCTCTTCTGGAACGTCTGTCGGATTTTGTGTTACAAAATATAAGCCAACGCCTTTACTTCTAATGAGTTTTACAATGCTTTCAATCTGATTTAAAAGTGCTTTAGACGCTTCATCAAAAATTAAATGTGCCTCATCAATAAACATGATAAGTTCAGGTCTATCAGAATCACCTTGTTCTGGGAAGGTGGAATAAATTTCAGCTAATAAACTCAGCATAAACGTTGAAAATAGTTTTGGTCTATCTTGTATATCAGTTAATCTAATAATGTTTATATAACCACGACCGTTATCATCAACTCTTAATAAGTCATCTACTTCAAAAGAGGTTTCACCAAAAAATAAATCGGCACCTTGTTGTTCTAATTCTACAATTTTTCTCAAAATAGAACCTGTTGAAGCTGTAGAAATTCGTCCATAAGCTTCAGTAAATTCTTTTTTACCTTCTTGAGTGGCGTATTGAAGGATCTTTTTAAAATCTTTTAAATCTAGTAATGGCAATTCGTTATCATCACAATATTGAAAAATGACTGCAACTATTCCGCTTTGCGTTTCAGATAAATCTAAGATTCTAGATAATAATACAGGGCCAAATTCACTAATAGTAGCTCTTAACCTAACACCATCTTGTTCAGATAAGGTTAAAACTTCAACAGGGAAAGATTTGGCTTCAAACGGTAAACCAATCTTCTCATGACGTTCATCAATTTTAGGGTGCCCAGGACTTGGTTGCGCAATACCACTTAAGTCTCCTTTTATATCCATTAAGAGTACAGGAATACCTTTGTCGCTTAAATTTTCAGCTAAAACTTGTAACGATTTTGTTTTTCCAGTACCAGTAGCTCCAGCAATTAAACCATGACGGTTCATAGTTTTTAAAGGTATTTTTACATGAGCTCCCGTAACAGTTTCACCATTTAACATAGCTGATCCAATGGGTATATAATCGCCTTTAGTTGTGTTGCCTTCAGTAATGTAATTAAAAAACGTTTCCTTGGTATCCATACTTAGTAATTTTGCATAAAAATAGCCATTCCTGTATTAAATTCAACAAACAATAAAATAAAACAATCAACAATTGCGAAGCTTGTAGTATCTTTGCAGACTTATGAATAAAGACATTAAAGAGTTAGTAGATAGAGGTGAGATGCTTCCGTTAATGGAAGAATTTTATACTATTCAGGGTGAAGGCTACTATAAAGGTACGGCAGCTTATTTTGTGCGTATTGGAGGTTGCGATGTTGGATGTCATTGGTGTGATGTTAAAGAAAGTTGGAATGCAGATTTGCATCCACCAACAGAAACATCAAAAATTGTTGAAAATGCTAAAAAATATAGCGATACCATTGTGGTAACAGGTGGTGAGCCTTTAACTTGGGATATGACAGATTTAACCAATAAATTGAAAAATGTTGGCTTAAAAACACATATTGAAACCTCTGGCGCTTATAAACTTACTGGAGCATGGGATTGGATTTGTTTATCTCCTAAAAAAATGAAATTACCAACCGATGAGGTTTGTAAAGCAGCAGATGAACTTAAGGTGATTGTTTATAATAAAGACGATTTG
Source organism: uncultured Flavobacteriaceae bacterium (assembly GCA_947487895.1). Classification (GTDB taxonomy): domain Bacteria; phylum Bacteroidota; class Bacteroidia; order Flavobacteriales; family Flavobacteriaceae; genus Seonamhaeicola. The sequence goes on from CANKYF010000014.1 coordinate 50,667, forward strand.
CGCTTCGCGGAAGAACAAGCTGCAAAAGTGAACAAAGATTGTATTTTATATCTACAACCTGAATGGAGTAAACGCGATACAGTAATTCCTTTAATTGTTGATTATGTGATGCAAAATCCTAAGTGGAAAGTATCTCTGCAGACTCATAAGTATTTGAATATACCATAGTTTAATTATTGAAAATTAAACTAATAGAGGTCCCTTTATTTTCAAGGCTATTTACCTGAATTTTACCACTGTGGAGCAGCATAATCTGTTTGGTTAAACTTAAGCCAATACCACTTCCCGTTTTTTTAGTGGTGAAAAACGGAATGAAAATTTTATCTAATAGATCTTCAGGAATACCTTTACCATTATCGGTTAACTTAATGGTGTGTCCGTTAGTACTTTTATTTGCTGAAAGCACAATTTTTGGTTGCTCAACATCTTTACAAGCTTCAACAGCATTTAATATTAAATTAATTAAAACTTGTTCAATAAGGTTCACATCTATTTTAATATGATATTCGGCATTTTCTGTTTGAGTAATAAAGGAGATGTTTTTGTTTTCTAATGAAGGAAGCATTAATGTTTTAATACTCTCAAAAAGTTCTTTAATACTAATTTTACTAGTATTTAGTGTAGTTATTTTATTTAAACTTCTATACGTTTTTGCAAACCTTAATAATCCCTCACTTCGTTTTTTTATGCTTTCTATACCAATTTTTAAATCTTCAATATCTATAGGGTTGTCTTTAGGGTTTTTAGAGTTTAATTCAACCTTTTGTTGTAACGTATCTGCTAACGATGAAATTGGGGCAATAGAATTCATGATTTCATGAGTCATAACACTCAACAGTTTTTTCCAAGCTTCAGATTCATTTTTATTTAAAGTATCATCTATATTTTGAAGAACAATTAGTTTGAATGATTCGTCTTTTATTTCGAATACAGAGCTAGAAATAAGCAATTTTGTTTTTTCTTTATTGATATCTACTGAAATATTAGTTTCGTTTGAATGGTTATCTAAAAATATGGCTTCGTAAAGACCAAAGTTTCTTTTTTCAACAAAATTGATGTTTTTTAGAGAGGGGATGTTCAATATTTTTTTCAAAGAATCATTCACCCAAAGTACATTACCAGATGACGTGTTGTAAGCTATAATCCCTGTGTTTATTAACTCTAATATTTTTTTAAGATATAAATGTTGCGCTTCTTTTTCGTAATTAATTTGAACGATGGTTTTATTTACCTCATTAAAATGTTTGTGTAAAATTCTAATGTCTTCACTACCTGATGTTTCATTAAAATGACGTGAAAAGTCGCGGTATTTTATGGATTCAAAAAAATCATCCATTTCATAAAATCGTTTTAAAATGAATTTATAAAGATTTAAAACCGATAGAATTGTGATAACAATAAGCGCAAAAATTATGATGCTTATAAAAGGAAAATTTACACTTGAATTTAATTTTGAAATAGAAAAAGCCAGAGCAGTTAAAACAAGAAATAAAATAACAACTCTTAATAATAAAGCTATTTTATATTTTTTATAAGTCATACTTAGTCATTCTTCTATAGAGTGCAGTACGAGTAATACCCAGTTCTTTCGCAGATTTAGATATGTTACCATTATTTTTTTCAATAACTTTTAAAATGGTGTTTTTTTCAACAGTTTCAAGTTTTAAGTCTTTAGGGATAGAAGTATTTGACCTATTTTCAATAGGAGAGAACACCAAATCACTTTCATGTAAGGTAGCGTCATCAGACATAATTACGGCCCTTTCTAAGGCATATTGAAGCTCTCTCACATTACCAGGGAAGTGATAATTTTTTAGCTTTTTTATAAAACTGTCATCAATAGAAAAGGGAGATTTTAAATACTTATCAGTATAAAGATTTATAAAATGTTTAGCTAGTAATACTATGTCATTATCGCGTTCACGTAGCGGCGGAATAATAATTTCTACGGTATTAATTCTGTAAATTAAATCCTTTCTAAACTTATCTTCGTTGGCTAATGCGCTAATATCTAAATTAGTGGCGCAAATTAATCTAATGTTTATAGGTATAGATTGGTTAGAGCCTAAAGGAGTTACTAGCCTATTTTGTAAAACGGTTAATAGCCGAGCTTGTTGGCGTAAACTTATATTGCCAATTTCATCTAGAAATAAAGTGCCTCCTTCAGCAGCTTCAAACCTACCTTTTCTGTCTGCTTTAGCATCAGTAAATGCGCCTTTTTTATAACCAAACAACTCACTTTCAAATAGCGTTTCAGTTAATGCTCCAACATCAACTTTTACAAAAGGCTTATGTTTTCTAAGTGAATTGTCATGAATGGCTTTGGCTATCAAATCTTTACCAGTACCGTTTTCACCTAAAATTAAAATATTAGCATCTGTAGGTGCTATCTTTTTTATTTTAAAGAAAACATCTTTCATGCTATGGCTTTCACCAATTATTTCAGATTTGGCAATTAAAGTATCTTTAGTTTTAGCCTTTTTAGATTTTTTCTTATCTAGAATTTCTCCAATAGCCTCAATGAGCTTATCATTTTTCCATGGCTTGACTAAAAAGTCTGAAGCACCTTGTTTTAAAGACCTAATAGCTAAATCTAAATCACCATAAGCAGTAATTAAAATAACCGAAACATCTTTGTCTATTTCTTTTATTTTCTTCAACCAAAATACCCCTTCGTTTCCAGTATGTATTACGCTGGTAAAATTCATATCTAGAATAATAACATCAAATTTTTCTCTTTGAATTAAAGATGAAATATTCCCAGGGTTTTGTTCTATTACAACGTTTTTAGCTTTAGATTTTAGCAATAAGCGCATTGCAGTTAATACATCTGTATCATCATCAACAACTAATATGTTCGCATTTTTTAACAGCATAAACACAATATTACAATTTTATAGACCCACATTGAAATTATTAAGCCACAAATATTTTAATCTAAAAAAGTGTTTTAATAGCGCACAGAACTGTATCGTTTTCGAACAGGTAGTTGTAAGGGTTAGTTTTTAATGTGTTGATAATTAATGTTTTAAATTGATGGCACGGTAATGTATATTAGAATAACAAAATTTAAACAGTACATGGATATACCTTTAGAAAAGAAGCGATTTAACAAGAAAACCATTAGCCTTATAGTTGGTGTCATCTTGATAATATCATTAATCGTTTTTGTGATTATTTCAACAGGAGGAAAGTCGAAGTTAAATGTAGATACAGAGCGTATTTCTATTAGCGAAATTAAAGAAGGTGTATTTCAAGAGAATATCCCTGTTACCGGAGTTGTGATGCCTATTACCACAATTTATTTAGATGCGCTTGAAGGGGGGCGAGTAGATGAAAAATTTGTTGAAGATGGCGCTATAATGAAACAAGGAGAACCTATTCTACGTCTTTCTAATACCGATTTAGAATTAAGTTTAGTAAATCAAGAAACTTCAGTATATAACCTGTTAACTCAAATGCAAATTTCTCAAAATGCTGCTAGACAGAATACTATTAATAAGCTAACTAGAATGACCGATGTTAAAAACGCTTTAATAGAAGCAGAACGTGTTTATGAACTTAATAAAAAACTATATGCGCAAAAGGCTATTGGAGGTCAGGAATTTAAGGAATCTCAAAACAATTATAACAATCAGAAGCAACAAATGGAGTTGGCAGAACAAATTCTAAAGGAAGATTCTATTGCTGTTAAACAAGAGTCGAGCCAAATAAAAAACTCGTTTGCTAGAACACAAAGTGCTTTAAAATTAATGCGAAAAAAGGTAGGTGATTTGGTTGTTAGAGCTCCTGTAGATGGACAATTAACATCTTTAGATGCCGAAATAGGACAGTCTAAAAATAAAGGAGAGCGTTTAGGACAAATTGATGTCTTGAGTGGTTTTAAAGTACGCGCAGATATAGATGAACATTACATTTCAAGAATTTATACAGGGCAACAAGGCACCTTTGAGTTTAATGGTGAAACGTATGTGTTAACCATAAAAAAAGTATTTACTCAAGTAACGAATGGAAGGTTTCAAGTTGATATGTTATTTGATAAAAAAGTAGAAGGCATTCGTCGGGGTCAGTCATTACAAATTAGATTAGCTTTAAGTCAAGAAAAACAAGCTGTTTTAGTACCTAAAGGCGGATTTTTTCAAAAAACAGGTGGTAATTGGATTTTTAAATTAAATGAAGACGGTACAGTGGCTTATAAAGTAGATATTCAATTAGGAACAAAAAACACACAATATTATGAAGTTTTAGAAGGGCTTTCTCCTGGAGATAAAGTAATTACTTCTAGCTATGATAATTTTGGAGACAAACAAGAATTAGTTTTAAAGTAATAATATAATTTAACGTCATTACGAGGACGAAGGACGAAGTAATCTCTAAAAACAAAGAGCTAAAATACAAGATTGCTTCACTTCCGTTCGCAATGACAATAAAAAATAAAACAGTTAAAATGATAAAAATTACAGACTTAGAAAAATATTATAAAACAGATGAATTGCAAACCATAGCACTTAATAAATTATCTTTTGAAGTGAAAGAAGGAGAGTTTGTTGCCATTATGGGGCCTTCTGGGTGTGGGAAATCAACATTATTAAACATTCTTGGAATGTTGGATGATTCTGATGGTGGTAGCTTCATTTTTAATGGTCAAGAAGTTATTGATTATAATGAACGTAAGCGTGCTAACATTAGAAAACATAATATTGGTTTTGTATTTCAGAGTTTTAACTTGATAGATCAGCTTTCAGTGTTTGAAAATGTAGAATTACCTCTAATCTACACAGGCGTAAAAAAAACAGAACGTAAAAAACGTGTGGAAGAAGTTTTAGAGAAAATGCAGATCATGCATAGACGCAAACACTTTCCGCAGCAATTATCAGGTGGTCAGCAACAGCGTGTAGCTGTAGCTAGAGCTGTAGTGAATAATCCTAAACTCATACTTGCTGATGAGCCAACAGGAAACCTTGATAGTAGTAATGGTAATGAAGTTATGGACTTATTAACCGAGTTAAACTCTCAAGGTACCACTATAGTTATGGTAACGCATAGTGAGCATGATGCAAAATTTACACATAGAATTATTAGAATGTTAGACGGACAAAAAGTAGCAGAGAACAGTTTGGTTTAAGGCCTTCTGTAAAATATATATCATCATCACTAAATCATTAACGAACAGTAAAATCAAAAGACATGTTAGTAACATCATTTAAAACAGGTATTAAAACTAATTTAAAGCAATTGTTGTTTGTAGCGGTTGCTTTTATTGGAGCAAATGCATTTAGTCAGTCAATTTTCACTGATCTTGAATCCTTCAATAAAGTAATTATTAGTCCACATATACAAGTAACTTTTGTGGAGGGTGAAAAAGAACTGGTTACCATAGACTCTAACAAAGTATCTGATGAAAAACTGAATGTTGAAGTTAATAATGGAATTCTAAGAATGTATTTAGATGGAGCAAAAACAGTCACAAAATCAGAGAAGTTAGAAACCGGATCGTGGCAAGGTAAACGCTCTATCTATAAAGGTACTATAGTAACAGCAACAATTACTTATAAGTTTATTGAAGAACTTTCTCTAAGAGGAGAAGAAACATTTGTATTCCAAAGCTCGATGCAACAAAACAAATTGAGATTAAAGGTTTATGGAGAATCTCAGGTTTATTTTAATGATTTAAGTTTAAACCAATTGAATACTACTATATATGGTTCAAGTAGTTTGTCTGTAAATACTGGTAGTATAAATAGGCAGAAAACAACATGCTATGGTGAATGTAAAATAGATATGCCCGATGTGAAAAATCTAGACTCTAAAGTAACAGCTTATGGTGAAGGAACATTTGATTTGAACGTTTCAGATAACCTTAAAGTAACAGCCTATGGAGAAGCTATAGTTAAATATAAAGGAAACCCATATGTGAAAAAGGGAATTGTTTTAGGTGAGGCTAGTATTATTAGAAAATAACTGTTATGATACGCAACTATTTTAAAATTGCATGGAGAAATATACTAAAGAGTAAGTTTTTCAGTATACTCAATATTATTGGCCTCTCTACAGGGATGGCCTGTAGTATGCTTATTTTATTGTGGGTGCAAAATGAAGTAAATTATGATAAGTTTCACACTGATTCGCAAAGAATTTACCGATTTATTGTTGGTTCTGGAGATTTTAAAACAGCTGTTTCTTCGGCTGGTATGGGGCCAGATTTAAAAGAAGAACTACCAGAAATTGAAGCTGTAGTTAGAACTACAAAACAGGAAAAAGCACTGTTTAATGTAGATAATAAAGTTTTTGAAGAAGATCGGTTTATGTATGTAGACCCCAATTTTCTTACGTTTTTTGATTTTCCATTACTATATGGTAAAAAAGATTTGGCTTTAAAAGAACCAAATACCATTCTGCTAACAGCAGCAATGGCTAAAAAGTTATTTGGAGAAGAAAATGTTTTAGGGAAAACCATTAAAATAAATAATTCTAAAGACTTTAAGATTACAGGTGTTCTTAAAGACTTACCTCCCAATTCACATTTAAACTTTAATGTGATATCATCTACCATGACTATTGCAAAAACAAATGGTGATTTTGCTAATAAAACATGGGGGCAATTTAATTATTATTCCTATTTTAAATTAAATGAACATATAAGTGCTTCTAAAACAGCATTATCAAGTCTTGAAAATAAAATTAATACTATTGCCAGTGAAAGACTTAGTAATAAAACATTTGATTTTAGGTTACAGCCCCTAGAAGATATTCATCTACATTCAGATTTACAATTAGATGTAGCAGGTCATGGAAACAATGAGTACGTAAGCATCTTCTTTTTTGTAGGGCTTTTTATTTTAGTTGTAGCCTGTATTAATTTTATGAATCTATCTACTGCTCGTTCTGCTAAAAGAAGTAAAGAGGTAGGTGTTCGTAAAGCAATTGGGGCTCATAGAAGTCAATTGATCGGACAGTTTTTAAGTGAATCTATTTTATTATCTGTGCTATCTCTAATAATAGCAATTGGTTTAGTATTTATTGCGCTACCGTATTTTAATGGAATTTCAGGAAAAGTACTAAGTATTGATATCACAAAAAGTGATTTCTGGCTAAGTACAATGGGCATTGTTTTGGTAACAGGGGTGCTTTCTGGTAGCTACCCAGCTTTATACCTCTCTGGGTTTAATCCTGTTAAAGTATTGAAAGGTAGCCTAAAAACAACTAGTAGTAATCTGTTTTTAAGAAATGGTTTGGTGACTATGCAATTTGTTATTTCTACTGTTTTAATAGTTGGTACAGGAGTAGTCTATAATCAATTAAATTTTATTAAAGATAAAAATTTAGGGTTTGATAAAAGCAATATGATTATAGTGCCTTTGAGAGGGGACATAGGAAAAAAACAAGACGCTTTAAAAGCAAGTTTACAAAATACACCCCTTTTAGCCAATTATTCTATGTTTACAGATATGCCCACTAATCTTGATACCGGAACAATAGATGTAGACTGGGAGGGTAAAGAACAAAACAATGGTCTTGTTGTGCCCTGTTTAAGAATTGATGACAGATTTATTTCTTTGTTTGATATTGAGATTTTAGCGGGTAGAGGTTTCTCTGAAAATTTCCCTATAAATGATAAAAACTTTGTAATTAATGAAACCCTTATGAAATTAATGGGTAAAAATTTGGATAATATTATTGGACAAAAATTTGAATTGAATGATATTCATGGACACATTGTAGGTGTTGTTAAAGATTTTCATTTTAAACCTTTACAATATAATATTGAACCTTTAGTTTTAAATCAACGTAATAACCCCGCTTTTTTAGCCATTCGGACTAATATCGCTCAAACAACATCAAGTCTTACTGCTCTTGAAAGTATTCATTCTAAACTCAATCCTGCTTTTCCTTTCTCATACTCATTTTTAGATGCAGATCTTGAAAACTTGTACAAAGGGGAACAACAAATGGGTATGATCTTTAATATCTTGGCATTACTTGCCATTTTCATATCCTGTCTAGGTATTTATGGGTTGTCTGCTTTTATGGCAGAACAAAGAATTAAGGAAATAGGTGTTAGAAAAGTATTAGGTGCTACTACTACAAATTTGGTTAACCTATTATCTAAAGACTTCTTAAAACTAGTTGTTCTGGCTCTTTTTATTTCCATTCCCATATCATGGTATTACTTAAATGATTGGTTGCTCACTTTTGCCTATCGCATTAATATTTCCTTATGGATGTTTTTGGGAGCTGGTGCTGTAATCGTTTTAATTACACTTTTTACCTCAAGTTATCATAGTATTAGAGCTGCAATTACAAATCCAATTAAAAGTATAAGAACAGAATAAATCATCAATCATGATACAAAACTATTTTAAAATTGCCTGGAGGTACTTGTTGAAAAACAAGGGATATTCCTTTATAAATATTGGAGGATTAGCCATAGGAATGACCTGTTTTTTACTCATAGTATTATTCATAAAAAATGAACTTTCATATGATAACTACCATGAGAAAGGTAAAAATATATACAGAGTTGTACACCACAGTAGCGAAAATAATTTGGAGGATAGATGGGTATGGGGTAATGCACCAGTAGGTACTGCTTTAAAAAATGATTTTCCTGAAGTTATTGAAAAAGTTCAGTTTTCTGGAAGATCAGATGTATTGTTAAGTTATAACCAACGTTCGTTTCAAGAAGGCAATTGCTTTTATGTAGATCCAACCGTTTTTGATGTATTCACATGGCCGTTATTGTCGGGTAATCCAAAAACAGCATTAGAAGTTCCTTATTCAGTAGTATTAACAGAGAGCACAGCAAAAAAATATTTTGGAAACGAAGATCCTATTGGTAAAACCTTAGATGGTAAGGGAGGTAGAGCTAGAGATGGGAAATATACAGTTACTGGTGTTATGAAAGATGTGTATGCCAATTCTCATTTTTCTTTTGATGTACTTATGTCTATGAGTTCGTTTTATCAAACCAGACCTAACATTTTTAGTTATTGGGGGTATGTAGATTTTTATACCTATTTCTTGGTTATTGATAATTTTAATAAAGAAGCTTTTCAGGCTAAAATGCCTGATTTTATAAAAAGAAACTGGACTGAAAGAAGTGAAGATCACTATTATGACCTTTCCTTTGAAGCTTTACCTGATGTCTATTTAAACTCTAAAGCAGCGCGACAACCAGGGATTACAGGCAATCTATCTAATATTTACATTTTTGCAATTATAGGGTTGTTTATATTAATGATTGCTAGCATCAATTTTATGAATCTAGCTACAGCACGTTCTTTAGAAAGAGCCAAGGAAGTAGGTGTTAGAAAAGTGATTGGGGCCAATAAAAAAGGTTTAGTATATCAATTTTTAGGCGAATCATTAATAATGGTTCTCTTATCTGCAATACTAGGTTTAGGGTTAGCTGTACTGTGTCTTCCTAGTATAAGTGAAATTACAGGGAAACAATTTATCATTAGTGAAATTTTTAATGGTTTTACACTTACCTTATTTTTTGGAACAGCTTTAATCACAGGTTTGTTAGCTGGTACATACCCAGCTTTTCTTCTGTCAAGTTTTAAACCATCCAGTGTATTAAAAGGTGTTTTTAGTACATCAAAAAATGGTGTTAACTTAAGAAAAGGGCTTGTTGTATTTCAGTTTAGCCTTTCCATTGCTTTAATAGCTTGTACTATAATAGTGTATTCTCAATTAAACTTTATGGTGAACAAAAATTTAGGATTTGATAGAGAACAACAGTTAGTGATAGATTACAATTGGGATCGTGAAGTTCTACTTAATTTAGAAACCATTAAAAATGAATTTTTAAGACATCCAGATATTAGTTCTGTTGCATCTTCAAGAACAGTTCCTGGCGGTCACTTTCCAGCTGCAGGAACTAATATGGAAACTAAGGAGGGTGCAATGCAAATTTTTGATCCTTTTCTATATGAAGTAGATATTGATTTCATTCCGCATTATAATATCGAAGTGGTGGCTGGTAGAGCTTATTCCAGAGATTTTCCAGCAGATACAATTTCTTCTCTAGTTGTTAATGAGGCTGCCATGAGAAGTTTAGGTTATACAGATCCATCAGAAATTATAGGTAAGCGTTTTCAACAATGGGGAAGGGAAGGCACAGTGATAGGAGTAGTAAAAGATTTTAATTACGTATCGCTTCATCAAGAAATAGCTCCTTTAACATTACGTTTAGAACCAGCAGGGAAATATTTGTCATTACAAATAAAATCATCAAATCTTCAGGCTACTATTGCAGATGTACAAAATAAATGGGCAACATTAGCACCCCATCGCCCTTTTTTATATAGTTTTTTAGATGAGTCTTTTAACACCCAATATGAAGCAGATTTTAAATTTAAAGAGCTATTCACCATATTCTCGTTTCTAGCCATTTTAATTGCTTGTTTAGGGCTATTAGGGTTAACAACCTACAGCGCTATGCAAAGAACAAAAGAAATAGGAGTTCGAAAAGTATTAGGAGCAGAGGTAAAAAGCATTGTAACATTACTATCTAAAGATTTTATAAAGTTAGTAGGTATAGCAATTTTAGTGGCTACACCTTTTTCATGGTATGCCATGAGTAAGTGGCTTAACGAATACGCTTTTAGTATAAAAATAGACTGGTGGATATTTGTTTTAGCTGGTTCTATGGCACTTGGCATAGCAATTTTAACAATGAGTTTTTACGCCATAAAAGCGGCAAAAGCCAATCCTGTAAAAAGCTTAAGAACAGAATAATATGATACGAAACTATTTTAAAATCGCATGGCGAAACTTAAAAAGGAGAAAAGTATTTTCAGCTATTAATATTTTGGGGCTTGCCATAGGTTTTGGTAGTAGTATTATAATTTATCTGTTTTTAAACTATCATTTTTCTTTTGAAAATTTTCATACCAATGCAGATAGAATTTATAGAATAGACACAGAAGAAACAAGAGGAACTGTAAATCATATAGCGAGTGTACCTCCTGGTTTGGCGAATACATTAAGAGAGGATTATGATTATACAGAAAAGGTTACCAAAATTGTTTGGAAAGAAAATTTAGTAGTAAGTGTCATTAGAAATACTAACAAGGCTAAGTACAAAGAAGATGTGGCATTTGTTGAAGATGGTTTTTTTGATGTTTTTAGGTTACCAACAATACGAGGGGGTAAACCTATTCTTTTCCAGCCAAATACAGCGGTAATAACCGAAAAAAAGGCGCTGACAATGTTTGGAAAACGAGATGTTGTGGGAGAAGTTTTTAAGCTTGATAATGATAAAGTTATAGAAATAGTAGGGGTTTTAAAAGATTTGCCTAAATCTACTTTTTTAAGAACCGATATTTTTGTTGCTTTTGAAAACCTCAATAATTTTAATTCCTTTGAAGCTGGTGAAAGTTGGTATGGAATATCTGGAGATCTTAAGTGTTTTGCACTTTTAAAACCAGATGTAAAAAAAGAAAATTTAGCAACCGCTCTTTTAGAATTTCCAAAAAAATATAGATCTGAAGACCCTACAACCAAACACGTTTACAAATTACATGCCTTAACCGATATTCACTTTATTAAAGAGTACGGAGGTGTAGATACTACATTTCTCATTTTATTTGGAATTATAGGTTTGTTTTTAATAGGAATAGCTGCTATTAATTTTATAAATATTTCAACAGCCTTATCTACTTATCGTTCCAGAGAAATAGGCATCCGTAAAGTTTTAGGCAGTATTAAGCAACATTTGTTTTGGCAATTTATTGTTGAAACTTTCTTAATCACTTTAATGGCCGTTTTATTAGGATTGTTAATGGCAGCCATTTTTCTTCCAGTATTCAACTCATTGTTTGACCTTGAATTATCTTTAAAAACACTGTTAAATGTTCAGTTTTTCAGTATGATACTACTACTTTTAGGAGTAGTTACATTTATGTCGGGTTCTTACCCTGGCATTCTAATGTCTCGTATTTTGCCAGTGTTAGCTTTAAAAGGATCGTTTCTTCAAAAACACACAAAAGGCGTATCTACACGAAAAGTTCTTGTTGTAACACAGTTTTCAATATCAATAATTCTTATTGTAGCTACTATAGTTCTCTCTAAACAGATTGATTATGCTGTAAATAGTGATTTGGGGTTTGATAAAGATCAGGTTGTCATGTTAAGCCTTCCTAAAACTATTGATGGGGTGCAACAGCAAAGTTTAAAAGGACGTTTAAAAAATATTTCTGGTGTTGAAGACGTCGCTATGTGTTTAAGTAGTCCATGTGCGGCTACTAACAATTGGTATTCTGGTGTTAATTATGACAACAGGCCAGAGGCGGAAAAGTTTCAAATTTCGTTAAAGCCCGGAGATGAAGATTATTTAAAATTGTATGACGTCTCTTTTGTTGCCGGTAGAAACTTTTTCAAAAAAGAACACTCTAATGAAATGATTGTGAATGAGCAATTTGTTAAAAATATAGGAGTTAACTCAGAAGCAATTTTAGGTAAAAAGTTAAGCGTAAATGATGTTACTGGAAATATTGTAGGAGTAATTAAAGATTTTCATAATGAAAAATTCACCAATGGTATAAGTGCTATAGTTATTACCCCTAATACTGAATGGTATAGTGAAATATCGTTAAAAATAAGTCCTTTAGATACAAAAAGTACTTTAGCTAATATTGAAAAAGAGTGGTCTCAAATGTTCCCGAATCATATTTTTGATTACCGCTTTTTAGATGATAGAATTAACCAACAGTATAGAACAGAACAACGTTATCTTTTTCTATCAAAAATATTTTCTGGATTAGCCATATTAATAGGTTGTTTAGGTATATATGGGTTGATACTCTTTTTTGCACATCAACGTATTAAAGAAGTTGGCATCCGAAAAGTTCTAGGGAGTAGTGTAAGCCATATATTGAGTTTGTTCTCTGTAGATTTCCTCAAGCTTATCTTAATAGCAGGGATCATAGCTACACCAATTGCTTGGTATGTAACAGAACAATGGTTGCAAGGGTATGTGTATAGAACTAAAATACACTGGTGGTATTTTGTCATTGCTATTGTATCTGTAATGTTAATCACGCTCATAACCATAAGTTATCAAACCATAAAAGTTGCAATTGCTAACCCTATTAAAAGTTTACGAACAGAATAGAGTGTATTTATCAAAAAAAGAATAATTATGATACGAAACTATTTTAAAATCGCGTGGCGAAACTTATTAAAGAATAAAGGTTTTTCATTTATAAATATTTTCGGTTTAAGTATTGGTGTAGCAGCTTGTATTTTGATTAGTATATACATTTTGCATGAAAGTAGTTATGATAAACATGTATCAAACGCTGAGAATATTTACAGGATGACTACAGATTATTCTAAGGTTCGTGGTTTAAATGGTACTGGAATCTTTTTTTCTGCCAATACAGCACCGACAGTACTTAACGATTTTGAAGACGTAGAAAACACAGGAAGGCTAATGGCCGTACAATCATTTTACGGTGCAGGAAGTAATGACATACGATTTGATGGCGAGGCAACACAACATTATGAAGAAGGTTTTGCCTATGCAGACCAATCTATAATTGATATTATGGATGTTCAAATGATATATGGAGATGCTAAAAAGGTATTAACGACCCCTAAAACCATTGTTATTTCAAAAAAAATAGCAAATAAATACTTCAAAAATCAAAATCCAATTGGACGTTCCATGTATTTAAATGGTAATAATCAAGACCCGTTTAAGATTAGTGGTGTCATGAAGGACTTTGCCACTAACTCGCATATGGATTACGATTTTTTAATGACGTTAAAAGATGTAGAGTTTGGTGAAGGGACACTAAACGATTGGAGTTTTTGTGCCTATTTCACCTATGTATTGCTCAAACCAGATATAGATATAAAAGCTTTTGAGCAAAATATGAATACTATCTTAATTAAGAGGTATTTGAAGCCGGCATATAAAGCGGCTGGATTTCCTAGTTGGGTTCATTTGGAAGAGCGCATGAAAATAGGATTGCAGCCCCTAACCGATATTAACTTATACTCTTCACATATTTTTAGTCAATTAAATTTTAGTAATGATATAAAGACCATTTGGATTTTTGGTATAGTGGCGTTGTTTATTCTTATAATCGCTAGTATTAATTTTGTAAACTTATCTACCGCAAAATCAGCTAATAGAGCTAAGGAAGTTGGGTTAAGAAAAGTAGTAGGGTCTACACGTAGGCAACTTATAGGTCAGTTTTTGGCCGAATCTATACTAATTTCACTTATAGCCTTTAGCATAGGTATTGTGTTATCTGCATTATGTATGCCTCTATTTAGAAGCATGTGTGGCATCCATTTAGTAATGCCTTGGTCAAGTGTTATGTTTATAGCTACCACCCTATTAACTTCTCTTATAGTTGGCATATTAGCAGGGTTATATCCTTCATTTCACCTTTCAAAATTTAATCCAGTTAATGTACTTAAAGGAAGACTTAGCATAGGAAATAAATCAAATGCATTAAGAGGAGGGTTGGTCGTATTTCAATTTACCATTTCTATTGTTTTAATTGTAGGAACGCTTATAGTTGATAAGCAATTACAATTTATTTTGAATTCTAAAATAGGGTTTGAAAAAGATCAGGTAGTGCAACTATACAGTACCAATCTGTTAAATTTTAAAACAAAATCATTCAGAGATGAGTTAAAAACAATACCTGGAGTCGCAAATGCAAGTATTAGTGATTTTTTACCTCTCAAAGGATCCAATAGAGGCGGAGAATACTTTGTAAAAACAGAAAAGATTGGTATTGATGAAAGCATATATGCGCAATTATGGAGTATTGATGAGAACTATATTGAAACATTAGGAATACAACTACTTGAAGGGCGTAACTTTTTCAAAAAAGATAAAGCGGATAGAGAAACCATCATTATAAATCAAGCTCTGGTAAAAGCATTACATCTGGAAAATCCTATAGGGAAAAATATTTCAAGGGAAGGCGGAAGAACCTGGGAAATAGTAGGTATAGTAGAAGATTTTAATTATGATGACATGAAACAAACGATAAAACCGCTTTGTTTCGTTAACAACATGAGTAATAGTGTGATGTCTGTAAAATTAAATACTACAGATGTATCTGCGACTCTTGCTGCTATTGCCGGGAAATGGAAAGCGTTTGTCCCTAATATGGCATTTCGTTATAAGTTTATGGATGCTTCATTTGCTAACATGTATGAAAATGTGAGTAGGATAAAAGCCGTCTTTACTACATTTGCCATTTTAGCGATTCTAGTGGCGTGTCTTGGTCTGCTTGCACTTTCAGCATATATGGTGGAGCAACGTAATAAAGAGATGAGTATTCGTAAGGTCTTAGGGGCTTCTGTACAAACCATATTTAAATTACTAACAAAGAACTTTCTGGTACTCGTTATCATTGCACTTGCTGTAGCTATTCCTGTCGCCTATTATCTCATGCAAACATGGTTGCAAGATTACGAATACAAAATTGATATGTCTTGGTCTGTATTTGCTATTGCAGGCCTTATTGCCTTAGCTATTGCTTTGCTTACCATTAGCTATCACGCCATGAAATCTGCTTTAATAAATCCCGCTAAAGTGTTAAGAACAGAATAAAAAACTATTATGATACGCAACTATTTTAAAATCGCGTGGCGGAGCCTTAAAAGACAACCGTTTTTTACGTTTCTAAATATTTTTGGACTTACTATTGGTATTGCAGGAAGTTTATTAATCGGTCTTTACATATACGATGAGCTGAGCTTTGACAAAATGTTTACTGATGCCGACAGAATTCACAGGGTTAATGCAGATATAAAGTTTGGAGGCGTAACTCATGATATGTCTAAAGTACCTGCGCCAATGGCTCAGACTATGTTAAACGATTGTCAGCAAGTAGAAATGGTGACTAGAATTAGAGATGAAGCTGGAGTACTCATTAAGAAAAAGAATTCTCAAAATAATATAAAAGAAAAACATGCAACTTATGTTGACGCTAATTTTTTTGACATGTTTGGTGTTGATTTACTAGCTGGTCAGACACATGCATTAAAAGAACAAAATACTTTAGTATTAACAAAGACTACTGCTCTTAAACATTTTGAAACCATACATAGCGCTGTAGGACAACAACTTATTATAAATAATAACAAATTATATACCGTTACTGGTATTGTAAATGATTTTCCTAAAAATTCATTTCTTAGAAATCATACTGTACTTGTATCAACATCGGGTTATAGCATAGCACAGGAAAACCAATGGGGAGATTTTAATTTTTACACCTTCGTCAAACTATTGCCTAATGCAAATATCGATAATTTGGAAACCGTTCTTAAAGGGTTTGTAGGCAAATATCTTGTCCCGTGGATGCAGACTTTTTTCCCAGGGATGACGGAAGAAAGCTTTTTTGCTTCTGGTAATTATTTATACTATGAGACCATACCGTTAACAGATATTCATTTATCAGGAAATAAGGAAGAAGAATTGAGCCCTAATAGCGCCATGCAGAATGTGTATATCCTTTCGTGCATTGGCCTATTTTTAATTGTACTGGCTAGCGTTAATTTCATTAACTTATCTACAGCATCTTCTTTAAAAAGAGCCAAAGAAGTAGGTATACGCAAAACATTGGGGTCAAATAGACTTAGCCTTATCAAACAATTTCTTACAGAGTCTGGTTTAATTTCATTTATAGCGCTTTTAGTAGCTATAGGTGTAGCTGCATTGACCCTTCCTTTTTTTAATACATTGGTAGATAAGACCATAGAGATACCTTTTGGTAATCCTATTTTTTGGTTGATTTTGATTGTATGTACAGTACTATTAGGTAGTTTTTCAGGAATGTATCCTGCATTTTTTATGTCTCGGTTTATACCCGTCCATGTACTTAAAGGAAGCACCAATAGCAGTACTAAAGGAGGAGGTCTTAGAAATTCATTAGTAGTATTTCAATTTTCTATTTCGGTAGTTTTAATTGCAGCTACAATAGTCGTGTACCAACAATTAAATTTTATTCAAAACAAAGATTTAGGCTATACTAAAGATCAGGTTTTAATTATAGATGATGTTCATGGGGCTGGAGATAGAGTACAAGCTTTTAAAGCTGAGGTGCAAAAACTATCTAACGTTAAAAGCGCATCGGTAAGTGGCTATCTACCAACACCATCACTAAGAAGAGACCGAACTTATCGAAGGTCAAGGAATACAGACCAAGACAACCCAGTAAACATGCAATCTTGGGAGGTGGACTATGATTACATATCTACAATGGGTATGGAAATAATTGCAGGTAGAGGGTTTGACAAACAGTTTACCACAGATATACAATCTATTGTTTTAAATGAATCGGCTATTGAATTGTTGGGCGTAACACCAGAAGAAGCCATTGGAATGAACCTTTCAGAAAAGGTTAAAATAATAGGAGTTGTTAAAAATTTCCACTTTGAATCTCTAAAAGATAAAGTTGGGGCTTTGGGACTTACAATAGGTAATTCAAATAACTCAATGGCGGTATTATTAACAGCAGGTGATTTTTCAAATACTATTTCAAAAATAGAAAGTATATGGAATGACATAGCTCCAGGAGAGCCTTTTGCCTATAATTTCATGGAAGATTCTTTTAATACGGTGTACAAAGAAGAACAAAAATTAGGAGTAATTTTTATGATATTTACCATACTATCTATTCTTATTGCTTGCCTAGGTTTGTTTGGTTTAGCGGCGTTTAACGCTCAAAAACATTTTAAAGAAATTGGTATAAGAAAGGTTTTAGGAGCTACAGTAAATCAAATTACGTTAAAACTCGTTTTCACCTTTTTAAAACTTGTAGGTATTGCCATTTTAATTTCATTACCAATTAGCTGGTATGCTATGAATGTGTGGCTTCAAGATTTTTCATACCGTATAGACATAAGTTGGCAAACATTTGCTTTTACAGTACTAATCGTATTGGGAGTGGCCGTTTTAACCATAAGTTTTCAAAGTATAAAAGCAGCTATTGCTAACCCTATTAAAAGTTTAAGAACAGAATAATCATGATACGTAACTATTTTAAAATCGCATGGCGAAGTTTTATAAAAGATAAAAGTTTTACAACGATTAACTTATTAGGGCTAGCAACAGGATTTGCCATAGCCTTATTAATTATTCAATATGTAAGGTTTGAATTGAGCTATGAAAACACACATGAAAAAGCTGATAGAATCGTAAGGTTGACCTATGATATCATGGATGGCGAAACAGTAAGTTCGCAAGACTGTGAAACAAACCCACCATTAGGAGCTAGGTTAAAAAGAGAATTAACCGAAGTTGAAAGCTATACAAGAGCCTATCAAATAGGTGAGCCAACAGTAACTATAAAGGTTGATAATAAACAGTTTATTGTAGAGAAAGTGTATGCTGCAGACCCTGCTTTCTTTGATGTATTTACATACCCTTTACTCTATGGTAATGATGCCCATCTTTTTAAAAAACCCAATCAAGCTGTTGTTACAGAATCTACAGCATTAAAATATTTTAACCGAAAAAATGTAATTGGAGAAATAATTGTATTACCAGCAGCAGGAAAGGAAATGCTGTTAGATATTGTTGGTGTTGTAAAAGACAGTCCATCAAACACACATTTAAAGTTTGATATGTTGATGTCTTATTCTACCATGTTAAAAGACCCTATTATGCAAGCTTTTTATGGAGAAACCGAAGACAACTGGAATGGGAATAATACCTATACTTATGCATTATTGAACGATAAAGCTGCTTACAAAAATTTTACAGATAACCTGGTAGGGTTTAATGAAAGATTGAGACTTGAAGACAAGATGCTAACCGATAGAGTGATTGGTCAAAACATAAAAGACATCCATTTATATTCTAATAAACCTTTTGAACCAGAACCCAACGGAAGTGCTTCTACGGTATTTTTCTTGTTAGGTGTTGCTTTTTTAGTGATAATTAGTGCCTTTGTAAACTATGTGAATTTGGCAACGTCTAAAGCTTTAGATAGAGCTAAAGAAGTAGGCGTTAGAAAAGTAGTAGGTTCAACGAAAAGCCAGTTAAGAGTTCAGTTTTTAACAGAATCGCTATTAATGAACTTATTAGCAGCGTTGTGTGCTTTGGTTATTATCTTTTTTGTTAAAGAACACTTTATCAAGATAGCTGGATTACCTATACGTTTTAGTGTTTTTTCAGATGTGTTTTTCTGGGGAATTCTTGGAGTATTTTTAATATTAGGAGTGTTGTTTTCCGGTGTATATCCAGCTTTGGTGTTATCGTCTTTTAAACCTTCACTTATTTTAAAAGGAAACTTTACGCATTCATTTAAAGGTGTGTTGTTACGTAAATCATTGGTTGTATTTCAGTTTAGCGCAACTATTGTCTTGCTAATATTGGTGTTTACCATTACAGAACAATTGAGTTTTTTGAGAGATATGGAATTGGGTGTTGAAACAGAAAATACCATAATTGTTGAAGCCCCGGTACAAAGTAATTTGGGAGAGAAGTATGCTGTTTTTAAACAGCAATTATTAGCAAACGCCAATATAGAGAATGTATCCTTATCTGAAGCTGTACCTGGAGAATTGGCTAATGAAATGAGTACAACTACTGGAATTAATTTTTTGGAATCTCCCAAAGAATATAACCATAATTTTTACATTACAACTATTGATGAAAATTTCATTCCAATAATGAACATGCAATTATTGTCAGGTTCAAATTTTGATGCAACCAGTACACAGAAAAAGAAAGAAATCATTGTTAATGAAAGAGCGCTTAGTCTTTGGGGTGTTCGTGATTACGAATCGGTTATAGGGAAAAAGATAAAGATGTGGGGAGGTGAGTGGACAATAAAGGGTGTACTCAAAAATTACCACCAAGAGTCTGCCAAAGTACCATTTGTACCAATTATCCATCGATTTTCAAATTCCTTTGATGGTTTAGCAACAGTTAAATTTCACAGCGGTAACGCCAAAGAACAATTAGCGCATTTGGAAGCAGTTTATAAATCGGTATTTCCAGAAGCACCGTTTTCATACTTTTTTATGGATACCGAGTTTGACAAACAATTCAAAGCAGACAGACGTTTTCAGGCTGTATTTAATGTGTTAACAGGATTTGCCATATTAATAGCATGTCTTGGGTTATTTGGTTTGGCGTCATTTACAGTTTTAAAGCGTAAAAAAGAAATAGGGATTCGAAAAGTAATAGGTGCTAGCGTAACGAATATTTTGGTATTACTATCAAAAAACTTTGTAAAAACGGTGTTGTTATCTATGTTAATTGGGGCGCCTATAGCATATGTATTAGCAAATAATTGGCTGGAAAACTTCGCAACCAGAATACACTTAAACGTATGGTTATTTGGAGTACCAGTGTTATTGGTCATGGTACTTGTTATTTTTTCAATTAGTGTGAAAACAATTAATGCAGCTTTAGTGAACCCAGTAAAATCACTAAAGCAAGAATAGGAAATATTTAAAACTATGATTCTTAATTATTTTAAAATCGCATGGCGAAATCTTAAAAAACAACCGTTTTTTACATTTCTAAACATCTTTGGACTTACCATTGGAATGGCTGGTAGTTTATTAATTGCATTATATATCTATGATGAATTGAACTATGATAATATGTATCCTGATACAGACCGTATTCACCGCGTTAACTTGGATATTAAGTTTGGAGGAGATGTAAGCAATTTTGCTGAGGTTTCCAGTCCAGTGGCTGAAGTATTGGAAAACGACGTACCTCAAATTGAGTTAGTCACACGTTTTCGTAACAGCGGTAATATGCTAATAAAGAAAAGAGCAACCGATATCAATGTAAAGGAAATGCAGGTAAGTTATACAGACCCTAGTTTCTTTGAAATGTTTGGGATTGATGTATTATTTGGTGATCGTGCATCTGCTTTAAATGAACCCAATACTTTAGTTTTAACTAAAACAGCTGCAGAAAAACATTTTAACATAGAAGAAGCTGTTGGGAAAAGCCTTATTTTAAACAATAGTGATACTTATGTTGTAACAGGAGTTATAGAGGATTTACCAAAAAACTCACTTTTAAGAGACCATAGTGTGTTTTTAGCTATGGTAGGTAACCAAGAAGAAAAAGAGAACAATTGGGGAAGTAACAATTTCCCAACATTTATAAAACTTTTACCTGCAGCTAATATTCAAGATGTTCAAACTGCCTTAGATGGGTTTTTTAGAAAATATTTTATTCCATTTGCCCAACCTTATATGCCTGGTATTACAGAAGAACAGTTTTTAGCATCAGGTAATTATTATAATTTCAGTACCATTAAGTTGCAGGATATTCATTTGCATTCTAATAGATTTCCAGAAATGAGTGCTAACGGAAGTATTCAAAATATTTATATTTTATCATTTATAGGGCTTTTTCTTATCATACTGGCAAGTGTTAACTTTATGAATTTGTCTACAGCACATTCTCTTAAACGTGCAAAAGAAGTTGGCATTAGAAAAACATTGGGGTCTGGTAAATCTGCTTTAGTAAGTCAGTTTTTAGCAGAATCAGGCTTAATAACATTTATAGCATTATTGGTGGCTATCGGAGTTGCAGCTTTGGCACTTCCTTTTTTTAATGCACTTGCAGATAAGACTATGGAAATCCCTTATGGGAAGCCATTATTTTGGTTGGTTTTAGTTATATGCACATTGGTGCTTGGTCTTTTATCGGGAATATACCCTGCGTTTTTCATGTCACGCTTTATTCCTGTTAAAGTGCTTAAAGGAGGTGCTAATGATAGCCGTAAAGCAGGTGGTATTAGAAGTTCATTAGTCGTGTTTCAATTTGCTATTTCGGTGTTTTTAATCATTAGTACGTTGGTGGTTTTTCAGCAGTTACAATACATTCAAAATAAAGATGTAGGCTATGCAAAAGATCAGGTTTTAGTGATTCAAGATATGGGCATTTTAGGCAGCCAACAACAGGCATTTAAACAACAAGTAAAGCAATTAGCAAGTGTAAAACAAGCCAGTTTGAGTAGTTATTTACCTATTCCGTCTTATAGAAGAGACAGAGGTTTTTATGAAGAAGGAGCAATAAGTCAGGAGAACGCTTTGCAAATGCAAAGTTGGGATGTTGATATGGATTATTTGTCAACACTAAATTTAGAACTGATAGCCGGCAGGGATTTTAGTAAAAAGTTTGGTAGTGATTCTCTTAGTATCATAATAAATGAAGCGGCTGTAAAAGTATTAGGTATGACGCCTGAGGAAGCTTTAAATAAACGATTTACTTATGAGTTAGGAGAAGAAAACCCAAGGTTCTATACCGTAATTGGTGTTGTTAAAGACTTTCATTTTGAGACATTACGAAATGATATAGCCGCATTAAGTATGCATATTGGTGGTTCTGCCAACGATTTGGCAGTGAAAATTAGTGGAAGTGATTATGCTACAACTGTAGCTAATATTGAAAACATATGGGGAACAATGGCGCCTGGGCAAATGTTCAATCATTATTTTATGGAAGACTCTTTTAATACTACCTATAATGCTGAACAACGTTTAGGACGCATTTTTATAACCTTTACTATTCTATCTATTTTTATTGCTTGCCTTGGACTATTTGGATTAGCCGCTTTTAGTGCTGAAAAGCGCGCCAAAGAAATAGGCGTTCGTAAAGTACTAGGAGCTAGTGTGGGGCAAATTACTTATAAACTTTCTATAGACTTTTTAAAACTAGTAGGTATCTCTATTGTAATAGCATTGCCAGTAGCTTGGTATGCTATGAATAAGTGGTTAGAAGACTTTGAGTATAGCATAACTGTAGGATGGGGTGTGTTTGCTTTGGCTGTAGTTTTAGCACTACTCGTTTCAATTTTAACTATAAGTTTTCAAAGTATAAAAGCAGCTATAGTTAATCCTATTAAAAGTTTAAGAACAGAATAACCATTTTATATGAAAAACAATTTTTTTAAACTATATATCAGATTTTTACTTAAAAACAAGCTATTTACATTTATCAATGTTTTTGGTTTGGCAATAGGGGTTGTAACATGTGTAATGCTCTTAAAGTATGTTGATTATCAAACAAGCTATGACAGTTTTTATCCTGATTATAACCAAGTATATAGAATTAATACAGATGTTTTTAAAAATAATCAAATAGTAGACAAAACAGCTAAGTCTTTTAGTGCTTTGGCACCAACACTAGAAGCAGAATTAGTAGAAGTAGAAGCTACAACTCGATTTGAACATGAGAAATGCTTAATGGATTATCGAGAAAAGGATTTTAAAATTAATGATAGAGATGTTTTATGGGTAGATAATACTTTTTTTGATGTCTTTAAATTTAAAATTTTAAAAGGTGATAAAACAACCCCTTTAACTCGACCATTTACAACAGCTATATCTTCATCTACAGCAAAACTCTATTTTAAAAATGAAGATCCAATTGGTAAAATCGTTAATCTTAACGGTACCGATTACCCTATGGAAGTTACAGCTGTTTTTGAAGATGTTCCTAAAAACTCACATATTAAATGTGATTTTTTGACATCAATAGCCACAGGTTATAGTAAAGGATGGGATTCACCAAATGGAAACTGGAAAAGGACTAGCAAGTATACATATGTTAAGTTGAAAAAGGGCATTACTACCGAGGATTTCCAAAGTAAACTTGAAATACTGTTAAACAAATACTATGATTCAAAGACTCCTGAAATTAGAGTTTCGTTGAATATAATACCAGTTAAAGACATTCATTTAAAAGCACATTTTAAGGATGAAATAACACCATCATCGGGAGTTAGTATAACACGTATTAATTTTCTTTTCATTATTGCTATAATTATAATAGTTGTTGCTTGGGTGAATTTTATAAACCTAACAATTAGTAAATCAATGACCCGGACTTTAGAGATTGGCATTAAAAAAACACTTGGAGCAGTGAAATTCAGTTTGATGGGTGATTTTTTACTAGAATCTATTTTTATGAGTGTACTGGCTTTTATAGTAGCTGTTTTTCTAATTACAACGGGGACTTTATTTATTGATCAATTTACAGAATTTGATTTTATACGTGATATATGGACAAACGTTTCTTTTTGGGTGCAAATTTTATTGTTTATGCTTTTAGGAGCTATAATAGCAGGATTGTATCCAGCAATTAATTTATCTAAGTTATTGCCATCTAAAACACTAAAGGGTATTTTACCTCATCAAAATATGTTGTTGAAAAGGGGGTTGGTTACGTTTCAATTTATTGTAGCAATTGGGCTCATTTTTGGAACACTTACAATTTATGACCAATTAACTTTTATGAAAACAAAAGAACTAGGATTCAATGCTGCAAATAAGTTGATTATTAGAGCACCAAAGTCTATGAATTCTCATAAGTTGGCTTTTTCTAATATGCATTCGTTTAAGAATACTGTTTCAGAATTATCTGGAGTTAATAGTATTTCTGCTTCTAGAAGTATTCCTGGACAACAAGTCTTATATACAAGCCCATATTTTAAACAAAAAAGTAAAGATAAAATATCAGAAAGCAATTATCAAATGGCAATTATTGACCATGATTTTTTCGATACTTATAATATTCCTTTAATTGCTGGTAGAAATTTTACATCAAATTATGAGAATCATATATCTGATATTATTCTTAATGAAAAATCCGTAGAGCTTTTAGGGTTTGAGTCTCCTGAAGAAGCCTTAAATCAGCAGGTAATTGGTCCAGAAAATAAGGAGTATACTGTAATTGGTGTTAATAAGAATTATCATCAACATGGTTTAAAATCAGATTTACAACCTACAATTTATAAATATGTTTTAAAGTACAATTATATTCATGGGCATTATTCCATAGCTGCTAATAAAGAACTTTTAGAAAGTTTAGTTCCTAAGGTAAAAGCTATTTGGAGTGAAATCTATCCTGAAGATACATTTGAATATTTTTTTATGGACGAATATTTTAATAAACAGTATGAGCAGGAAGATAGTTTTATGCAGATTTTCTTAATAGCATCTATGATTTCTATTCTAATTTGTTGCCTTGGTCTTTATGGTTTATCTGCTTACACAGCTTTACAGCGAAAAAAAGAAACTGCTATTAGAAAAATAATTGGGGCTTCTGTAAAAGACATCTTTATCTTGTTTTTCAAAGAATATGTTTACCTCGTCATATTTTCTTTATTGATAGCATTACCCATAAGTTACTATATGTTAGAATCATGGTTGTCAAACTATGTGTATAGGGTAAGTATTAGTCTGCTATTGGTGGTTTTATCTGTTCTAATACTGTTTGCTGTGGTATTAATAGCAGTATTGAAACATACTATTAGTTTAATAAAAATTAATCCTTCTGATAATATAAAAGTATAATAGATTTATAAAATAAAAAATTTATGAGATTAAAAAAATCATCTAAATGGAGAACAAAAATGAGAAAATCGTATAATAAAATATTTTTTTATACAGCTTTTATTGCATTATGTACATCTAATGTAACGATAGCGCAACAAAATAAATATGAAATCCAAGACTCTATTTTTTCTAAAACATTAAACGAGTACAGAAATTACCGTGTTGTTTTACCTGCAGATTATAGTTATGATTTGAATGCAGATAAAAGGCATGATGTTATCTATGTTTTAGACGGAGAAACCGTAGTCAATGTAGTGTCTCCAACACACCGAATTGCATCAAATTGGCAGGCAATACCAAGATGTATTATTGTTGGTGTCGATAATAAATTTGTAGATGGTGTAGTGATGCGAGATAGAGATTTATTACCTACTCATGATAAGCGTTCACCACTATCAGGAGGCGCCGATAATTATATCAAATTCATTAAAGAAGAGTTAATGCCACATATCAATAAAACCTATGCTACATCAAAATACAATACACTTTTTGGACACTCCCATGGTGGCACATTTGCTATTTATAGTATGTTAAAAGCCCCTAATCTATTTAGCGCTTATATCTCAGCAGATCCATCATTATGGTGGGATGAAAGATATGTGACTAAACTGGCGAAAGAGACATTACCTAATCTATCAAATTTAGATGCAAAACTATTTATAAGTGGTCGTGAAGGTATGCCATATAGGGGTATGGGGATTGAAGCTTTAGATACTATTTTAAAAGAGAATTCACCTAATAATCTCTATTGGAAAAGTGTAGCTTATAAAAATGAAACACACATTACCATTCTATTAAAAACCGTATATGATGGTTTAAAATTTGTATATCCGAATTTTAAGAAATAAAAATAATATGTTTAAGAATAATTTAAAGTTTGCATTAAGAGTATTTAGTCGTGAAAAGTTTTTTACAGCTATTAATATTGGGGGTTTAGCGCTAGGTTTTGCAGTGTGTATTCTTATTTTGGGGTATGTAACCTTTGAGTTTTCTTATGAAGATCATATTGATAATAAGGCAAACGTATACAGAGTTACAACTACTAGGTATGTGCATGATAAAAAGGTGTTTGAAGGTACTAAGGGGCCATCAATATTAGAACAAATTGTTCCTGTAGAAATACCAAACATTGAATATGCAACAAGAGCTTACTATGAACCATGTTTAGTGAGGACAGATGATAAAAAATATGCTAAACAAAAAGTATATTGGGTAGATAAAGATTTTCTAAAAGTGTTTAAAGGTTTACTTATTTCAGGAAACCCAGATACAGCTTTAGATGCGCCTTTAAAAATGGTACTTACCGAATCTAGAGCCTATGCCCTTTTTGGTAATAAAGACCCAATAGGAAAAGAGGTAAAGGTTAATGAGGGTATGCCTTTTAAGGTAACAGGCGTTGTAAAAGATCCGCCATTAAATACGCATTTTAAATACGAATATTTAGCTACGCTGGACACTTGGGTGCATTATGGATGGATACAGAAAAAAGGAAATTGGCATTGGAATTTTAGTCAGAATTATATATCAATATCAAATCAAGGCTCAAAAGATAAAATTCAAAAGGCATTAAATAATTTAAGTTTATTACATGTAAATCCAGAAAAAAGTGAAGGAAAAAAGATAGAATTTGGCTTGCAGCCTATTAAAGATATTCACTTAACGTCTAATTATAATGATGAATTAGAAGCCAACGGCAATCTAAGTCAGGTTTATATTATAATGGGAGTAGGTATTGCTATTTTAATTATAGTTTTTATCAATTTTATTAATTTAAGTACAACGCTTTCTCTACGAAGGTCAAAAGATACAGGTGTTAGAAAAACGTTAGGAGCATCAGCCTTACAATTAAGAATTCAATATTTTATTGAAGCCTTTTTACTAAATGTTACTGCATTAATAATTGCTACGCTTATTGTGTTGATTAGTTCTTCATTTATAGAAAGCTATTTTAATATCTCTCTAAGTTTTAAGGTGTTTACTAACCCTTTGTTCTGGTTTTTAGGGATTCTAATTTTTAGTATATGTGTATTAGTGGTTAGCTTTTATCCTGCTTTTGTATTAACTTCTGTAGCTATAAATACAGCTATAAAGGGAAAAATTGTTAAAGGAAGAACAAGTCATGCTTATGTTAAACAAGGTCTCTTGGTAGTACAGTTTTGTGCATCTATATTTCTTACCATAGCGGCTTATGTGGTATATCAACAAGTAGACTTTATGCAAAATTACGATTTAGGTATAAATACCAATCAAGTACTTGTTTTACAGGCACCAACAAGTTTAAATGCCGGTGGGTGGCGCTCTTACGATGAAATAGCTATTAAAAATGATAAGTATAATGTGTTTAGGCAGCAACTTATACAGAATCCAGCATTAAAAGAAGTGGCGTCATGTTACAGCATACCAGGAGAAGAAGCAGAGCTTTTGCGACATAGCGTAAAACTTAAAAACAGTGGAGAAGCTATACAAACCCAAGTCGAAGAACGTCTTATAGATGAAAACTTTTTTCCATTATACGAAGCGAAAATTTTGGCTGGAGAAAATTTTAAAATAGATCCTACACAACAAAAAATAGAAACGATTATTAATGAAAAAACGCTTAAATTATTAGGATTTGAACACCCCGAAGATGCTATAGGACAAGAAGTTTTTTTAGAAAATCACCTATGGAAGATAAGAGCTGTTGTAGCAGACTTTCATATAAAATCTCTATCAGACCCAATAGTACCTACGTTTTATGCCAATAGACATCCTTTTGCATTTGGACATTATTTGGTGAAATTAAGTCCTCAAAACTTAAAAACTCAAATGGATTTCATAGAATCTAAGTGGCATACTATGTACCCAGAAGATCCTTTTTTAGCACATTTTTCAGACAGTTTTTTTAATGAACAATATAACCAATACAAGCAATTTGGAAACATCTTTAATGCGTTGACCATATTAGCCATTTTAATAGCTAATCTAGGGCTTCTTGCTATGGTCTCTTTAACAACAGTAGAGAATTTAAAAGCTATTGCTGTTCGACGTGTATTAGGGGCAGATAATAAAGCAGTTTTTATGCTAATGTCTAAAGGCTACATAATGCTCATCATTATTGCGGCAACTATTGCTATTCCGCTAACCTATTATTTCTTAATGAACTGGCTTAACAATTTTGCATATAGAATAGAAATTCAAAGTTTAGTTTTTGTTAGTGCTGTTTTGTTAATACTAATAGTGGCAGTATGTAATATCATGTATTATGTGTTAAAAGTTTTAAAGTTAAACCCAGCTGTTATTATTCGAGAGGAATAACGTAATCTAAAAACATTATGATTAAAAATTATTTCAAAATAGCGTTAAGAAACCTTTTTAAGAATAAAGGGTATACATTGATAAATATAGGAG
Source organism: uncultured Flavobacteriaceae bacterium (assembly GCA_947487895.1). Taxonomy (GTDB): domain Bacteria; phylum Bacteroidota; class Bacteroidia; order Flavobacteriales; family Flavobacteriaceae; genus Seonamhaeicola. The sequence continues at coordinate 79,416 of CANKYF010000014.1, forward strand.
GATTATCTCTAGGTATGGCCATAGTTTTATTAATAGGTCTTTGGGTTCATGACGAATTAACATTTGATAAAAATCATGATAATTATGATAATATATCCCAGGTCATGATGTGGAGAACACGTAACGGTAAAAAAGCAATTCGTTATGCTATGCCTTATCCTTTGGGAGATGAATTAAGAGAAAAATATGGTGAAGATTTCAAACATGTTGTGATGAGTTCATTTCATGGTGATAATATCCTCTCTTTTAAAGATAAAAATTTGTCATTACGAAGTGGTTTCATGGAATCTGGTGCACTAAGTATGTTCTCTTTAGATATGATTTATGGCAACTGGGATGGGTTGAATAATCCAAATTCTATTGTGTTATCTGAAACCGCTTCTAAAGCATTTTTTGGAACCGAAAACCCCTTAGGGAAAACCATGAAAGTTAACAACGAGCTTAATGTGTTAATTACAGGGGTATATAGAGATATAGCAGATAATGCCACATTAAAAGGCCTCGATTTTATAGTGCCTTGGGAGTTGTATTCAATGTTATATCCTTGGGTAAAAACTGCCAAAGATAACAACCTTTGGGGTAATAATTCTTATCAATTATACGTGCAGGTTGCTGATGGTTCAACAATGACTTCAGTAAATGGAAGGATTAAAGATGTAATATATAATAACGTATCTGAATATAGTAGAAAGAGTCAGCCAGAATTGGTTTTACACCCTATGAAAAACTGGCATTTGCGTTCAAACTGGAAAAATGGAGTTAATGCAGGAGGTTTTATTCAGTATGTTTGGCTATTTGGAATCATAGGGCTATTTGTATTGCTTTTAGCCTGTATCAATTTCATGAATTTAAGTACAGCCCAATCAGAAAAAAGAGCCAAAGAAGTTGGTATTAGAAAAACGGTGGGGTCATCAAAATATCAATTAATTAATCAGTTTTTAAGTGAATCGTTTTTAGTAGTATTAGTAGCGTTTATAGTAGCTATTATTATGGTTTTTATGGCTATGCCTTGGTTTAATCAATTGTCAGATAAACAAATAGTGTTCCCTTTTAAAAGTGTTGCATTTTGGGTTATGAGTATCGCTTTTATTTTATTTACCAGTATTCTGGCAGGAAGTTATCCAGCGTTATACTTATCTTCATTTCGTCCAGTTAAAGTATTAAAAGGAACCTTTAAAACAGGTAAATCAACAACGTCGTTTCGTAAAGCATTAGTAGTCGTTCAGTTTACAGTGTCTGTTATATTGGTTATAGGAACTATTGTAGTAGAAAAACAGGTAGACTATTCAAAAAATAGACCTATTGGTTATAATATGAATAGTTTAATAATGATTGAAAAGACTACTAATAATTTTGAAGGAAAGTATAATGTTATTCGTAATGAGCTTATAAACAGTGGGGCAGTTGTGGAAATGGCTGAATCGTCAAGCCCTTTAACAGATGTTTGGAGTACTAATGGTGGATTTGAATGGAAAGATAAAGACCCTAATTTTATAACTAGTATAGCAACTAATAGTGTGTCTCATGATTATGGGAAAACAGTAGGTTGGGATTTGGTTAAGGGACGAGATTTTTCAAGAACTTTTGCTACAGATTCTACAGCATTTATCCTTAATGAAGCGGCTGTAAAATACATGGGGTTAGAAGATCCTGTTGGAAAAACCATAAGATGGAATAATGAAGAACATCAAGTCATTGGAGTGGTTAAAGATATTTTGGCTGTATCTCCCTTTGAACCTGTATTGCAAACCGTTTACATGATTAATTATCCTAATACTAATTGGATAGAATTAAAATTAAATCCAGAAAGAAGTATTACATCATCTTTGTCTACTGTAGAAACAATATTATCGAAACATGTTCCTAATGTACCTTTTGATTACCAATTTGTTGATGATACGTTTGCTGAAAAATTTGAAGCCGTAGAGCGTATTAGAAAGTTGTCAACCATATTCGCGATTTTCGCCATTTTTATCAGTTGTCTAGGGCTTTTTGGTTTAGCATCTTATGTTGCAGAACAACGCACTAAGGAAATAGGAATAAGAAAAGTAGTAGGAGCTTCTGTATTTAACTTGTGGCAATTATTATCTAAAGATTTTGTAAAGCTGGTAATGCTATCAATTATTGTTGCAACGCCTTTAGCTTATTATGGCGTTATCAAATGGCTAAATAATTATACATATAGAACAGAGGTATCCTGGTGGGTTTTTGCAATTGCAGGAATTGGAGCCATTGGAATTACATTGTTCACTGTAAGTTTTCAGGCTTTGAAAGTAGCAATTACAAATCCTATAAAAAGTTTAAGAACAGAGTAAAGCCTACAAAGAATGCTGTTCTATAATAGTACAGTATTGTATCAATTTCGAACACACCCTAATAATTAAATTTTTATAACCTGTTGTTTTACAGGTTATTGTTAAGTGGCATGGTATTAAATACATTTTATAATAAATATAAGAATAATGATATTACAACTTAAAGATATTTTTAAATGGGTTAATTCTGGGGGAAATAGAATATTTCTGTTAAACAATGTAGACTTAACTGTTAAAGAAGGAGAGTTTATCTCTATTATGGGGGCTTCAGGTTCAGGAAAAACCACTTTACTTAATGTTATTGGAATGTTAGATAATTTCGATGAAGGCGAGTATACTTTTTTAGATGAATCTGTACACGATTTAAAAGAAAAACATCGTGCTAACTTATACAAAGAGTATATAGGTTTTGTATTTCAGGCATATCACTTAATAGATGAACTTACCGTTTATGAAAATATAGAAACCCCTCTGTTATATAAAAAGCATAGCAGATCTGAAAGAAAAGCTATGGTTGCCGATATGTTAGATCGCTTTAATATTGTTGGTAAGAAAGATTTGTTCCCATCCCAATTAAGTGGTGGTCAGCAGCAATTAGTAGGGATAGCAAGAGCTTTAATTTCTAATCCAAAACTCATTTTAGCCGATGAACCAACAGGTAACCTAAATTCAGAACAAGGTGAAGAAATTATGCAGTTGTTTAAAAAATTGAATGATGAAGGTGTGACTATTATTCAGGTAACACATTCTGAATCTAATGCTGCTTATGGTTCTCGTACTATTCATTTAAAAGATGGTATGGTAGTTAATAACCAATCTTAAAATGAGACATACAAAAGTTTTTTTTATTGCCTTTTTTACAATTTACATAGGTCTAGTTAATGCTCAGAAACGTTTTACTTTAGAAGAATGTATTTCTATAGCTCTCGAAAATAACTTAGACCTAAAAAATGTTGAACTATTAAAGAATTCTTCAAAAGTAAATTATAAACAATCATTAAATCAATTGCTGCCAAGTCTTAATGCAAATTATAACTTGGGTGTCAATGATGGGCGTAGTATAGATCCATTTACTAATAGTTACATTAATCAAGAACTAACGTTTTCTAATTTAGGAGTAAATTTGAATACTACTATTTTTAATGGTTTTAGAATTTTAAATAGCATTAAACAAAACACGTTTAATCTAAGAGCTTCAGAAATGGAAGTAGAAGAAGCAAGGCAAAATCTAAAATTACAAGTTACTTTAGGGTATATACAGATTTTAAATAATGCAGACTTAATTGAATTGTCTAAGTCTAGATTAAAGAGTACAGAATCTCAATTAAAAAGGCTGAAAAGATTATACGAGCAGGAATCTGGAAATCCTAGTAATTACACAGATATGCAAGGGCAATATGCTACAGATAAGATAGGGATTATAAATTCTGAAAATAACTATAAATCGGCTATTTTAAACCTTTTAAGTCTGTTGAATTTGGATGATGTTTCAGAAAAAGAATTTGATAATATATCTGGTCTAATAGAAGCTAATAAATATCAGTTTTCAGCAGCAGAAGTATATAATGAAGCTCTAAATAATCTGGCTACATTTAAATCTAGACAATATAGAATTGAGGCCTCTAAAAGTGGTGTTAAGGCAGCAAGGTCTAATTATGTTCCTGAAGTGTCTTTATTTGGACAGTTAAATACTAATTATTCAAGTTTAGCCGAAGTATTTACAGAAACAGGTAATACAGTTATAGAAACAGGTAACTATGTCTCAATTGATAATCAAGATTATCCAGTGTTAAAAAATGAAACCCAGTTTTCGGGATCAAAAATTAGCTATGAAGATCAATTTGAAAATAACTTAAATACAGTAGTAGGGGTGGCTGTTAGAGTTCCTCTGTTTAACGGGTTTAGAGCTAAAAATGAAGTGAAGCTTCAAAAAATACAATTAGAGAGAAATAAAACAGAGTTAGAAAGTACTAAACTACTATTTAAGCAATCTATTGAAAAAGCTTACAACAGTATGGATGCAGCTTATAATAGGTATCATCTTTTAGTAGAACAAGTAACCGCTTATGAGGAATCTTACCGTATACAAGAGATTAGATTTAATAATGGTGTTTCTAATATTGTAGATTATATAACGGCTAAAAATAATCTAGATAGCTCTAGAATAAATTTGAATAATGCCAAGTACGAATATTTATTACGCGTGAAAATACTGGATTTTTACAGAGGTGTTTAAAATTATAAATTTCAGCGTTTAGTTAGCTTAAAAGCTCCGAAAATGTATATTTTCAGAGCTTTTATATTAGATTTTTTATTTAGTAAACGGAACAGCTACTCTTGTTGTTCCCCAACCTAAATACATGTTTACTCCATTATCAGCTTTGTCAAAAGCAATAGAGAAAGCCTCTAAAGATTCACTATCTGAAGAAACGGGAACAGATAACCTTGCTACATCGTTAGCTTCATCGTAAAAATAAGATCCCCATACATTTAAGTCTTTGCTAATTATTGCAGTCCATTCTTTATCACCAGGAATTGTATAAAATGTATAAGTTCCAGCTTTTACATGTGTACTTCCTAATTTCATGTCTTTATATAGCGTAAGTTCAGCAGCTTCGTTAGCGCCTAATCGCCATACTTTTCCATTTGGAGCTAACGTTGAAAGATCTCTACCTTTAAGTTGAGGTCTGCTATAAATAATCTTGATTAGCTTATTTGATTCTTTATAGCCAGTTGGAAACGCAGCTGCGTCCATAGGGCTTTTGTCTAAGTCTTTAAATTTTTGTGCGTTTACGTTTGTTGAAGCTAGTAAGATGAAAGCAAAAGCTAAAACCGAAAGAAATGATAGTTTTTTCATGATTTTAATTTTAATAAATTATGTTAAGGTACTAAGGTCTTAAGCTTACAACAAAACTTACCGTTAGTGATGTTAAAGTTTATATAAAATATGTTAAGCCTTTTAACACATAATTTACTATGAAAAGAAAACTAGAACTTGATGAATTTTTTTGAAAGTCTCCCTAAGTTGTTATGAAATTCTATAATGTAAGTGCCTTTAGCTAAATAATCTACATTGAAAGTATATTCTTTTTTAACAGCCGCTGTTACAATTTCTCTTTTTAATTTCTTTAATTGTTTTCCGTTAATGTCGTAGAGGTTAATTAGAATATTGTCAGAGCTTTTAAAGTCGATCGTTAGTTTTAGAACGTCTTCAACGGGGTTTTTACTAAAATGAATTTCCAAAGGATTTTCAGTGTAAGTATCTTCAAAATTAGTAACGTCTAATGTTTCTGAAGTGAATTTATAAATGGAAGTTCCTGAAGCGTAAGCTAACGAAGAATTAATAATGAAAATTCTATTTAAGTTGCTGCCAACATTAATATTTGTCCAAGATTGTCCACCATCATTGGTTTCATAAAAACCAGTGGTGTGTCCTCCCATCCAACCTCTATTCTCATTAATAAAACCTAAAGCTTGAATTTTACTTTCGGGGGCATTATAACTAGTCCAGTTTACGCCACCATCAGTAGTTTTAATTAACTGCCCTTGATTAGGAGCGGTAGTATCAATTGAGCCAAAAATAACATCATTATCACTGTCTAAAACTTGAAGTTTCCAAACATATTGACCTGCAATATTAGAGTTGAAGATTTCAGTCCAAGTAGTACCCCCATCAGTAGTTTTTAATACAATAGCACCTGTTGAACTTTGTCCACCTACATAACCAAGAGTTTCTGTTAAAAATTTAATTTCAACTAATGCATCAGCATATGTAGACATATCAATGTATTCCCAAGTTGAACCGCTGTTTGTAGATTTAATAATGTGAGCTGGTCCAAAAAAAGCACCACAGCCATAAACTGTAGAGCTGCCAACTGTATCTAAACCACAAATAGCATTAGGGTTGGTAGAAATGTTAGTTACAGCAGTCCAAGTATCTCCTCCATCAATTGTTTTAAAAAAAGTATCATTTAAAGTTCCTAAAAAACCTATGTTTTCATTTAAGAAATTAATGTTTCTAAAATAAAAATCACCTGTTAAATCAGCTTCATCAAGTTGTTCTGTCCAAGTTAATCCTCCATCAGTAGTTTTAAAAACTGAAGCGTAATAACCATTAGCTGCCCAACCTGTATTTTCATCTAAAAAATAAACATCATCAAATCTTTGATTGTTAATATTAGGAGTAATATTTGGAAGCGTTTTCCAATTAGGCTGACCAAAAGTAATTAAGCCAAAACTAAAAATTAAAAGTTTTACCAATCTCATAAAACAAACTTAGCTAAAATAGATTAGAATAAATTTAAGCTAAATCTATTTCTTAATAACTTTAACATTCATCTCTTCAACCTTTTTATCAGATAAAGGAGATGGTGCACCAAATAGTAAGTCTTCACTAGTTCCTGTTTTTGGGAATGCCATAACTTCTCTAATAGAAGCTTTTTTCTCTAAAATCATCATTAAACGGTCTACACCCCATGCAATACCACCATGAGGAGGTGCTCCATAATGAAATGCTTTGTACATAGTACCAACACTCTTCATCATTTCTTCTTTGTTGTAGCCCATGTTTTTGTACGTAGCTTCTAATATTTCTGGTTTATGAGCACGAACAGAACCACCACCAATTTCATAGCCATTCAATATCAAATCGTATTGTTGCGCTATTATGGAACCTATTTCTTTTTCTTTACCATTTATATGCTTCTCAATATCGTAAGTAGCTGGCATAGAGAATGGGTTATGCGTAAAAGTCCAATTACCCTCATCTGTTTTTTCAAACATTGGGAAATCAACTACCCATGCAGGTCTTAGTTCTTTGGCATTAATTAGCCTTAGCATTTTACCCATTTCCTGTCTAACCGCATCAAGAGCTTTATTTGCAGTGGCATAATCTGCAGCAGAAAAGAATACAATATCGCCTACTTGAGCATTTGTAGCTTTTATAATATTAGCTGCAATATCTTCGCCTAAGAATTTAATAATAGGTGATTGTAAATCGTTTTCATTTACAATAATATATGCTAGCCCACCTAAACCATGATCTTGGGCAATAGTAGTTAATTTTTCTATTTGCCCTTTAGACATACGTTTCTTACCTTGTTCTTCAGCAGATACTTTAATGCATTTTACAATACCACCTTCATCAATTGGTTTGCTAAATACTTGGAAGGTTGTATCTTTTACAATATCTGTAATGTCTTGCATTTCTAATCCAAAACGAAGATCTGGTCTGTCACAACCATACTTATCCATGGCTTCTTTATAAGTAAGCACTTCAAATGGTTTTAAAATCCATTTTTTGCCATAAATTTTCTTCACAATGTCATTGAACATATTCGTGTTCAAATCTATAATTTGTTGCATACTAGCATAAGCCACTTCAATATCTAGTTGCGTAAATTCAGGCTGACGATCACCACGGGAATCTTCATCTCTAAAACAACGTGCTATCTGGAAGTACTTTTCATAACCACTCACCATAAGCATTTGCTTAAACTGTTGAGGTGCTTGTGGTAAGGTGTAGAATGAGCCTGCTTCTTTACGCGTAGGTACAATAAATTCGCGTGCACCTTCATCTGTTCCAGCACTTAAAATAGGGGTTTCTATTTCAAGGAAATCTTGTTCATCTAGAATGTCTCGCATGAGTTTAATGACTCTATGTCTGTTTCTAATAACGCGATGAACATCTTGATTTCTATGATCTAAGAATTTATATTGAAAACGTGTTGTTTCGTTTGTTTTAGTGGCTCTTTTTATTTCAAAAGGCAATGTTTTAGAAAGATTAAGAATTTCTAATTCTGATGTTTCTAATTCGATAGTACCGCTTCTCAATCCAGGATTGAAATCATCTTCTTTACGCTTTACAATTTCACCTGTTACAGTAATAACCGATTCTGGTTTTAGTTTTACAAGATCATCTAAGTCTCCAAAAGATTCGCTACTTAAGCGTACTTGAAAAATTTCATTACTAGAATCACGTAAGTCAATGAACATTAATTCTCCATGGTCACGTACACTAGATACCCAGCCAGACAATGTTACTTTTTTAGAAATAAAGTCTTCTGATAATTGTGAAGCAATATGTGTTCTGTATTCGTCTTTTACAACTAAAGGAATTTCAGGTAATACCTCTTCTTCTGTAGTAGTTGATTGTTGTGTACTACCAGTTTTTTGTTTATTGCTTTGATCTTCAGTCTTCGGGTTTTCATTTTTACCAGAAAGAGCTTCTAAAATACTTTCACGAATTACTTTTCCTGAAGCACCCTTACCAATTATGCCAATAACTTTACCAACTAAAATACCTGCTTTTCCTTGATTCCCTCCTTTTATATCATTTGCTACAGCTTCGTTTTCAGAAATAACCTTTGCAATAGCATCATTTATAGAATCTTCTGAAATGGTGTTTTCTTTGAAATAAGTAATATAATCAAAAGAAGTCTCTCCTAGTAGATTTTTAATAGCATTTTGGGCTAAAACAGGAGTGACTTTATCGTCTTTAAATAAGTTGAAAATTTCAATAAAGTTGTCAATATTATCAATTTTATTATAATCTTCAGGTTTTAAGTTGTTAGATAACGTTTTTGCAACAAATGAAGGTTCATTTATAACATTGTTAATAGTTATAAAAGTTTCAGAACGTAAAGAATCACCAGTAAAAAATTTAGCATCTTGAGGTAATACGCCTCCTTTTATTAAAATACGTTCTACAGCATAAGGTAATGCACTTGTATCTACATCAATAGATTCAACAACCTCTTTTATATTTACAAACGGTAAATCTGGTTCAGAGATGAAACGATAATCTGCTTCAAACTCTTTTTTACGCATGGTTTTAGTCTGCTTTAAATCTGCATCAAATAAAACCGTGGTTTGATCTGGTCTAAACCCTTTGTATTCTATATAATAGTTAAGTTGTTTTTCAATTTCTTCTTTTAAAGCCTCTATCATAAACTTAAACGAGTTTAAGTTTTTTATTTCGGTACGAGGATTTAGTTGGCTGCTTCCTTTTTTTCTAAGCGATACAGAAACATCAGATTTAAACTCACCTTTTTCAAGATTTGCTTCAGATATTTTTAAATTTTGTACAATACGTTGCAAGTATTGCGCATATGTTGATGCGTCTTCAATATAACGAATGCAAGGTTCTGTTACAATTTCAATTAATGGTACACCAGCTTTGTTAAAATCAACTAAGGATACTGTTTTTTCATGCATTAATTTTGCAGCATCTTCTTCAATATGAACTTGGGTAAGCTCAACAGTAAATTCAGAACCATCATTTCTAAAACAAGATACTTGTCCATCAGGAATTACAGGATTATGAAACTGTGTAATCTGTATATTCTTTGGATTGTCAGGGTACTCGTAATGCTTTCTATCCCAGGAAATAACTTCGTTTTTAAAAGATGATTCCACCGCTTTTCCAAAGTAAATAGCTTTTACAATAGCTTCTTTATTTACGGCTGGTAATACACCCATTTGTCCAGTACAAACCGAACAGATATTCTCATTAGGTATATCAATCTCTTGATTAGGACAAGAACAAAATAGTTTGGTTTTTGTATTTAATCGGATATGAGTTTCCAGTCCGATAACCAATTCTAAATCGTGGGCTTCAAGCGCCTTATTTAATTGCTCTAAATCCATTATATCGTATCTTTTAAGAAGTTAGCAAACTTCAAAACAAGTTCGTCGTTGTCTTTTGCGGCTGTAATTTGTAAGCCTGTCTCTGTGCCTTGAGGCACTGTTAAAGTTGGTAATTGTCCTAAACTAAATCCTACCGTATAAGCATCTGATAAATACATAGCCAGCGGATCTTTTAAGCTATCTCCAATTTTTGGAGGAACACTAGGAGTTACAGGGGAAATAATGATATCAACTTCGTTAAAATCGTTTTCAAAATTCTGAGAAATTTGATCTCTTAGTGCTAAGCCTTTTAAATAAATAGCGTCACTAAACCCTTGAGATAATACTTGGTTACCACCAACAATTCTACGTTTGGTTTCTTCTGAAAATTTTTCAGAACGTGTTACAGAATAACTTTCTTTTAAGTTATCTGCTTCAATTCTATCTCCATAATTTGTACCATCTAAACGTGATAGATTAGAAGCAGTTTCGGCCATTGCCAAGGTATAATATGTAGAAACCAAAGTATCAGATTTAAAGAAATCTAGTGCTTTTACTTTAATACCTTTGGCTTTTATTTTTTCAATTGTTGATAAGAAATCATTTTTTATAGTCTCATCTATAGCTTCACTTTCAATAAAGTTTTTGAAGTATCCAATGGTTTTAATGTTGTCTGCGTTTAAAATTGAAGGAGCTTCTATTTCCGCGGAAGCGTAACTGGTTTGATCTTTTACATCTTTACCGCTCATAGTGTTTAATACAATACGAATATCCTCAATAGATTTAGCAATAGGTCCTACACAATCTGTAGATGATGCATAAGCCATTAATCCATATCTAGAAATGCGGCCGTAAGTTGGCTTTAAACCATATATGGCATTGTATCCTGCTGGTTGACGTACAGAACCACCTGTATCGCCTCCAATAGAAAATATAGTAAAATCTTTAGCAACATTTACAGCTGAACCGCCACTAGAACCACCACCAACTAACTCAGGGTTATGAGCATTTTTAACAGCTCCGAAAATAGTATTCTCACTAGATGACCCATGACCAAAACTATCGCAGTTTTCTTTAACTAATGGAATAGCACCGGCATCCAATAATTTTTGAATGGCTGTAGCAGTGTAAGCAGATTTATAGTTTTTTAATAAATCTGAACTTGCTGTTGTATAGGTGCCTTCAACCATATAGACATCTTTAATGCCAAACGGAATCCCTTCCAGTAATCCAATAGTTTCACCAGAGGCTATTTTTTTGTCAACTTTGGTAGCTAATTCTAAAGCAGTATTTTCAAGAAGACTATTTACCGTATTGTGAGTGTTAGATTTTAATAAAGCTAACTTCCCTTTTACTAGATCAACACAAGAAATCTCTTTTTTGACCAATTGTTGGTGTAATGAGTGTATTTGAGATTCCATATCTATTCTTCTATAACTTTAGAAACTACTAAATACCCTTTCTTTTCTCTAGGGAAGTTTTCTTTTATGATTGCTTTTTCAGTTGTAGAACTTTCAATTACAATATCGTCTCTTAAATTATTCACAGAAACAGCATTAATGCTACTTGTATTAAAAGTGTTGTCATTTGAAGTGTGCGCATTTTTAATTACATCAAATAATTGGCTCACTGCTTCAGAGGGTTCAGCGCCTTTAATACTCGACAGAATGTCGACTGTCATAATTTTACTCATTCTTCTGTTTTTTTAGATTCCCGTTTTCACTTCGACTAGCTCAGCGTAACACACGGGAATGACAATTTCATTTGAAACCCCGATGCGGAGCATTGGAAATTCTTTTTTTAATTAAAAAAAGCCTTCCGTGATTTGGAAGGCTTTTCAATATTTTTAAACAATAAACCTTCCTGATCCTACATGTTAGGATTATTGAAATTATTATTGTTAGTATTATTTCTCATGGTTTAAAGCGCCTCAAAGATATACAGAATATACATAGTACACCTATTTTTTTTTATGTGTGGTTTCATTATTGCTAATTTGATAAAAAAAATGATTTTAAATTATAAGGTTTTTAATTAAAATGTGTAATTCTTTGTTTTATTATGTTATTTAAGGCTAACAGATTATTATTAAGTAGAAGTTAGAAGAAGCTTCTAATCTTAAAATTTTTATTTGAATGCATATAAGGCGATATAAGCGGCTCTCTAATATTTTTTAATTTCAAAACAGGAATTTAATGTTTTAAATCTATTTTAAAGTGTTTTTAAAGCAATTTAAGCAGTTTTTATGTAATTAACAATTGTTGATAATTTTTAAACAAACTCTTTTAAAAGCTTTAAAAAGGCGTCTTTATTTCGTATATTTGTTATAGGTGAGAATGATGCTTATGCGTCATTTTTTTATGTTAATGAAATTCTGTTTTTTCAAAATTCTTAATTGCAGAAAAAACAGTTAGTTGAATTAATCCGTCTGAAAAGCGGAATCTAACTAAACAAGTAAAAAATAAATAAAAATATATGAGCGAAGAAGCTAAAAAGCATAATTATTCAGCTGATAGTATTCAGGCATTAGAGGGTATGGAGCATGTACGTATGCGTCCATCAATGTATATAGGTGATGTTGGAGTGCGAGGGTTACATCATTTAGTATATGAGGTGGTTGATAACTCTATAGATGAAGCATTAGCTGGACATTGTGATACTATAAAAGTTACCATAAATGAAGATAATTCTATAACCACAGAAGATAACGGGCGTGGTATTCCAGTAGGATTACACAAAAAAGAAGGGGTGTCTGCACTAGAGGTTGTAATGACCAAAATTGGTGCTGGTGGTAAGTTTGACAAAGACTCTTACAAAGTTTCTGGTGGTTTACACGGTGTTGGTGTTAGTTGTGTTAATGCACTTTCTGAACACTTAAAAGCTACAGTTTATAGAGATGGGAAAATTTGGGAGCAGGAGTATGAAAGAGGTAAAACGATGTATCCTGTTAAAACCGTTGGAGATTCAGATATCAACGGTACGGTAGTTACTTTTAAACCAGATCCACAAATATTTCAGCAAACATTAGAGTATAATTATGATACTTTAGCGAGTCGTTTACGTGAATTAGCTTACCTTAATAAAGGTATTACGGTTGTATTAACAGACCTAAGGCATAAAGATGAAGAAGGTAATGATGTAACAGAAACGTTTCATTCTGAAGAAGGGCTTACTGAGTTTGTTAAGTATTTAGATGCAACTAGAGAACCATTAATGAAAGATGTGATCGCTTTTGAAGGTGAAAAGAATGGTATACCTGTTGAAGTAGCTATGGTTTACAATACCTCTTATGCTGAAAATTTACACTCTTATGTAAATAACATTAATACACACGAAGGAGGAACGCATTTATCTGGTTTTCGTCGAGGATTAACACATACGCTTAAAAAGTATGCAGATGGTTCCGGAATGTTGGATAAATTAAAATTTGATATTTCTGGTGATGATTTCCGTGAAGGTTTAACTGCTATTATTTCTGTAAAAGTTGCTGAACCGCAGTTTGAAGGTCAAACAAAAACTAAATTAGGTAATAGAGAGGTGTCTGCTTCGGTAAGTCAAGCGGTATCAGAAATGTTAACCGATTATTTAGAAGAACACCCAGATGATGCTAAAACTATTGTTCAGAAAGTAATATTAGCAGCGCAAGCACGTCATGCAGCTCAGAAAGCGCGTGAAATGGTTCAGCGTAAAACGGTAATGAGCATTGGGGGCTTACCTGGTAAATTAAGTGATTGCTCAGAGCAAGATCCTGAAAAATGTGAAGTATTCTTAGTTGAGGGAGATTCAGCAGGTGGTACTGCAAAGCAAGGTAGAGATAGAGCATTTCAAGCCATTCTTCCACTTCGAGGAAAAATATTGAATGTTGAAAAAGCAATGTCTCATAAGGTTTTTGAAAATGAAGAGATTAAGAATATATTTACGGCCTTAGGAGTTACTATTGGAACCGAAGAAGATAGTAAGGCATTAAACCTTTCAAAATTAAGATATCATAAAGTAGTTATTATGTGTGATGCCGATATTGATGGAAGTCACATTGCAACACTTATCTTAACATTCTTCTTTAGATATATGAAAGAATTAATAGAAAATGGACATATTTATATAGCTACGCCACCACTATATTTAGTAAAGAGAGGTGCTAAAAAGCAGTATGCTTGGAGTGATAATGAGCGTGATGAAATTATTGCTAACTTTGGTGATGGTGCTAAAATACAGCGTTATAAAGGTCTGGGAGAGATGAACGCAGAACAACTTTGGGATACTACTATGAATCCTGAGTTTAGAACGATGCGTTTAGTTCAAATAGATAATGGTTCTGAAGCTGATAGAATTTTCTCAATGCTTATGGGCGATGAAGTACCACCTCGTAGAGACTTTATTGAAAAGAACGCCATTTACGCTAATATTGACGCGTAAAACCATAACTAAATAAGATAGTGCGAAATCCTCATAATTTTTATTATGGGGATTTTTTGTTTTAAATACTCTTAGTAAGCATCCATATTTTCTTTGGTAACAATGGTAATAGGAGAGTGGTATTTTGCTTCTGGGGTTTTATTCATAATCAAATAATCACTTAAAAGCTTTATACCATTGAATCCTTGTAAGTAAGGATTTTGGCTTATTAAAAAATCAATACTATCTTTCTTTAGATATTGTAGGTTCTTTAGGTTGGTATCATAACCTATAAGTCTAACACCTTGTTTATTGGTTGCTTCTAAATATTTAGATATTAAATAAGTATTACTAGAAGGTACAAAAATACCATCAAATTCAGCATTGCTAAACTCTTTATTTAAAGCAGAAGTTATAGCTTCAAAATTTTTAACGTCTGGAATAACAACATCAGTAATTTTAATAGTAGGTCTTTTGTCTTCAAAATAAGATTTAAAACCGTTAATTCTTTCGTTAATACCAAGGTAATTACCTGTATTTAACCTAAAAACAGGAATCAATATTTCATTTGAGTTTTGAAGCATTACACTCATTAGCTTAGCTGCTAAATAACCACTTTTAAAAGAATCTTGTCCAATAAAAGAAAGTGCCTTTAAGTCTTCAATTTCAATATTAATAAATATATAAGGTATTTTGCTTCGTCCTAGCTGCTTCACCAATTTAGATGTTTCTTTGTGAAAAACAGGCGCGATTAAAACGGCGTCAAAATCTTGTTTTAATAAGTCTTTAAAAGCTTTTACATATGAAGCACTGTCAAACTGATTAAATAAAAAGAAAGACGTAGAAATTTTTAAGTTTTTAACCTCTTCAGTAGCAATTTCAATCCCTTTTTTAGGTTCAGACCAGAATTCGTTCTCTGTAGTAGTTTCAGGAATTAATACAGCAATATCATAGCTCTTGTTAAGAGCTAAAGTGCGGGCAATAGTATTAATTTGAAAATTATGCTCTTTAATAATCTTTTGAACATGAGCTTTCGTTTTTTTTGAAACGCCTGGTCTATTATGAATAACCCTATCTACAGTTCCAGTTGAAACGTTGGCTTTTTTTGCAATGTCTTTAATTGTGGTCAATGTACTAGAGAATAAAAATTATAGTTCTATGGATACAAAATAACATAAAAAAGTCTATTTATTTGATATACTAAAAGTAAATTTATAATTTTACGTGCACGCACACGAAAAACTAAACAAATATTTAATTAATTATTTCTCAAAATGAATATAAAACTTAAACGAGTTGGTCTTATTGCTTTATTTATTACTATAATTCAGCCATCTAATGCTATAGCACAATCAAACAAAGATGGTTGGAGATCTCTTTTTAATGGTGAAAACTTAAAAGGTTGGAAACAGTTAAACGGAAAAGCAGAATATAAAGTTGAAAATGGTGAAATTATTGGTGTTTCTAAAATAGGTACACCTAATAGTTTTTTATCTACCAAAGACATGTTTTCAGATTTTATTTTAGAATTTGAGGTCATGGTAGACCCAATATTAAATTCGGGGGTACAATTTAGGTCTAATAGTATAAAAAGCTATAATGATGGCAGGGTACATGGTTATCAATTTGAATTAGACCCAAGTAGTAGGGCTTTTAGTGGTGGTATTTATGATGAAGCGAGAAGAGGCTGGATGTACCCTTTATCTCTAAATCAAAAAGGAAGAAGTGCTTTTAAAAATGGTACTTGGAACAAATGTAGAATAGAAGCTATTGGTAACTCTATAAAAACATGGATAAACGGCATCCAATGTTCAAATTTGGTAGATAATAAAACAGCTTCAGGTTTCATTGCTCTTCAAGTACATAGTATTGGAAGTAAAGCAAAAGATGGCAAGCAAATTAAATGGCGAAATATTAGGGTTAAAACAGATAATTTAGTTTCTAGTACTTGGACTCAAGACCCTGAAGTTCAGGAAGTGAGTTTTCTTAAAAATGAATTAACTGATACTGAAAAGAGAAATGGTTGGCGTCTTTTATGGGATGGAAAAACAAGTAATGGTTGGCGAGGCGCTAAGCGAGATGATTTTCCAAAGTCTGGATGGGGAATGAAAGATGGTATTTTAACTGTTTTGGCAACAGACGGAGGGGAGTCAACTGGTCCTGGAGACATTGTAACCACAGATGTGTTTAGCAATTTTGAGTTAGAGTTAGAGTTTAAAATAACAGAAGGTGCCAATAGTGGTATTAAATATTTTGTAGACCCTAATTTAAATAAAGGAGCAGGTTCAGCTATTGGTTGTGAATTTCAAATCTTAGATGATAAAAAACATCCAGATGCTAAAAAAGGAACTAACGGAAATAGAACAATAGGTTCTTTATACGATTTAATGACAGCTGAAGGACATACTATTGCAGGGCGCGGAAAACAATTTAAAGGGATAGGGAAATGGAATAAAGCTAGAATAATTGTAAATGGCGGAAACGTAGAACATTGGTTAAATAATGAAAAGGTTATTGAGTATGACCGATTTTCGCATATGTTTAGAGCGCTTGTAGCTTATAGTAAATATAAAAAATGGGACAATTTTGGTCAGTGGCCTGCGGGGCATATTTTATTACAAGATCATGGTGATACCGTTCATTTTAGAAGTATAAAAATTAGAGAATTCAACTAAAAAGACATAAATAATGAAACCGACTAGACGACAATTTATAAAGAAAGCATCAGCAGGAGCGTTAGGAGCTACAATACTTCCTAACCTAAGTTTTGGTAACACAAGTGTTTTTGGTGCTAATGAAAAATTGAATGTAGCTGTTATAGGTGTGCGTAGTAGGGCAAAATCTTTAATGCAAGCTATTAACAAATGTGAAAATGCTAAAATTATTTTTACTTGCGACGTAGACGATACTATTATTGAAAAGAATAATGAATGGATGGTGAAAACCATAGGGTATAAGGCTAAGGTTGAAAAAGATTTTAGAAAAGTATTAGAAGATAAAGATGTTGATGCTGTTTTTATAGCCACACCAGAACATTGGCATGCACCTATGGCAATTTCAGCATTACAAGCAGGAAAGCATGTGTATGTAGAAAAACCATGTAGTCATAATCTTTTTGAAAATGAATTATTAGTTAAAGCTCAAAAAAAGTATAATAAAGTAGTTCAAATGGGAAATCAGCAGCGTTCTGCTGAAACTAGTCAATTAGCCGTTCAAGAAATAAAAGATGGTATTATAGGAGAGGCCTATAAAGGAGAAGCTTACTATTCAAATAATAGAGGATCTATAGGGGAAGGTAAAATTGTAGATGTTCCAAATACCTTAGATTGGGAATTATGGCAAGGACCAGCTCCAAGAGAAGTATACAGAGATAACATACATCCGTATAACTGGCATTGGTTTAAAACTTGGGGTACAGGAGAAGTACACAACAATGGAACTCATGAAATAGATATTTGTCGTTGGGCATTAGGTCTGGGGCTTCCAAATAAAGTAACATCTTTTGGTGGTAAATATACATATGATGATGATTGGGAGTTTACAGATAATCAAGAAGTGTTTTATGAATATGACGATGGTAAACATATTAAGTGGGTTGGACATAGTCGTGGAAAAATAATTCCTAATCAACCTGGTAGAGGGGCAACCATTTATGGAAGTAAAGGCACTATAACTTTAAGTAGAAATAGTTATCATTTGTACGGTTTAGATGGAAAATTAATTAAAAAAGTTGATGAAAAGCAAAAAAGTGCTACATTGAACACAGCTGGAGCAGGTTTTTTAGATGTAAACCATATAGAAAACTTTTTCAATGCTATTAGAAAAGGAGAAAAACAAAATTCGCCAATTGCTGATGCTAGTATTAGTACCGCATTATGCCATTTAGGGAATATTGCTCAAGAAGTAGGTAGAACAATAAATTTAGATACTAAAACTGGTAAGATTTTTGATGATGATGAAGCCATGACGCACTGGAAGCGTGAATATGAAGAAGGTTGGGAGCCTAAATTATAAGATTATTTATGAAAAGAAGAGAATTTGTAGTTAAGAGTGGTTTAGCTTCAGCGGGTGTTATAGCCACTACATCTGTTTTAGGAGCTACGTCTTTTAGCAGTCTTAGTACAAAAGAGATTAATCTTGCGGTTATAGGAACAGGAGGCCGTGGTTGTGGATTAATTCCATTTATTAATGATATTAAAGGTTTAAATGTTACTGCGGTTTGTGATGTATTACCATTTAGATTAGAAGAAGGATTAGCTAAAACTAATCATAAAGCAAAGGCCTATAAAGATTATAAGAAGCTATTAAAAGATACATCTATAGATGCAGTTCTAATAGCTACTCCTTTTAGTACCCATTATGAGATAGCCATGGCCGCTGTTAAGGCAAAAAAACATGTGTACTGTGAAAAAACATTAGCAAAGGGACTTAAAGAAATTGATAATCTAGTTGCTGCGGTATCTGCCTCAAATATTACTTTTCAAACGGGTCACCAGTATCATAGTTCAAAGTTATATACGCATGTTGTAGCTCTTCTTAAAAAAGGTGAAATAGGTAATATAAAATCTTTTGAGTGCCAATGGTATAGAAATGGAAATTGGAGAAAACCTGTACCAGAGCCTAAATATGAAAAAGCCGTTAATTGGCGTATGTATAGAGAGTTTTCTGGAGGTATGACAGCAGAATTAAGTTCACATCAAATAGATTTTGTTAATTGGGTTTTAGATGAAACACCAAAAAAGATAATGGGAACAGGAGGTATTGATTTTTGGGACGATGGTAGGGAAACTTATGATAATACACATTTAATTTTTGAATACCCAAGTGGTGTTAAGGCACAGTTTAAATGTTTAACTAGTTATATTCCTGGAGGCTATCAAATAAAAGTAATTGGAGATAAAGGTACTATAACGCTTTCAACCCTTAAAGCTTGGATAAATTTTTATAAAAAACCACAAAAATCTAAACATGTAGAAGTAGATGGCGTTTCTGGAGCTACAGCGCCTTCAGATTATATACCAGAAAAAGGAACTCCAATAAAAATTCAGCATCTGAATCCTAGTAAACAGGCATTAGTAGATTTCAAAGATGCTATTTTAACAGGAAAACAACCAATTTCTAATCTTGAAACAGGAGCAAATACAGCTAAAGCAGTTCAGCTAGCTTTAGATGCTATGTACAATGAAAAAGTACAATATTGGGAATAAAATAGAAAAAATAGAAATTTTCAATAAGCCGTAATCCTTGATTATGGCTTATTTTTTGCTAAAAAACACGATGAAGAGTAAATTTTTATCGATAAAGTGTTGTTTTGTTCAAATATTTAACTACATTTGTAATATCCAAATTAAAGTAATGAAAAAAATAACCTTACTTATGTTATTGTGTTTTATAACACAATTTTCAAAAGCCCAAGAATTAGAATCTATTTTACTGGCGGCACGAGAAGATGCAAATAAACTTACTGAAGCTTATTTAAATCCTTCAATGAAAGGTTTTATATATGGTATGAATGGTGGTTGGTATCATACAGCGAAGGTTCACAAAAAGTTAGGTTTCGACATAACAATAGGCGCAAATTTATCGACTGTTCCTTCTAAAGATGAAATTTTTAACTTAACAGCTTTAAATTTAACTAGTGTTTCATCCTCTTCTACAACAAGTCCAACTGTTGCAGGTTCTGGTGATGGGGCTATGTTAAATGTTTCTACAGAAATACAATATCAAGGAAATACTCAAACAGTCTCGACAAGTTTTGAAATGCCTTCTGGCGTAAAAGATGATTTACCATTAAACGCAGTGCCTACACCTGCTGTTCAAGTAAGTATAGGTTTGCCTTTTAAGTTAGATGCTACAGTAAGGTTAGTTCCTGAAGTTGGAGGTGATGACGTTAAAGGAAAACTATTTGGTATTGGTCTTAAAAAAGAAATCACAAGTATTTTTGGTCCATTAGATAAATTACCACTACATGTATCTCTATTAGGAGCTTACACAACTATGGATGTGAATTATACTATGAATCAACAATTTTTTACTGGAAATAATCAAATATCAGAATTTCAACTAAATGCATTCACAGCCCAAGCTATAGCATCTCTTAATTTTCCAATTATAAATGTATATGGAGGTGTGGGTTATAGTGGAGGAAAATCAACATTAAAGATGTTAGGAGATTATAATTTACAATATACAGTTAATGGTGGAGCGTTAGATGGACAACAGATTGAAGTAGAAGTTACAGATCCAATAAATATGGATTTTAAAACAAGTGGTTTTAGAGCAACATTAGGAGCAAGATTGAGTTTAGGGTTCTTTAAAATCTTTGGAGATTATACATTACAAGAGTACAATACTATTTCAGCAGGAATCGCATTTAGTTTTAGATAAAATTTACATGCAATTTTTGAATAGTTTTCAAAATAGAAGTTTTAATTTTAGTTAGTTTATATTTAGTTTTTTGTTTTAAAAAAGTACAAGATTTAATCTTGTACTTTTTTTATTTAGAGCATTTTAATTCTTAATTTTGTCTGACTTAAATCATGAAATATTTCTTTTTAAATTAAGAATTTCGTTCTGTAAATTCAATTAAAGAGAATCATTCTAATAATATAACAAACAAAAAACATGAAAGTAACAGTAGTAGGAGCAGGAGCAGTAGGTGCAAGTTGTGCTGAGTATATTGCTATAAAAGATTTTGCTTCAGAAGTAGTTTTATTAGACATTAAAGAAGGTTATGCTGAAGGTAAAGCCATGGATTTAATGCAAACAGCATCATTAAACGGGTTTGACACTAAAATAACTGGTGTTACCAATGACTATAGTAAAACTGCAGATAGTAATATTTGTGTGATTACTTCTGGAATTCCAAGAAAACCTGGAATGACTCGCGAAGAGTTAATTGGTATTAATGCAGGAATTGTAAAATCTGTATCAGCTAGCTTAATAGAGCATTCTCCAAACACAATTATTATTGTGGTTAGTAACCCTATGGATACAATGACCTATTTAGTTCATAAATCTACTAACTTACCAAAAAATAGAATTATTGGTATGGGAGGGGCTTTAGATTCTGCACGTTTTAAGTACAGATTAGCTGAAGCTTTAGGAGCACCAATTAGCGATGTAGATGGTATGGTAATTGGAGGTCATAGTGATAAAGGTATGGTTCCATTAACAAGTCATGCAACTAGAAACAGTATTAGAGTATCTGAATTTTTAAGCGAAGAAAGGTTAGAACAAGTTGCTGCAGATACTAAAGTTGGAGGAGCTACTTTAACTAAGTTATTAGGTACTTCTGCTTGGTATGCACCAGGTGCAGCTGTTAGTGGTTTAGTACAAGCTATTGCTTGTGACCAAAAGAAAATATTTCCATGTTCAACATTTTTAGATGGTGAGTACGGTTTATCAGATATTTGTATAGGTGTTCCTGTTGTTTTAGGAAAAGATGGTATTGAAAAAATAGTTGATATTCCTTTAAGTGAAGCTGAAAAAGATCACATGAAAGCTAGTGCTGAAGGTGTAAGGAAAACAAATGGTTTATTAGAGGCATAACCCTGAACTTAGTAAACTATTTTAAATTATATTAGAGCCACCAATTTAGGTGGCTTTTTTTATGTAATTATGATGAGATTTATATCGTTTATTTTTTGTTTAAGTCTGTTTTCTTGTGGTGAATTATTTCAAAAAGAAGAACATACTTTTATTTATGCTTTAGAAAATCAAAAGCATATATCTTCTAGACAGTTTAATGTTACTATCAACGTACTAAAGAAAAGACTAAACGGCTTTGGCTTGAAGAATGAAATAAACAGGTTTGAGGGTAATAAAGTTAAAGTCTCAGTTTGGTCTAATGAATTAGATAAAGACAGAGTAAATAGATTGCTTTTAAATAGAGGGAAACTTGAGTTTTGGGAAGTGCGCAAAGGAGTAGATTTTTTCACTTTTTTAACTGAATTAAATAGTAATCTCGTAAACGAAAAAGAAACGGATAGTACAAAAATGAATCCTTTGTTAGACTTAATAGCAGCTCCTGGTTATAACGGAGGTCCAGTAATTTGTCAATTTAAAACAAAAGATACAGCCACAGTTAATACTATGCTAAATAAAAATGAGGTAAAATTTATGTTGCCTTCTGAATATATATATACTAAATTTTTATGGGGAAAAGCTAATGATGGGCTCCATCCGTTATATGCTGCGAGTTCAAATAGAGAAAATAAAGCACCACTTACAGGAGATGTTATAACAGACGCTAGAACTAATTTTGGTATAACTGGAAAACCTGAAATTGCTATGCAAATGAATGAAAAAGGAGCAATAATATGGGAACGTTTAACAGGGAAAGCTTTTGAAAACCAAACAAACATAGCAATTACGTTAAATAATATCGTGTATTCTGCACCAGGAGTTACCTCAGGGTCAATAAGTGGAGGTAGATCGAGTATTTCGGGTAATTTTACAATAGAAGAGGCGCAAGACTTAGCTATAATTTTATCATCTCAACAAAGCATCCCAAAATTAAAGCTAATTGACTACTTAAAAGTTAAAAACTGATTTGTAAAAGTCTTTTAGTAATAAACCCTTAATTTTTATATATTTGGCGCATGAACGCAAAATGGTTCTTTAGCACCTTTTTAATATTATTAGCATTTTTTGGAGTATTCCATGAGGAGGTTTCTGCGCCTAATCAGGAGATTATTCTAGAATTTGTTGATGTTGAAGTTCCCGAAAATGATGTTCAAAAAGCCATTGAAAATGTTAAGCAGCAACTACTAGATGTAGGAGTAACAAACATTAAAGTTCAAGAAGCTAAAAATGGAACTTTAAAAATTTCCTATTACAGCACGGTTACCGTAGATAACATTAAAGAAGCGCTTTCGCTTTCTAATGAGAATGATTTAGTTCTTAATTCTACTTCAAAAAAACAAAAAGACCATAGTAATTCTTCTAGCGAACTTTCAGAATACAATCTTGATATTTACGAGCTAAACAAGGGAACTGATATTTCTGGTTTTGATGGTAAGTATGTATTAGAAATTAAGTCTGATATAGATAGACTTAGTAATCCAAATAGTTATGTTTCATCAGGACATATTACTATTGATAAAACAGATCAACTTTTTAAAACAGCATATAGAGTTAACAAATATGTTGTTGTTACAATAGACAATACCTCACACAAAGAGCCAGAAGTTAGAGCTGGACCAATATCCTAAATTAATTATCATTCAGAGTCCTTCGACTGCTTTCAGGGCAGGTTCTAGCGAAGCATCTATTTTCCTCAGAATGATAAATAAAAACCCCACAATTTATAATGAAAAAAGCGTTATTATATACGCTTCAATTTCAAAATATATCATTTCAAAAAAATAATTGTCAAAATATACGAGAAACAATACATTAGCTCGTTTTTAAAAAAATGACACAAATAACATAACAATGCAAAACAAAGGATTAGTAAAATTGTTTGCTTTATTATTTGGTTTGGTAAGTATCTATCAATTATCATTCACATTTAAAGCAAACTCTATAGAAGGAGAGGCAGAAACTCAAGCTATTGAGCAAATTGCTGAAACTGAAGACGATTACCGTACTAAAAGAAGTCAGGAAGAAGCAAATTATTTAGAAGAAATAGCAAAAGATACCGTTTATAATATAGGTATCGCTAAATATACATACGATGATGTAAAATCTAAGGCTATGAACTTAGGTTTAGATTTAAAAGGAGGTATTAACGTTATTCTTCAGGTGTCAGTAAAAGACATCTTAAAAGGATTAGCTAACAATACTAAAGACCCCGTTTTTAATACAGCTTTAGAAACTACTTCAGAAGTACAAAAAAACAGTCAGAATACATTTTTAGAAGATTTCTTTACAGAGTTTGATAAAATTAAAGGAGATACTAAGTTAGCATCACCAGATATTTTTTATACCAGAGATCTTGATGGTGAGATTGATGGTAGTATGACCGATGAAGAGGTTCAAAAAATTATAGAAACTAAGATTAACGAATCAGTAGTATCCGCATTAGAAGTATTACGTAAACGTATTGATGGCTTAGGGGTAACATCTCCTACAATTCAACGTTTAGGAACCTCTGGTAGAATTTTAATTGAATTACCAGGTGTTAAAGACATTGAAAGAGCAGAGCGCAATTTTACAACAATGGCGCAGTTACAATTCTGGGATGCTTATAGAGGTGATCTTTTCTTTAACTTTTTAGGACAAGCTAATGAAGTTTTAAAACCTTTAGTTGAAACTAAGCAAGACGACACTCAAGAAGTTGTTGAAGTAAATGATTCTGAAGATGCAACAGCAGATGATACTGTAGATGAACTTTTAGGAGAAGCTACTACAGATTCAACTGAAGTTGCTAGTGCTGTTAACCCGTTATTAGATCTAATTAGAGGACCTGGTTACCAAGGTGGACCAGTAATAGCTCAGTTTAATATTAAAGACAAAGAAAAAGTTCTTAAATATTTAAATGATACTAAAGAAGTTAGAGCTTTATTACCAGCACAACAACGTTATGCAAAATTTGCTTTTGGAAAGCCAAGTAAAGATTCTGAAATAGTAGGTTTATATGCTTTGGCTGGAAATAGAGAAAATGTACCTCAATTAAGTGGAGCGGTAGTAACAGATGCTCGTGTTAATTTTGGACCAACTGGCAGACCTGAAGTATCTATGCAAATGAATGCTAAAGGGGCAAAGTTATGGGAAAAAATGACAGGTGAAGCTTATAATAAGCAAAGTCAAATAGCAATTATACTTGATGATATTGTATACTCTGCACCTGGTGTAACTTCAGGACCTATTGCAGGAGGAAATTCTTCTATATCAGGTGATTTCTCTGTAGCTGAAGCAGATGATTTAGCAAATGTATTACGTGCAGGTAAATTACCAGCATCAGCAGATATTATTTCTAGTGAAATTGTAGGACCATCATTAGGTCAAGAAGCTATAGATAGTGGTACTATGTCTTTCATTATTGCTTTAATAGTGGTATTACTTTGGATGATTTTCTACTACGGAAAAGCTGGTGGATTTGCAGATATAGCTATGTTGTTTAACATCCTTTTAATCTTTGGTATCTTATCTGGTTTAGGAGCAGTATTAACATTACCAGGTATTGCAGGTATCGTATTAACAATTGGTATGTCGGTTGATGCCAACGTACTTATTTTTGAGCGTATTAGAGAAGAGCTTGCAAAAGGAAAAGGATTAAAAGACTCTATTAAAGACGGATTTGGAAATGCTTTATCATCTATTTTAGATGCCAACATAACGACTGGTTTAACAGCATTGATCTTATTCATTTTTGGTACAGGACCAATTAAAGGGTTTGCAACTACCTTATTAATTGGTATTGGAACATCATTATTTACAGCTATTTTCATTACAAGATTATTAATAGATTGGTATGTAAACAGAGGAGGTCAATTATCATTCTCTACACCAATTACTAAGAATCTTTTTAGAAATATTAATATAGAATTCTTAAAGAAACGTAAGATTGCTTTTATTGTTTCAGGAGTTTTAATCGCAGTAAGTTTAGGATCATTATTTACTAATAAGTTAGATCAAGGTGTAGATTTTGTAGGAGGTAGAACCTATCAAGTGCGTTTTGCTAACGATGTAAATGCTTCAGAAATTTCAGGAGCATTATCTAATGCAGATATTTTTGGTAGTGCAGAAGCTAAAACGTTTGGTGAAGCAAATCAGTTAAAGATTACTACTAAATACAAAGTAAACGAAACTGGTGCTGAAGTTGATGAAGAAATCAGGCAAAAACTATTTAAAGGGTTACAACCATATTTTGAAGGTATGGACTATGCCAAGTTTATTGACCTAAGTGATGAAAACAAACAAATAGGTTTAATGCAGTCTGATAAAGTAAGTCCAACAATTGCTGATGATATTAAGCAAGCATCTGTTTGGGCAGTATTAGGGTCTTTGATTGTAGTATTCCTTTATATTTTAATTCGTTTTAAGCGTTGGCAATATTCTCTTGGTGCAGTTGCTGCAGTTTTCCATGATGTATTAATTGTATTAGGGATTTTCTCTTTAACATACAAGTTCATGCCATTCAACATGGAAATTAACCAAGCATTTATTGCAGCAATACTAACTGTAATTGGTTACTCATTAAATGATACGGTGGTTGTATTTGATAGAATTCGTGAATTCTTCAATGAACATACCAACTGGAAGTTTGATCGTGTTGTAAACGAATCATTAAGCAGTACATTAAGTAGAACATTAAATACTTCTTTAACTACATTAGTAGTATTATTAGCTATCTTTATTTTTGGAGGCGATTCTATTAGAGGATTTATGTTTGCATTAATTGTAGGTGTTATTGTAGGTACGTATTCATCGTTATTTATTGCAACACCAATTATGTATGATACAGTAAGTAAGTTAGACGATAAAAAGAAAAGCTAAATCTAGCTAATACATATAATAAAAGCCTATCAACTTAAATGTTGATGGGCTTTTGTTTTTTTATTACTAGCGAAGAGTCGTTGTTTTGTAATTGTTCTTTTTAATTCAGTGAATGAAGTCCAATTTTATTTCCTTCTGAATCGTGGAAAATGGCAAAAAATCCACTTTCGTCAGCGTGAGGTGTTTTGGTAACAATTATTTTTCCGCCATTTCCTTCTACTTTATCAAGAATTGTTTGTAGATTATCTCCACCGTTTAGGTAAATAGTAACACCATTGGCAGAAGGTTCATAATCTTCTCCTTTCATAATAACTCCTGTAACCATCTGGTCTTGGAATGGAAATAAGCCCATTTCCATTCCTGAGAAATCAAATTTCTCAATTTCTACTCCTAAAATTTCTTTGTAAAAGTTAATGGCTCGTGAAATGTTTGTGGCTGGAATCTCAAATATTGATATAAAACTGTTCATACTCTTATCGTTTTTGATTGATGTTTCTTTTGTTGGTTTTAATTCGGTAGTAGTAACCTTTTTATTGTTGCAGGATGCAATGCTAAAAGTCAAGGTGATAATTGTAATAAGTGTAATGTTTTTCATTTTCCGTTTTTTGTTTATGGAACAAAATTAGGAATAGAAAGTCGCTTGAAATTGTAAAAATGCGACACCCTTAAACTACTTGTAAAAAAGGGCAGAAAGAGCTAAGTTTTCGTTATTGATAAACTCTTTAGGGTTTGTTCCCGTAAATTCTCTAAAATCTTTTATGAAGTGTGCTTGGTCAAAGTATTCACTTTTATAAGAAATATCTGTTAGGTTTTCTGGCTTTGGGTCAAGTAACATTTTTAAAGCGGTTTGTAATCGAATTACTTTTCCCAATTGTTTAGGACTTACTCCAATTTGCTTTTTGAAGTTTCTTTCAAGTTGTCTTCGTTTTGATAAGTCGTTTTTGAGGATTGATTTTATTGAGATACCTCCGTTTGT
This sequence comes from uncultured Flavobacteriaceae bacterium, assembly GCA_947487895.1. Classification (GTDB taxonomy): domain Bacteria; phylum Bacteroidota; class Bacteroidia; order Flavobacteriales; family Flavobacteriaceae; genus Seonamhaeicola. The sequence goes on from CANKYF010000014.1 coordinate 107,172, forward strand.
GGATAGAAGGGAATCAACGGTGTCTTTTACAATTCTATTAATCGTTTTTTCGTCATTAAGCCTTTCCAAAAGAAATTTTTCGATAATGTTTATTTGTTGTTCCGTGTTTTTCGCTTTGATTATCTTTTGTTCTAAATTATCTGCGGTTCCTTTTTCAAAAAGTTGGTCAATTGGCGTTTCTTTGTTTACCAAATTGTTAATTGGCTCTGAAATAAAATTAGCAAACCCATAAGGGTAAAATCGGACAGCGAATGTATTGACAAATCCTGTTGGCTCAATGTAAAAAGGCTCAATTGTTTGTCCAAGTACCATTGCACGAGGTTGAATTATAAATTCTTTTTCAGAAGTGTATCGTTTTATATCATCTCCGAGAATAAACGCCATTTCAACGCAGCCATCAGGCACAATTCGTTGTTTTTGAGGTTCAGACTGTTTAGGTACTTCTAAAGTCCAATAACAACTAACAAGTGATTTTAAGTCAATATGTGGTTCAAATGTTTTATAGTCCATTTTTCAGTTTGGTAGTTCTCTTGAGTGACGCCAATACTAAGATAGGCTTCCGTTTTGATACTGAAACAAGTTCAGCACAAGTGAAGTTTATCGACTGTTAAACGAAGGTAGTTGAAAAATTTTATAAAGCCAATATTGTATTTAACTGTTAATGACCACCAAATGAGAATACAAAGCAATGGTTGCAATTACAGCTGATAACCAAAAACAAAAGGAAAATAAGTTATTCTAATCTTTAATTGATAAAGCCTAACTAATATTAAAAACTCAAACTATCACCAACTTTTAAATTCCATGAATCTACTAAACCAGCATTGATTTCTAATACATATTTAGCAGGCGCGTTTGATGGTAAAGACGTTTCATCAAAAGGTTTCGTGTTTTTTTGAAAGCTTACTATAGTTTTACCGTTATTAACGTAAATGATATCTAGAGGTATTTTAGTGTTTTTCATATAAAAATACCTTTCAGATTCGTCTTCAAAAACAAATAGCATACCTTGGTTTTTTTCCATAGAGTTGCGATACATCAACCCTGTTTGAATATCAAAATCGGTATCGGCAATTTCAATGTCTAAAGAAACTGAAGTAGAATCAGATGTGATTTTATGAATTGTAAGATATCCTTCTTTAGTAAAAGTAACCTGTGTTTGTTTTATAACCTTTTTATCTTCTTTACAAGCAAATATAGTTAGTAACAAAAAAGATGCTATTACAATGTTTAATTTCACTATTTAACAACAGTTTTGGGTTTGTAGCCAAACATAAAATATAAACCAATAAGTACAAACGGAATACTTAACCATTGTCCTGTATTTAGCATCCAATCAGCACGTTCTTTATTTTGAGGTTCTTTAAAGAATTCAACAATAAATCTAACAGTCCACAATAAAATTAAAAATAGTCCAAATAAGAATCCTGTTTGATCTTTTTTAGGAGTTTTAGAATAGAAATACCAGAGTATTAAAAATACAAATACATAACAAAAAGATTCGTATAACTGAGCTGGGTGACGGTAAGGAACCTCTTCAACAAGATGAGCAAATTTAGAATCGTTGGTCAATGCTCTATATGCTTTTTGAGCATTATTTATACCTGTTTCACGAATGGCAACACTCTTATGGTAAAAATTTTGAATAAAACGAACTCCTAAAGTAAAATCACCTGATACTTTTCCTATAATTTCAGAGTTGATAAAATTACCCAATCTAATAAATACAGCACCAGAAGCTACTGTTATTACAACTCTATCTAAGATCCATAGTAAAGATTTGTACTTGTATTTTTTTCGGTATAAATACATACCAATTATAATACCTATAGCAGCACCATGACTTGCTAATCCTTGAAATCCTGTAAATTCAAAACCACCTTTAAATTTAAAGGGTAAAAATATGCTAAAGAAATCTTGACTTATTAATTCAGATTGGTAAAATAACACATGTCCTAAACGTGCACCAAGCATAGTTGCTAATACTGTGTAGATAAATAAAGGGTCTAAATATTCTAAAGATACTTTTTCTCTTTTGAAAATACGTTTCATTATAGATAGCCCTAAAATAAAGGCAACTATCCACATGAGGCTGTAAAAGTGCAGTTTAAAATTGCCAACAATATCAATGCCTGTTATAGGGTTCCAATCAAATTTTAATACGTGCATACTTTTATTTTTTCACTGTAAATATAAGTGTTTGGGATCACTTAAATGTTAAAAAAATGTTGGGTTACTTTACTAATTCTAAAATTTCAACTTCAAATATTAAGTTTGATTTAGGAGGAATCCCTCTTGTACCAGCTTGTCCGTATGCCAAATAATAGGGAATGAATAACGTAGCTTTGTCACCAACTCTTAATTGTTGAAGTCCTTCTTTAAATCCAGAAATCATTTCAGCATCTGGACCAATATCAGATACCATAGGCTGATATCTATTAGCAGCTTTTCGTTTAGGGTTAACAGCATTTAGTTTTTCTGCTATTTCTAGACTGCTGGTTTGTAATAGTTTGCCGTTTTCAAAGTAAACGGCGTAATGTGCTTTTACAGTAGCATCTATAGGAAGTTTATCTCCAGTCCCAATTTCAGATACATAATATTTTAGACCTGAAGCTAACGTTGTAGCTTCAGCTTTTTGTTGTTCAAACTTTGCTTTAGTGGCTTTTAGAATAGCTTCAGCTTTTTCTTTACGTTCTTTATCTTTTTTAAATTCCTCTTTAATGTAGGTTTCAAATATTAGAGGTGCATCAAAATTTTTAGCGTCTTCACCTTTTCTAATAATGTTTACTTCGCTTATAAAAACATCTTTTAGAGGTTTCTCATTTTTTGTTTCTACATTAGAAATACTGTCTTGAATATCAATACCAATTACTAACTCTCCAAAAACACAATAACCTTTATCTAAAACAGGTTTGGGAACTTCAGTAATATAAAATTGACTGCCATTGGTGTTTGGACCTGCATTTGCCATGGCTAAAATACCAGGTTTGTCATGCTTTAAATCTGGATGGAATTGGTTGTTAAATCTATATCCAGGATTACCTTTTCCATTTGCAAGTGGATCTCCTCCCTGTATCATAAATTTGTCTACTATTCTGTGAAATTTAAGACCGTTGTAAAACTTCTTTCCTTTGTAAATACTATCAACCATGGTGTTGGTACCCTCGGCTAGAGATACAAAATTTGAAACAATAGCAGGTACTTTATCATAAGCTAGTTTAGCAACCATTACACCTTTTGAAGTTTTAATTTCGGCATAAAGGCCATCTTCTAAATTTGAATAAGAGGATTTACAAGATGTTATAAGTAACAGAAAAATGAATCCTGTTAAGTTACTAAAAAGATGTTTCATCTTAATTTATTTGTTTTTGGGTAATAGAATTAACGGTAACTTCACACACTATAGGGATATTAGTGCCAATTTTATTTTCGTCACCATAGTAACCATATGCTTTTTGTGAAGGAAATAAAAATGTAACAGTTTCTCCTGTTTTCATAAGTTTTAAACCTTCACGAAGACCTGTGAAAAGTTCTTCTTTATCCATGGTGTAATTTTGTGTTTTGGTATCGTTTTTAGTGTAAATAACGTTTCCATTTAATGTTTTTACATTGTAGTTGTAATTCACAATATCTCCAAAAGCAGGTGTTTTTAAAGAATCTATTTCAGTTTTAGTATTATAGTAATACCAAAACCCAGATTTAGAAGCTATATAGTCTTGATTATTCTGCGTCATCACTTTCTCAATAGCAGCAGTCTCTTTAGCATTAAGTGCTTTATTACGTTCTATAGATTGGTTAATAAATGAGCCGGATGTAGAAGAAATAGGTCTTCTGGCTTCTGGAGCTTTACAACTAAAAACCAGCAAAATTATGGCAAGGATAGGTAATTTATTCATGATTTAGGGCGTTATTATATTGGGGTAAGATACTAATAAATTTGTCAACAGTTTCCTGCAATGATAAAGTACTTCGTCCTCCAGCTGCATTGGTATGACCGCCACCGCTAAAATGGGCACGAGACATTTCGTTTACAGAAAAATTACCTTTAGACCTTAAAGAGATTTTAATGATACCTTCTTGTTTGTCTTCAATAAAAATAGCTGCAAGTACTACGCCTTCTAATGAAAGCCCATAGTTTACCACACCTTCTGTATCACCTTTGGTATAATTGTAACTGTTTAATTCATCTTGAGATAAAGTTATGTAAGCAGCTCTAGAGTTTGGAATAACTTTTAAATTGTTTAGAGCACAACCTAACAGTTGAATTCTGTTATAACTATTAGTATCGTAAACATTATTATGTATTTCAGTATTATTGGCACCTTTTTCAATAAGGTCTGCAATAATTCTATGAGTTGTACTTGTGGTAGATAAAAACCTGAAGGAACCTGTGTCTGTCATGATACCCGTATACAAACAAGTCGCAATATTTACATCTATTAAGTTGGTGTCTCCAAGCATTTCAATAAAATGATAAATCATTTCGCAGGTAGAACTCATGCTAACATCACTAAACATGTATGTAGCATAATCATCTGGTGCTTGATGATGGTCTATCATTATTTTTATAGCGTCACTTTGTGCTAATACAGATTCCATATTACCAGTTCTGTGAAACGCATTAAAATCTAAAGTAAAAAGAATATCAGCTTCATGTATGAGAGCTTCGCATTCTTTGGTTTGAGAATCATGTTTTAAAATGGTGTTTTCACCCGGAATCCATTTTAAGAAATTAGGATAATCATTAGGTGTTAAAACAGTTGTGTTATGATTGCCTTTTAAAAGGTAATGATACAAACCAAGCGTAGATCCAATAGCATCTCCGTCAGGGTTTTTATGTGGAACAATTACTATGTTTTTTGGTGAAGATAGTAGTTGTTTTATGCTTCCAATGTCTTGTTTATTCATATACAACGAAGATACAATTTAATAATATAGGCTTAAAAAGAATTGCTGTACTTTTATTAAATTTTAAAAAAGCGTTAATACAAAATTATTAATGGCGTAAATAAATATAAAACAGTATTTTTGCGCAAAATTTATTATAAACAAATGGCAACAAATAGAACATTTACTATGCTTAAGCCAGATGCTGTTGAAAAAGGACACATTGGCGCAATTTTAGAGAAAATTTCAGCTTCTGGATTTAGAATAGTGGCTATGAAATTAACTCAAATGACAAAAGCCGATGCTGAAACATTTTATGCAATTCATAAAGAGCGCCCGTTTTTTACTGATTTAGTTCAATATATGACACGTGGCCCAATAGTAGCAGCTATTTTAGAAAAAGATAACGCTGTTGAAGATTTTAGAACGTTAATTGGAGCTACAAATCCTGCAGATGCTGCTGAAGGTACTATAAGAAAGATGTATGCTGAATCTATTAGTGAAAATGCTGTTCATGGAAGTGACAGTGATGAAAATGCAGCTATTGAAGGCGCTTTTCATTTTTCTGGAAGAGAACAATTCTAGTAAATTAGATTTAAATATAAGAAAGCCCGTAACTGATAGTTGCGGGCTTTTATTTTTTGCGCGTTTTAATATAGTTTTGTTATTTCTTCAACAACTTTACCGTTTTCTTTAACAATCATTTTGATTACTTTACCGTCCTTGTTTTTAATAAATTGAAATGTTAGAGGAGCTTCTTTACTAAAAAATGTAGATTCAGATATTGGGAAAATGATAAAAGGGTTTTTATCTGTTTGTATAATTAGTTTTCCATCTTTAGATGCAATGGATACATTGCCTGAGTTTGGAGCTTTATACTTACCAGTAAATGTTTTTAAAATTGAAGACGATAAGACAATCTCTTTTTTATCTATGTTAGCAGGTGGGGCTTTATGATCATAACTTAAAACGCGAGTCATTTTCCATACCCCATCTTTAAATTGCCAAAGATTGGTGAATTTTGAAATGCCATCAAGATATTCTGGAGTATTGTTTTCTGTGATGTAAAAAATATGATCTCCTGAAATGATGGCGCCATAATTATTAATAGGATATATTTTAATGCTTTCTTTTAATGCTTCACGCCTTAATTTAAAATTAGGATTACTACAAAGGTTTTTCTTAACAGTTTTTATAAATGATTCTCTTCCTAGAGATACACCACTTTTATCGTGGTAAAACTCTAAATCGTCTGAAACATATTTTTCCATAATTTCTAAATCGCAGGTGTTGTAACCTTGCCAAAATATGCTATCGTGATATTTTAGGGATTTTTCAATCTCTGGTACTGTATTATTTGAATGCTGGGCATTGATGAAATTGCAAATTGATAATTGAGCAATAATTACAAATAGAATGTATCTTTTTTTAGTCATCTTTTATTTTTTTGATTAATGAGTACATATAAAAGATGATTTAAGATATGTTTTGTTACAAAAAAAGCCCGCAATTAAATTGCGAGCTTTGTACTTGTAAATAAAAGTTAATTAAATAATATATATTAGATTACTTTTACGTTTACTGCGTTTAAACCTTTTCTACCTTCCTGTAAGTCGAATTCTACTTCATCGCCTTGCTTAATCTCATCAACTAATCCAGAAATGTGAACAAAATGTTCTTTGTTTGAACCTTCTTCTACAATAAAACCAAAACCTTTAGTGTCATTGAAGAATTTAACTGTTCCTTTACTCATGTTTTAATATATTAAATTATTATTGAGGGCTAAGTTAATATTAAAAATGCTTGAAAATCATTTATTTACGATTAATTTTTAAATATTTTTTTATTTGGGCTTTAAGCCCTTTAAAACAGAGGGTTAAATAAGGTTGAAATTAAGATAATAAAATAGATTTTACCTCAAAATAAGCTTTTTTACTATGTCTTTGCCTAACTCTTCGTTAATCATAGTAATGATTTTTTGCTTTCCGTAACTAAGTTCTTCTCTTAAAACACTAGAACTTAATTGAACATAAAGTGTATCTCGTTCTAAAGTAATTGCTGTTGTATAATTGTTTACGCCATTACCCATAAGATTAGCCCAAGCATCTGCTACATTTACCTTATCTAAACCTTTATCTAGTTTGTTGGTTTCTACAAACTCTTTTAAGGCATCTTTTATACTTATATGTTCGTTATGGCGTTTAGGCATTTTAGTTTTTTAAATTGAAGTCATGTAATTTCCTTACTAATTCTTCTCTTTGGTACCAATCGTTGTAAACTAACTCTAAATTGGTTATTTCAAATGTACCAAAATTATAATCCCTAAAGGCTTCTATTTCATTTAAAAAGTCATTTTTATTTTTAAATGCTTCTTTAAATCTTATTACGGTTGAATGTGCTGTTTGAATAGTATACCTCTTATCTATAGACTCCTTTAAATTTGAGTTTTTAAAGTTGATTCTTAGGTTATCTCGTAAGTTGTTTAGAGTATCGTCTTCTAAAAAGCCTTGAATCATTATACCTGAATTTGAAGCTGCTATGCCTTCAAAATTAATTTTAAAACTGTTGATGTTCTTTAGACTTACGTTGATGACATCTATATAATCTTGAATATTAATATTATGTAATTGAAAACCATCATAGCATGAAATAATTGACATTACTGTAATATGAATATCAGCGTTTTTATAATAGTATTGATTAGGCTCAATAGTTTTAACTTTATTTAAGAAATGTTGAATACATTCTTTTACTTTAATTGGAGGTCTTGCCAATAATGTGATGCCTAATCTATTATCTAAAGAATCATCTATTAATTGATCAGTAACATAAGTGTCCTTTTTGATGCTTTCAATAGCATCATTATGTAAGCTATTATAATGTGCTTTTAAACTCATAACTTAAAAACCTCATAAGATTGATGCACCTGTTTTACAGCATTTTCAGTACGTTCTGCATGGGTGTCACTTATAAATAACTGACCAAAATTTTCATTATCAACCAGTTTAATAATTTGAGATACGCGTTGTTCGTCTAGTTTATCAAAAATATCATCAAGCAGTAAAATAGGGTTTACGCCACTTTGTGCTTTTATAAAATCAAACTGAGCTAATTTTAAGGCTATTAAGAATGATTTTTGCTGACCTTGACTTCCAAATTTTTTAATAGGATGCGTTTCAATATTAAAGTTTAAGTCGTCTTTATGAATACCAACATTAGTGTATTGTAATGCTCTATCTTTACTTAAGGTATTTTCTAAAAGTGTCGTTAAATTATCTTCAAACAGATGACTTTTATAAACTAAATCAACAGTCTCGTTACCATTACTAATGGCATCATATCGCTCTTTAAAAATTGGAATGAATGTTTCTAAAAAAGCGTGGCGTTTTTCAAAAATATGAGTGCCGTATTCTGTTAATTGGCCGTTGTAAACTTCTAAAGTATCAGCGTTGAAAGTATGATTTAAGGCAAAATACTTTAGTAGAGCATTACGTTGGGCTAATACTTTATTGTAATTTATAAGATGATTTAAATACGTTTTATCGCTTTGCGAAATAACACTATCTATAAACTTCCGTCTGGTATCACTTCCTTCAATAATTAGATTCCTATCTGCTGGAGAAATAATAACAAGAGGTAAAAAACCAATGTGTTCACTAAATTTCTCATAAGCTTTACCATTGCGTTTAATTACTTTTTTTTGTCCACGTTTTAAACTAACAACAATTTTTTCTAGCTTATCTTCTTTAGCGTATTCACCATTAATAACAAAGAACTCTTCACCATGTTTTATATTTTGACTAGCAACTGGATTAAAGTAGCTTTTACCAAAGGATAAATGATAAATAGCATCTAAGACATTAGTTTTTCCAATGCCATTATTACCAACAATACAATTTATTTTTTCGTTGAAAGTAAAAGATTTACTGTCAAAATTTTTATAGTTAAGTAATGAAACAGATTTTAAAATCATTTACTAAATGCTATTTTTTGAACCGATTTAATGGGGAAACCTTTAAAAAGAAGTGCAAATTATTGAAAAATATCAAATAAATAGCCTTTTAGTTATGAAGAAAAATTATATTTTTGCCCCGCATTAATTTTTTATATATGGCAACTTACAAGAAGAGAGGATATAAACCAAAAACTAAGGTAGAGAAGCAAGTAGAGGTTGAAGAAGAATCTACAACTGCTGAGGTTTTTAATACCCTTGATGAAGGTGCTTCTAAAACAGAAGCATTTGTTGAGAGAAATCAAAAATACATATTCATAATCATAGGAGTTGTAGCCGCTGCGGTTTTAGGTTCAATAGGTTATAGAGAGTTCATTTCTGGACCTAAGCAGACTACTGCAATGAATGATATGTTTCAAGCTCAAAAATACTTTGACCAAGCAACTACAGCTGTGGCTAAAGATTCACTATATAATTTAGCATTAAATGGAGGTGAAGGTAAATTTGGAATGCTAGATATTATTGAAGAATATAGCGGTACAGATGCTGCTAATTTAGCAAGTTATTATGCGGGTACTGCGTATTTAAGATTAAAGAAATACAATGAAGCTATTGAGCATTTAAGCAATTTTAAAAGTGATGATGAAGTATTAGCTCCTTTAGCTAAGGGGAATATTGGTGATGCTTATGTACAAGGAAATCAACCAGAAGATGCTTTAAAAGCTTATGAAGATGCTGCTAATATGCGTAATAATGAGTTCACAACACCAATGTATTTATACAAAGCAGGTGCTTTAGCTTTAAAATTAGGAAATGCTGATAAGGCTTTGTCTTACTTTGAAAAGATTAAGTCAGACTATCCTAAATCTACACAAGCGTCAAATATTGATGTATTTATAGGAAAAGCAACAGTTTTAGCCAATAAGTAATTCAAAATTAATTTTGGTATCATATGGCAACCGAAAATAAAAATTTATCAGAATACGATAAAGCAACAATCCCAGACGCGAGTAAATTTCGGTTTGGGATTGTTGTTTCAGAATGGAATGATACTATTACTGAAGGTTTGTATGAAGGCGCATATAGAGCATTAATTGATAATGGTGTAGAAGAGAGTAATATTATTCGTTGGGATGTTCCTGGAAGCTTTGAGCTTATTTACGGTTGTAAAAAAATGCAGGAACAAATGGTAAATGCGGTTATAGCTATTGGAAGTGTTATTCAAGGTGAAACCAAACATTTTGATTTTGTTTGTGAAGGTGTAACTCAGGGTGTTAAAGACTTAAATGTAATGAGTGAAACACCTGTGATTTTTTGTGTACTTACAGATAACAATATGCAGCAATCCATAGAGCGTTCTGGAGGAAAACACGGAAACAAAGGTACTGAAGCAGCTATTGCCGCAATTAAAATGGCAGAGCTTAGAAATAATAGTTAGTCTGTAACGTCACTGCGAGTATTACTTTTTTGTAAAACGTGGCAGTCTGTTTTATTATAAAAGATTACCACAGTCGTTCCTCATTTCGACAATACTTCGACAAGCTCAGAATGACAGCTCAATATAACACCTTCACAATGACAAATTACTTTCTGTCATTGTTAACAATTTTTGGCTTTTTATAAGCTTAACTCTATCTATTTTTAAGTATTTTTGAAAGAATAAGCGTTAGAAATCTTGTTTAAGCAGCGTAAACATAGAACATTTAATTATCAACCTCGATTTTCTGATGAAAATCAGCCGGATTCTGATGAAAATCAGGAAAAAGACTTTGTTTCTAAATGGAAAAAGGCTAACGAAAGTAAACGAAAAGTAAAAGGCGTTTTACCAGTACGTACTCTAATTTTAGCTTTGGTATTATTATTGATTCTTATGTATGTATTAGAGAAAAAATTCATGTAACTTAAAACATTAGAAACCATGGGGATTTTAAAATTACGTAAGAACAAAAAATTTAGTTATGAACCTCGCTATTATAAAGGAGAGGGGAATCCGTTTGAGATGAAACATAAGTTTGATGAGCACAGAACTACTGTTGGTAATAATTCTGGCTTGAAAACAAAATTTAATAACGCCGTAGATGATTTTAAAAATAACCCAGATAGAGAGGCCAATAGGAGAGTGTTAATAATTGCCGTTGTTTTAGTAATAATCTTTCTTTTTATAATTGGTTTCGATTTATCTATTTTCTTTTCATAAATAATAAATGGCAGACATTATACAGCTTTTACCTGATCATGTTGCAAATCAAATAGCCGCTGGAGAAGTTGTACAACGTCCGGCTTCGGTAGTAAAAGAATTACTTGAAAATGCTATTGATGCTGGTGCATCAACCATAAAACTTATCATAAAAGATGCTGGAAAAACCCTAATTCAAGTAATTGATGATGGTAAAGGGATGAGCATAACAGATGCTAGACTAAGTTTTGAACGTCATGCCACTTCTAAAATAAGAAATGCCGAAGATTTATTTCAACTACACACAAAAGGATTTAGAGGTGAAGCCTTAGCAAGTATAGCAGCCATTGCACATGTAGAATTAAAAACCAAACAAGAGCGAGATGATGTTGGTACTGCTATTGTAATTGAAGGAAGTAACGTCGCTTCTCAAGATGTAGTAGTAACACCTAAAGGGACATCGGTTTCGGTTAAAAATTTGTTTTATAATATACCAGCTCGCAGAAATTTTTTAAAATCCAATGCGGTAGAATTGCGCCATATAATTGATGAATTTCATAGAGTAGCTCTTGCGCATTGTGATATAAGTTTTGCCCTGTACAATAACGGAAGCGAAGCCTTTAATTTACCAGTTAGTAATTATAGACAGCGTATAGTAAATATATTTGGAAACAAAACCAATGAAAAATTAGTGCCTGTTGAAGAAGATACTGAGGTGCTTAAAATTTCTGGATTTGTAGGAAAGCCTGAGTATGCTAAAAAAACAAGAGGAGAACAGTATTTCTTTGTAAACAATCGTTTTATCAAGAGCGCTTATTTAAACCATGCCATTGCTTCAGCATTTGATGGTTTATTAAAAAGCGGTACACATGCGAGCTATTTTTTAAACTTAACTGTAGACCCGCAGACTATAGATATTAATATTCACCCTACTAAAACTGAGATAAAGTTTGATGACGAGCATACATTGTATGCATTGTTACGTTCTGCAGTTAAACATAGTTTAGGACAGTTTAATATAGCTCCTGTATTAGATTTTGAACGAGATTCTAGTTTGGATACACCTTATAATTTATCTGATAAACAAACTAATGTACCAACCATAGAAATAGATAGAAGTTTTAATCCGTTTAAAGATGATGCAGAACCTGTTAAAACCAAGTCTTATTCATCAGGAAATACTTTTAAAAAAGAACCAGCTACTAATTGGGAAAGTTTGTATGTAGGCTTAGAATCTAAAAGTAATGATGCGGTTGAAACTGATTTTAGCGAAGTTCATTTTGAAAGTGAAGAAACCACAGGTTCTATTTTTGAAGATGGTAAAGAAGTAGAAAAAACGAATACAACCTATCAGCTACATAATAAATACATTGTAAGTACTATTAAATCTGGTATGTTATTGATTGATCAACATAGAGCGCACCAACGTATATTATATGAGGATTTCTTAAAGAATATGACCATTAAAGAAGCTATGAGTCAACAATTATTATTTCCTCTACAGCTTCATTTTTCGGTTCAGGAAATTCAAATTTTACAACAGTTAAAAGAAGATTTAGAACATACAGGTTTTGTGTTTTCTAACGTTTTAGAAGAGTCGGTAGAAATAACAGGTGTACCTGTAAGTGTACCAGAAAGTGAGGTGTCTATTATTTTAGAACAGCTTATTAGCGATGTAGAAAATGAAGTGCCAGATGCGCATTTTAGTGCTACAGATTTATTAGCAAAATCTATGGCGAAAAGTTTAGCAATAAAAACAGGGCAGTCTTTACAAAAAGATGAACAAGAACATTTAGTAAACAAGTTATTTGCTTGTAAAGAACCTAATGTAACACCAACTAACAAAACAACATTTATTACAATGAGTGTTGACGAATTAGATAAAAAATTTATTTAGAGTATGATGCGAATTTCAGAAACCGTTAAACATTTAATAATCATTAATGTGATTATGTTTGTTGGGACATTAAGTGTTGGTGGAGGACAACTATTTTATCAGTGGTTTTCATTATACTTTCCAAATAATGAATCTTTTAAGCCTTGGCAAATAGTGACTCATATGTTTATGCATGGGAATACTTTACATTTATTATTTAATATGATTGGGGTATGGATGTTTGGTAGTGCTATTGAGTTTTCACTTGGTAAGAATAAATTTCTATTTCTTTATTTTTCTGCTGGTTTGGGGGCTGTTTTACTCCATTTAGGATATTATTATTTTCAGTATATACCAGGTTTTAATGCTTTAATTGAATCAGGATTAACTAATGATCAAATTATTCATATGATTTCAACTAATGAGGTTTTGGCAGGAACTTCAGAGAGTCAAGTAACTTTACTTAAGAATATTTTTCCTGTTTATAATTCCTCTATGGTTGGTGCATCGGGATGTTTATTTGGGATTTTAGTCGCATTTGCGGTACTTAATCCTAATGCTGAATTGATGTTAATTTTTTTACCAATACCAATAAAAGCTAAATATTTTATCTCATTGTATGTAGCTTATGATATAATATCAGGGTTTTTTGGTGGGGTTTCTGTTTTTGGATCAAGCGTAGCCCATTTTGCCCATGTAGGTGGGGCGTTAACAGGGTTCCTAATAATGTGGTATTGGCGGAAAAATCAGTTTAATAGTAATCGTTGGTATTAATGACATCTTTAAGTCAAGACATAAAAAACAAGTTAAGTAGATTAAATGTTCTAGAGAAAATCATTGTCATTAATGTAGTGGTTTTTGTTATTGAACATTTACTAAGGTTGAATTTAGGATGGTTTAAATTGCCAAGTGGTTTTTCAGATTTTATATTAAAACCATGGAGTATTGTTACATATGCTTTTCTTCATGGTGATTTTCTACATATACTATTTAATATGCTTTGGCTCTACTTTATTGGGCGTATTGTTTTAAACCTATTTAATCCCAAAACAGCATTAAATATCTATTTTCTTGGTGCAATTTTTGGTGGATTACTTTTCATGTTGGGGTATTGGTTATTTCCTGGTTTTTTTGGTATTAGAAGTACATTAGTAGGCGCATCAGCAGCGGTAAGGGCTTTGTTAATTTTTGTTTGTGCTTATATGCCAAACCAAGAAGTGAGACTTATTGCTTTTAACATTAAACTTTGGTATTTGGCTATAGCAATTGTTGTTATAGATGTTATTGGATTGTTTGGAGGAAATGCAGGAGGGAATTTAGCACACTTAGGAGGTGTGCTTTTAGGTTACATTTATGCTAAACAATTAGTTAAAGGTAAAGATATAGGCAAAGGTTTTGAACGTTTAATGGATGCTCTAGTTAGCATGTTTAAGCCTTCAAAAAAGAGTCCGTTAAAAACAGTACATAAAAACAAAAGTAAGGTTGGCGGATATACTAAAGCCGATTTTAATGAGTTTAATAATCAGAAAAAAATTGATGTTATTCTCGACAAAATAAGTAAAAGTGGTTATGATAGTTTAACTACAGAAGAAAAAGACTTTCTATTCAGGGCAGGAAAGAAATAAGGGAATAATGTTTAATTTATTTAAACCTAAGAAAGATAATAAATGAAGAAGCTTAGTGCAATAAATAAAGTTATTTACTTCTTCAATGTAATATTTGCTCTGGTTTTACTTTTATCATTTATTCTTCCGTTTTTACCCCCTAAAGCATTTGCAGTTTTATCAGTTTTAAATTTAGGAGTTTCACTGTTAATTATAGCTAATGTTATTTTCGCTTTATACTGGGGTATCAGATTAAAAAAACAGTTCTTTTTGTCTTTTTTGATTTTATTCCTAGGGTATTTATGGTTTGGATCGCTTTATAAGTTTTCATCTGCTAAAAATATAGACATTGATGATAACATTAAAGTAATGAATTACAATGTGAGATTGTTTAATCTTTACAATTGGATTAAAGAAGAAGGTGTTGAAACTAAAATAATAGATTTTATAAAAACCGAATCTCCCGATGTTTTAAGTGTTCAAGAGTACCATCCACATAAAAATATTAATTTATCTTTTTTTAAGTATAAGTTTGAAAAACTATCTGGAAAAAAAACAAAATACGGACAGGCTATTTTTTCTAAGTTTCCTATTGTAAATTCTGGTTCTATTGAATTTCCAGATACTGGTAATAACGCCATTTTTGCAGATATTTTAAAAGGGGAGGATACTATAAGAGTTTATAATATTCATTTAGAGTCATTACGTATCAATACCAATGTAGAAAATTTAAAAAATGAAGATTCTGAACGATTATTAAAAAGAGTAGGGAATACATTTAAAATGCAACAATTTCAGACAGAATTGTTTCTAATGCATAAAAATCAATGTAAACATAAGATGATTATTTGTGGAGATTTTAATAATACAGCGTTTTCATATGTTTACAGAAAAATTAAAGGAGATATGCAAGATGCTCATGATGTTGCAGGCACAGGTTTTGGACGTACACATGAATTTAAATTTTTCCCTATAAGAATAGATTTTGTGTTTGCAGATGAAGCTTTTAATGTGAATAGCTTTAAATCTTATGCTGAGCATTACTCAGATCATTTCCCCGTGATGGCTAAACTCTCATTAAAAAATAAACTACATAAATAAGCAGTCTACGACATCTGAAATAATATGAATGACTAACCCTAAGCCAATTAGTCTTGTTGTCTTCGGAAATAATAAAATTACATACATAATAATTGAATAAATGGAATGTAATGGATGAAAATTAATGCTACACCTATTAGGGTCAAAAACAGGATTTGCTAATAAGTGATCTAAATCTATTAGCATTCCTAAAACCATTATTAAATAAGCTATTTTCCATTGGGATTTATACCATATTAAAGCAACAATTAACGGAATTAAAAAATGACAACCATAATGGGCTATAGGCTGTAACATTATTGAGGTTTAATGGTTTGAGATTCTAAATAATTGAGGGTGTTTGGACCTTCATTAAACAATACATCTAAAATGCTCAGATTATTTATAAACCCATGTTTGTTAGAAAAAACCTGAGTGTAAGGTTCAAAATCATGAGACTGTTCTTGTTTGGCATTTACTAAAAACCTAAAATCAGCCTTATCTTCTGGATTTTTTTCAAAAGTTGAGGTTTTAGAAATATTTACATCTACCTGTAGACATTCACTAATAACTTCAAAACATTTTAAATTATGATCTAATATAAAATTAGCTTTTTTAGTGAATAAAGGTTGAAGTTCATCTTCATAATATTCAAAAAAAGGAGATGTTCTATAAGCTGATAATAAAGATTTCCAATGATTAGATTGCCACTTTTCTTCATTAAAGATTTTTACATCTTTATATTGTTGTCTATTTTTTTGTGAATAAATAACAGGGATATTTAAAGTCTGTTTACCATTAGCACCATAAATATAAGTTCTGTTTCTAAAAGTCTGCTTTACAAAATTGTCTTCAACTTCCAAAAACACATTGTCAGCTTTAAGCATAGCAACAAAATGAGCTATACTTGGGAAATATGTTGGATGGATGACAATGTTATCATATTCCATTTAATAGCTTTATTTTTCAATTACTACTGAATTAGCAGCTGCATCATGAATAGCTTTTCTCTTTTCATTACCAGTTACGGTTAATAAAGAAATCCAACCCAATAATGATTTAAGAATGAACCTAATTAAAGCGCTAGGAAAAGAGATGAATTTTTCTGTATCACCATCTCTTCTTACAGAAATGTTTGATAAAGAATGTCCAATTGTACCACCTTTAAAACTTGTCATTAATGGATCGTAAAGTAAAAATATAGCAACAAAAACAATAATTTTAATGAAATTAGGGATAAAACCAAATAAAGCGAATAGTTCTGAAACCAAATACATAGATCCCATTATAATAAATGAATCAATGAAAACAGCTTTAATTCTAGGCTTTACAGAAGCATATTTTACTTTAGCACCATAAGATATCTTTGAACTTTCTTGCCCTGATTTCTTTTTCTTAAAGAATTTGCTCAATAAAATAAAGCCAAACAATAAAATTAAGAAAGGGATAAAAGAGGAGTTAGCTTCACCACTACCGCTTACAGTGGTAAAGAAACGTTCCCATCTTGGGCTTAATCCGTCCCAACTCATCCATACAAAAACAGGTTTTCCTAAAACATGATCAAATGGTACAAACCCCCAACGTCTGGCATCAATAGAGTTGTGTCTGTTATCTCCCATCATCCAGTAATAGTTTTGCTTAAAAGTATAAGTACTGACTAATTCATCATTAATATAAATCTGATTGCCTTTTACCTGTAGCTTATTATGTTCATATTCTTCTATAATACGTTTATATAACGGTAAAACGTCTAAGTTTAAGTCTATAGTTTTGCCTTCTTCAGGGATGTATAAAGGACCGAAGAAATCTCTATTCCATTGATAATTTGGGTCATGAGGAAATATTTCAGCAGGATTACCTTCTCCTTTCTTTTTCTTATTAGGAGTTATGCTAACTACATTAGGATGGTTTTTAAACTTGTCTAAAGCATCATCTGATATTGCAGAGAAATAATAAGTATTTTGCCTATTCATTATTCCAAAACCATCAGTAATGTCATATCTGTCTTTTACATTTTTTGCACTAAATGTTTTAGATTTGGGTTGTACAAAATAACTAAACTGTAATTTAGCTCTATCTGGTAATTCGTTTTGTTTACCATTAATATATACATAACCATCTCTAATTTCTAAGGAGTCTCCTGGTATAGCTACGCAACGTTTTACAAGGTTGGTTTTCTTATCTATTGGTTTGTAATAATTTCTATCAGGAGTGAAATCATTCATATCCTTAAGCGTATCTGCTGGTTGATTAAAGACAACAATCTCATTTCGTTTAATTTTTTGAAAACCAGGAATTCTTAAGTATGGTAATTGTAATTTATTTATCCAAGATTTACTGTCTTTATGATCATCAAATAGATAAGATTTAGTTCCTAATTTAGGAATAGTATCATGTACCATTGGAGCAGCTACAGTGGTCATAGGTACTCGGGCACCGTAATGAAACTTACTTACAAATAAAAAATCTCCAACCAATAACGATTTTTCTAAAGATGAAGACGGAATGGTAAATGGCTGCATGAAATAGGTGTGCACTATAGTAGCAGCAACGATTGCAAATAGAATAGAACTGGTCCATTCGCCAGAAGCTGATTTTGGGTTTATATCTCTATTTTCTACATAACTTACATCGGCTACATAGTTCAAATAGTAATTATAAAAACCTAGACTAACAACAGCTAAAAACGTATCTATATGCTGATTTTTACCAAAACTTCTGGCAGTTTCTACCCAAATTACAATAAACATGAATAGGTTTACAATTGGCAAAAACAATAAAGGAACCCACCACCAAGGTCTATTAATTATTTTCATTAAAACAACAGCATTATAAACAGGAATAAAAGCTTCCCAAGCTTGTCTACCAGCTTTAATATATAATTTCCAAGTACCTAAAGCATGGATAACTTGAATAATTAGAATTAATATAAACCATTGCGATAGTGTCATAATCGTAAAATTTAAATCATTTAGTAAGTAGCTAACATATTGTTATTGTTGCAAAATTGTGCGAGGATTAACCTATATTTAACACATCTTTCATAGAAAAAACACCTGTTTTATCTGCTAACCATTCTGCTGCAACAACCGCTCCTAGAGCAAACCCTTGTCTATTGTGAGCAATGTGTTCTATATTTATAGTATCAACGTCACTTGCATAGTTAACAGAATGTGTACCAGGTACATCTTCAATACGTTTTGCAACAATAGGGATGGTTGTGTTATTATCAGTTTTGTCAAGCTCCCAAGCATTATAATTATTGTTGTTTTCAATAACCCCTTCAGCTAAGGTAATTGCTGTACCACTAGGAGCATCTAATTTTTTTGTATGATGAATTTCTTCCATAGTAACATTATATTCTTTAATGTTACTCATCATTTTTGCAAGGGTTCTATTGAGTTCAAAAAAGATGTTAACGCCTAAGCTAAAATTAGAGGCATATATGAATGCGCCATTTTTTTCTTTACATAGGTTTACCGCATCATCATAATTCTCTAACCAACCAGTAGTACCAGATACAACAGGAACACCGTTATTTATACAGTTAGTAATATTTCCATAAGCAGCTGTTGGCAAACTAAAGTCTATGGCAACATCAGCTAATGTAATATCATAATCGTTATCACCTTTATCAATTTTTAAAACTACATCGTGTCCTCGGCTTATTGCTATTTTCTCAATGGTTTGTCCCATTCTTCCGTATCCAAGTAAAGCAATTTTCATCTTTTTAATTTTATAAAATTTATGTGTGTTTTTGCTAAAAAGCTTTTTTAGTCTCTAAAATCTAAATGTTAGTGTTAATCCTGTGTCACTACGTCCATCAAGTTCATTGAATTTATAATGCGGTGCCAAAGATAAGTTTTCGTCAACATTATATTGCAATAAATGTGCATCTACATTTGCATCAATAACATTTAAAGCATAAATACCAATAGTAACTAAAAGAGAAACATCTCTATTTTTCCTGAAGAATTCTTGAGCCCGTAGTAGACCATCTGTTGTTACTCTTTCTTGAGTCACATTGCCATTAGGATCAAGTTGTAGAAACTCATCATCAGCAAAACCAGCTAAGCGCCTCTTGTAAGCATCTCTATATCTATTAAATTGTTTGTTGTTGGTGGTATAAAAATAAATACCTGTACCCATTGCACCCCAAACTATAGGAACTTTCCAATACTTTTTATTATAAATTTGTCCTAAACCAGGGAAAACTGCTGAGTAAAAAGCAGCCTTAGCTGGAGATAACGGATTTATGGGGTCTCTCTTTATAACCGAGTCTACTACAATTTCTTTAGCGATTTTTTTTTGCCTTCTTTTTTCCTTTTTGTCTTGAGCAACTGCAGAAAAACATAGTAATAAGGCTAATAGACTAACAACAGTAGATTTATTTAGCACTTTGAATTAATTTTTTAATACGAATAAAATCTTCTTCTGAATGAAACGGAATAGAAATTTTCCCAGAACCATTCTTAGAGACTTTAACGTCAATTTTGTGCCCAAAGTATTCAGAAAAAACTCCAACGCCTTTTTTAATGTATTTTGGAGTGTCGTCTTCTGCTTCTTCAGAAGAAACTTTGACTTTTTTAGTTGTATTGTAATTTCTAATTAAATCTTCGGTAGCTCTAACAGAAAGCTCATTTTGCAGTACTTTTTCGTAAATATCAAGTTGTGTAGTTGTATCCTCAACAGATATAAGTGCGCGCCCATGTCCCATTGAAATAAAACCATCTCTCATTCCTGTTTGAATGATAGGATCTAATTTTAATAAGCGAAGATAGTTGGTTATAGTAGAACGTTTTTTACCAACACGTTCACTCATTTGTTCTTGTGTTAGGTTTACTTCATCTATTAAACGTTGGTATGATAATGCAATTTCTATAGGATCTAAATCTTGACGTTGAATGTTTTCAACCAAAGCCATCTCAAGAGATTCTTGGTCGTTAGCTATTCTTACATAAGCAGGTATGGTTTCTAAACCAATTAATTTAGAAGCTCTAAAACGTCTTTCACCAGAAACTAACTGGTATTTATTGAATTCTAATTTTCTAACCGTTATAGGTTGAATAATACCTAATTCCTTAATAGAAGTAGCTAATTCTTGCAAAGATTCTTCACTAAAATTAGTTCTTGGTTGAAACGGATTTACTTCAATTAAGTTAACATCTAATTCAATAATATTGCCAACAACCTTATCTGCACCTTTATCTTGTGCAGATTGAATATCGTTTTCTGGGTCTTTTAAAAGTGCCGACAAACCCCTTCCTAAAGCTTGCTTCTTATTTGCCTTGGCCATATTTAAGCGTTTTTATTTATAATTTCTTTTGCCAAACTTAAGTAATTATTAGCGCCTTTACTACTAGCATCATAATTTATAATGCTTTCACCATAACTTGGTGCTTCGCTTAAACGAATGTTTCTTTGAATAATGGTTTGAAATACCATATTATTAAAGTGCTTTTGCACTTCTTCAACTACTTGATTTGACAATCGTAATCGCGAATCATACATGGTAAGTAGTAATCCTTCTATATCTAAATTTTTGTTGTGTATTTTTTGTACACTTTTTATTGTATTTAACAGCTTTCCTAAACCTTCTAAAGCAAAATATTCACACTGTATTGGTATAATAACAGCATCTGCCGCAGTTAAAGCATTAAGCGTTAATAAGCCTAAAGAAGGCGCACAATCTATTAAAATATAGTCATAATTATCTTTTATGTCTTTCAATGCTTTTTTAAGCATATATTCTCTAGATTCTTTATCAACTAGCTCAATTTCAATAGCTACTAAGTCTATATGCGCTGGTATGATATCTAAATTTGGTGTTTCTGTAGCTATTATAGCTTCTTTAGCAGAATGAGAATGTTCTAAAAGTTGGTAGGTTCCAATCTCCACAGACTCAACATCAATTCCAATTCCTGAAGTTGCATTTGCTTGAGGGTCAGCATCTATTAATAATACTTTTTTTTCAAGAACGCCAAGAGAGGCTGCTAAATTAATAGAAGTAGTTGTTTTTCCAACACCTCCTTTTTGGTTAGCAATAGCTATTATTTTGCCCATTAATTAGTCAGGTTTTATTAATGGTAAAAATACAATTATTTACGAGGAATAAAAACCGAACTTGTTAACAGATTGAAAAACTTACTTGGTTTATGTTTTTTAACGAAGTTATTGCATAAAAAGCGCTTCTTTACATGATAGAAGCGCCTTTATAAGCTTTTTTTAGTTTTGTTTTTCAGGATTATGAATTGCAAGTATATAATCTTTGGATAAATATTTTTTACCCACTTTTTGTATGTCTTTTGCTGTTAAAGATTTTACATATTCTTCAAAAGAAGTTCCTGAAATAATGTCTTTTTTCTGAAAATCGGCATTTTTAAGTGTGTTAAGCCAGAATTTATTCTTTTTTAAATTTTCTTTATGTTGAAGAAGTTGCGCTTCTTTTATTTTAGCAACATCTTCTTTAGTTGGTCCATCTTCTAATATTCTATTTAATTCAGCTAATGCAGAAGTTTTAAGTTTTTCTACGTTTTCTGGGCCACACGGAAAGTTTATTCTAAAGTTATACCATCCGTATGGTATTTTTTGAATACCTCCTGAGGCACCAACACCATAAACGCCACCTTCTTCTTCTCTTAATTTTTCTATTAATTTAATGCTTAAAATTTCACCTAAACTTTTTAGTGCATAAGCCTCGTCTGTATCATATTTTGCTGGCCCATGAAAAGTAATTCCAACTTGACTTTTTGGATCTGCACCCTTTTCAACAACTTTAGTATGATTGCCTGTAAGAGGTCTGAAATCTCTAACTACGTAATTTTCTTTTGAGTTAGTTCCTGGTAAACTAGCAATATATTTTTCAACATATTCTTTAAGTTTAGAGTCATCAATGTTTCCAACAAAATAGAAGTTGAAATCACTAGCGTCAGTAAATCGCTCTTTATATTTTTTATATGCCAGATTATAATCACTAGCATCAAACTTTTCTGGGGTAGGAAATCCGGTGTATCTAGGGCTTTTTCCGTAGATAAAATTATTCAATTCATTTTGAAAATAATATTGCGGGTTTGCAAAAATATTAGCTACAAAGCTTTTTTGTTTGGTTATAAATGAATTATAAGCTTTGTCATCTTTGTTCAATGCTGTAAAATATAAATGGATTAATTGAAACAATTCTTCAAAGTCTTTAGGAGTAGAAGAACCAGACATGCCTTCACTTAAACCACCAATAAAAGGAGTGACATAAGCTATTTTACCAGACATCATTTTTTTAAGATCTGTTTGAGAAAAACCATTAACACCTGCCTCTCTTAAACCTCTGTTAATAAAAGAAGTTGCTAAGTGTTCTTCATCTGTATATAAAGATGATCCACCATAACTAAAAGAGTCAAAAAGAATTTCATCGTTTTTAAAATCTGTTTTCTTATAAACAACTTTTGAGCCATTACTAAGTGTAAGCGTAGTTGTATTTAAATCTGAATTGATAGATTCATTAACAATAGATCCTTTAGGTGGTAATTCGTTTATTAAAGAAGTAGCTAGTTCTTCTTCAACATATGGTTCTATGGTTTTTGATTTGATTTTTTCTAGAAGCGTTTTAACTTCTTCTTCAGTGATCTTTTTTAGTCCTTCTTTTTCTAAACCTGTTAAAACGATAACTCTATTATCATCATGTAAATAATTATTTATTAGTGTATTCACTTCAGCTAAGTCAATCTTGTCTAAATTACTTTTGTAGTAATTGTATTCCCAAGTGATACCTGGTATTGGTTCATTAGTTAAAAAGTTTCTAACGTATTCACCAACAATTTTTCTTGATTCTGTTTTGTCTTTGTCTTTAAAAGATTTTTCAAAATTGGCTAAAATACTTTTTTTAGCTCTTTCAAATTCGCTTTTAGTGAACCCATGGCGTTTAACACGTTCATTTTCAGTTAAAAGAGCTTCTAAAGCTTTAAGTTGTCCATCTTCACTTGAGCCAGCTATAGATTGGTAAGCTCCTTTTGTCCTTGCCCATGTACTGCCGTAATAGCTAAAACCATAAACAAAAGGCGGGTTTTCAGAGTTCCTTAGTTCATCTAAGCGGTTATTAATCATTGTTGAAAATAACCGCTTAACCATACTATCTCTGTAATCTTCTATGGTTTCATCATTCTTAAATTGATCATGATCCTTATACATTATTTGTACTCTGGTAAAAGGCGCTTCTTTATCTGTTTCAATAGCTATTAAGGTTTCATCATGATTTGGAACGTCAAAAACTGATCTTGGCTTTGGGTTTTTTACAGCTGGTATGCGTTCAAAATGTTCTTTAATTTTTTGCTCTAAAGTTTCAACGTCTACGTCTCCTACAGCAACTACAGCCATTAAATCTGGTCTATACCAATCTTTATAAAAGTTTCTTATAGTTTCATGTTCAAAATTTTCTAAAACTTCTTTTGTTCCAATTGGCAAGCGTTCTGCATATTTAGAACCATGTAATACTTTTGGTAAATATTTTTGTAGCATACGCTCTCCTGCACCTCTACTAAGTCTGTATTCTTCTAGTACCACACCTCTTTCTTCATCAATGTCTTCAGATTTTAAAAGCGCATTATGTGCCCAATCTTCAAGTATTTGAAAGCCTTTTTCCAGTTTTTCGGGGTCATCACTTGGAATTGGGAGAATATATACCGTTTCATCAAAACTTGTATATGCATTTAAATGGGCACCAAATTTAACTCCAATACTTTGCAAGTAATCAACTAAATCATTTTTCTTGAAGTTTTTAGTACCGTTAAAATTCATATGTTCTAAAAAATGAGCTAACCCTAATTGATTCTCATCTTCTAGAATTGATCCAGCATTAACAACTAGTCTCAATTCTAATTTATCTGCAGGTTTTGCATTATTTTTTATGTAATACGTTAGTCCGTTTGAAAGTTTTCCAATTTTAATTTCGGGGTCTATAGGAATATTTTCTTGATGTGAATTTTGGGCTAAACCTATATAGGCAAAAAGAAAAAATAGGTTAAATAAGAAAGTCTTAAGCTTCATAACGTTTTTTGTGTTTAGATGAATTGATATTTAGTCATTGATACTAAAATAGTATTTTTACTACAAACAAAGAGTTGGCTAGATCTTTTTTGACTAAATTTTAACAATTAAGTTTAGTCTATTAAAATTTCTAAGATTTTTATGGCAGCATCGCTAATTTTTGTGTCAGGATCAAAAACAGCTATGACTCCTGTATCAAAAAGAAATTGATAATCTTGTTTAGGTATGCCCCCCTTCACAATAACCATAATGTCTTCTCTGGCAAATTTTTTAAGTGCTTCTATTACTTGAGGAACCAAAGCTTTATAACTATTAGTCAAAAAAAGAATACTTAAAATATGCACATCGTTTTCAACGGCATGTTTAGCGATTTCTTTTGGCGTTTGAGAGAGTGCGCTAATATCTACATCAAAACCAATGTCTGCATATCCTGTAGCAACTACTTTAATATCTCTATCATGATCATCTTGCCCCATTTTAGTAACCAAAATCCGAGGTCTTCTACCATCTTGTTCAGCAAAAATATCAGCTAATTCTTGTGCTTTTTTAAATGATTGGTTGTTTTTCATTTTCCATCACTTATTAGTTTTTCAAGCGTTAAATTTGGAGAATTCTTATTGCAAGGTTATCATTTTTGAATATAGCAATAGGAACTTTTTCATTTAAAAAAAATGAATTTACTCACCAGTTTATGGTATCGATATATAAATTTTTTCTCAATAGAATGAATTAATGATCATGTCCTGCATGAGGATCTTCATTCTTATCAGCATCTGTTTTGGTATCTTCTGCTTGTTTTGAAGGGATTTTAGTTAAGTCTATGTCGAATAATTTAGAATAGTACATTTCTAAAGCAATATATGAAGCCAAATGCTTATCACTTAAAGGGCTTATTTTACTTGATCTTAAAGCTGGTCCAAAAAGTTTAGAGCTTAAGTTATTTACAGACAATAATGAGTTAAAAGTGGTTTTTAAATTTTCGTTTTTAATGTTCTTAGCAATACATGAAATTATATTGCTATTAAAGTTTAGGTGACTATTTGGGCTTTCAGCATCCCATAAATCCCCATCTTTTTTAAGAGCTTTAAAGACTTCTATAGAGTGTGCAGAAATAACCTTTTCATAAGGAATATTATTGTAAACAATATTGCTAATGAAAGTCTTATAGGCAGTATTTAAATTTGGTAATGCGTTTTTGTTTCTTTTATTAATTCCGTAGTATTTTAAAATGTCATTTTCAAATGAGTAAAGTGCTTCTGAATACAAGTTGTTGTTATTGTTCTCACAGGCATAAGACACTGGATTACTTGCGTACTTAAATGTTAAGTCGTAGCCGTCTTTTTTACAATTAAATAAAACGACTGTTAAGGATAGAATAACAATTTTTAAAATAGATTTCATTGGTGTAAATATTTGTGGTTTTATTTTAAGATTCATTATTTAAACGTTTTTGCTCAAGAGTTTCAGCTAATCTTTTTGGAATAATAGGCTCAATTAAAGTTTTTCTTTTTTTATGTTTTACAAAAGGATAAAGTTCTAGATTTTCATCCATCTTATCATTAGGATTAACGTATTTATTTGTGCCAACTAGTATTTCTTCTTGGTTTTCAAATTGTTGTTGTTCTTTATGTGCACTCTCCTTTATTTTACGTTGAATTGTGCCTTCTTTTAACTGACTTAGAAAACCGCCATTTGCTTCTATATTCTTAAACAAAATTAACGCTTTATCTGCAAATTGGTTTGTTAAGTGTTCTATGTAGTAGGTGCCGTCTGCTGGATTATAGACCTTATTGAAATAACTTTCGTTTTTTAATATTAACAACTGGTTACGAGCCATTCGGTCACCAAATTCATTGCTTTTTTGATAAACCACATCATGAGACAAGTTACAGATGGTATTGGCACCACCTAAAACAGCACTCATACATTCTGTTGTGGTACGCAACATATTAGTATTATAATCGTAAATGGTTTTATTACGCTTTGTAGGTATTGCGAAAATTTGGCAATTAGTGTTGATATTGTAATCTTTAGCAAGAACTCCCCAAAGTAATCTCGCGGCTCTAAGTTTTGCTATTTCAAAAAAATAGTTGGAACCTATCGTCATTTTGAAATTTACATTAATTTTTTTGGTGACAGAATTGAGATTATTAAGGTATTCATTTGCATGAGCTAATCCATATGCGAGTTGCTGAATTATGTTAGCACCAGCGTTTTCGTATAATGAAATATCTACTGTAAAAGAATCAGTTTTATTTACATTGGTATTGAATTTTGCAAAGTCGTCTTTTAAATTTTTATACCAGTTACCTGTTTTTGCCAGATTACCAATAATATCATTTTCTATATGAAAGTTTTCTGAGTTTGCTGAAACTTCTAACAAGTTATTTATGAAATCTGTAGATATAAATTCTAATTCAAAGTGTATGGTTGTAGTACCAGTATCTATATTTTGTAATAGATCTGAAATAGGAATATCTTCTGAAGGAAGCACAAATTTAATGCTTTCTGCTCCTCTATTTAAAACATCTATTGCTTTTAAATTAGATTTTTGAGTATCGGCTACAAAAATAGTTTCACAAATTTTCCATTCTGTTGCCTTGGTATTAGGTATTGTTGGAGGCGTTTTAAAATCTTCGGAATGGTAGAAGGGCTTTACAGAAATATCATGATTTGTATTCCAGATAAGAGCATCATTATAATCAGTTCCTTTTAAATCAAACTGAATTTTTTGTTTCCATTGTTTTGCAGAAACAGCATCAAACTCATTAAATAAAGGTTTATTCATTCTCTTTAACCTTTAAACTATCTTCATATTCTATAATGAAAATTTCTTCATTATCGCGTTTCATGTAATATTCTTCTCTGGCAAACTTTTCTAAACCCTCTTTTGTGTTTAATTTTTTTATTTCTTTATTGTCTTTTTCAATTTCTTTATTGTAATATTTTTTTTCAGTGTTTAGATCATCTATTTCAGAATTCAAATCGTTGTGAATTAAAAGCGAATTAGCATCAAAAAAGAGCATCCAAACGGCGAACCCTACTAAAATAAGGATAAATACGTTTTTGAACGGTTTAAAAAATGTATGTTTAAAAAAAGACATTAAAGCTTTTCGTTTATAATGGTTCTAACAATATCTACAGCAACAGTATTGTATCTGTTGTTAGGAATAATAATGTCTGCGTACTCTTTCATTGGTTCAATGAATTGGTCATGCATTGGTTTTAGCGTGTTTTGATAACGCGATAAAACCTCATCTAAATCTCTTCCTCGTTCAGCAATATCTCTTTTTAAGCGTCTAATTAAACGTTCATCTGAATCTGCATGTACAAATATTTTAATATCAAACATATCTCTTAACTCTGGATTTGTTAGAATTAAAATACCTTCTACTATCATAACTTTTCTTGGGTGCGTTAAAATAGTATCACCAGTTCTATTATGTTTAACGAAAGAATATACGGGTTGGTGTATGGGTTTATTCTTTTTTAATTCTGTTAAATGTTTGGCTAAAAGATTAAAATCTATAGACCTAGGGTGATCAAAATTTATATTTACACGTTCATCATATGTTAAATGAGAGGTGTCTTTGTAATATGAATCTTGAGAAATTACACCAACTTCTCCTTCAGGCAGTTCTTTTAAAAGTTGATTCACAACGGTTGTTTTACCGCAACCAGTACCACCTGCAATTCCTATTATTAACATATAATTTAGTCTATTCTATAAAGACAAATTTAAAATTATTTAATAAGTTTTATTGAAATATAAGATGATTTTATTGAGAATAAATGAAAGAAAACCTAATTTAAATTGTTTTGATTTATAAGTAAGGTTTTATAATAAGTTAATTGGTAGCTTTTTTAATTTTAGCCACCTCTTCTTCAGTTACTTCTTTCTCATTTTTGTTACCCCAACTATTGGAGATGTAATTCATAACGTCTGCCACTTCATCATCGCTTAACCCCATGGGAGCCATAGTGCTATTATAAGTATTTCCATTAACTATTATTTCACCTTTTTGCCCATATTTAATACCTCTAATACTAGCTTCTCGGTTTTTCATTAAATAATCTGAATTTGCTAACGGAGGAAATGTCTTTTCAACCCCTTTACCATTAGGTAAGTGGCATGTAACACAAAAGTCTGTATAAATCTCTTTGCCTCTTTTTTTACTTTCTTCAAGGCTTTGAGCGGAAATATAAGTGACTGCTAAGCATGTAGCAATACTAAGAAAATAGGTTTTTTTCATTTTTATTATTTAGTTTTTTGGAACAATTTTAACAATGCCATGACTTTCAACGCTTACATAAATATAGCCATCTGGAGCTTGAACAACGTTTCTTATTCTTCCAATGCCTTCAAATAATTTTTCACGTTTTATCACTTTGTTGTTTTCTAAAACTAAGCGCTCTAAATATTCAAACTTTAAAGATCCCGCCAATACATTGCCTTTCCAGTCTGGATATTTATCTGATGAAACAATAGTCATACCACTAGGAGCTATTGAAGGTACCCAGTAAAAAAGAGGTTGCTCCATGCCTTCTTTTTCTGTTATATCTGTAAAAGATGTACCATCATAATTTATACCATATGATATTATTGGCCAACCAAAGTTTTTACCTTTTTGAATAATGTTAATCTCATCACCACCTCGCGGCCCATGTTCATTTACCCAAATAGCTCCTGTAAATGGGTTTTTAACCATGCCTTGAGGGTTTCTGTGACCGTAACTAAAAATAGCTGTTTTTGCGTTTTCTGCTCCAACAAACGGATTGTCTTTAGGTACAGAACCATCATCATTTAATCTGTAAATTTTGCCACAATCTCTAGTAATATCTTGAGGGTTTACATCTCTGTTTGCTCTATCACCAATAGAGAAGTACAAAAACCCATCATTATCAAATTCTATTCTAGAACCAAAATGCCTTCCCACTTTGGTGTTAGGAGATGCCTTGTATAAAATTGCTTTGTCGGTTAAGCTGTTTCCATTTAATTTGGCTCTCATTATAGCAGTGTTTCCACCTGGTTCTTCGCCTTCTGGAGATACATACGAAAAATAAATCCAACCACTATTTTTATAATCAGGGTGTAGCTTTACATCCATATAACCACCTTGTCCCCTAACATAAACATCAGGCATACCTTCAATAGTTGTTTTTTCTCCATTTTTAAAATGAATAAGCTCACCTGTTTTTTCTGAAATAAGAATACTTCCGTCAGGTAAGAAATCCATTCCCCAAGGAATATTTAAATCAGAAACAACCATTTCTGTTGTGTAATTTACATTACTTGGTTCTTCTGCTTTTACTTCAGATTCTATCTGTTGTGCACATGTTAAACATGTAATGAATGCAAATAGTATTAGGCTTAATTTTTTCATTTTTAAAAAGAATAATTTAAGTTGATTCCACTAAAATAGTTAAAAGGATTACCTGGATAATAATATCTGGGAGCTCTTCCTCCAAAGCTTGAAGCATTTATCAATATTTGTGAGGCATACTTAGTTTCAAAGATATTACTTAAACCAATAAATAGATTTGTTTTTAGTTTTTTATTTAGATTTTTTTTGAAACCAATTTTAAGGTTAGTAATGTTGTAACTGTTTGAATATAAGTTGTTGTTGTCTGTAATGGGTATTTCACCAATATGTTGAAAGTTGAGGTTTCCGTAGAGTCCTATTTTTGAATCAAAATCTACAATAGCATTAATAACTTCTGAAGGAACTCCGGTTAAATCATTACCAGAAAAATCATTTACATCATCAATAAACTCTTTGAATTTATAGTTGTTTACTGAGGCATTAATAGATGCTTTAAGATTAAAATTGTTTGATGAAACTATTTGGTATATGGCTGAAACTTCTAGCCCGTTATGATGTGTTTTCCCTGCGTTAATACCAATAAATTGATCTTGAGTAGTACGTCTTGCCACCAATAGATTTCTTAAACTTAGGCTGTATAATGAAATATTAAATTGAAGCTTATTGTTTAATAATGTACTTCGAGTGCCAATTTCATAATTCCAACCAGTTTCAGGTTTTATATTGGTATTTATTTGTCCGTCGGGTAGCAATGTTTCTTCCAAAGAAATAGGAGAGAAGCCATGGTTTATACTAGCAAATCCAGAGATTTTATCCGAAAATTGATGTGAAACCCCAAATTTGGGAGAAAGTATAGTGTTAAATTGATATTGCCCAGATTGATCCATATTATCCTGAGTAACAGCAAATCTATCTTTAAGTCTATAAGAGGTTTTGTTTAAATTTAAGCCAAACGTAAGAGAGGTTTTTTCAGTAATATTATGATTAATTTCAAAAAACAAATTGTAATAACTTCTGTCTTCTTTAAAATTAGAAAGTTCATCACCCTTTACACTTCCTGTATCTGGAGGAAAGTCTTGATATAAATTCTCAAAAGTGTTGTATTTATAAATGTCTTTAAAAAGTTCGCCCCCAAGTGTCCATGTTAAAGGTTTGTTGAATAATTTTGAGTTACCTAATAATCTACTTCTAATACCGTAAGCCTGTGTGTTTTCAGATAGAATATTAAATGGTCTAGGTTCATAACCATCTCTAAAAGAGGTGAAAATACTTGTGGTTTGTTTTAAGTTGTTATTAAATTGATGATTCCAAGATATCCCGAAAATTCCCCTTTTAGAATCTTCAAAACCTTTAGTTTGCCTCCATGTAAAGGCAGCATTTGTTGGCGTGTTTAAATAATCTTCTTCGTTTAAAGAACTTGGGATGAACGCTTTTAGATCAACATAACTGCCGAGAAAAGAAAGCTCGTCTTTTTTTGAAATAAAATGATGTGTATTTACAGTGAATGTTTGTCTATTGTACTCATTATTATCTCTATAACCATCACTTTCTGTATTACTGTACACTATTTGAAATCCACTTTTTTTAGTGTGTAAATTTAAGGTAGATAGGTTCTTTAATAAGCCAAAAGACCCCAAAGTAAATTCGTTGGTAAAAGATTGTTCATTAAAGTTTGTGGGTTTAGGTAATAATGTGATAGTACCTCCTAAACCAGCACCATAAATGCTAGATACAGCCCCTTTGTTAATTTCTAACCTACTTATAGCACCAAGTTCAAAATCTTCAATATTAGTTTCACCACTACCATTAGTTAAAGGGATGTCTTTAAAATAAGCTCTAATTTTTGATGTGCCAAAAAGATTTCTGGACCCAATACCTCTTATAGTTATTCTATTGGTATTTAATGCGCCAGTTTGCATAAAAACTCCAGGGGTTCTGTTTAAAGCTGAAACCAAATTGATATTGTTAGAGCGTTCTATGTCTTCAGTAGAAATAATGTTTATAGATGTGGTTGCTGTTTTTAGTTTTTTAGGAATATGATTTCCGTTTATCACAACCTCTTTGAGTAGAGATGGATTTAATTTTAATTGAATGATATAATTTTCGCCAAAAGTTAATTCAACTTTTTGGGAGAGGTATCCCTTTTTTTTAAACAAATAAGAGCCGTTATAGTTTAATTGAAATGTTCCGTTTGGATTATTATATAGCTTAGTGTTATTGTTTATGTTTATTATTTCAACAGTAGTTAAAAATAAGTTATTATCAGCATCAATTACTTTACCCGAAATGGGTGATTGACCAATAATTTTTAAAGCAGTAAAAAGGAAAACAAAAGTTCCTAGTTTAGTTAAGTTCACAGTAAATAAGTTGTTTTTACATGAGCTAATATATGTATATCAAGTAATAAAAATAATTTTTATAAAAAGTATTGTTAAATGTATAAAAAAAGTATATTTGCACTCCGTTACAATTACGGGGTGTAGCGTAGCCCGGTTATCGCGCCGCGTTTGGGACGCGGAGGTCGCAGGTTCGAATCCTGCCACCCCGACAAATTATAGTATCAATTTACAGCAAAAACCTGATGATTTTATGATTATCAGGTTTTTTTGGTTTTATGACTATCATACCAATTGATGTGATTAAAAAGGATCAATCCTAAATGTTGTGTTTAAGCAAAAATTGGATCAATGCTAAATGTTGTGTTTAAGCAAAAATTTGCGTTA
>CANKYF010000015.1 GCA_947487895.1 uncultured Flavobacteriaceae bacterium
GGCGATGGTGTTATAGATAGAGATGAGATAGATCCAAATAATGATGGAAACACTGGCGATCAAGCTAGTGATCCAACTGATGCCTGTGATTATGTTATCGCATCAGTAAGTGTGCCAATCACAGCAGTACAAGATTGTGATGGTGATGGTGTTATAGATAGAGATGAGATAGATCCGAATAATGATGGAAACACTGGCGATCAAGCTAGTGATCCAACTGATGCCTGTGATTATGTTATCGCATCAGTAAGTGTGCCAATCACAGCAGTACAAGATTGTGATGGCGATGGTGTTATAGATAGAGATGAGATAGATCCAAATAATGATGGAAACACTGGCGATCAAGCTAGTGATCCAACCGATGCCTGTGATTATGTTATCGCATCAGTAAGCGTTCTAATCACAGCAGTACAAGATTGTGATGGAGATGGAATAACAGATCAAGAAGAAGTAGACCCAAACAATGATGGTGATCCTTCAGATCAAACAAGTGATCCAACCGATCCATGTGATCCAGGAACAGTTACAGGAGACTTAAGTAACCCAATATGGACAGATGCAGATTGTGATGGAGATGGAGTTAGTAATGGAGTTGAAGTAGATCCAGATGGAAATGGTACAGATGATGGTAATGGTACTGATCCAACCGATCCATGTGATTATGTAATTGCAGATATATCATTACCAATTACAGCAACAACAGATTGTGATGGTGATGGAGTATTAGATTCAACGGAGGTTGCAAACTCAACAGATCCAGATGATCCGTGTAATTATAACATCGCAGATATAACAGAAGTAATTACTTCAGGTGTAGATTGTGATGGAGACGGTGTATTAGATCAGGTAGAAGTAGATCCAGATAATAATGGAGATCCAAATGATCAAACTACTGATCCTACGGATGCATGTGATTATAACATCGCAGATATAACAGAAGTAATTACTTCAGGTGTAGATTGTGATGGTGATGGTGTGTTAGATCAAGTAGAGGTAGATCCAGATAATGATGGAGACCCAAGTGATCAAACTACCGATCCAGCAGATGCCTGTGATTATAATATCGCAGATATTAGTATAGCTATTACTTCAGGAGCAGATTGTGATGGAGATGGAATAACAGATCAAGAAGAAGTAGACCCAAACAATGATGGTGATCC
Source organism: uncultured Flavobacteriaceae bacterium (assembly GCA_947487895.1). Taxonomy (GTDB): domain Bacteria; phylum Bacteroidota; class Bacteroidia; order Flavobacteriales; family Flavobacteriaceae; genus Seonamhaeicola. The sequence goes on from CANKYF010000015.1 coordinate 1,161, forward strand.
TTCAGATCAAACAAGTGATCCAACCGATCCATGTGATCCAGGAACAGTTACAGGAGACTTAAGTAACCCAATATGGACAGATGCAGATTGTGATGGAGATGGAGTTAGTAATGGAGTTGAAGTAGATCCAGATGGAAATGGTACAGATGATGGCAATGGTACTGATCCAACCGATCCATGTGATTATGTAATCGCAGATATATCATTACCAATTACAGCAACAACAGATTGTGATGGTGATGGTGTAATAGATGGGATAGAAATTGCAGATGGCACAGACCCAAGAGATCCATGTGTATTTATACCAAGTAGTCGAACAGTAGCAGTAACCGTTGATGGACCATGTGTATCTTCATTAGAAGTTACTAAGACTGCCGAAGAGAATGGTAAGAATGTAGGCGATATTATAGATTATACGATTACAGTAGAAAATACTGGAGCATCAACTATAGTAGGAATTACATTAAATGATGTATTGACTGATGCTATTGGCAATGTATTACCATTAGTAGAAGGCGCGCCAGTATTTGATGATGCAGATCTAGGCAGTCCAGAAGGTGTGTTATTACCAGGCGAGATTGCTACCTATACAGCGAGTTATGAAATTACACAACAAGCCATTAATGCAGGTACTATAAGTAATACAGTAACAGCAACAGGACAAGCACCAAATGGAGATCTTGTTTCAGATACTAGTGATAATGGCGATGATTTAGATGGTAATACAGAAGATGATGCAACAGTGACAGAGCTGGGTTGTACTACGGTATTTAATGAGTTCTCACCAAATGGAGATGGTGTAAATGAATATTTCATTATCAACTGTATAGAGAATTATCCAAACAATGAGCTTAAAGTTTATAACCGTTGGGGTAACCTAGTATTTGAAAAACGAAGTTATAGCAACGATTGGGATGGTACTTCTAATGGACGCTCTACATTAAAAGTTTCTGAGAAATTACCAGTAGGAACGTACTATTATGTATTAGACTTTGGTAATGGACAGGAGCCTAAAGCAGGATGGTTATATATTAATAGATAATAAAGTAAATAGCTAATAAAATAATAACAGAAATGATACATAAATCATTACAAATAAAAGGTTTAATTTTAGTAGTGTTTACTGCACTATTAAGTTGGAACGTAGATGCACAACAAGATGCCCAATACACGCATTATATGTATAATACCATGAGTGTTAACTCTGCTTACACAGGTCAGAGAGATGTGTTAAGTGCTGTAGCTCTTTATAGAACACAGTGGGTTGGGTTAGATGGTGCACCTAAAACACTTAATTTTGGTATTCATTCTCCATTAAGAAACGAAAGAGTGGGGTTGGGGCTAAATGTAGTAAGTGATCAATTAGGGCCTTCCTCAGAAACAAGTATAGATTTAAATGTCTCTTATAGCATCCCCATTGATGCTGTAGGAGATATAGAATTGTCTTTTGGTGTAAAAGGAGGAATGCATATACTAGATTTAGATTGGACCAAAGGAAATTTTAGAGAACTGAATGATAACTTATTTAATGAAAACGTCAATCTAATATCACCAACTTTAGGCGCTGGGTTGTATTTGCATTCTCATAAATGGTATGCCGGTTTTTCGGTTCCCAATGTATTAGAATCTGAGCATTATGATGATTTTCAAACATCTGTGGCTACAGAACGTTTGCACTATTTTTTAATGGGAGGTTATGTGTTTGATGTAAATTACAACACAAAATTAAAACCTGCCTTTTTGGTAAAAGGTGTTGAAGGCGCTCCAATTATAGCAGATGTGTCACTTAATGCCTTGTTTAATGATAAATTTACATTAGGCGTATCTTACAGATGGGATGATTCGGTAAGTGGTTTAGCAGGGTTTCAAATATCAGAAAACATATTTATAGGTTATTCTTATGATGCTACTACAACAGGATTAAGTAATTATAATAGTGGTACTCATGAAATCATGTTACGCTTTGAACCAAGTCAATTAGGTAGAATATTATCACCAAGATTCTTTTAAAACTGGAATTATGAAAATAAACAAACATATAATTACCCTATTCACATTATTTATCATACTAGGAAGTAATGCACAAAATACAGGTAAGTTAAAGCAAGCAACAAAAGATTACGATAAATATTCTTATGTAAAGACCACCGATGTTTTACTCAAATTAGCAGAAAAGGGCTATGAGTCTCAAGAGCTATTACAAAAGCTAGGTAACACCTATTACTTTAATAGCCAAATGGAAGCTGCAGAAAAGTGGTATTCAAAACTATTAACAAATTACCAAGATGTAGATGCAGAATATTTATTCAGGTATGCTCAAACCTTAAAATCTCTTGAGAAATACAACGAGGCAGATCAATGGATGCAACGTTTTACAGAGGCAAGAGGCGGAGAGAAAAGAAGTCAGCTATTTAATAACCAAAAAGACTATTTAAGTTATATAGAAAGCTTAAGTGAAGATTTTGAAATTAAAAACCTGGACATCAATTCAGAGGTATCAGATTTTGGAAGTAATATTTATAACAATCAGTTAGTTTTTGCTTCAACAAGAAAGAATGGTAGAAATTATTTTTGGAACAACCAACCTTACTTAAATCTATTTACAGCAGATAAACAAGAAGAAGGTTCTTATACTAATGCTCAATTTTTAAGTAAAGGAGTAAATACCAGATATCATGAATCTACAGTAGCTTTTATGCCATCTGGAGATGTGATGTACTTTACGCGAAATAACTTTTTTAAGAGTCGTTTAAAAAGAGATGAAAAAGGGATTAACAGACTTAAAATATACAGCGCCAAATTACAAGAAAATGGTAATTGGGGAGAGGTTACTTCCGTTCATTTTAACAGTGAAGCTTATAGTGTAGCACATCCAGCCATCAATACTTCAGGAACAAAGATGTACTTTGCATCAGATATGCCAGGAACCCTGGGAGAATCAGATTTATATGTAGTAGATATCAATGAAGACGGTAGTTTAGGTACTCCTGTAAACCTAGGAGGAGTTATCAACACAGAAGGACAGGAAACTTTCCCATTCATCAATGAAAATGGAGATTTATATTTTTCATCTAACGGAAGAAATGGTTTAGGCGGATTGGATGTTTATTATATCCATGATTTAGAAAAGACATTGAATAGTGGAGGGGCTTTCACAATAGACAATATGGGTAAACCTATAAACAGTTCAATGGATGATTTTGGATATTATGAAAACCTGGAAACCAAAGCAGGCTTTTTTACCTCCAATAGAGCAGGCGGAAAAGGAGATGATGATATCTATGGATTTGAAGTACCAGATTGTTTACAAGGATTAGAAGGAAAGGTATTTGATAAAAAGACCAAAGACATTCTAGCCAATGCGAGTTTAATATTATCAGACAAATCAGGAAAACAATTAGCGACAACCACTTCAGATGCAGAAGGCGCTTATAAGTTTAAAGGTGTGTTAATTTGTAATTCAGAATATTTAATAAGAGCTTCAAAAGAGACGTATCTTACTAGTGAGGAGCGTTTTTCATCTACATTTAATAGAAAAAGAGGGATTACTCAAGATATGTACTTAGAAATGGATGAAGTGGCAATAGCTAAAGGCACTAACTTAAGAGAAGCCCTAAATTTAAATCCTATCTATTTTGATTTTGATAAAGCTTACATAAGACCAGATGCAGAGATAGAATTGCAGAAGGTAATAGAAGTAATGAAACAATATCCAAACTTAAAGATAGATGTAAGATCACATACAGATAGTAGAGCTTCTAAGTCTTATAACGAATCTTTATCAAGTAAAAGAAATAAGGCTACTATAAACTACCTTATAGAAACGGGAGGCATTACTGCTGATAGATTAACAGGAAAAGGCTATGGAGAGAGTGAATTAGTTAACAAATGTTCAGATGGTGTGCCATGTACAAAAGCAGCACATCAATTAAACAGGAGAAGTGACTTTATTGTGGTGGAGGACTAGTTTATAGGATCCAATTTAAATAGTAAAAGGAGTATTCATTTTGAATACTCCTTTTTTATATTATGATACCAACCTACATTTTCATAATTTTACACCATGAAGGAAGAGCAGGTAATTCTAGTAAATGAAAACGATGAGCAAATTGGTTTAATGCCTAAAATGGAAGCTCATGAGAAGGCTGTTTTGCATAGAGCGTTCTCTGTATTCATTTTTAATGATAAAAACGAATTAATGTTACAACAACGTGCTTTAGATAAGTATCATTCTCCTGGGCTTTGGACCAATACTTGCTGTAGCCATCAACGAGATGGAGAAACAAATATAGAAGCGGGTAAAAGGCGCTTACAGGAAGAAATGGGGTTTGTAACTGAATTAGAAGAATCTATTTCATTTATGTATAAAGCACCTTTTGATAATGGTTTAACAGAGCATGAGTATGATCATGTTTTATTGGGTAACTACAATAACGAACCAATTATTAATATTGATGAAGTTGCAAGTTGGAAATGGATGCCCTTAAAAGACGTTAAAACAGATATTTCTGAAAATCCAGAAGTATACACAGAATGGTTTAAAGTGATTTTTGATAAATTCTACGAACATATAAATGTAGCTACCAATGAAAGTAACAGTTAGTAGAAAAGGACATTTTAATGCAGCTCATAGACTCTACAGAAAGGATTGGAGCGATGAAAAGAATGAATTAGTGTTTGATAAATGCAGTAATCCTAATTTTCATGGGCATAATTATGAGCTTATTGTAAGTGTAACAGGAGAAATAGACCAAGAAACTGGCTATGTTATAGATATTAAAACACTTAAAGATATTATGAAGGAAGAGGTTGAAGATGCTTTTGATCATAAAAATTTAAACATAGAAGTACCAGAATTTAAAGAATTGAATCCTACTGCAGAGAATATCTCGGTCATTATTTATAATAAAATAAGACCAAGAATTAAGAGTAGTTTAGATCTGGAAATTACCCTATTTGAAACACCAAGAAACTTTGTAACTTATTCTGGTAAGTAGTTTTTTGTTGAAATATTTACGTTATATTTAATTAAACAAAAATCATTTTAAAATGGCAAGTAAGAGAGACCTTAAAAAAGATATTAATAATGTTTTAGGAGACATTATTGAAGAAGTGTATGTATGGGAAATGGAGAATACAGATAAAGGCACAAAAGGAAGTGAAGCAATAATTGATGAGGCAATAGCAACTTTTGACGATTTAATAGTAAAAGCAAATGCAAGAAATTTAGAAAATGCAAAAGCCCATTTTAAAGCCATAAGTACTGAGTTAGAGGAGAAAGGAAAAGCACTTCTTGAGAAAATTAATAAACTGTAAAAAATTTTTAATTGGGTGTTTGCATATTATAAATTTGCTGTTATATTTGCACCCGTTAAAACGCCGATATAGCTCAGCTGGCTAGAGCAGCTGATTTGTAATCAGCAGGTCGTGGGTTCGAGTCCCTCTATCGGCTCTTTAAATTTGAAAAACGCCTTTTTAGGCGTTTTTTCGTTTTTATAGTATAGAATTGAAATTTGGAATAAATCCATTTCAGTAACTACATAATAATAAAGAAGCCTTTCATAATTTGAAAGGCTTCTTTATTATTAATCAAAATAGGTGTAAATAAATTTACTCAGCATTCTGTTGTTTAATATTCTTTATATATTCCTCTAAAGCTTTACCATATTTAGATGATTTCACCTTAGGAGTTAAAGAGTTATTTATTGTATCTAATAGATTTATATTTGCATTATAAACTTCTGTTAAGGCCAAGTAAGGAGCAACTTCACTATCCTTATTGTTTAAAGCAAAGTTTACAGTATATAAATATTTTCGTTTAATAGCATTGTCATGTTGTTTTTCAATTTGAACTAACTTAGCTGTATCTCCAGATTTATGAGCTTCAAATTTTTCTTTAATAAATTCTAAATTTTCATTATTTAATTTAGACCTTACTAAAAGAAAGTCTTCTAAAACCTTTTGTTGCTCACTTCCATTAATTTTAGCATCAAAAACAAAGCTCTTAAGTGTCGTATTAATTTCTGTTATTCCCTTATCTGCAAAAAAGGTGATTCTATCTTCTTCTTTACTGTTTTTATCTAAATATAAATAGAAAACTTCAGGAGTTTCAAGGTTACTGTAAAGTTCTATTGGACTATTTCCATTTACAACCATAGAATCTACTGTAACTAAAACTGTATCCTCTGCTTTTTTTAGGTATAGTGTGCCTTTTTTTAGACCTTTAATATTAGCTTTTACAACTAAATCGTGTTTTTCCTTTCCACAAGAAATTCCTAGAACTACTAAAATTAATAATGCTATTTTCTTCATTTAAAATTATGTTTGTGGGCAAATATATTTTAAAATATTATTTATTGACTAGATTGGAGATACAATTTCCATCAATGAGGCGCAAAATAAGGCAGAAAAGGTTCCTATAGCATATCCAACTACAGCTAATAAAACCCCAACAGCAGCTAAAGAAGGATGAAAAGCAGCGGCTACTACAGGTGCAGATGCGGCACCACCAACATTAGCTTTACTACCCACAGCTAAAAAGAAGTATGGAGCCTTTATAATTTTTGCAACTATAATTAAAAGAAGCACATGTATAACCATCCAAATTAGGCCTACTAGAAGTAATCCGGGATTATCAAAAATAGACGCTAAATCCATTTTCATACCTATGCTAGCAACTAAAATATAAATAAAGATACTTCCTAATTTGCTAGCACCAGCTCCCTCGTATTTTTTGGCTTTAGTAAAAGATAAAACTATACCAATTAAAGTTGCTATAGTTATCATCCAAAAGAATGTAGAAGTAAATGAAGATAGGGCAGAAGTTTGATCATTAAAAACTTCAAAATTGCTAGAGAGAAAGTTTGAAATATGACCAGATCCAAAATGAGACATACCAACAGCAAAAAATGCAATGCCAAACATTATCATATAATCTGTTAGGTCTGGAGTTTTTAACACACTTTTTTCGTAAGCAATTACTTTTTGTTTTAAATTTTCAATAGCTGTAGTATCAGATTTTAACCATTTATCAATTTTATCTTTTTTGCCTATACCAAAAAGTAATACAGCCATCCATATTTGAGCAACAACAATATCTACTAGAACCATGGCACCATATTTTTCTGGATTGTATTTAAAAATTTCATACATGGCTGTTTGATTAGCACCTCCACCAATCCAACTTCCTGCTAAAGTAGAAAGCCCTCTCCATACTGCATCTGGACCCGCTCCTCCAACTGTTTCCGGACTAAAGGTAGATATCACTAATATGGCTATTGGGCCACCAATTACAATACCTATGGTACCTGTAAAGAACATTATTAGAGCTTTTGGACCAAGATTGAATACAGATTTTAAATCAAGGCTTAAAGTCATTAAAACAATAGCTGCTGGTAATAAATAGTTTTTGGCTATTAAATAAACCTTAGACACATCAGGAGATATTAGACCTAAAGAGTTAAAAATAGCAGGTAATAGATAGCACATTAAAAGTGCAGGGACTATTTTATAAAATTTAGCAAATGCTCCAGTTTTTTTTGAAGACGTATAGAAAACAAATGCTAAAATTAGCATAAGTAAGCCAAACACTATTGTATCTTCTTGAAATAGAGGTTGTTCGTTCATTTATTAAGTAAATTTATATTTAAATCAACAATATAACAAAAATAAAAAGGGAGTGATTTGTAGTTTGGCACGATGCTTGATAATTAATAATTGAATTATAAAAGTTTATTGAGTGGTACTTTAAACTTAGTAATTTAAATTCATATTTTTGGTTGGTTAGTTAGTAAAAAGCATCTTGTAAAAGATGCTTTTTCATTTTTAAAGCATCTTAGTTCAGAAACATCTTGTCGTTTAAAAACGACATATCGTCTATATTTGTTAAAATTATTTGTATTTCGTCGAATTAATGTGTTTTTAGTCGTTTTGTTTTAAATATAATATTACATTTGAAGTGTACTAAATAACATACTTTTTAGTTCAATGGATTAATTAATTAATATTTGCATTATGTAGTTGATATAGAGACCCTAAATCTACTTCGTAATATAAAAGCAAATTAAGAAAGAACCGGGTTTGAGGGAACTCGGTTTTTTTGTGCTTAAAATTCGCCTTACATTAGCTGGTAATGAAACTAGCACTTAAACTTACATTATTATTTGTTGTAAACTTTGCTTTTGGTCAGCTACCAGAGGGTTTTGTTTATATACATGATGTTATACCCGATCTAGAATATGAACTAAAATATTTTACGAATCAGAATTTTGTTGGAAAAAAAATTGATGGTTACGAAGCTAATAAGCTTATTCTAACTAAAGAAGCGGCTAAAGCTCTTAAATTAATACATGAGGACTTACAAAATAGTAACTTATGTTTGAAAATTTATGATGGTTACAGACCGCAAAGAGCAGTGAATCATTTTATGAAATGGGCAAGAGATTTAAATGATACTATAAATAAGAACCAATTTTATCCAGATGTTAAAAAGAAAGATCTTTTTAAGGAAGAGTATATTGCATCTAGATCTGGACACAGTAGAGGTAGTACAGTAGATTTAACTATTATAGATGGCAATACAGGTATACCTATTGATATGGGCAGTGATTACGATTTTTTTGGAGTTCAATCTTGGGTGAATTACAATGATATTTCAGAAACACAAAAGGCTAATAGACAGCTTTTACAGGTTGTTATGAAAAAATATGGTTTTAGAAATTACCCTAGAGAATGGTGGCATTTTACTTTAAAAGGTGAGCCTTTTCCTAAAACATATTTTGACTTCCCTATACAATAAATAAAACCTGCTTTTTAGAAAAACAGGTTCTACTTCGTTTTTTGATTGATTTGTATCTTACTTAAGAGTCTTTATCTAAATTTTTAGTAACAAAAAAACTGATTAAAAGCCCTGTGCCAGCCATTAAAAATATAGAACCTGGCATTGCTATATCTGGATCTACATCAAGGTTTTTCCATAATATACCACCTAAAACAATACCTACACCTACACCCATTGATAATAATGCGAGATTTAATATAATCACTTTCCATATTGGAGCGGTTCTTTCTTTTTTATTTGATATAAATATACTGGCATCTGCTCCCTTTTCAATAAGTGCCATACGTTCTTTGTTTCTGGTTGAAAAATATAAGTAGCTGATTCCAAATAAAGTTCCAAATACTATAAATAATACTACTGCTTCCATAAGATTTATTATTAATTGATTATTTTAATGTGTTGCTAATTATGACGATATATTTTTGTCTTAGGTTACAACTTTTTTAATTTTTTTTTAAGTGTAACCTAAAGTGATTTACTGTCGTCTTACTTAAAAATGACCACTAACGATCAACATTATATTAACCAAATATTAAATGGAGATGCTAATGCGTTTACAGTGTTAGTAGATCGTTATAAGGATATGGTGTTTACATTAGCATTAAGAATGGTTAAGAATAGGGAAGAAGCCGAAGAAGTATCTCAAGATACTTTTGTGAAAATGTATAAATCATTAAATAAGTTTAAGGGTGATTCTAAGTTTTCAACCTGGATTTATAAAATTGCATATAATACCAGTTTAGACAGGCTTAAAAAAAATAAAAAGTTTATTAATGATGTAGCTATAGATGAGTATACAGCGCATCAACTAAAAACGTTGAACAATGCTTTAAATGCCTTAGAAATAAAAGAAAAAGAACATGCTATTAAGCAGTGCCTAAATTTGTTACCTGCTGCTGATAGTTTTTTGCTAACTTTATATTATTTTGAAGAACAAACTTTAGATGAAATAGCACAAACTATGAATCTAACTTCAAATAATGTTAAGGTGAAGTTATTTAGAAGTAGAAAAAAATTAGCTACTATTTTTAGGAGTCATTTAGCACCCGAAATAATAGATCAATATGAATAAGGAAACAGATACATATTTAGATGATTTAAGCAAAGAATTAATTAAAGGGGATACCATTGAAAGCCCTTCAATAGATTTTACAGCTTCTGTTATGAAAGAAATTGAAGCACTAAATGTTTCTTCAGCTTCATATAAACCTTTAATTTCTAAAATTGGTTGGCTAGCAATAATAGTTATAGCAATAGTTATAGGTTTTATAATCTATAGTAGTAATTTAATGAGTTCTTCTTTGGTTGATCTAAGTGTCTTATCTGAAAATAAATTATTTGAAGTCATTTCTAGTTTAAAAATATCAAAAACACTTATTTACGCTATTGTTCTTTTTGGGGTAATGTTTAGTATACAAATACCTCTTTTAAAAAGTCATTTTAACAAACAACTAAATTAAAGTCTTGTAAGTTTAGTAATTATTGATGCGTGTTCAGGAAACTTTGAAATTAGTTCTTCGCGTTCAGGCATTTCAAAGTCTCTAAAATCAAACCCTGGAGATACTGTGCACCCCACAAGTGAATAACTATTTGTGTTAATTACTTCAGCAGCAAAATAATCTCTGGCTTTTACAGTAAATTGTGGTATTTCGCCTTTATCAAAATCATTTCCAATGAGAATGCTAGAATAATCTCCTTTTTCAGAAATAATATGAAGTTTTAATGTAGAGCCTTTGTAGAAATGCCACATTTCATCTTGGTTAATTCTATGAAATGCTGAAAAAGTTTCAGAGGTTAAAAGAAAATAAATACCTGTTGAATAATTGCGTTTTCCTTTAATATTATCATCTAAATTAGACTCATCTATTACTCCATCGCTTCTATAGGTTTCTTTAAAATAGCCACCTTCAGGATGTGGTAGAAGCTCTAATTTGTCAATAATATTTTTAATATTATTAGTCATTATTTAGCGGAAACGGCAGGTATTTTACCACTGGCAATCTCATCACGCATTTGTTTAATAGTTAGCGTACTACCGTCATGACTCCAACCAGGAGGTCCAAATGCATACATGAATTTATGATACCAATTAGGGCTCTTTTTCATATCATTCCATATGTCTTTATACTCATGTGTTAGAATAACAAAAGGATTATGAGAATTAGGTGGTTTTGTAACACCATACTCAATTTTAATATCTTCATCTAACTCTTTCCAAGTTCCAAAAACTCTATCGAATAAATTTAAAAAACCACCATGGTTTTTGTCCATGTATTCCAGATTTTTAGCATGATGCACTTGGTGCATAGTATGCGTATTGAATATTTTTTCAATAAAACCTAATTTTGGTACATATACAGAATGTAGTTGAAATTGCCACAATGCTTCTATACCTAAACAAACAACCACCATTTCTGGAGGAAAACCTATAGCTGGTAACCACATGTAAAATAATGGTTTATATAAAATAGTAAACCAACCATTACGTACTGCAGTACCTAAATTAAAATTATCTGAAGAATGATGTACTATATGAGCCGCCCATAAAAAGCGTACCATGTGGTTTTGTCTGTGAAACCAATAATAAGTGAAATCATCTAAAAACTGACAAGCAATCCATACATACCAAGAGTAACCAAAAGATTCGTAGCCTAGAATATTAGTTCTAATTCCATTAACCATAGGATTGCATAGTTCATACAAATAATTGAAAATTACTATGGCAGAAATAGTCTTAATTAAAGGAGCTAAAACCACAGAACCAACACCCATAAATAGACTGGACCCTAAGTCTTTCCAGTCATAAAGTTCTTTTTCATTATGGGTTTTACTATAAGTGAGCTCAACTAAAATAAGCCCTAAAAAACAAGGAACTCCATATACTAAAGGGTTAGTAAAATCCATGAAATGTTTGAGGGTAAGAGATGTATTGTATCGTTAATATTCTCTCAAAGATATAACAGTTTTTCAAATGAAATAGTATGAGTTAGAGTTTTTCTTTTAATTTTTTTCAATAAAAGCCTTTAATTTATCACGTTTTTTCTGAGGTATGGCATCATTTTCTAGAATTAATTTTATAGTATTAATGTCTTTATTTCTAGAGAATAACAAATTAAAAAAGCTTCTGGTAGATATACTGTTTTTAGCTTTTTCAGTGAGTTGAAATTCATCACCAGCGGTAACGTATCCTTCCTGTAAAATTCTTACGTAAGTCCCAGAATATCCTTTATCAATAAATTGTTTTAGTGCGTTTTGGTTTCCAAATTTATATCCAAATTTGAAACAAGGTTCTCTGGGCTGTGTTATTTGTACTAAAGCTTCTCCAACTTTATAAATGTCTCCAATTTGAATATCATCTTCATTTAAATCTTCTACAGTTAAATTCTCGCCAAACATACCCCAATTCCAATCTAAATTAGGATATAAACCTTTCCAATAGTCATATTGGTTTTCAGAAAACAGGTAGCAAGCTTTAAATTCTCCCCCATGGTGCTTTCTATCGGTTACTTCATCTCCTTTTACATCGGTTTTTCCTAAGAATATAGGACCATTGATTGGCTCTTTATAAATGCCAGTGGTTACTTCTTTTCCATTCCAAATAAATTTGGTTGGTTTTGCAATGTTTGTAGAGATTATTTTCATATCATAAAAGTAGATAAAAAACTTATTCTATTTTATGCTTTATACGGGCAATTTTGAAAATACTCTCTAAGATTAAACCCTCTATCTTTATAGGTAGTGTCTTGAAGAATCTTGAAGTGTTTAATTCTATCAATTCTAAAGGCTCTATAGTCGTTGCGTAAATAACACCAAGCAATGAGTATCCATTTGTTATTCATAGAATAGAAAGCATATGGCTCTATTTTTCTGAAAGTGATATTGAGGTCATCTTGTTTCTGATAGTTTATTTCAACAAAATTTAAATTTGTAATTGCTAGTTGAATATCTGAAAGAGCGTTACTAGAAATGTCTTCATAATCAAAATCAAATACACGAATTTTGCTATCTAGTTTTTCGCTTTTTTCTTGGATAGAGGTTCTAAAAACGGACTTAATTTTAGTTAAAGCTTCCTGAAAATCTTTAGCAAAAGAAGCATCTTTAGTCTGACTTACTAAGTGTTGGGCTGTAATTAAAGCATTGGCTTCTTTCTCTGTAAATTGAACAGGAGATACTTGATAACCTTCCATTAAAGAGTAGCCTCTGCCCTCAATAGTTGTTACAGGTATGCCAGCTTCTTCTAACTTTCTTATGTCTCTATAAATGGTACGTATACTAACATTGTACTTATCTGATAACTCAGTAGCAGTTAGAAGTCTTTTAGACCTCAGTAAGGTAAGTATGGATATGAGTCTTGATAACTGAGACATAATAACAAAGATAGCGAACCGAGATACAATTCGCTATCATTTTGTTTTTGATTGTTTTTAATTCTTGCTCATTTTTTCATTGATGAACTAGGGTTTAATTCCATGAATGTAATGCTATTCTATTCCCTTCGGTATCAATAAACTGTGCCATAAATCCGTTTTCACCAATATTCGTTTTTGGCATAATTATTTTACCACCAGCGGTTTCAACTTTGCCTAATGGTATTTCTAAATTATCGCCACCGTTTAAATAAATAGTAGGACCATCGTTTGTAGGTTTTTGCCCTTCTCCTTCAATAAGACCTCCACCTACACCATCATTACTATTATCATGTGCAAACATACCATATTTAACATTTTGCTCTGGCATATGGTGATCTTGAATTTCAGAATCCATTACAGTGCTGTAAAATTGTTTTGCACGTTCATAATTAGTAACAGGAATTTCAAACCAGCTAATTGCATTTTTCATTTTAAATTATATTTTTTGATTAAACTTATTACAAAATTAATTGAGGTAATGTCGTTTTATGTCAGGGGTATATTTTATTTTTATATGGTTTAAAAATTAACCCTAAAGATGCATATAATTTGAAGTAATTATTTAACTATGTGATTGTATGTTAGTCTATTCTTAAAACAATAAAATGAGAAACCTACTTTATGTTCTACTTATCGTTTTTAGTATATATGCTTGTGCTAACTTCCTGGACTTCTCCTTTTACCGGTGCTGATAAAGTGACTAGCGGAAACCCTGCTGTTGGCATTGAATTAGGTTACACTAATTTTAACGCTAAGTATTTTGAATTGTATGTTACAGATATTGATGATGAGGATTTATGGGATGATTTTAGGCATTGGAGCGATGTTCTACTTGATGAAAGTGAAGACTAAAGATTTTTTTTAGATTGAAAATATGGTAGTTTTTTAGTCAGGAAACTTATGAATTCTTCTAAACTGTCTTGTTATTGTTGAGTCAGAATTCAAGAGTTTTAAAGTTATCTGATTCTCCTCAAATTGAATCTCCCAAAAATCTCTTTTGACTTGGTCTCCAAATGGAATTAATTCAACTTCCGGTTTATGTCCATGAACATTATAAACACCATTTATCCTTCCCTTTTCAGACTGTATAACAAATCTCTTATCCCATCTAAAAAATATATAAGCGTTTGTTTTCTTTTTTTCGGTTTCTTCAAAATAATTTCCATTTCCAGTTACACTTTCTAAATTCCACAACCCCAATATTCTGTCTCCATAGGTTTCTGGAAGTTTAGATGAACGTACTAAGGTAACTTTCATATTTTGTCCTTCTTCGGTTCTTTCCCAAAACATTTGATTTTGACTCATTGTGATCTTAAAAGAGGCGTTTAAGTCATCCAATCCGTTCAAGTTTTTAATAGTCAACTCTTTGGATTTCGGATTAAGATTCCATGTTCCATAAGAGTGCTGGAATCTTCCATTTCATGATTCTTGGGTAAAGTCTGAATTAAAGCGTGCCCACCTCGCATTTGGGGTCATTTTTTCTTTTCCAACCATTACAGATGTTACGATCCATAACCCTTCAATCGTTGGTTTATTTTCACAACCAAACAATAAAACAATAACTGTTAAGGGCAGAATTAATATTTTTTTCATGTTTTTACTTTTGTTACTTACTACACGTTTAGTATATGAAAAGTAGGCAATTTCGAAGCAAGGAACTTTCGGTTAAGCACCAATTTTGAAAAGAGCAAAAAGCTTTGAATTTATTACTGTTTTGCCTATTTTTTATATACATTGTTAGTATTCGTGATTTGTTCATTATCAGTATTATATCAATATTTTTCTCTCTTTCAATATTCCGTAAAACTTGTCCTTATAACTATCGGAAATGGGTATCAAATCTTTTCCAATTCGGATTCTGTTCCTTTCAATACTCTCAATTTTTGAAATCGATACAATGTATGAATTGTGTACCCTTTGAAAATCAATCTGAGGTAATATCTCCAACAAATTTTTGAAGGTTTGTAAGGTCATAATCTTTCTATCCATTGTATGAATCTGTAAATAATCTTTCATTCCTTGAATATATAGAATATCCTTAATTACAACTTTCTCGAGACGATATTCAGTTTTTATGAAAATATAGTCATTCGAGCTATTACTGGCAGTTTCATTATATTGATTGTAAACTTTATCAATTGACTTCAAAAACCGTTCAAATGTGAACGGTTTTAATAGATAGTCTACAACCTCAAGTTCATAGCCTTTCAACGCATACTCATCATAAGCAGAAGTAATGATTATTTTCGGTTTATTCTGAAGCGATTCCAGAAATTGAATTCCAGATAATTTTTTCATTCTAATATCAAGAAAAATCAAATCAACGGTATTTTTCTTCAGATACCCAAGCGCATCAATTGCATTGTTAAACCCCTCTAATAAGTTAAGGTACTCAACTTGTTCTATAAATTCCTTAACCTTTTTTAAGGCCAATGGTTCGTCTTCTATAACAATACAATTAATTTTCATGAAGTTCTATTTTCAAATCGACTTTAAAAATCGAGTTATCTGACCTTATTGACAAGTTATATTTTTCCTTATAAATAAGGTTTAATCTTTTTTTAACGGTATTTAAACCAATACCATGAGTATTGTCCTTATCAGTGTCTGATGTATCAAAATAGTTCTCACATTTGAAATTAAGACTGTTATTTTCTATAGTGATATTTATGGTAATTCCATTTTCAATATCTGAGTCGACCGAATGTTTAAAAGCATTTTCTACAAAGGGAATCATAATCATTGGAGCTATATTTATTCCCTTAGAATTACCATTTATAGAGTAGTTAAGAAACTTTTCGTTCTTAAGCCTTAATTGCTCTAAAGACAAATAGTTTTGTAAATGCTCTACTTCTTTTTCTAACTCTACTAATTCGGATTTTGCATCATGAAGCATGTATCTCATAATATCGGAAAGCTTAATCAGTGATTTTGACGCATTCTCTTGATTTTCATGAATTAAAGTATCAATATTATGTAAAGTGTTGAACAAAAAATGGGGATTGATTTGGAATTTTAACATGGCTAAGTTACTGGTAAGGTTTTCCCTTTCGAGTGCCTTGATATCATTTTGCTTGTTATACCAATCCACAAAGAACCCAAATAGACACCCTAGAGTTAACCATAAAATAGGATGAAATTCAGATACTGACATGAACCAAAATATGCGTTTGAATAAGGATAAATTTTCGGATGATAAAGTGGATAGAAAATACATCAGCGGATAAATGCCTATAGTCGTGATTAAGGAGATAATGTAGAATCTAAATTTGGTTTTGGTCTTCATAATTCCAAGATATCCAAAATAGAAAAATGCAAGAAGAGTCCACCAATTCCCCAAGTCAATGAACCTTTCGCTAGTAGCATCGAGCCGGTATGAAATAGTGGGTAGAAAATAAAATGTGGAAAGTAAAATCACCCAAAAAAGGAGGTGCAAGTAAATAATAATTGATTTTTTCATCTTTATATTTTAGTTAAACATGACTCAAAAGTCAATTTTTATACATTGCTAAAAAAATCCATTATATCCTTGATGTAATTTTATCGACACTTTCACTTATTCAATCTATTCTTTTATTTGAAGAACAACTCTTCGCATGCATTCTACGGTCTCGTATAACCGTCAGTTACGGGTTAATATGCGTTAATTATCGGTTTAGCACTGACTCTTTAGCAATTCCGAGTGGATTCAGACGTAGTCGAATCCGCCGTAATTGTGGTTATTTTTGTTGTACACAGTTTTATTCATTTTGCCACAAAATTAAATTGTCAGCTTTATCTGAAAAATTTACTAAGATATTATCTAATTTCAAATAGATTTCCCAGTAGTCTATATTTAGATTATCAGAAATGGCTTTTCCAACCTTTTCTTCTAATCTCTCAATTCTTTTTCCTTTCCATATTTTATCAGATAAGCAGACTAACAAATCCTCAATTGTTAAACTATCGTCTTGCCAATTTCCGTGAGTTAATGCAAATCTTGATTCTTCTTTAGTAAATCCTAAGTTTTCAAGAATGAACTTGCCTTTTAATTCGTGTTTTTTTCCTTTTTCATATAGTTCTTCCTTAACTTCAGATTTTCCAATGTCGTGTGTACAAGCACCAAATAGTATTAATTCTTCATCAAGATTAATTGTAGGCCATTCGGATTTAATTTGATTGATTAATTCATTGGCTGTAGAATAAACAATTTGCAAATGCCGTCTTAACCTTTCAGGACAATTCAGCTTTTCTAATAATTCAATAATTCTATTAGGTAAATCAATTATCTCCAATTTCTGTATAATTGTGTACAACGGTTTTCGTGTATGAGTAGTAGCTGATTTCTACTCACAAACCTTTCAGTTTTGTACTGACCTTTGCTTTATGTTTATACTCTCGTTTTATCACTTAAACCGCTATTACTTATACACCGTGTTGGCAATAGTTATTCATTCTTATTCCAGAATCTTAATGGGTAAGTCCATTCATTTGAATAGAAATGGCTTGACAAAACATCTCTAAATTCTGGAATGAAAATATTTGTAACATTAATAGTCCTAACTTTTATGTCTCCAGAATATGCCAATGATTGTAGAACTCTTTGTTTAAAATATTTATCTCCTTTTATTATTCCTTGACAATTTTTTATCAAATCTGTTAATGTAGCAGAATCGTCAAGTTTATTTATTCTACTTATCAAATCCTCAACCCATTTTGTTACTTGGCTTGAATGAGTTTTTACATAGGGAAGGCTAATGCATAAATCACAGTAACAGTAAAGTAAATTGTATCTATCAACAGCACCACCTCTGAATATTTTCATAAATAATGTTTTTAAGAATTCTAATTCAGAGTAAGATTCTTTAGAATCCAGTAATTCCAGTTTCTCTAAACTTACATTATTTAGATAGTGATATGTTGAGTATTCAGATAAATAGCAGTAGTTTTTTTCTATTCCAGAAATTAATAACTTATTCTTAAGTTCTTCTTGATTTTTAATCTTGTGAAAAGATAGTATTTGTTCTACTAAATATTTTTTATCAAATTTTAAGTTGTTGTCAATTCCTAAGTAGTTATATAAAATCTCAATATCTTTAGACAGTCGTTCTTGGTCAATCTGTTCTTTTTTAACCCAACCAATTGATTCTCTTCCAATTGGGTCGTAATCCCAAGAATAATTTGCAAGTAATGTCACGAGTTTAATATCTAGATTTGAAGATTTAGCTATAGATTTTAATTTTCTTTTGGCTGTTTCACTTTGATTTATTTCACTGAATAATTTCATCTTTTTTAATTATTGCCAACTTCTGGCTAAACAGAAGGTGTGTTTATATTTATTATGTTAGTCTTTAGTTTAATTGTAATTAAATCAGCGACTTATGTTGTTTTTTTATTGAAAAAATATTTAGTTTCTTGTAAGGATTGATATTTATTTCAACTTAATATAATACAATATACTTGAAAATTTTTACAGATTTAAGTTGTTTTAGATGCTTTTAATAGGGATAAGTGATTTTATTTAGAGATTGCCACTTAGTAAGTTCCTTTTGACTCGCTCAATACAACGCTTCGCAATGGCATATGCTTTACTCCCAATCTTTTAAAATCTCCTCTTTTCTGTATTTCACCATTTTAATAATGAGATCTTTTGGTAGCGGTTTGTTGAAAGGAAATTGAATAGAACCTTTGCCTTGTTTATAGTCTTTAAGATCTTTTGAGAACTTCTCCATAGTTGTTGGGAAAGGATAGAAACTAACAAATTTAGCATAGGCAGCCATCATAATTTGTTGATCTTTTTTTCCGTTAGGAACCAAAGTAAACGTTGGAACTTTATAATTTAAAACTTCTATGACATCAGGAGCAGCTTGCATAATAAGGCTGCGGAGTTCTAACAGAAGTGTTTGCGCTTCTGGAGATTGACTATTAATATAATCATCAATAGTTTTGTAGTTTGGCATTGGCCCTTTCTTTCCCATGAGTTTATTATTAAGATGATTACTAATTTAAAACATTATAAATAAAAAAAACCACTTTGAGTTAACAAAGCAGTTTTGATTTATTATTTGTTAAGTATTGTTATACTATTGATTAACAGAAATTAAATTAATATCAAAGATGAGTACACTGCCTCCAGGAATACTTGCAAAATCATTATTTCCATAGCCTAAACGTGATGGAATTAATAAAATACCACTACCACCTTCTTTAAAATAAGTGATACCTTCTGTCCAACCATCTATAACTCTATTTAAATCAAAAGAGATGCCTTGAGTACTACTTTGGTCAAAAACACTGCCATTGGTAAAATAGCCTTTGTAGGCTACTGTAACATTATCTGAAGATGTAGGTTGCACTCCTGCACCTGGTTCGTCTATTACATAGTATAAACCAGAGTTGCTCATTTGAACATTTAAGTTATTGTTTGAAATATAATCTTGAATTTCTTTTTCATTTTGTTCCTTAAAGAGTTCAGTTAATTCTTCTTGGCTAAGAGAGGTGTCTTCTTCAGAAGTTGTAGAACATGATACAATAAATATTAATACGAATGCTAAAAGAATATGTTTCATAAATTTTTTTGAAAGCAAATATAACTTTTATGAAATAAAAAACCACTTTGATAGTTCAAAGTGGTTTTTAGTATTATGAGCGTCATTGCAAATTAATTAAAGCAGTCTTTACAACAATAGAGATTGCCACGTCACAAGTTCATTTTCGACTAGCTCAACACAACGCCTCGCAATGACACATAGGTTTACTTAATCATATCGTAACTACGCTTAATGAAGTTTGTTAACTCTTCACCTTTAAGTAGTCCTTGAGACAAGCGCGCTAAATCTAAACTTTGGTTTATTAAACGTTCTTGTTTCTTTTTGGTTTTAGTGTTTAATATATCACTTACCAATTCATGATTTGTATTTACAACTAGGTTGTACATTTCTGGCATACCACCAAACATATTCATACCACCGCCACCTGTAGCTTGCATTTCTTTCATTCTACGCATAAACTCTGGTTGGGTAATAATGAATGGAGATGCATCACTATCCATAGCTTCTAACTGCACGGTGAATTTTTCTGAAGGAATCACTTCTTTTAATAATTCATCTAAAGATTTTGTTTGGTCTTCATCTAACTTAGAAATAGTAGTATCTTCTTTCTTAATTAGGTTGTTAATATGATCTCCATCTACACGTGCAAAAGAAATCTTTTCTTTAGTAGATTCTAACTTTTGAATTAAGTGAGATACTATTGGAGAGTCTAATAACAATACTTCGTAACCTTTTGCTTTAGCTGCTTCTATGTAACTATGTTGTTCATCTTTATCAGAAGCATAAAGAATTACTAATTTGTCATCTTTATCAGTTTGGTTTGCTTTTATCTTGTTATATAACTCTTCATATGTAAAGTATTTACCATCTACCGTTGGATATAAAGCAAAAGCGTCTGCTTTTTCAAAGAATTTTTCTTCAGAAAGCATTCCGTATTCAATCACTACTTTAATATCGTTCCACTTAGCTTCAAAATCTTCACGGTTATTGTTGAATAACGATTTTAATTTATCGGCTACTTTTCTAGTAATGTAAGACGAGATCTTTTTAACGGCACCATCAGCCTGTAAATAAGAACGAGATACGTTTAACGGAATATCTGGCGAATCTATCACACCACGTAACATAGTTAAGAATTCAGGAACAATACCTTCAACGTTATCTGTTACAAATACCTGATTTTGGTATAATTGAATTCTATCTTTTTGAACGTTTAAATCGTTCGTCATTTTTGGGAAGTATAAAATTCCCGTTAGGTTGAACGGATAATCAACATTTAGATGAATGTTGAATAACGGCTCCTCAAACTGCATAGGGTACAACTCACGATAAAAACCGCTATAATCTTCATCTTTTAAGTCAGCTGGTTGCTTAGTCCATGCAGGATTTGGGTTGTTAATGATGTCGTCAACAGTAATTTGTCTGTGAGGTTCTTTAGTTTCTTTTCCGTCTTTATCAGTAGTAGTAGCTGGTTCATGCTCAGGATCGTTAATTTCCTTAGTTCCAAATTTAATTGGCACTGGCATAAACTTGTTGTACTTAGTCAACAATTCTCTAATTCTACTTTCTTCTAAAAACTCTTCTTCATCTTCAGAAATATGAAGTATAATTTCTGTGCCTCTTTCTACTTTATCATGTGTTTCTAATGTGAATTCTGGAGATCCATCACATGTCCAATGAGCAGCAGCTTCATCTTTAAAAGATTTAGTGATAATTTCAACCTTATCAGCCACCATAAACGCTGAGTAGAAACCTAAACCAAAGTGCCCAATAATTCCAGAATCTTTTGCAGAATCTTTGTATTTATCTAAAAACTCTTCGGCTCCAGAAAAGGCAACTTGGTTAATATACTTTTCTACCTCTTCAGCAGTCATACCTAAACCTTGGTCTATAATATGAAGCTTTTTGGCATCTTTATCTATTTTAATTTCAATCTGCGGATTACCATATTCTACTTTAGCTTCACCAATATTTGTAAGGTGTTTAAGTTTTAAAGTGGCATCTGTAGCATTACTTATTAACTCACGTAAAAAGATTTCGTGGTCACTGTATAAGAACTTCTTAATTAACGGAAAGATATTTTCTACCGATACATTAATACTTCCTTTTGTCATGATAAATAAATTTATTTGTCATTCCCGCGAAGGCGGGAATCTAATTAATTATAAGTTTTATTTTCTAAAAACAGATTAGTCAAAAAAAATACCAAGTACAAAAAAGTGACAAACTGACTGCTTTTTTGTCAAAATGAGCAATTCTCAAAAATTCAATAATGATACTAAGTATTTGGAATTTTGTTTTTTGGAGTTTGAAATTTACTATTTAGGAGTATTAAGATTTGTAATGATAATTATCAGGATTATTTTGTACTTTGGTTAGTTCTAAAAAGTATTTATATGTATAACTCTAGAATAATAGGTCTTGGTAAGTATGTTCCTGAAAATGTAGTAACGAATGATGATTTGTCTAAAATGATGGAAACTAATGATGCGTGGATTCAAGAGCGCACGGGTATCAAGGAAAGACGATGGATTGAAAAAGGGAGTGAAGATACCTCTGCTACTATGGGAGCTAAAGCAGCTAAAATAGCTATAGAACGCGCAGGTTTAACCAATACAGATATAGATTTTATTGTATTTGCTACGTTAAGTCCAGATTATTATTTTCCTGGTTGTGGTGTCCAGATTCAAGATATGTTAGACATGCCAACAATTGGCGCTTTAGATATTAGAAACCAGTGTTCTGGCTTTATATATGCGGTGTCTGTAGCAGACCAATTTATTAAAACAGGCATGTATAAAAATGTGTTAGTTATTGGTTCTGAATACCATTCTGGAGGTTTAGATAAAACAACAAGGGGTAGAGGTGTATCTGTAATTTTTGGCGATGGGTCAGGAGCCGCAGTTTTAAGTAGAACAGAAGATAATACGAAAGGAGTTTTGTCTTCGCATTTACATTCTGAAGGAAAACATGCTGAAGAATTAACTGTTTTGGGACCAAATATTAAAAAATGGGTGCCAGAAATTTTGGAAGCTAATGATCCTGAAGATACTTCTTATTACCCGTATATGAATGGCCAATTTGTATTTAAACATGCAGTGGTACGTTTTAGTGAAGCCATTGTTGAAGGGTTACAAGCAAATAATTTACAGAAAGAGGATATTGATATGTTAATACCGCATCAGGCAAACTTAAGAATATCTCAGTTTGTACAGAAAAAATTTGGCTTAAGAGATGATCAGGTATTTAATAATATTCAAAAATATGGAAATACGACTGCAGCATCTGTAATTATTGCGTTAACGGAAGCTTGGGAAGAAGGCAAAATTAAAGAGGGTGATACTGTAGTTTTAGCTGCTTTTGGTAGTGGTTTTACTTGGGGTAGTGTTATTCTGAATTGGTAGTATTTTCTATGAAATATATTGTTATAAGTATTCTAGTGCTCTTATTTTGTTGGTTTCTATATTGGGCTTATTTACCTGATTACAAAAGAAATCCAAAGGAGTTTTTGAGAGTTTTAATTGGAATGCCAATTGGGATGCTTTTAGCTGGAATTGGTTTTCGCGATTTAAATGAAAAAATTAGAGAATGGGCTGTTGGAAAAAAAGATTCTGATGAAAAGAAGGATTAGTTCAACGCTTTACAATTTTCAAAACAAAGTTTCACTAATAAATAAACCCTGAAATCAATATAAATTAATTTCAGGGTTTTTTAGCTATCAATCAATTCCCAACTAACACTAATGTGAAGAATCTTATTGTATTAGACGTACAAAAAACTATTTTATTGCACTAATAGTTAGTATTTAACTCCTTTTTAACATAAAAAAAACTCGAAACATCTACTCCCGAGTTTTTCTTACTAAATACACATCCTTTTACGAAATCTTTTTTTTCTGACTAACTAACCCAAATAATAACTTTCGTTGTGGTTAAATGTATATACTACGTTAACGTAAAAATATTGTGCTTATTGTGTGGTTATTAGTTTTTTTTGAAATTTTTTAAAAACAAAACCCCAAAGTTGTAAAACTCTGGGGTTTCTTATTCAATAGCCTTACTTAACACTAACCATCAAATTATTATGCAGGCTACCAAATTTTATTTTTACAAGAAGCCGCCGCCTCCAGATTTTTCATTATTGTCTCTTCTTTTTCTTGATTTAGCACGGTATTTTCCGCCTCCAAATCTGTAATTTAAACTCACATTCCAAGTATTACTTTCCCAATTAAATTGACCGTTTTGTACAAATGGTCTTCTACCTTCAAACCTAAAATTTTGAGTGTTGAAAATATCGTTAAAGTTAAACGCAAAAGTGGCTCTATTATTTTCTAAGAAACTATAGCGCATACCTAAATTTACAAAGTACATTGGCTTAAGATCAAATTGTAAATTTCTGTTTTTACCTCTGTAGAAACCAAAGGCAGTAAATGTTAATTTTTTACTTAAACTAAAGTTGTTAAACATTCTAAAATTCCATGCAACATTATCTACTTCTGTAGTATTAGTTTCAATATCTGAGATTGTAGCGTTTTCTATTAAAACACCGTCAGTAATATTTTCAGCTATACCTGTTTGTGTTTGGGAATATAAATCAAAACTACCATTTATAAACCACCATTTTGTAGGTCTATAATTTGTAGATAATTCAAACCCAAAAGCAGACGTATTATCAAAATTATCATGTGTTAATATGACACGTCCAGAAGTAACATCTGTTCTGTCTACTAATAACGCTCTATTGATTTCATCAGAAATAGCTCTATAAAATATCCCTGCTGTTACACTACCTTTTCTATCTTTTAAGTTTCTAGTATAATTTACTTCAACTGAATTTGTAAATTGAGGTATTAAGTTTTGATTACCAAAAGAAGAAATTAAAGGGGTACTAAATTCTTTAATAGGATTTACTTGACCTATACCCGGTCTATCTACTCTTCTACTATAACTAAATTGATATGAGTTTTTTTCAGAAGGAGAATAGGTTATAAACAATGACGGATATACTTCAAAATAATCGTTATCGAAAGGTATGTCTGTAGTATTGTTAGTTAAAACATTTGTTTGTAATGCTAATGTTTCTACGTTTACACTTTCTGCTCTTAAACCCAGTTGATACGTCCATTTATCTATTTTTTTATTAAAATTCACATAAGCAGAATAAATATCTCTTGTATAATCAAAGTCTGTACTTGGTGTTGGCTCTAGGGCACCAGATTCAGTAAACGAATCTCCTGTTGATGAATATTTGATATTTGTGTTGAACAATCTTGCTTGTAGCCCTACTTCTAACTTCGTGTTTTCAGATAAAGGATTCACATAATCTAAGTTAATAGTCGTTCTTTTTCTATCTGTTTCGTTAAAATCTGTATAATCTCTTAAAGGTCCCATAAGCTGATCAAAGAATACAGGATTTTCACCGTCATAAATATTATGATCTACTTCTAATTCAATGTTTTCTCCTTCTTTGGCTAGATCTAATTTATAATCAAAGTTGTATTGTTGAGATGTGTTTTCACCAACATTATTAAAAATTTGGTCTTGATTAAAAACCGTATTATCATAAAAAATAGCGTTGGTTCTAGCCAAAGTACTATTATCTGATACGTTTTGATTTGTAAAAACAGATACTGTATTCTTATCATTTAAATAAAAGTCTACACCTACCTTAAATTGATGGTTTTCTCTTTTATCTAAAAATCTAAAAAACTGTTCAGAGTTGTTTTCTGGTCTGTTTACATTACCAAAATTTCTGTTTTTAGAAATATTGTTACTATAGTTGCCATAGAGGTTGAATTTTCCGTTTCTATAGTTCATGTTTAAAGAGCTATTAAACTTAGGGTTCACCTCATGACTGAGCCCTACATTAAAGTTTCCATTAAATCCAACCATAGTATTTTTATGTAATACTATATTAATGATGCCACTCATACCTTCAGGATTATATTTTGCTGATGGGTTGGTGATTAGCTCAATAGATTTAATAGCTGTAGAAGGTATTTGTTTAAGTAATTGTGCTGTTGGAATGTTTGATAGTTTACCATCTACCATGACTCTAACATTTTGATTACCTCGCATGCTAATGTCTCCCGTTTGAGCATCAACATTTACAGAAGGAATACCTACCATTAATTGAGAAGCGGTACCTGTGGCTGCTAAGTCTTTACCAATGGTAATGACCTTTCTATCTACTTTTTGTTGAATGGTAGAAGTTTCTGCAATTACAGTTACTGCGTCTAAACTTTCCGCTTCTTCTTCTAAATAAATATTACCTAAGTTAACTTTGTAATTACCTTTACCAATAGTAATGTCTTTATTATAGGTTTTATAACCAATATATTGAATACTTACAGTAATATTGCCTTCTGTTACTTTTTCAATAGAAAAGGTACCGTCTTCAAGAGTGATACCTCCAGTTAACGTTTCGTTGTTACTATTTTGAATAATAACATTTACATAAGGTAAGGGTTGTTTTAATTTTGCGTCTAAAACTTTTCCAAAGATTAATCCTTTTTTATCGGCATTAGTTTCAGGTGGGGTATGTGCTTTTGCAAAAAAAGAGAGCATTAAAAAGCACATGAAAAATACGTTTTTCATTTTGATGTTTTTTGATTGATTGAATTATTCGAGTTATAATTAAGACGCGAATAGAATGATTATGTTACCAACTTTTTTAATCTTAACAACTTTTTAACAAATGAGTAAAAAAACCTTAGTATTAGGAGCTTCAATAAAGCCAAATAGATATTCAAATTATGCTGTTCAAAGACTAGTAGCTCATAGTGTTGAAACTGTAGCGTTTGGATTGAGAAAAGGGACTATTTCAGGTGTTGAAATAGATACTAGTTTATTAAATTATGAAGATATTCACACAGTAACCTTATATCTAAACCCAAAACGTCAAAAAGAATATTATAAGTATATCATTTCATTGAAACCTGAACGCGTTATTTTTAATCCAGGAACAGAAAATCCAGAATTCTATTCAATGTTAGAAGATAATAACATCTTTTTTGAAGAAGCATGTACGTTAGTCTTACTTTCTACGAATCAATATTAAACCAATAAATGTTAGTAGACCATTTATAATTAGTATTTCAAACCCTATTTGATAGCCATTAAGTAAATCAACAGAATATTTATTTAATAAATACGATAGTATTGGAGCAATTATAGCTATAACCCATACATATTTATCTTTTAATTGGGCTTTTGTGAATATGCCAAAGGCAAATAATCCTAAAAGTGGACCATAAGTGTAACCAGCTGCTTTAAATAACTCCCATATAACAGAGACATCTTTAAAAATAGCATCAAATAGAATAATTACAATTACAAGTACTACACTAATAAGCACATGTGTTTGCTTTCTAATTTTCTTTTGAATGTTTTTAGGCTTTTTGTCTAATTCAACAATGTCTATACAAAAGGAGGTTGTTAAAGATGTTAATGCAGAATCTGCACTAGAATATGCTGCAGCAATTAAACCTAATAGGAAGAACGAAGACGTTACAATTCCAATTTCGGGTAGCATGGCAATAGTAGGGAATAAATCGTCTTTCTTGGCCGTGATACCATGTTGATTAGCATATTGAGTTAATAACAAACCTAATACAAGGAATAGAATATTCACAAAAATTAATACCACACTAAAGGAAATCATATTCTTTTGGGCTTCTTTTAAGTTTTTACAAGTCAGGTTTTTTTGCATCATGTCTTGATCTAACCCTGTCATAGTAATAGTTATAAACATACCTGCTAAGAAGCTTTTAATGAAATATTGAGAATCTTTAAAATCTTCAAAGAAAAAGACTTTACTCATTGTGCTTTCTTTTACATTGCTATAAATATCAGATACACCATGTAAATCCAATGCAGAAGCTAGAAATACAATAGTAACTACTACTGAAATTAACATGAAAAGTGTTTGTAAAGTATCCGTAAAAATGATGGTTTTAATACCTCCTTTAAAAGTATATAGCCAAATAAGTGCTATTGTTATAATTACTGTTACAGAAAAAGGAATGCTACAGTCAAAAATCTTAAATTTATCGAAAACCAATAACTGGAGTACTTTAGCAACTAAAAACAACCTGAAAGAAGCGCCAACTATCCTAGAAATTAAAAAGGCTACAGAACCGGTTTTATAACTTACAGTTCCAAATCTATCTCTTAAGTAAGTATAAATAGAAGTTAGATTTAATTTGTAGTAGATAGGAAGTAATACGTAAGCAATAACTAAATACCCAAAAAAATAGCCAAACACTACCTGTAAATACCCAAATTGTTTTGCTTCAATAGCACCTGGAACAGAAATAAAGGTTACCCCAGAAAGCGAAGCACCTATCATTCCAAAAGCTACTAAATACCAAGGTGCAGACTTGTTGGCTTTAAAAAAAGCATCATTACTATCTTCTTTTCCAGTAAAATATGAGATTAAAATTAAAACCACAAAATAGGCAACTATAAGAAGAAGTATTTGAGTAGCAGTCATATAGCATTGAGTTAGGTTTTCAAAATACAAATTAATAATTTCATAAGCTAAATTCTCATAAAAAGTGGGTGAAAACCGTACATATTTAATTAATAATATATTGTAATTTCGCAATTATGGAGTTTTCTTCTAAATTATTAGAAAGAGCAGTTAATGAAATGTCTCAATTACCTGGAATTGGTAAACGAACTGCTTTACGTTTAGTTTTGCATATGTTACGACAACCCAAAGAGCAAACACAAGCTTTAAGTGAAGCTTTGCAAGACATGCGCAATGATATTAAGTTTTGTAAGTCTTGCCATAATATTAGTGATGTTGAATTATGTGAAATATGTTCTGCACATAACAGAAATGATAAAATAGTTTGTGTTGTAGAAGATATTAGAGATGTAATGGCCATAGAAAATACTAGCTCATTTAAAGGTTTGTATCATGTGTTAGGTGGAAAAATTTCTCCTATGGATGGTATCGGTCCACACGATTTAAATATTGAAACCTTGGTAAATAAGGTGAAAGAAGGCAAGGTAAAAGAACTTATTTTTGCATTGAGTTCTACTATGGAAGGCGATACAACCAACTTTTATATATATAAACAAATTCAAGATTATAATGTTGAAACTTCCACTATAGCCCGAGGGATTTCAGTTGGAGATGAATTAGAATATGCCGATGAAATTACACTTGGTAGAAGCATTGTTAATAGAATACCTTTTGAATCTTCCTTAAAATTATAGTACTATATATTGACGCTCTCAGTAATCATATTAAATTATAACGTTAAATACTTTTTAGAACTTTGTCTAAAAAGTGTTCAAGCTGCTATAAAAGATATTGATGCAGAAATTATTGTAGTAGACAATAATTCTAAAGACGAAAGTTGTCAAATGGTTACAGATCTGTTCCCAAGTGTAAAACTTATTGAGAACAAAGAAAATTTAGGGTTCTCAAAAGGAAATAATATTGGTGTAAAACTGGCTAAAGGGCAGTATATCTGTATTTTGAATCCAGATACTGTTGTGGCAGAAGATACGTTTTCTAAATTATTAGAATTTTGTACAGATAAAGATGACTTAGGAGCTGTTGGGTGTAAGTTAATAAATGGGAATGGCAATTTTTTACCAGAAAGTAAACGTAATGTACCTTTAGTGAAGGCAGCGTTTAAAAAAATGATTGGAAATTCAGAATCGTATTATGCCAATCATTTAAAAGAAAATGAAGTAGGAGAAGTTGATGTTCTAGTTGGAGCATTTATGTTTATGAAAAAACATGCTTACGAAAAAGTAGGTGGTTTTGATGAAGACTATTTTATGTATGGAGAAGATATAGATTTATCATACAGTCTTTTAAAAGCCAATTATAAAAATTATTACTTTGGAAAAAGTACAGTAATTCATTTTAAAGGGGAAAGTACTCTAAGGGATAAACAATATGCAAAACGTTTTTATGGAGCTATGCAGATTTTTTATAAAAAGCATTTTAAACAAAATGTTTTATTTGATGCATTGGTTTGGTTTGGGATAAAATTTGCATACGTACTCAGGAAAGCTTCAAAACATAAACTTAAGAGCGTAAATAGATTTATTCTTGTTTCAAATAACAAGGTTGGAGGTCTTGAAACACTCTCTAATAAAAAAATACATTTAGATAAAAATATAAAAGGTTATGAAGAGGCAGATGAATTAATTTTAGATGCTAATTTTTTAACCTACAAAAAGATAATTTCTTTTATTGAAGAGGAATCTAAAAAAAATAAGGTAACATTTAAAATATTACCAAATAATGCTAAGTTTATTATAGGTAGTGATGATGCAGTTAGTAGAGGAGAAGTATTTCAGTTCTAAGCTAATTTGCTGTTAAATATCTAAATAAATCAGTGTTTTTTAATTAATTTTGCAAACTAAAACAGAAAAACAACATTTACATTAAAAATATGGCAAAGTTTGAGCTTAAATTACCCAAAATGGGAGAAAGTGTTGCAGAAGCAACAATAACATCTTGGTTAAAAGAAGTTGGAGAAACTATTGAAATGGATGAGCCTATTGTAGAAATTGCTACCGATAAGGTAGATAGTGAAGTGCCTAGTGAAGTAGACGGTGTATTGGTTGAACGATTTTTTAATGTAGATGATGTTGTACAAGTTGGAGAGGTCATTGCCGTAATTGAAATTGACGGAAAAGATATTCCAAAAGAAGAAGAGGAAGCAGATGTTGAGGTTAAAGAAGAAGCTGTAGAACAAATAGAACAATCTATTACCATTGCAAAAGAAGTTGTAACTCCTGTAATTTCTAATGGAGACAGATTCTATTCGCCATTAGTAAAAAATATTGCAAAA
Source organism: uncultured Flavobacteriaceae bacterium (assembly GCA_947487895.1). Lineage (GTDB taxonomy): Bacteria > Bacteroidota > Bacteroidia > Flavobacteriales > Flavobacteriaceae > Seonamhaeicola. The sequence goes on from CANKYF010000015.1 coordinate 31,764, forward strand.
AAAGAAGGAATAACTCAAGAAGAATTAGATGCAATTCCTGGAACAGGAAAAGATGGTAGAGTTACCAAAAATGATATTCTAGGGTATCTAGAAAATAGAGAAGGTAAAACTTTAGGACAGAACATTGTTAAGCAAGAAGCTCCAATTGAATCTAAAAAAGAAGAAAAAGCAAAAGCTGCACCTAAGGAAATAGTAATTTCTAATGGTGAAGATGAAATCATAGAAATGTCGCGCATGGGTAAACTCATAGCGCATCATATGAAAGAATCTCTTCAAACTTCTGCTCATGTTCAAAGTTTTATCGAGGCAGATGTAACTAATGTTTGGAATTGGAGAAATAAGATTAAAAATGATTTTCAAAAGCGAGAAGGTGAAAAATTAACTTTCACACCAATATTTATGGAAGTTATCGCGAAATCGCTTAGAGATTATCCAATGATGAATATTTCGGTTCAAGGAGATTCAATCATTAAAAAGAAAGATATTAATCTGGGTATGGCAACAGCTCTACCAGATGGTAACCTAATTGTTCCAGTAATAAAAAACGCAGATCAACTTAATTTAGTTGGTATGGTTAAAAAAGTGAATGATTTAGCTAATAGAGCAAGAGAGAACAAATTAAACCCAGATGATGTTCAAGAAGGCACTTATACTGTAACTAATGTGGGCTCTTTTGGAAGCATAATGGGAACTCCAATTATTAATCAACCGCAGGTAGGTATTTTAGCGTTAGGAGCCATTAGAAAAGTACCTGCTGTTATTGAAACACCAGAAGGTGATTTTATAGGTATACGTTATAAGATGTTCTTATCGCACTCTTATGATCATAGAGTGGTGAATGGCGCTTTAGGTGGTATGTTTGTTAAAGCAGTTAAAGATTACTTAGAAGCGTGGGAAGTAAATAGAGAAATTTAATATTTCAAAATAAATGTGTAAAAACCCAATCATTAATGTGGTTGGGTTTTTCTATTTTTGCATGATTCAGCTTAAATACTAATAAATAAAAAATTTATGCAACTCAATCTAACAAAACCTATTTGTTTTTTCGATTTAGAAACCACAGGTATTAATATTTCAAAAGATAGAATAGTAGAAATATCAATACTTAAAGTGTATCCTAACGGAAAAGAAGAAACAAATACATGGTTGGTTAATCCAGAAATGGAAATACCTAAAGAGGTAACAGCTATTCATGGTATTTCAAATGAAGATGTAGCTGATAAACCAACATTTAAAGAGTTGGCCAAAGAGGTTTATAACCTTATAAAAGATTCAGATTTAGGCGGATTTAATTCAAACAGATTTGATATTCCGTTGTTAGCCGAAGAAATGTTAAGGGCTGAAATAGATTTCGATATGAAAAATCGTTTAGCAATAGATGTGCAAACAATTTTTCATAAAATGGAACAACGCACGCTAACAGCTGCCTATAGATTTTATTGCGACAAAAATCTAGATGGAGCCCATAGTGCCGAAGCAGATACCAAAGCAACTTATGAGGTTTTAAAAGCACAGATTGAAAAATATGATGAGGTTGAAAATAATACTAAATTTTTAGCTGAGTTTAGCTCTAGAAAACAGTTTGCAGATTTTGCTGGTTTTATTGTGTTTAATAAAAATGGCGAAGAATGTTTTTCTTTTGGTAAACACAAAGGGAAAAAGGTGGAAGATGTATTAGCAACAGAACCAGGATATTTTGGTTGGGTTTTAAATGCAGATTTTCCATTATATACCAAAAAGGTATTAACCAATATAAAACTTAGAGGGTTTAATAATAAATTGTTTTGATGTCATTCTGAGCGTAAGTGAAGAATCTCTTAATTTGAAAAGATAGAAATGAAACTTATTTGTATAGGTAGAAATTACACAGAACATATTGAAGAACTAGAAAATGAAAGGCCTACAGAGCCTGTGGTTTTCCAGAAACCAGATTCGGCTATCTTACTTAAAAAACAGCCGTTTTTCATTCCGGATTTCTCAGAAGACGTTCATTATGAAGTTGAGGTATTGGTTAAAATTAATAGAATTGGTAAATACATAGATAAGAAATTTGCTCATAAGTATTACAATGAAATTGGTCTAGGAATAGACTTTACAGCAAGAGATTTACAGAGTAAATTAAAAGAAAAAGGATTACCCTGGGAAAAAGCAAAAGCTTTTGATGGTTCTGCCGTTGTTGGTAAGTGGATCTCTAAAACTGAAGTTGAAGATATAAATGCAATTGAGTTTTCTTTAAAAAAGAACGAGGACGTTGTACAAAAAGGAAATACTTCGCATATGCTTTGGAAAATTGATGAAATAATAGAATATGTTTCAAAATATTTTACTTTAAAGATTGGAGATATTATATTTACAGGCACACCATCGGGTGTAGGCAAAGTTAAAACCAACGATAAATTAAAAGGATTTTTAGAAAACAGAGAAATGTTTTCAATAGCAATTAAATAATGGAACAACATTACAAATTAGAAAGAGTACGTGAATTAGCAGATAACGACCAAGATTTTATTCAAACTTTAGCTGAAGCGTTTTTAGAAGAAATGGCACCAGACTTAGAAAGGTTAAAACAAGCGGTAGCAGATCTAGATTATCATAATACATATCAGGCGGCGCATAAAATGAAACCAACCGTAGATTTGTTTGAACTTGGAGTTTTAGATAAACTAATTGAAGTACAAGATTGGGGAAAGTTTACCAAAGAAGGAGAAGATGTTTCTGAGCAATTATCAATTGTTGTAACGGCAATAGAAAATGCGTTATCAGAAATAAAGAACGATTTTAATTTATAAATGAATGCAAGCCCAAATAATCACTATTGGCGATGAACTTCTTATAGGGCAAGTTATAGACTCTAATTCTGCCTTTATAGCAAAACAACTTAATAAAATAGGAGTTTCTGTTTTTCAAATAACTTCAATTCAAGATAATAGGGAACATATTTTAAAAGCTATAAAAGAAGCGGAAGAACAAGTAGATATAATTATTTTAACAGGAGGTTTAGGACCTACTAAAGACGATATCACTAAAAAAACAATCGCTGAATATTTTAATGATACATTAGTAAGAAATGAAGATGTGTTGAAAAATATTGAGCATTTATGGCGAAAGCATGTTGGTGGTAAATTGCTTCAGGTTAATAAAGATCAGGCTTTAGTACCCTCAAAATCTACAGTTTTAATGAATTTCTTGGGCACCGCACCAGGAATGTGGTTTGATTATGGAGAAAAAACGGTTATTTCACTTCCAGGCGTGCCTTATGAAATGACAACTTTAATAGAAACTAAAGTCATTCCTAAACTTAAAGAAAAATATAAATGCCCGCATATCATTCATAAAACTATGCTGGTTTACGGCATAGGAGAAAGTGCTCTAGCAGCAAAAATAGAAGATTGGGAAGACGCTTTGCCTGAGGATATGAAATTAGCTTATTTACCAAGTTTGGGTAAAATGAGATTACGCATATCTTCAAAAGGGTTTGATGAAATAGAATTAAAGGAACGAGTAGATGCTCAAGTAGATAAAGTAATTCCATTAATTAAAGACGAATTTTTTGGGTTTGAAGATGAAGATGGTTCTGCTGAGGTTATTATTGCCAAACAATTAACCAAAACTGGTAAAACTTTGGCTATAGCAGAAAGTTGTACTGGTGGTACTTTAGCTGAACAGTTTACTAAAAATTCTGGAGCATCAGCATATTTTAATGGAGGTGTGGTTACATATTCAACAGACTCCAAAAAGAATATTTTAGGCATAGCCGAAGAATTAATTGAAACGCACTCTGTAGTTAGTGAACAAGTAGCACAATCTATGGCGAATAATGCCCTAAAACTTTTTGATTCAGATTTTGCAGTTGCCACTACAGGAAATGCAGGCCCAACAAAAGGAGACTCAGATGCTGATGTTGGTACAGTTTACGTTGCTATAGCTACAAAAAATAAGACGTATTCAGAAATGTTTAATCTAGGAAACCATAGAGTAAAAGTGGTAAATAGAGCTGTTAATAAAGCCCTAGAAATGTTATTAAAAGAAATTTTTAAAAATAGATAAAATTTAGATTGTCTCAATCTAATTATTTTGTATATTTGCACCTCGATTTTAAGCAACAAAATTTAAAGTTATATATAATGTCAAGAGTTTGTGAACTTACAGGGAAGAAGGCAATGGTTGGAAACAACGTGTCGCACGCATTAAATAGGACTAAGCGTAGATTCAATGCTAACTTAGTTAAGAAACGTTTTTACATTCCAGAAGAAGATAAGTGGGTAACTTTAAAAGTTTCTACATCTGCATTAAAAACTATTAATAAGATAGGAATTTCTGCGGCAATTAAAGAAGCTAAAGCTAAAGGATTTTTAAAATAAAAGCTGCTAAAAGTATTTAAGAAATGGCAAAGAAAGGCAACAGAATTCAGGTAATTTTAGAATGTACTGAGCATAAAGCTTCTGGTCAACCAGGAACTTCAAGATACATCACAACAAAAAATAAAAAGAATACGCCAGATAGAATGGAGATTAAAAAATTCAATCCTATCCTTAAGCGTATGACAGTTCATAAAGAGATAAAATAATAAGTCATGGCAAAGAAAGCAGTAGCATCGTTACAAACAGGATCAAAAAGGCTAACTAAAGCCATAAAAATGGTAAAATCGCCTAAAACAGGAGCTTATATGTTTGTTGAGTCTATTATGGCTCCAGACCAAGTTAATGACTTTTTAAATAAAAAGTAAACACAAGCTTTTCTTAAGATATTATAAACTGCTTTCTTTTCTAAGAAAGCAGTTTTTTTATATTTATATTTGATTGGTTTTCTGCTAATATGGCAGGAAAAAAATATGGTAGAGTATTTGTAATATACTTTAAAGTCTGATTACTTTTTTATGAGCATTAGGCTAAATACAAATGGCATACCGTTTAGTTATAGCAAAACAAATAAATATATCAACACATAAACGTATAAAGAGTACATGAGTTTTTTTAAAAAAATATTCTCTTCAGAAAAAAAGGAAACATTAGATAAAGGTTTAGAAAAATCTAAAACGAGCTTTTTTGGTAAATTAAGTAAAGCTGTAGCAGGAAAATCTAAAGTAGATGATGAAGTTTTAGATAATTTAGAAGAAATACTAGTAAGTAGTGATGTTGGTGTTAATACTACTTTAAAAATCATTGAGCGTATTGAAGAGCGTGTCTCTAAAGATAAGTATCTTGGTACAGATGAATTAAATCAAATTCTTAGAGAAGAGATTGCTGCTTTATTGAGTGAGACCAATGTTGGTGAAGAAACTGAATTTGTAGTTCCTCAAGATAAAAAGCCATATGTAATTATGGTAGTTGGAGTAAATGGTGTTGGTAAAACAACCACTATAGGAAAACTAGCAAATCAGTTTAAAAAACAAGGATTAAAAGTAGTTTTAGGTGCAGCGGATACATTTAGAGCTGCTGCTATAGATCAATTACAAGTTTGGGCAGAGAGAGTAGATGTTCCTATTGTTAAGCAAAGTATGGGTAGTGATCCTGCGTCTGTAGCTTTTGATACTTTAGAAAGTGCTTTAACCCAAGATGCCGATGTTGTTATTATTGATACTGCAGGTAGATTGCATAATAAAGTTAATTTAATGAACGAGCTTACAAAGGTTAAGCGCGTTATGCAAAAAGTAGTAGCTGATACACCGAATGATGTGTTATTAGTTTTAGATGGCTCAACAGGACAGAACGCCTTTGAACAAGCAAAACAATTTACTGCGGCAACAGAAGTAACGTCTTTAGCAGTTACCAAATTAGACGGTACAGCAAAAGGAGGCGTTGTAATAGGTATTTCTGATCAATTTCAAATTCCTGTTAAATATATTGGTGTAGGTGAAGGGATTGATGATTTACAAGTGTTCAATAAGTTTGAGTTTGTAGATTCTTTCTTCAAGTAGTCTCTTTTATCATTATCGCTTTTGCGGAATTTATTTTATGAAAGGGTTATAGTATTATTGATGAGATACCACTAATCAATTAATTCATTAATCTTTTCCCATAAATCATTATCAAAGCTAGAAAGTGCAAAAGTTTCACTTTCAGCAGCTTCACCCATTCGTATTACTACAAGTTTTTTACTAGGAACTATATAGATTTTTTGATCATTTTTACCAAGAGCAGCAAACATGTCATTTGGTGCATTAGGAACTAGTTCTCCATTAAATTCTAATTGACTACCTGGCAAGTGATAAGAAGACTTTCCATTAAGCCACCATAAGTATCCATAAGATTTATTGATATCTTGAGAGGTATTGGTAGCTTCATTTAAAAAAGTTTCAGAAATAATTTGCTCATTATTCCATTTCCCATTGGCATAAATTAATAATCCAAAACGTGCCATACTTCTAGTATCACTCCAATATACATTAAAGTTGTTCAATTCTAACCAACCTCCAGAAGTACTGTTCATACCAATTTTATCTCTTAATTTGATATTAAAGTAATTTTTAAACGTTTGGTTACTGGCTTCAGAAATAACATCTTGCATTTTTTTATATACATTATGATATGCCCAACGTGTTCCAGCATTAGCAACATATTGTAAGTTTTCTGGAGCTACATTATCTGAGCTATCATCTAAACCAGAGTTCATTGATAGTAGGTGTTTACAAGTAATAAGGTTTTCTTTTTCCAAAGTGGCACTAGTCCAACCAGTTCCTAAATAATCAGAAACTTTAGTATTAATACTAATTAAACCCTCTTCTTGGGCAATACCAGAAAGAGTGGTTGTTAATGTTTTTCCTGCGCTAGCCCAATACCAAAGTTTATCGGTGTTATGACCGTTCATATAGGCTTCGACAACAATTTTACCATCATACAAAATCATAAAACTTTTAGTGTTTTGATCTTCTAAATAATCAAGTAGAGGTTGAATTTCATTATCATTCCACCCTAAATCGGAAATCGATTTTGTTTCCCATGAGCTAGAGTTAAATGGAGGAAAGTAGATGCTTTCTTCAATTGGATTAGGATCACCATCATTAGGAGTATCTTCCGAAGAACAATTAAAAAGAATAAATAATCCGATAAGGATAACGTAGATTGAGACTTTCATAATGTAGATTTGGTATTTAGGACTCTCAAATATAACTAAGGTTTAATTAAGTTGTATCTTTGCACCCATATTTTGAAACTAGTATGAGAACAAAGACGCTTAAGAAAAATAAAATTAATGTTGTAACCCTTGGTTGTAGTAAAAATGTTTATGATAGTGAAGTGTTAATGGGACAACTAAAAGCTAGTGGAAAAGATGTTGTTCATGAAGAAGAAGGCAATATTGTAGTGATTAATACTTGCGGATTTATAAACAATGCTAAGGAGGAAAGTGTAAATACTATTCTAGAATTTGTTCAAAAAAAGGAAGAAGGAGACGTAGATAAAGTGTTTGTTACTGGTTGTTTAAGTGAACGTTATAAACCAGATTTACAAAAAGAAATTCCTAATGTAGACCAGTACTTTGGAACAACAGAATTACCAGGTTTGTTAAAAGTTTTGGGAGCTGATTATAAGCATGAGCTTATAGGAGAGCGGTTAACTACTACACCAAAAAATTATGCCTATTTAAAAATAGCAGAAGGTTGTGATAGACCCTGTAGTTTTTGCGCTATACCTATTATGCGTGGTAAGCATAGAAGTACACCAATTGAAGACTTAGTGACTGAAGCTGAAAAATTAGCAGCTAATGGTGTTAAAGAATTAGTTCTTATTGCGCAAGATCTTACTTACTACGGATTAGATTTATATAAAAAACGAAATCTTGCTGAATTATTAGAAGCCTTAGTGAAGGTTGAAGGTATTGAGTGGATAAGGTTACATTATGCATTCCCAACAGGATTTCCTATGGATGTATTAGACGTCATGAAAAGAGAACCTAAGGTTTGTAATTATTTAGATATTCCGTTGCAGCATATCTCTGATACTATTTTAAAGAGTATGAAGCGAGGTACTACCAAAGAGAAAACGACTAAATTAATTAAAGAGTTTAGGGCTTTGGTACCAGAAATGACAATTAGAACAACACTAATTGTTGGATATCCTGGCGAAACCGAAGAAGATTTTCAATTACTCAAAGAATGGGTAAAAGAAATGCGTTTTGAACGCTTAGGTTGTTTTACTTATTCTCATGAAGAAAATACAGGTGCATATGCTTTAGAAGACGATGTACCAGAAGAAGTGAAAATTGCCAGAGCTAATGAAATTATGGAGATTCAATCTCAAATTTCATGGGAATTGAACCAAGAAAAAATTGGGCAGACTTTTAAAGTTGTGATTGATAGAAAAGAAGGTAATTATTTTATTGGTAGAACCGAATTTGATTCACCAGATGTTGATAATGAAGTGTTAATTGATGCCGCTACAACGTACTTAAAAACTGGGGACTTCACCACTGTTAAAATTAATGAAGCAGAAGATTTTGATTTGTATGGTGATGTTGTGAATTAGTTTGGTTAACTTTCATCAGTTCGATTGTCTCAATTTATATCTGGACGTATCAAGGACTCTTTAAATTATGTTTTCAAAAGACTTTCCTAACTTTTTAAATACTCTCAGTTCAGAACCGTTATATGTTTTGGAGACATCTATATCTAATTCAAAATATGTTTCTATAGATATGTCTCAAACTAATGAATTATTAAATAGAATAGACATATCATCTGCTGTAAAACTAGGGACATTTATAAATAGTTATATTGAAGAGTATGATGCTAAAGTAGCTTATGGAGGTTATTTAGAAGTGCGAAACATTTATAAAAGAAGTCAACATTTTAATAAACAGGCTCAAGAAGAGCGTAATATTCATTTAGGAATTGATTTATGGTGTGATGAGGGAACACCAATTTACACACCTTTGAATGCTAAATTACATAGTTTTAAAAACAATACTAATTTTGGAGATTATGGACCAACCATTATTCTAGAACATAATATAAAGAATGTTGTATTTTATACACTTTATGGGCATTTAAGTTTAAAGTCAATTCAAGGTCTAGAAATTGGGCAGATATTTAAACAAGCAGAACAAATAGCTACATTAGGAGATGAAACTATAAATGGAAATTATCCACCTCATTTACATTTTCAAATTATAAAGGATTTACAAGGAAATATTGGAGATTACCCTGGGGTTTGTGCTAAAAATAAATTAGAGTTTTATTCTCAAAACTGCCCCAATCCTAATTTGCTTTTGAAGCTTTAAGGAATTTATCTTGAAATTTATTTTAAGTATATTATTTTAAATAATCAATATTCATATTACTCTTATAAATTATATTTTTTTGGACTTAAATACTTAGAGGTAATTGTTTAATTTATTTAGAGTGTAGAGTTATGCTATATTTTAGTTTGTTAAATATGTTACTGAGGGTTTAGACTTTAAAACTATTGTATAGTTTTTGTCAAGTTCATTAATACTTGTTTATCTGTAATATCCCAACGGAGCAACTTTTTATTTGCATATTTTTTTATAAGTTGCAAAGTAATAACTTAAACTTTTTATAAACGACATTTACACAAAATTTATTATGAACAAAAAAGCAAACAATATTAGAGCTAACTTTATCAAGAGATTTTGCATACTAGCAATATTTATACTTGTAGGAACAAGCTATAGTTACGGACAGAAAGCAGATAAAAAAGCTGCAGCTAAAGCCAATACAGAGGCAAGAGTTACTGGCTTAAAATACATATGCGTGCATGTATTAGAACTTGAGAAAACACTAAAGTTATACCGCGAAATTCTTGGTTTTAAAATGGCAGACGCAGAAGTATTACATGGTCCAGGATTAGAGGGAATGTTAGTAATGAAACTTAAAGCAAATGACTTAGAAATTAGTCTATCTCTAACTGCTCCTGAGTTTATGGATCAAATAGGTCCAATAGGAAATACTAACCATAATCACTTTATGCTTAAGGTAAATGATATCGGTCCAATTGGCGATAAGTTAAAAGAAGAAGGGTATGCGTTAGAAAATGAAAATTATGCTCGTGATAAATACACATTTTTTGTAGGACCAAACGGTGAGATTATTGGTCTTTCTGCATGGGATTAATATGATTTTGAAGTTTAGTTTAACTAAACTTTTAGAAAAAACAAAGCCAGGTGATAAAATCATCTGGCTTTGTTTTTATGTCAATTTGTAAAATATAACAAAGTATTTAATCTTTAGCTTTCCATTTTTGATTTAACATATTGTTTAATAAATCGAAATAACTCCACCCAATTTTTCTAGCTGCTAATAAAGTTAAACTATCTTGGTTTTTTCTATGTGGTCTTGATGGTCCAGTCATATTAGGTTTCATATTTATGTCAAATAAATAATATTGACCTTTTTCATTTGCTCTACAATCTATTCTTATAGGTGCTTTTATATCAATTATTTCAGCAGTTTTGATACATTGTGAGTAAACTTCTTTTATTTCCTTTGAATTTAATTCAGCATCACTTAATACCTTGCTATTTTCCATTACAGCTACCAATCCGTTATAAGGAGCTATTCCTTTTTGGTGATTAAACCTCTTAACTGCTGGAAGACACCATGGTTGTTTAAAATATTTGGTTTGGTTACCTATTTGATAATTTCCTTTAGGCATTATGGTTATGGTAATTTCTTGTCCAGTTAAATATTGTTCAACATAAACAGCATCACCATAATTATTTTCTGAAAAGAGTTTGTTTAACTTTCTGTTCAATTCATTTTTGGTTTCTATCTTAGATACACCCTGACTACCTCTACCTCTAATTGGTTTTAAGACTAAAGGAAAGTCTAATTCTATTAGTTGGTTTTTTAAATTATTTTTAGTGATGATTTTAGTTTCTGGTATAAGAATACCATTTGATTTTAGTAAACTATTTGTGTAGATTTTGTCATCAAAAACATCTACTGATTTTGGAGTTTGTCCTACTAATTCTATGTTTTTATCAAAGAAATTTTCTATTGGATGATTTTTATACAAAACTGTATTTAACCAAAATACATTCGCACCGCTTTTTAGAGCATTATCAATTCCTGCAATTGTATCAGGAAACACCCAGTCAGTATCTTTTTCTACATTATAATTGTTAACTGGTGTAACAACATTTATATCATTATCTTTTAAAGCACAAGCAATATCAGCTCCACTGTCTGAGTAGCCTCCGGGTTTCATTGGTTTTTGTATACCATCTTTTATTGGAGGAAGTTCTGTTTGATATAAGATTGCTATTTTGCTCAATATGTGTTTTTTAATTTTGAATAAATTTAAGGATAGTTGCGTTTTCTCTAATAGAGAACGACTTTTGAATATTGTTACTCAACTAATTGTACCTAATATAATAAATTTTACATAGACGGATGTTTTTCTCTTATACATTTTCAATTTGATTAAATAATTCAGACAGATATTCTTTAGAATGAATTACAAAATTTAATTTTTGAACGAGAAATTTTAAAATCTGTTTTTAGGAAACTCACTTAAAATACAATGTTTAACTTGAAGCATTTTATTTAGCGGTTTGTTTAGAAATGCACTATATATGTATTGATACCTTGAGTTTTTGGTAACTAAGCAAGACAAAAATATATAACTTTGTCTTGGTCAATGTTGTTCGATTTCGTAAACACGTAAATCTCTTGAGAAGCCTGTTTTTGATACACGTTTTGGCGATAGTTTTTATGGAAAATCCTTTTCTAGCTTTCTTCGCTCTAAGAACTCTTCAAGGGTTTCCCAAATTGCAGGTAAATATTCAAAGCTAGCATTGTATTGAAATTCTATAATGTTGCCAGAATCTAACTTTTCATTACCTAATAAATAATAACTGTCACCAACGTGATAGCTGAAAAATTTTTTTGCCGAAGTGAAAATTATAGTATCTCCAACTTTATATTTTTTAAGTATAGTTTTGTCATTTTTAAAGGCTTCTTCAGAAGAAATATCAATATAATAATCACTAAACCTATTTAAGTTCTCGGCATTTCGTTTTAATGCTGATGGTTGTTTAACTAAAAAAGGTTTATTTAAATAATCTTTAAAACGCGCATCTTGAGAAAGATCCGTAGTTGATGAATAAGCTATAAACCATAGGAATAGACAGATAAATACTAGTACTGTAACTAATATGCCCAGTATAATTATTGTAGATTTTTTCATTTCTTATTACTGTAAATATTTTGCAAAAATGAATTAGATCACAAAATTGTAAATGTTATTCTTCCAATAAATAAACAAACATTTTTTTAGATTTTAGAAATCAATTATAAGTTTAATGATTAAATAATCTAAACGTATGTATTTAGCCGAATTAAAAAAACCTGATAGTTTTTTCTATCAGGTTTTTTAGTATTATGAAATTCCAGCTCTTAAATTAGATTTATCCTTCAATCAGAACCCAGTCACCTTTGGCAATTAAAGGTTCGGCTTGTTTGTATTTTAAAGTTTTGTTTTCACCATTTAAAACGTGTTTTATAGTCACACGGTCGTTACGTCCAATTTTAGGTTTATCACGAACAATGGTTTCAATCACTTCTTGTCTTTGGGTATTACCTGCAGCTCTACTTTGCGCAGAACGCTCATCTAGATTAGGTATTTCCTCTTTTGAAGTTTGTACTTTTTCTTGTTTTCTAGTTCTGGCTTCTTGAATGTTACTTTGTGTTTCTTGAGGTAGTTCGCCTTTAAATAAGAATGAAATCACATCTTTATTTACCTGATCTATCATAGTTTTAAATAACTCAAAAGCTTCAAACTTATAAATTAATAATGGATCTTTTTGCTCATGTACAGCTAATTGTACTGATTGCTTTAACTCATCCATTTTACGTAAATGCGTTTTCCAAGCATCATCAATTATGGCCAATGCAATGTTCTTTTCAAAATCTGTGATTAATTGTTTACCATTGGTTTGATAAGCTTTTTCAAGATCTGTAACCACATTTAAACTCTTAACACCATCTGTAAATGGTACTACAATACGTTTGTATTTATCACGTTGATTTTCGTATACATTTTGAATTACAGGGAATGCTAATTCTGCATTGCGTTCCATTTTTTCACGGTAATGCTCAAATGCTGCTTTGTATATTTTTGAAGTAATATCTTGCTCAGATAGTTTACCAAATTCTTCTTCAGTAATTGGTGAACTCATTGAAAAGTATCTAATTAATTCAAACTCAAAGTTTTTATAATCATTAGTCGCCTTATTATTTTGAGAAATACCTTCAGAAGTATCAAAAATCATGTTGGCTAAATCTACTCTAAGACGTTCACCATGTAATGCGTGTTTTCTACGTTTGTAAACCACCTCACGTTGTGCGTTCATTACATCATCATACTCTAATAAACGCTTACGAACACCAAAGTTGTTTTCTTCTACTTTTTTCTGTGCACGCTCAATAGATTTAGAAATCATTGAATGTTGAATAACTTCGCCTTCTTTTAAGCCCATTTTATCCATCATTTTAGCAATACGCTCACTACCAAACAAACGCATTAAATTGTCTTCTAATGATACATAGAATTGTGAACTACCAACATCTCCTTGACGACCTGCACGACCTCGTAACTGACGGTCTACACGACGGGAATCATGACGTTCTGTACCTACAATGGCTAAACCACCAGCTTCTTTAACTTCATCAGATAGTTTAATATCTGTACCACGACCTGCCATATTAGTAGCAATAGTTACTTGCCCAGTTCTACCAGCCTCATCTACAATTTCAGCCTCTTTTTTATGTTGCTTCGCATTTAATACATTATGAGGTATTTTTCTAATGCTTAACATTTTACCAAGTAATTCTGAAATTTCTACCGATGTTGTACCAATTAATACAGGTCTTCCAGCTTTTGATAATTCTGTTACTTCATCAATAACAGCATTGTATTTTTCGCGCTTAGTTTTATATACTAAATCTTCTCTATCATCACGTGCAATAGGTTTGTTGGTAGGTATTTCTACAACATCTAATTTGTAGATTTCCCATAACTCACCAGCTTCTGTAATGGCTGTACCAGTCATACCAGACAATTTACGGTACATTCTAAAGTAATTCTGTAATGTTACAGTAGCAAATGTTTGCGTAGCATCTTCAATCTTTACATTTTCTTTTGCTTCAATAGCTTGGTGTAATCCATCTGAGTAACGACGACCATCCATGATACGTCCTGTTTGCTCATCAACAATCATTACTTTATTATCCATCACTACATATTGCGTGTCTTTTTCAAACAATGCATAGGCTTTTAATAACTGATTTAAAGTATGAATACGTTCAGATTTAACGCCAAACTCTTTATATAACTCTTCTTTAAGTGTAGCTTCTTCTTCGGTAGATAATCCTTGATCTTCAATTTTGGCAATTTCCATACCAATTTCTGGCATTACAAAAAAGTTGGGATCTTCTTTACCAGAGATGTATTCAACACCTTTATCTGTTAACTCTACCTGATTATTTTTTTCGTCAATTACATAGTATAACTCCGCATCAATTTTATGCATTTCGCGGTTGTTATCTTGCATGTAAAAATTCTCAGTTTTTTGTAGTAACTGCTTAATGCCTTCTTCACTTAAAAATTTGATAAGTGCTTTGTTTTTTGGTATACCTCTGTAAACTCGCAATAATTGAAAACCACCTTCTTTGGTATCTCCTTCTTTTATCAGTTTTTTAGCTTCTGCTAAAACTCCTGTTAAATATTTGCGTTGTACACCAACAATATTATCAACTTTAGGTTTTAACTCATTAAACTCATGGTGATCTCCTTTAGGAATAGGTCCTGAAATAATTAAAGGTGTACGGGCATCATCTACCAATACAGAATCTACCTCATCTACAATGGCATAGTTATGACGACGTTGCACTAAATCATCTGGAGCATGTGCCATATTATCACGTAAATAATCAAAACCAAACTCGTTATTTGTTCCGTAAGTGATATCTGCATTGTATGCTTTTTTACGTGCCGCAGAATTAGGTTGGTGATAATCTATACAGTCTACACTTAAGCCATGAAACTCAAAAATAGGTGCCATCCACGCGCTATCACGTTTTGCTAAATAGTCGTTAACCGTTACTAAGTGCACTCCTTTTCCTGCTAAAGCGTTTAAGTACACAGGTAAGGTAGCTACCAATGTTTTTCCTTCACCTGTTTGCATTTCTGCAATTTTACCTTGGTGCATGGCTATACCACCAATTAGCTGTACATCATAATGAATCATGTCCCAAGTAATAGGTTTACCAGCTGCATCCCAAGAATTGGCCCAAGTTGCATTATCACCATCAAGAGTTACATAGTCTTTGGTCCCAGACAACTCTCTATCAAATGTAGTAGCATTTACGGTTATGGAGGTGTTATTTACAAAGCGTTTGGCTGTTTCTTTAACAACTGCAAAAGCTTCAGGTAAAATATCGTTTAAAACATCTTCGGTTTTAGCATAAACATCGTCATGTAATTTATCAATTTCTAGATAAATATCTTCGCGTTTATCAATATCTTCGGTGTTTTCGGCTTCTTCTGTAAGAGCAGTAATTTTATCGTTTAGGTCTTTACAAGCTTCAGCTATTTTAGCTTTAAACTCAACCGTTTTATTTCTAAGTTCATTGTGAGATAAAGCTTCTAAAGCAGATTCAAAAGTTTTTACTTTATCTACAATAGGTGTAATTGCTTTAACGTCTTGTTTAGACTTGTCTCCAACAAAAATTTTTAAGACAGAATTTAAAAAACTCATAGTTAGTATTTATATGTTTAATCTGGTATTAACCAGATAATATTGTTGTTTGTTTAATGTATTTTGAAATGCAATCAAAGATACATTATGTTATGTTGTTTTGCAGATGTTAGAATAAAAAAAAAGCCTCAAAAAGAGACTTTTTTAATCTATGCTGCATGATTTTATTTAATATTCATCTTCATTCCACAGATAATCCTCATCTGTTGGATAATCAGACCAGATTTCTTCAATAGAATCATAAGAATCTCCTTCATCTTCAATTGATTGTAGATTTTCTACAACCTCTAAAGGAGCACCAGTTCTAATAGCGTAGTCTATTAACTCATCTTTAGTAGCTGGCCAAGGTGCATCACTTAAATAAGATGCTAGTTCTAAAGTCCAATACATTTCTTTTAGGTTTAATTTTTTGCAAAAATAATTTTTTAGTTTAAACGTGCAAGAAAAAATCGATTTATTTAATATTCTTTTAATCTTTTCATTTTAAAAAAAATAATTTAAAGATTTAGTTGAATATCAACTAGTTTCCTTTCATGTAAAAAATAGTATAAAGTCATCTCAAAGCTTTTACACTACTTTTACCTTCTATTTTATCATTAAATAAAAGAACGTTTTTTCTCGAGTTTTTAACATTTAAAATAAAATTTTTGCGGTTAATACTCGTGCAGATAATGTTTGTTACGATTTATTTGGGTGTTACAGAAGGTCTTGCTTTCTGTGTTACAAAGTAATTTGCTTTTAATGAAATCTAATACTTTTTAGGTATCCACTTCACTTCATCTGCTTGTAAGTCGTGTGTCAACTTTCGTGCCAACACAAAAAGGTAGTCAGAAAGACGGTTTAAGTAGGTTAAAACGTTTATTTCGATAGTTTCAGCCTCGTTAAGAGCAGTGGCTAAACGTTCGGCTCTACGGCAAACACAGCGGGCTACGTGACAGAATGACACGGTTTGATGTCCTCCTGGTAGTACAAAATGAGTCATTGTTGGTAGAGCTTCGTTCATAACATCCATTTCTTTTTCAAGAAGTTCAATGTTTTCATTAGAAATTTTATTAATATTTAAACGTTCTTTCCCATTTTTTAATACTGCTTTTTCAGGATCTGTTGCTAGAATAGCCCCTACTGTAAATAACTCATGCTGCACTTTAATAAGAATATCTTTGTACTGCTGATTGATATCTTGGTCTCTAATTAAACCTATATAAGAGTTGAGCTCATCTACGGTGCCGTAACTTTCAATACGGATATGATGTTTTGGTACGCGTGTACCTCCAAATAGAGCTGTAGTGCCTTTGTCTCCTGTTTTTGTGTAAATCTTCATAGCTCAAAGTTAAAAGTTATAAAGGGAAAAGACAAAAGAGGAGGGGCTACTTTTTTCTGAATTTGTTGCGTTCTTTTTTTAAATCGTAACCTTTTTTGAAATCTCTGTTTCTTTTGTTATTAGTATTACCTATAAAAACGGTTATAAGTATGAATAATATAATACTGATAAAAAGCATGATTAAAAAATGAGATAATTGATAAATTAAATAGCCTTTATAGCTTTTAAATGCTGTGTTAATTCAGAGTTTAAGTAAACATATTCAACAACATTATCATCTTTAAACTCAAGTTCCCCTTTTTTATTGGTAGTGGCTTTTTTATTGATAATGCTTAAATAGTTTTCTTGATGATTAGAACTATACAAACTAAAAATGCTATGGTCTTTTTCTAAATTATCTGAAAGTATTAGTTCTTTAAAAGACTCAGAGTTAGAGTTTTCTAAATTCTTAACTAATTCTTTAGGATTTTCTATATACCCAAAAGCAGGAAGTTCTTTTTCTTTAAACCATTCGTTGCCTAATTCACAAAAAGGGGCACTGGCATAACCAATTGGTATAAAAGTAGAAATAGCTAAAATAATTAAAGCTTCAATAATCCAGATAATAGTTAAGAAAGTACCACTAACTGTTGCTGTACGTATTCCCCAAGTACCATATTCATTAATTTCACATATAAAGCTAAATAAGATATCGGGTTGTAATGCTAAATTAAAAGTTTGCAATAATTTTATATTACTTACGGTAATACCAATTCTTGAAGACCCATAGCTTTCTCCCGCATTAATAACTAAATCTACCCACACAGCCCAATGGAAGTATAGTGCAATTATTCCAGCTAAAAATGACAGCCCTATGGTTAAAGGGATATTTCTAACTTTTCCAAATTTTACAACACCATAACTTACAGCAAGCGCTATTAAAAAACCAAAAGCTCCAGCTATTATAAAATTAATATAAATGAAAGGGATATACCAAATAGCATAGGCATATGCCAAACCTAATATGGGTAATACTATTAGTGCTACAACTATAAAGTATAAAAATGCTAATGGGTTAAATTTTCCTGATGGAGTATAGTATTTTGCCATAATAATGTGAGAGTTTAAAATGGAAAGATAAAAAATTATAATTAATGTAAGAAAAACACTTATTATAATTTACGATTAATTATACTCTTATTATAAAATGTTCTCTTACTTGTTCCTTTCTGAAAAATACGAAGCCCCAGTGAAAAGTATCTACAGTGACAGTAACTTTAGGATGTTGCTTTATAATTTTCCATGCTTCTGTCATACCTTTTGACCAATAGATATCATCAAAAATATAAACAGTGTTGTTGTGAGCAGTAGGTAAAAGCGTTTCAAAATAGTTTAAAGTTGGTTCTTTTTGATGATTACCATCAAAGAAAACTAAGTCATAGTTTCTAGAATTTAAATCTTTAATAACATCATTTATGTTTCCTGTGATTTGGTTGATGTTATCAAGTAATAAAGCATGAAAGTGCTTTTTATTATATTCTGAAATTTGTGGGCAACCTTCAATAGTGTTGATTTCTGAATTAGGATTTGCTCTACTCATAGCTTGTGTTGCAAAACCTATAGAAGTACCTAATTCTAAAATGTTTTGAGATTTAAAATACTTTACTACTCTAAAAAGAAGTTTAGCTCTTTTTAGAGTAGTTCCTGAGATTTTGGCTATAGCCGAGATTTTTCTTTGTTTAGCATTTAGTTGCTTGCTTCCTGCACCAAAATCTGTAACATTTATTTTATGATCAACTCTTTTTAACCGAGTAATGAAATCTTTAATTTTATGGTATTCAGTGTATTTTGTTTTATCATAAAAACATTTGGTCACTAAATTATATACAAAAGGGGAGTGTACACCATGTTGATTGGTGGATTTAAAAAGAAATTTTACGTACTGGATGATTTGATACATTAAATTCAGTATTCAGTATTCAGTATTCAGTATTCAGTATTCAGTATTCAGTATTCAGTATTCAGTATTCAGTATTCAGTATTTAGCAAAAACTCTGCTCCTTCGCGACTTTGCGAGAATTACTAACTCTCAAGTTTCTCAGACAACTCAAACCAACGTTCTTCTTTAGTTTCAATAGTATTAATAATACCTTGCAATTCATCAGAAAGTGAATTGATTTGGTCTTGTGTTAAATCTGGGTTTAAAAATTTATCTTCAAGTTGCTTTTTATCGTAAGCTAAAGACTTTAGTTTACTTTCAATATTTTTAAGCTCTTTTTCTTCATTATAAGTGAGTTTACTTTCTTTATTTTCTTTCCAAGACGTTTTTTCTTTTTTATCTTCAGTAACTTTTGAAACTGTTGGTTGACTATCTTCATAGGTTCTATAATCTGAATAATTTCCGGGAAAATCATCAATAACACCTTCACCTTTAAAGACAAATAAGTGATCTGTTATCTTATCCATGAAGTAACGGTCGTGTGATACCACAATAATACACCCTGGGAAATCTAATAAGAAGCTTTCAAGAACATTTAGAGTGACAATATCCAAATCGTTTGTTGGTTCATCTAGAATTAGAAAATTAGGATTCTGAATTAAAACGGTACATAAATAGAGTCGTTTACGTTCGCCTCCGCTTAACTTTTCAACAAAATCATATTGCTTTTTTCTACTGAATAAAAAACGTTCTAATAATTGTTGAGCACTAATTTGTCGACCTTTTTTTAATGGAATATAATCCCCAAACTCTTTAATGACATCTATAACCTTTTGTTCTGGTTTTATGGTAATGCCATTTTGCGTGTAATATCCAAATTTAACGGTTTCTCCCTTAACAACTTTACCGCCATCTGGTTGAGCTATTTGCGTTAGAATATTTAAAAAGGTAGATTTTCCAGTACCGTTTTTACCAATAATACCAATACGTTCTCCTTTTTTGAAGGTATAATCAAAACTATTTAAAATGACTTTATCTTCAAAAGCCTTAGAAACTTTATGGAACTCAAGAATTTTACTTCCCAAGCGTTCCATATTCAATTCTAATTGCACTTGGTGTTCTGTTCTACGCTGGTGCGCTTTGTGTTTTATTTCAAAGAAATCATCTATTCTAGATTTAGATTTTGTGGTACGCGCTTTGGGTTGTCTACGCATCCACTCTAGTTCTTTTTTAAATAACTGTTGAGTTTTACCCGCTTCAATGGCTTCACGCTCTTTTCGTTCATCTTTCTTTTCTAAATAGTAAGAGTAATTGCCTTTGTAGGTGTAAAGCTGTCCAGCATCTAGTTCAATAATTTCATTGCAAACTCTTTCAAGAAAGTATCTATCATGCGTTACCATAAAAAGCGTGATGTTTTCCTTAGCAAAAAAAGATTCTAGCCATTCAATCATTTCTAAATCAAGATGATTGGTAGGTTCATCAAGAATTAATAAATCTGGCTTATTAATTAACGCATTAGCAAGAGATAAACGTTTTTTTTGTCCACCAGAAAGTAATTGAACTTTTTGATCTAACTTTTCAAGTTTTAATTTGAAAAGAATTTGCTTGTATTGCGTTTCAAAATCCCAAGCATTGTGTTGCTCCATATCTTCAAAAGCTTTTTGATAAGTTTCGGTATCTTCTGGCTTTAAAAGTGCTTGCTCGTAATTATGAATTATTTTTAGAATTGGGTTGTCACTTGCAAAAATGGTTTCTTCAACAGTTAATTCGTTATCAAACTTTGGATCTTGGGATAAGAAAGATACTTTTATGTCTTTTCTGTAAATAATATTTCCTGAGTCTGCTTGGTCTTCACCTGAAAGAATTTTTAAAATTGAAGTTTTACCTGTTCCGTTTTTGGCAACAAATGCTATTTTTTGATCTTTATGAACGCTAAATGACAGGTTTTCAAAAAGAACGACCTCACCATAAGATTTTGATATATTTTCAACTGATAAATAATTCATAAACGCTCTTTTTTGCAAATAACGAACAAAAAACTATAAAATCCGATTGAAGTTTTATTATTCCCGTTGAAAGGCTATATTTGTCTAATTCAAACCCCACTCAATGAAACATAACTTTTGGCTATATATCATACTTTTTAGCTTATTATTAAGTTCTTGTATTACAAATAAAGATGTGGTTTATCTTCAGGATAAGGGAACTATTGTTAATGATTCATTAGAAATTAGAGAACTTTCAAAACCATATAAGGTTCAGGTTAATGATATTTTATATATTAATGTAAAAGCCTTAGATGAAGAATTGGTGAGTATTTTTAATCCAATTTCTCAGGGTGCAAATCAAAATCAAGGCGGTGATGGATTGTATTTTTCCGGTTTTACTGTAGATATGCATGGAGATATTAAATTTCCCATTTTAGGTAAATTACAGGTACTAGGGTATACTACACAAGAAATAGAAAACAAGGTAAAAGAAGCATTACTAAAACAGTATTTTAAGGATACAGCACAAATATTCGTAACTGTTAAAATGGCTGGATTAAGATATACTACGGTGGGTGAAATAAGTCCAGGAGTTCATACTTTATTCCAAGACAGAGTTAATATCATAGATGCTATTGCTAACGCTGGTGATATTAAAACAACTGGAGATAGAAAAGATGTATTAGTAGTAAGACAATATCCTGACGGGCAAAAAATCCATCATATCGATTTAACGGATATTGCAGCAATGCAATCGCCATACTATTACATCCAGCCAAATGATATCATAATGGTAAAACCGTTAAGACGTAAATCTTTAGGAGCTGGAGAAACAGGTTCACAAACTATACGAACTGTAGCATCAATTTTCTCAGTTTTAATATCAACTTATTTTTTAGTTAAAAACTTATAGACGACTTACCATGGATGATGAATTTGATATATTAGAATCTTCTTCTTCTAGCTCATCTGCATTAGCTTTTGATATTAAAAAGTTCTTGTTTAAAGCATTAAGCTATTGGAAATGGTTTTTAATTCTGCTGGCTATAGGCTGCTATTATGTACATTATAAAAATGTTAGAGAAGAGTTCTCATATAGATTGGGCACTAAAATATCTATAGAAGATGATAGTAACCCATTATTTACTTCAAATGCCAGCTTAACATTTAATTGGGGAGGTGTAACGGCCAAGGTGCAAACCATGATAGTAACGTTAAAGTCTAGATCGCATCACGAAAAGGTTGTAGAACGTTTAGGGTTATATAAGAGCTATTTGGTGCAAGGCGAATACAGAAAACAAGATGTTTATAATGCCGCACCTTTTAGATTTAATCATGATTTTGATAAGCCACAACTTATAAATACGCCTATAAAAATAACATGCATAGATGCTAATACTTATAGTATTGACGTAGAGTTTTTAGGAGGACATGCTTCGGTGCAAAACTACCTTACAAAAGGCATTAGTACAGTAGAGGTGCCTATGGGTATGTTTAATAAAACTTTTGCTTTTGGAGAACAGGTAGATTTACCGTTTTTAAGTGGTAAGCTCGTACTAAATAAGGCAAGAAGATTTAACTCTGGGAATGAGTTTTATTTGCAATTTAGCAGTTTTAATGGTGTAGTAGCAAGTTACCGCGGAAGAACAAGTGTAGCCAATGCTAAAGGCTCTCCGATAGTTGATATAACCTTAATAGATAAGAATAAGCAGAAAATTGTTGATTATCTAAATATGACTGTTACTGTTCTAGAGGAGGATCAATTAGGAAGAAAAAATCAATATGCAACCAATGCCATAGCGTTTATAGACGATCAGCTAAATAAGGTACAGGGAGAACTAACCGAAAATACAAGAGCTTTAAATGATTACAGAAGAAAAACTAAAATGTATGGTTTACAAAGTGATGGTTCTTTTTTGAATGAGAAATTGTTAAAGTTTGAAGAAGAAAAGCAGGGGATAGAAAGACAATTGAATTATTATGATAACCTAAAGGATTACCTCTTATCTAGTAGTTCATTTACTGAAATACCAGCACCTTCTATAGCTGGAATATCAGATGCAAACATTTTAGGTAATGTGTCTAAAATTAATCAACTGTCGGTTGATAAATCCAAGTTGCAGTATTCTGTTAGAAGGGAAGCATCAGTCTTTGACGACCTAGACAGGCAAATAGAAGGGTTAAAAAATGTATTACTAGAAAATATTAAGGCAGCAACAAACATATTAGTCAAAGATTTGCGCTCCGTTAATACAAAAATTGTTAGGTTAGAGTCTCAATTTAATGATTTGCCTGAAGAGCAACAGAAATTAAATTCTATAAAAAGAAAGTATACTCTTAGCCAGCAGACATATAACGTTTTTTTATCAAAAAGAGGAGAAGCTGAAATTATCAAAGCTTCTAATGTGTCAGATATTCTAGTAGTAGATTCAGCAAAAAATACGGGAGCTCAAGTGATTAGTAGGAACCTAAATGTTAGGTATGTTTTTGCTTTTTTTATAGCGCTTTTAATCCCCCTGTTAATAGCCTTTTTATTTGTTTTATTAGATAAAAAAATACATTCTCCATCTGATATAGAAAAGTTAACAAGTATTCCTTTAATAGGTATTGTAGGAAAGAATATATTGGATAATAATTTAGTGGTTCATAGAACACCTAAATCTACTGTCTCAGAGTCATTTAGAGGTATACGTTCTGGATTACAGTTTTTCTATAAACAAAAAGATGTAGGTGGTGCTAAAACGGTTTTGGTAACATCATCTGTTAGTGGCGAAGGAAAAACATTTTGTTCTATTAATGTTGCCACTGTTTTTGCTTTGAGTGGTAAAAAGACTATTCTTTTAGGGTTAGATTTAAGAAAGCCAAAAATATTTGGAGATTTTAAAATTAAAAATGATGTTGGTATTGTGAATTACATAATAGGGCAAAAGACGCTTGATGACGTTTTGGTGAATACTGAAATAGATAATTTAGATGTTATAACATCAGGTCCTATCCCTCCAAATCCCTCAGAATTGTTAATGGGTGAAAACTTAAAAACGCTCATTACAACTTTAAAATCTAAATATGATTATATTGTGTTGGATACACCGCCTTTAGGTTTGGTCTCTGATGCCTTAGAACTCTTAGATTACGCAGATGTATCCTTATACGTAGTAAGACAGGGATATTCTAAAAAAGAAATGCTTAATGTTGTTAATGAAAAATATAAAACTAAGCAAATAAGTAATGTAAGTATTGTGTATAATGGGTATGATTATAAATCTGGCTACGGCTACGGCAATGGATATGGTTACGGTTACGGTTACGGTTACGGTGATTATGCTAATGGTTATCACGATAATGCTAAAAGTGCTAAAAAAGGTCTATTGAGTAAATTAAAATTTTAGCTTCTTTTTAATAAAAACCTTTATTAAAATATAAATAAACCTATATTATTCTAATGCAACTTCAAACAAAAATATACCGAAAGGAAAATAGTCAAAAAATTGGAGGGTTATTAAAAGAGTGTTTTAAGGATTTATTTAGCTCTCATTTTTTATCTAAACAACTGGCAATTAGGGATATAAAGTCTCAATACAGGCAGTCGTATTTAGGAATAGTTTGGGCATTTATAATGCCCATTACATCTGCTTTTGTTTGGGTGTTTTTAAATATTACTGGAACTATAAAACTTTCTGACACAGGAGTTCCGTATCCTATTTATGCATTTTCAGGAACTTTAATTTGGTCTATAACTAAGGAGTCTATCAATTCACCAATGGCAATTACAAATGCTGCTAGAAGTGTTATTACTAAAATAAATTTCCCGAAAGAGGCTTTAATATTATCTGGTATATACAAATTGCTTTTTAACTCGGCAATTAAAATAAGCTTATTGGTTGTGTTGATTTTTGCTTTTGGTATAAGTTTTCATTGGTTTTTATTGTTGTTTCCATTTTCAGTTATTGTTGCCATTTTATTTGGAACCGCTTTAGGGTTGTTTATTACGCCAATTAGTTTGATTTATAATGATATTGCGAAAATGATTAGTCTAGTTTTAAATCTATTAATGTATTTAACACCTGTAGTTTATGTCGTTCCTGACAAAGGATTAATGAAATGTTTAATGGAACTCAATCCTTTTACTCCAATAATAGCTACTACTAGAGATTTGGCTCTTGGAACTTACCCTGACTACTTATTATACTTTTTTATCATTATTTTAATATGTGTTCCCATGTTATTTATTGGTTTAATTTTTTACAGGATTTCAATACCAATAATTGTTGAACGTCTAAACGCTTAATATGAGAGATGAGGAAGTTTTAATAAAGGTAGAAGGATTATCAAAAAAATTCTGTAAAGATTTAAAAACCAGTTTATGGTACGGTATAAAAGATTTGGTATCTAATGTAAGAGGCAATAAAAATGAAAGAAGGCTTCGTGATAAAGAATTTTGGGCGTTAAAGGATATTAATTTTGAACTGCGCAGAGGGGAATGTCTTGGGTTAATTGGGCATAATGGAGCAGGTAAATCTACCTTGTTAAAGATTTTAAATGGTTTAATATATCCCGATGCAGGTAAAGTTGTAATAAAAGGTAAGGTTGGGGCGCTTATTGAGCTTGGTGCTGGTTTTAACCCAATTTTAACTGGTAGAGAAAATATTTATAATAATGGTGCTGTTTTAGGTTTTACTAAAAGAGAAATTGAAGCTAAGGTTGAAGATATTATCAATTTCTCGGAAATACGGGATTTTATCGATATGCCTGTTCAAAACTATAGTTCTGGTATGAAAGTGCGTTTGGGTTTTGCAATTGCGGCACAAATGGAACCGGATGTTTTAATTATAGATGAGGTACTAGCAGTAGGGGATTTAGGCTTTAAGGTAAAATGTATGAATAGAATAAATGAATTACTAGCTAAATCAGCAGTGATTTTTGTTTCTCATTCAATGGTTCAAATATCTACTATTAGTACCAGAGCAATGTTACTGGAGGGAGGCCAAATAAATTATTATGATAAAAATGTAGGTAAAGTTGTTGAACAGTATTTTTTGAAATTTGAGACTACGGATGCTCAGACAATTGGAAATGGTAGTGTTAGACTCAAAAAATTTAGCTTTATAAAAGATGGAGAAAGAGCTTTGTCAACCCAAATAAATAATGGAGAAGATCTAATAGTTGAATTTGAAATTGAAGCTAATAAGGCTTTGGAAAATTTAAAATTTAGGCTAGGAATCTTTAATATAGAGTACAAACTTTTAGCGGAGGTAGATTCAAGTTTTACAAATTTTATCGGTAAGGTGGTTGATGGAAAAATTAGAGTAAAAACTATCATTAAGGGAGTTTTTTTAAAATATGGAAAATATAGCTTGCATTTACATGTAACTGACCTAGATACAAATAAGAAGATTTTAAGACAAAGTAACGTAGGACATTTTACAGTAAAATCTACTATTACCGTTGGGTCAGATTTTTTATTACCAAGTGAATGGTATTAAGCATTAATAATAGCTATAAGTATATAAAGTTAAATCATGAAAGTAATTGCAGAAAGCGCTTTTAATCATCAAGGAGATTTAAATAGTCTTAAGGAGTTGGCGATGTCAGCTAAAAAATCTGGAGCAGATTTTTTCACAGTGCAAGTTATGCATGTTGATAGCTTTTGTGTAGATGATTATGAAAAATATGATTTATATAAGAAAACAGAATTTACGCATTATGAATGGCTTGAGTTATTTGACTTTTGTAAATTAAACCAGATTGAAGTAATCCCATGTGTGCTTGAAGAGACTTCGTATCATTGGTGTTATTCTTACGGATTTAGAATAATTAAACTTCACGCAACAGATATAACTAATAAACCATTTTTAGAATTAATTGCAGAACATGAGGATGTGAAAGTTATTCTTGAAACTCAGTGCGCAACCGCTTTTGAAGTTGAATTTGCTCTAAGTATCTTGGGGTTAGAAAAAATAGAAGCATTGTTCACCGGTTATAGCAATTATCCAACAGAGGTTGAAGATTTGAATTTGAATGTTTTAGATACCTACAAGGAAAAATATGGGCTTAATCTGGGATATGCCGATCATTCTATAGATACTATGAACGTACCTCTAATGGTACTTTCTAAAGGTTGTAAATATATTGAAAAGCATATTACCCTAACCCGGAACAATAGAAACTATGATTATCAAGTTTCTTTATACCCAAATGAATTTACAATTATGGTAAATGCTTTAAATCACTACAAGGTAGCTTTAGGAGAAGGTGTAAAACACCCTTCACGAAATGAGTCGAAATTCCGAACCGTGATGTATAAGAAAGTAATAGCTAAAAATATGCCATTAAAAAGAGCAGATTTTGGTAATGATTATATTACAAGTGAAATCAATAAGTTTGATAAAAAAGATGTTGTGGTTGCTTTGATAGCAAGGTTAAAATCTCAAAGATTAAAACAAAAAGTTATAAAGCCTTTTCATAATGATGAAATGATAATTGATCTTTACAACAGGATAAATAATACTGAAAAATACAAAACAGTTTTGGCTACATCCAATTTAATTGAAGATACTCCGCTGGGCAAACTTTTTGAAGAAAAAGGGTTTGAGTATTATGAAGGAGATGCTACTTCTGTTATTGACCGTATGCTAGGACTCGCTTATAAAGAAAAGGCTGGTGGGATTTTTAGAGTAACTGGAGATAATCCGTTTACCGATCCTTTTCTTATGGAACAAATGATTGAATTATTGACTGAAAATGATTTGGATTATGTTAAAGTGAACAATGTACCGTTTGGGGTTGGAGCTGAGTTATTCTCAACTAAGTATCTTTGGAATTTATATTTGCGCTTGGATACGACTAAGTTTTCAGAATATTTAACCTGGTATGTCTTGAATGATGAAAATGTAAGAATGGGATGTATTGATGTTACAAAAGGAGATTCTTTGAAATTGGTTAATCTATCTGTCGATTTTCAAGAGGATTTTGACAGGTGTAAATTACTTCTTAATAGAATTGGAAAAAAAGAATTTAGTTCAATTAGCTTAGATGATATTCTAGCACATAGTAAGATGATTGAAAAAATTGATGATTCAAAGCATATTAAATTACCTATGGGGGATAGTATTTCCTTGAAAAATTATCTTTCGGCATTTGAAAATAAAAATTACGTTGTAAGAAGAAAAATTTAGAATTATGACTTACATTATAGGTGAAATAGGGCAGAACCACAATGGGTCAGTCGATTTGGCAAAATTAATTATAGATTTAGCTTCTAGAGAGATAAAAGATGAGCTTTTTGATAATGTTTTAAAAGGTATGAATGCCGTAAAACTTACAAAAAGAGACTTGAAACAAGAATTAGCGCAATCTCAAATGGATAAGGTATATGATTCTCCGCATTCTTTTGGTAATACTTATGGAGATCATAGAGCTAAATTGGAACTTTCTGATGAAGAACATTTTGAAGTTTATACTTATGCTAAATCAAAGGGATTGGACTTTGTCGAAACACTTTGTTCCACGGGTTGTTTATCTATATTAAATTATTTTATTCCAGATAAACTTAAAGTAGCTAGCCGCGATTTAACTAATATACCTCTATTAACGGCTTTGGCAGAAACAAAAATACCTATTATTATTTCAACTGGTATGGCTGGAAAAAAAGAATTAGATAATGCTATTGAAACGATTACAAAGTATAATAATAATATTTCTATTTTACATTGCGTATCTCAATACCCAACTGAACCAAAAAATGTAAATTTAAATACTATTCCGTACTTACTTAGGCATTATAAAGATTTTGTAATTGGATATTCGGATCACACCATTGGTATCTCCACTCCCGTAGCTGCTGTTGCAATGGGCGCAAAGATTATCGAAAAGCATATAACATTAGATAGAAGAATGAAAGGGACTGATCAAGCAGGATCTTTAGGTCCAGATGGAGTGAGTAGAATGGTACGAGATATTCGTTATTTAGATCAGTCAATGGGAAAAGAGTCTATTTTTGCACTTGAAGATATCTCTTCAACAAGAATTAAACTTGAGCGTTCTATTGCAACTAATAAATTGATTAAAGCAGGGGAGGTTATACGTAAAGAGGATATCCATTTACTTTCACCAGGAGATGGGTTTAAATGGTTAGAAAAGGATAACGTTATTGGAAAAAGGCCTAAAGAAGATATTCTACCTAATGAAATTATTTATATTCAAAATATAGAATAATATGGACATAGAAATAAAAACTATCGCATCTAGAAAAGAATTAGAAAATAGAAACAGGCTTTATGGTCTTTTTCAAAACTGTCCTATTCCGGAAAATGAAAGATTATTCAATGTGGGACTATACTTAAAGAGGCAGGATTTAACAAAACAGCTTTTTTTTAACGATCTATATTTAAAGATACTTAAAACTCATGGTGTTATTATTGAGTTTGGTGTCAGGTGGGGACAAAATTTAGTAACACTAAATAATTTAAGAGGTATTCATGAACCATATAACCACAGTAGAAAAATTATTGGTTTTGATACTTTTAGCGGCTTTAAAAGAGTAGATGTTAAAGACGGAAATCACCAAATCATTAAAAAGGGGGCTTTTTCTGTAACAGAAAATTATGATGATTATCTGAATGAGGTTTTAGATTGTCACGAAAAAGAATGTCCTTTACCACATATTAAGAAGAATACTATAATCAAGGGAGATGCACCTGTTATGCTGGAAAAATACTTAAATGACCATCCAGAAACCGTAATAGCCTTTGCTTATTTCGATTTTGATGTTTATGAGCCAACAAAAAAATGCTTAGAACTTATAAAGCCACACTTAACCAAGGGGTCAATTATTGGTTTTGATGAGTTAAATGATCCTCAGTTTCCAGGGGAAACTGTGGCTCTAAAAGAAAGCTTAGGCTTGAATAATATTGCAGTAAAAAGAAGTAAGTACAGTGGAATACAATCATATATTGAGTTTTAATGAATTTACCTAAACTAGTTTTAACGGATATTGATGGGGTTTGGACAGATGGAGGCATGTTTTATGACCAAACAGGAAATGAGTGGAAAAAGTTTAATACCTCAGATAGTGCAGGAGTATTATTTTGTAAAAAAATAGGAATACCTGTTGGAATAATTACAGGAGAATGTACTGAAATAGTTAAAAGGAGGGCTGAAAAGCTTAAAATAAATATTTTACACCAAGGTATACAAGATAAATTATCAGTAGCCAAAGGTGTATGTTTAGATTTAGACATATCTTTGGAAGAGGTAGCTTATATCGGAGATGATATCGGAGATCTAGAATTACTTTTAAAGGTTGGAATTAGTGCAGCGCCAAATAACGCCCCAGAATATATAAAAGCTAAGGTAGATTTTGTTACTCAAAAATCGGGAGGGCAAGGAGCCTTTCGAGAATTCGTGGAAACAATTTTAGGAGAAAGTCTTATCTCAGATTTAATATGAACCAGAATCTTTTTATAAATGAATTCGAAAGTGAAAATTTTGATTTTGATGGGATTAATTGGTGGCCTTTTATAAAAGTTCAAGTTTCTTACCAATTACATTTGTTAAGTACTAATAATTCCAGATTGAGTTTGGATGATAGAGAACTTGATGAAGCTGAAAAAAAAATTGGTTTTAGAGATAAGCTTTATTTTTATTCGCAATTGTTAAAAACTAATAAGAGAACTAAAAATTTAATTCTAACCGATAATGGGCATAATATTCTTTCCAGTGAGTTAAAAACGAATAACCCTTTCACAACTCCTTTTATAGATTGTTTTAATAAGTTTAATATTAACTATACTGTTTTTGATGCTAAGTTAGAATCATCCTTATTAGGTTTTGATTTAAAAATCTTAAAAAAAGTTAACTCTAGACGAGTTAAAAAAAAATTCAAAAGCTCTGAGGTTTTTCGTAATAAATTACTGAAACTTAATACTTTTTTAAAAAGTCATTATGGAGAACATTTTAGTTTATATAACCATTTAGCAAGAAGTATAATAATTAATCAAATAGAGTATTTGGTGTTTCTTGCCATTTTAAAAAGATGTGATGTTAAAAAAGTTCTACTCTATTGTTATTATAACAGTTCTATGATGAGTTTTATTAGGGCATGTAATGATTTGAATATATGCTCTATAGAATATCAGCATAGTCAGGTAACATCAAAACATTTTGCATATAGTAATTGGTCTTATCCTCTTAATAATAGTCAGAATTTTTTTCCAACTAAAATTTGGGTTTGGCAAGAAAGTGATGCTAATTACTTGGCAAAGCAGTTTGAAGAAACAAAAAATATTGATTTTATTGTTGGAGGTAATATGATGTTGGCATTGTCAAAAGAACAAAAAGAGAAAAAGGAAAATCGGAATATAAAAATACTTGTAACACTACAAGGTATTGGTCTACCCGATTATATTGTTAATATTTTAGAGAATAGACCTAGTTTAATGTTTTATTTAAGATTACACCCTAGATATCCTTATGATAATGAGCTATGTCAAAAGCTAAAAAATAAGTATGGCAGTCAAGTTGAAATTGAAGAAGCAAATTCTAAGCCTTTATATGAATTAATGAGTCAAGTAGATTATCATTTGACATGTTTTTCTGGCTCTGCTCTTGAAGCCATGCATTTTGATTTAACAAATATCATTTACGGAGAAAAAGGTTACTCTACTTATAAAGATAAAATAGATAAAAATGAGTTTTTACATATAAAAAATCTAAGAGATTTTGATAATATTGTGAGAAATAGAAAGAAAACGAATTTTGTTACTAATAAAATAGATTCTCAGCAAATTTTTAAAACTACTTTTAGCTAAGTAAATATATTAATTCTTGAATTTTTGTTAAACTTATCAGAGGTACTAGAAATGGAGCGTAAGCCTAAAATACTCATTTTTGCGCATGAGCAATATCTTAATGGAGCATCACTTTCGTTATTATCTATTTTGAAAGCTTTGAAGTATAAGTATCATTTTTTAGTGATTTTACCTGGAGATGGACCAATGGTATATGAGCTAGAAAAATTAAGGATTGATTACCAATTAAAAAGTTTACCTAGATGTGCCTATTTCAATTGGGTTTCAGTTAGTGATCATTTAAAAAGAGTGATTCTTTATTATAAAAATAAATATAGATGGAAAGAAAGTCTTTTGTTGTTGTCTTCAAAATTTGAACCTGATATCGTATACACCAATACTTCTGTGGTGTCTTTAGGATATGATCTTGCCAATAAGATTAACAAACCTCATTTATGGCATATTAGAGAGTATGGCAAAAAAGATTTTAAACTGGAATATTTACCCTCAAAAAAAGAGATAATAAATAAAATAAAAAAAAGTCATATCTCAATTTTTACAACTAATTTATTGAAAGTAGAATGGTTAGGTGAAAACAAATTTAATTCTAAAGTAATTTATAACGGGGTTTCCTTAAAAAATAAATCGAAAATTCGAAATAGAAATGAATTTGTAATTGGAGTTGTCGGTAATATAATGGAATCTAAAAATCAAGAACTTGCGTTAAAAATATTTCGGAAGTGCTTTAAATATAATGAAAACTTAAGACTAAATCTTTATGGCAAACATGTTGAATCGTATTATACTAAATTAGTAAAGTTCATTGAAGAAAATGGTTTAATAGAAGTAGTTAGTTTCATGGGGTATGTTCCCAATAGCAATATCTATAATAATATAGATTTATTAATGAGTTGTGCTGATAGTGAAGGTTTTGGTAGGACTCTAATAGAAGCAATGAGTAATAAAGTTCCTGTTTTGTCTAGGAAATCAGGCGGACCTGTGGAAATTTTAAATGAAATTAGTGAGTATTCATTATTTGGTACTTTGGAAGAAGCTGTTGTTTTAATAAATAAATTGGTTTATGATAAGAATTTCTACTCTAAATCTTCAGAAGCTGGATTTAATTTAGTTAATATTAAATATTCTTTGAAGAGTTATATCAATAGTATGGATTTAGTTTTTGAAAGCACATATTTGGATGTATAGAATTTTTGTATTATGGTAAAAAAGTTTAAAAAATTTATTCGAAAGGAAATAGTACATATATATGAATCGCGTTTTGGTAGTTTCTATTTTAAGCAAAACGGAAAATGTCCTTGCTGTGAAAAGGAAGTTTTATTCATTGCGAAAAACCCCTGGCTTAGAGATCATTTTAAGTGTACAAATTGTAATTCAATTCCAAGAGAACGAGCTTTAATGCAAGTAATAAAAGACACATACCCTAACTGGAAAGATTTAGAAATACATGAATCTTCTCCAGGAAATAGAGGACATAGTGTTAACTTAAAAAAGCAATGCAAAGGATATTCATTTTCTCATTTTTTTTCAAATACTGATTTGGGAGAACTGGTAAATGGTATAAGAAATGAGAATTTAGAACAATTAACTTTTGAGGATAATAGTTTAGACCTTATTGTGACATCCGATGTTATGGAGCACATATATAACCCTGAACTCGCCTTCAAAGAAATTCATAGAGTGCTTAAACCAGGTGGTGCTCATATTTTTTCAGTTCCCTTAGTAAATAAGCATAAACCTTCGCAAAGGTGGGCTACATTAGGAGAAAATGGAGCACCTAATTTTTTATATACTCCGGACTGGCATGGTAACCCAATAGATAAGAAAGGGTCTCCAGTAACTTTTCATTGGGGCTACGATATAAAAGATTTTATTGAAAAACATACTGGTGGAAGTTGTGAAATTGTATATATCAATAACTTAGATTTAGGAATTCGAGCGGAATACATTGAGATTTTAGTTTGTAAAAAGAAATAGTATGCCTAAAAATATTAGAACTTTAGCATTTGTTCTGCCACAATTTCATCCAATTCCTGAAAATGATGATTGGTGGGGTAAAGGTTTTACGGAATGGACAAATGTAACAAAGGCAAAACCATTATTTGATGGACATTATCAGCCTCAACTACCTACAGATTTGGGCTTTTATGATTTAAGATTACCCCAAGCACGGAAAGATCAAGCGGATTTAGCAAAAGCTTACGGTATTCACGGTTTTTGTTATTATCACTATTGGTTTAATGGTAAACGTTTATTAGATGAACCTATAGATGGTATGCTAAAGCAAGATGATTTAAATATGCCTTTTATGTTCTGTTGGGCCAATGAAAATTGGACACGCCGTTGGGATGGTAAAGAGCAAGACATATTAATGAAGCAAAATTATAGTTCTGAAGATGATAAAGCGCATATACGTTGGTTATGTGAATACGTGTTTTCAGATAAACGCTATATAAGAATTGATAACAAACCTGTATTTATTATTTATAGACATACCTTGTTTCCTGACTTAAAAAAGACCGTAAATATTTGGAGAGAAATAGCGAAACAAGAATTTGGCTTTGAGGATTTGTACCTATGCATAACAGAAAGTTTTGGAGTTAAAACAGACCCTGTGGAGTTTGGACTTGATGCTGCTATAGAGTTTTCTCCTCATGCGGTAATAAAAAATAAGTTACTTACTAAGAAGAATACATTTTCTAAACAGTTCTTTAAGAAGTCTAAAGCTTCAGAAGTTGATTATAGGGACTTTAAGCTAGGAGTTGAAAACTGTTTAGAACGAAGTTTACCAAATTATAAACTATATAGATCGGTAACTCCATCTTGGGATAATACGTCTAGAAAAAAGCAGGGTTGGATTGTTGCTAAAGGAAGTAATCCCGATTTATATTTTAGGTGGTTAAAAGAAACGGTTTCAAAATTTAAGCCTTTTTCTGAGGAAGAAAATTTAATATTTATCAATGCTATGAATGAGTGGGCAGAAGGTAATCACTTGGAACCTTGTATAAAGTATGGAAGGGCGTATTTAGAAGCAACCAAAAAAGCACTAGAAAGTGAAGCCTAAAGTTTCCGTAATTGTACCAAATTATAATCACGCATTGTTTTTAAAACAACGATTAGATAGTATATTTAATCAAACGTTTAAAGATTTTGAAGTCATTTTATTAGATGATGCTTCTACAGATGAGAGTGCTACAATTTTAAATGCCTACAAAGATCACGAAAAAGTGTCTCATGTTGTTATAAACAAAAACAATTCGGGAAGCCCTTTTAAACAATGGCAAAAAGGCATTGCATTAGCAAAAGGCGATTATATTTGGATTGCAGAAAGTGATGACTATTGTGAATTAACATTACTAGACCAACTATTAGGTTTATTTAAAAATAATACGGTTTTGGCGTATTGTGCATCTGAAATAATTAATGAAAAGGAAGAAAAAAAAGGAAGGCATAAATGGGCTGATGCTTTAGATAATAAAAAGTGGGGTAAAGATTATTACAATAAAGGAGTTAAAGAAATAAAAAAGTATTTACGGTACCGAAACACGATAACAAATGCCAGTGCAGTATTAGTTAAAGCATCTGCTATTAAAAATATTGACATGCCTGTACACATGATGTTTTGTGGGGATTGGAGCGTATGGATTCAGGTTTTAAAGCAGGGAGATATTGCGTACACCAGTAATTTGTTAAACGTTTTTAGAAGGCACTCTGCTTCAACTAAAACCATAAAAGTTTTGGAAAAGGAAAAACAAAGAATTAAAGAGTACTTAGAAATTTTTTATGAGAATAGTAATTTTATGAGTCGCCTTTTTAATAGAAATAAGTACAATTGGGTTATCAATGAATGGAAAGGAAAAGCGGCGTCTTTTCCTAAAGTAACTTTAGAGGAGTTAGGTTTGCCTATAAAATTAATTAAGTAGGATGAAAGAAATTGTTTGTACTATTATAACAAAAGATTATGGACATTATGCCTTGGCAATTCATGATTCATTAGTTACGTATAATGCTAACATTCATTTTGGTGTATTTGTAAGCAATGGTAGTTTACCAAACGAAATTGAACAGAAATTACAATCCAGAAAAAATGTAATAATCTGTTATGATAATTTTTTTAATGATGAGCTGTCACAAGCCCTTAAAGAAAAGTATATAATAACTAATCATGATGCTTACCGCTGGGGAATGAAGCCCTTATTCTTAAAGGTACTTTTACATCAAGGATATGACCGGGCATTCTATATAGATAGTGATATTTATTTTTTTAATGACTACAGTTTTTTATTTGAAGAGTTAAAGAAATATAAGATTTTACTATCTCCACATTGGCGCTCAAGTTTTCCAGGAATTGATGATTATAATTTTAAACTAAACTTTTTAGAAGGTATTTACAATGGTGGGTTTGTAGGTGCTTCTCAAGGTGGGCAAGAAGCTTTAACTTATTGGGCAGAATTATGCTTGTTTAATTGTGAAGTAGATTATGCCAATGGATTTTATGTAGATCAGAAATATTTAGATTTATTACCTACCAGATTTGAAGACGTAGGTCATATAAAACATAAAGGATGTAATGTTGCCAATTGGAATATAGTAGATTGCCAACGCGTACTTCAAGAAGATCAAAATGTTTTAATTAACAATACAGAAAAAATAGTTTTCATTCATTTTACAAATAGCCTATTTAAAGGTATTTATTTATGGAAAAATGATACACTTTTAGAGCCCTATGCTAAGAGGTATTGTGACGAATTATTAAAGTATAGTGATGTAAATATCATTGATAAATTTTTTGAAAAAGGTAAATATATAGCAGCTAGAAAAGAAAATAAAACAGAGGCCTCTACAGAAAAGCCTTTCTTTGTTAAACTTATTAAAAAAATTAAGAGATTATAAAAGACAATTTAGTAAATATAGCAATTGTTTCACCGGCGCAAAATGCCTATTCAGAGACCTTTATACAGGCCCAAAAGAATAATTTAAGTGGTAAGGTTTTCTATTATTATGATGGAAAGCCACCAAAGAAATTAGAAGGGTTTGGTACCTTATTAAGAAAGCTAGATACCTTAGTATTTAAGATTAAAAAGAAACTTAAACTGACCCACTTTAGTCTATTTGAGCAAGCGTTTATAAAATCGTTAAAGCAAAATAAGATTCAAGTCGTTATTGCGCAGTACGGTCCAACGGCACATTTTATTGCAGATATCTGTTCGTTTTTAAACATACCTTTACTAACGCATTTTCATGGTTATGATGCCAGTGTAGATAAGGTTATAGCAGATTTTAATAAGTATAAAAAAGTGTTTGAAAAAAGCGCTAAGGTAATTGCTGTTTCTAAAGTTATGGAAACTAAACTTTTAGAGTTAGGCTGCCCAAAAGATAAGCTCATTTATAATGTATATGGACCACAAAAAGAATTTGAGTCTATAACACCAAATTTTAATAAAAAACAGTTTTTAGCGGTAGGACGATTTACGGATAAGAAAGCGCCGTATTACACCATTTTAGCCTTTAACGAGGTAGCCAAGAAACATACCGATGCAAGATTAATAATGGCTGGAGATGGCGCATTACTCAGTTCCTGTAAAAACTTAGTGCGTTATCTTGGTATTACTAACAATGTAAAATTTGTTGGTGTTATAGATAAGCAAGGACTACTAAATTTATTAAAAGAATCACTGGCATTTGTGCAACATTCGTTAGTTGGTGGTAATGGCGATATGGAAGGAACACCAGTAGCTATTTTAGAAGCTAGTATGGCTGGATTACCCATAATCTCTACAAACCATGCAGGTATACCGGATGTGATAATTCATAATGAAACCGGGTTTTTAGTGGATGAGCATGATGTTGAAGGGATGAGCAACTATATGCTCAAAATTTTTGAAGATAATACCTTAGCACAACAATTAGGGCAAAAAGGGAAAGAAAGAATAAAAGAGTATTTTAGTATTGAGGACTATATTGGCACACTAAATAATTTAGTGAATCAATCAATAGAAGATGAAATTTAAAGGTTTAATAATAGAAAAGCATTATTTCTGATTCATGAAACACTTTATAGGTACCAGATTTAATTTAAAAACGTCAAATTGGAAAACCAATAAAAGCGGTAATAATGTTTTAACCGAAGCTTGGTTAAAAGACAGATTTAATTTATTTGAAACCTATTGTTTTCCTCCCATTAAGAAACAGTCCAATCAAAACTTCATTTGGTTTGTGTTTTTTGATGTGGATACGCCTGATTACTATAAAAATAAAATAGATAAGTTACATAAAGACTTTCCTAATTTTAAGCCAGTTTTTATAGATAGTATAGATAAATTAACAAGTACGTTTAGGGAACAAATTTTAAATTATGTAAATGATTCCGATAAGTTTGTCATTACCACTAGAATAGATAATGATGATAGCATTCATAAAGATTTTATTGCTACCATTCAATCGTTGTATGTCGCGGAGCATTTAACGGTGATTGATATACAAAAAGGTTATCAGGTATCAATTGATGTTGATACACCCGAGGTTAGAAACTATACGCATCCTTTTAATGCATTTATTAGCGTGGTAGAATCTATAGATGCTATGAAAACCATATATTCAAGGGAACATTATGGTTGGAAAGAGGAAGAACGTGTGGTAGCTTTTAAAAAGCAATACTTGTGGGTAGAACTATCTCATAATGAGAACTACGTTAATCATAGGCAAGTAAAATTAAAAAAGGCTTACAAGTTCAATGGTGGCGATTTTGCGCTATCTGAAGCCAATGACTTTAAAATTAGTTTTAAAGATACCTTAACTACCAATTTAGAAATAGATAAAAATAGGTTTTTCAACTTTGTACATCAAAAGGTGAAGTTTGTTAAAAAGCTTCCTAAAAGAGCGATACGATTTACGAAGAAAAAACTATTTAAAAAAGAGCCAAATACCCTTTAAATATGGCAGATAGTCTAGTGTCCATAATCATACCTGTATTCAATAGAGCACATCTTATTTCTCAAACTTTAGATGCTGTATTACATCAGTCTTATAAGCATTGGGAGTGTATTGTGGTAGATGATGGTTCACTAGATAATACAACCAGCATCGTTAAGGCCTATTGCGACAAAGATGATCGGTTTAAGCTAAAAATCAGATCAAAAGAATTAGAAAAAGGAGGGAATGTTTGCCGAAACCTTGGTTTTAAGTTAAGCGAGGGTGCATACATACAATGGTTAGATTCTGATGATCTTTTGGGAGTTAATAAGTTAAAGTTACAGGTTGAAGCTCTCCAAAAAGAAATTGATACCTCTATTGCAATATGTAAATTTGGGTATTTTACAGATAGCAAAGATTTAAGTATACGATATAAAGTAAAGACATATAAAGATTATAGAAAAGGCCTTTATCTTTTAAAAGCTTTTGGTAATCATGCAGAATTTTTTCCGCCTCATGTCTTTTTAACAAAAAGGCATGTTGCAGAAAATGCTGGTTTGTGGGATGAGAATTTAGAAATCAATCAAGATGGCGAATACTTTACTAGAGTATTATTAGAGGCATCAAAAGTTAAATTTGTGGACGCTAATGTATACTATCGCAAAAGTACTAATGATAATGTAAGTTTAGTGAGTTCACCAAGAAAGGCTCAAAGTTTAATTAATTGTTGGAAGTTAATAAACAATCATATTACTGAGTTTACGGGTAAAAAAACACACATTTATGTTGAAACAGCAAAAAGTACTATTTATAAGCAAATTAAAGATAGTTATCCAGAAATAGTAGAAAAAAACAAGTCTTTTTTTAATTCAAATTCTACATCTATGTTTAATCGTATTTTTAATATTAAATAAGCAGTTTGAAAAAGATAGTGTTTAAAATAAAAGAGTTTCCTCATCTTTCTGAAACGTTTATTATTTCTCAAATAATAACAGCAATTAATTTAGGTTTCAATGTTAAGGTTTTAGTTCAAAAGCTTTTGTCCTTTGAAGAAAGTAAGCAAATAGATTTAATTGAAAAATACCAACTTTCTGATAAAATTATTATCGAGGATTATAATATTCCTAAAAACAAATTTTTTCGTTTGTTTAAATGGTTACTGTTGCTCATATTTAATATTTTTAGTATTTCAAAAATTGTTAAGTATCATAAAATTCAAAAAACATTCAGTTTAACATGGTTGTATCAATTGAATTTTTATCGGAGATTTAAGGATACACAAGTTTTTCATGTTCAATATGGAACCAACAAACATCCTGTAGATTTATTAAAGGCAGTAAATTATTTAAAAGGCGATATAATAGTTTCTTTTCATGGTCATGACGCGATATTTCCAATAAATGGTCATATTCCTAATAATGGTTATTATGATATACTATTCTCTGTATCCAAAGCTATAGTAGCAAATACCAAATATTTAGCTAATGAAATAGAAGCTTTAGGGTGTAAAAAAGGTGTTTTAAAAACGATACCTGTTCCCGTAGATACTACTTATTTTTTTCCCAATAAAAAATTAAATTATAATAAGGGTGTATTAAAACTAATTATGGTAAGTAGGTTAGATCTAATAAAAGGACATTTGTATGCTTTTAAGGCGTTTAAAAATCTTGTAGAAAAAAAGTATAATTTACATCTAACCGTTGTAGGAGAGGGTGAGGAAAGAGGGAATTTAGAAAAGTATATAAATGAAAATGAATTAAGAAATATTACTTTAGCTGGGGCAAAATCCCAATATGAAGTGAGAGAGTTATTATGGAAAAGTGATGTTTTTTTGTTTCCGTCAATAACTTTACCTGATGGTAGACAAGAAACTCAAGGATTAGCAACTTTAGAAGCGCAAGCTTGTGGTTTACCTGTTGTAGCTTTTAATACTGGAGGGATTAAGTATACAATAGATATTGGTAAATCTGGGTTTTTGTGTGAAGAAAAAAGTGTAGAAG
This sequence comes from uncultured Flavobacteriaceae bacterium, assembly GCA_947487895.1. Classification (GTDB taxonomy): domain Bacteria; phylum Bacteroidota; class Bacteroidia; order Flavobacteriales; family Flavobacteriaceae; genus Seonamhaeicola. The sequence continues at coordinate 72,425 of CANKYF010000015.1, forward strand.
AACTCACAAAAAAGATTGAAGAACTAATTAATGATGTCGATAAGAGAACGTTTATGGGGCAACACGCAGTTAACTTTATTTCTGATAATTTTTCTTTAGAAGTTATACAGAACAGTTGGAAAGTTTTATATAGTACTGAAGAATAAAAATAATGGTTCAATTAATATCAATAGTATTACCAGTATATAATGGTGAACAGTTTATAAAACAAGCCATTGAAAGTGTATTAAGACAAACATATAAGAGTTTTGAATTGATTATAGTAAATGATTGTTCTACTGATAAAACTTTAGAAATTATTACAGAGTTTTCAGAAAAAGACGAACGAATAAAAATTATAAACAATCAAACGAATAAAAAGCTGCCTGCAAGTTTAAATTTAGGGCACGAAAAAGCTAAAGGTAATTTTGTTACTTGGACTTCTGATGATAATATATTATTACCCAATTTTTTAGATAGTTTTATCAAAGTAATTAATAATAAACAAGCAGATGTTGTTTATTCAAATTATGAAGTTGTTGATGAAGCAGAAAATCTTAAAAGAATACACAAAGCAGGACAAATAGAACATATATTATTTGGCAATAAAATAGGAGCTTCTTTCTTATACAAAAAACAAGTTTATGATAGTTTAAAGGGGTATAATGAATCCCTTTTTCTTTTAGAGGATTATGATTTTTGGTTAAGAGCTAGTATGAAATATAAGTTCCATTATTTAGATGAAATTTTGTATAAATACAGAGTTCATGGCGAAAGTTTAACATCTAACATTATTTTAGATCCATTAATTAAAGAAAAACATGAAAAAGGGGTTTTAAAGATGTTTAATGAAATATCTAGTAATTTATCATGGCAAAAAAATACACTAGAATTTATTGTGCATAATTTTTTAAATAAGCCCATATCAATAGTAAACTATTTAGATAAGAGCAAGACTATAACTAATGATCTTTTTAATTTTAGTTTGCCATTTTTAAATAAAAAAAAGATGCAAAATGGGTTGCGTTCATTACTAAGGGAGCATTTAACAACCAATAAGAATAACAGAAATATTAAAACACTCATAAAAGTTTTAAAAAAAGATAAAACGTTATTGTTTCATTCAGATTTTAGCAAAAAGACTACACTCATTTATACTCTTAAAAGTATCATTAATTTATAATGAAAGACATACCCCCAAAAGTATCAATAATCATGGCTACCTATAATAGGGAGCGTTTTATATTAGAAGCGTTAAAGGCTATAATACAACAAAGTTTTATTGACTGGGAATGTTTAATTATAGATGATGGAGGTACAGATAATACTTTAAGGGTAATTGAAGCTATTATTAGAAAGGACTCTAGAGTTAAATATTTAAAACGTCTAGATACTTTTAAAAAAGGGCTGCCAGGTTGTAGAAATTATGGATTGAGTTTAGCAAAAGGAGATTACATAATTTTTTTTGATGATGATGATATTGTTCACCCTCTTAATTTAGAGCTTTGTCTGTATGTGTTTAAAAAGTATGACGATTTGTCTTTTTGTAACTACCAAAAACAACCTTTTGAAGGTGAATTTGACTATAGTCTTTTAGATAGAGATCGTAAATTTAGTTTTAAGAAAATAGAAAAAAGTATATTAGAAGATGTAGTAACTCAAAAAAAACCATTTGCATCGTGCACTGTTATGTGGAAAAGAGAATGTTTTAAAGACAATATCTTTAACGAAAATCTAATGTATGCAGAAGAATGGGAGTGTTATCAACGTATTTTAAGTACTAATATTACAGGTGTTTTAATAGATAAATGTTTGTATTTTAACAGAAAACATGAACAATCTAATACAGGAGAGTATTGGAGACATGCTCCACAAAGAGTTGAATCGAAAAAAGAAGCAATTAAAATGATATTTTTAAATTTGAATAAAAAAGGATTATTAACTCCTTATTTGTTTAGATACTTATTAAATTTAGCCATTTCATTTAGAGATTTTATCTTAATCAAAAATATATTTCAAATAATTAAGCCTAACTTTAAAACAAAACTTTTTTATGTTTTAAAATATTATTTGTTTCCTATTTGGGCTTTTTACAAAAGAAAATTTTAAAAATTGAATATACTTGTTTGTTTTGGAACACGTCCTGAAGCCATAAAAATGGCTCCAATATGTTTAGAATTAACTAAACAGAAAATACCCTTTAAGTTATGTGTAACAGCTCAGCATAGAGAAATGCTAGATCAAGTACTAACTTTCTTTGGTTTAAAACCAGATTATGACCTTAATATAATGAAGCCTAATCAAAGCTTAAATATGTTAAGTTCAAGAATATTAACTGAAATGGATAAGATTTTTGAAAAGGAACATTTTAGTATAGTCTTAGTTCATGGAGATACAACCACATCATCTACAGTTGCGCTCTCTGCATTCCATAGGAATATTAGGGTAGCACATGTTGAAGCAGGTTTAAGAACATATAATAAACAATCTCCTTTTCCAGAAGAACTAAACAGACAAATAACGGGTAGAATATCAGATTATCATTTTGCTCCAACATTAAAAGCTAAAGAAAACCTTATTAAAGAGAAAGTAAGTGAGTCTGATATTATAATTACAGGAAATACGGTAATTGATACTTTATTTATAGTACTTAAGAAAATTAAAGAAGGTTATACTAATAATCATATAGAAGAGCTGAAAAGTAAAATTGATTTTAATAAAAAAAATATTTTAGTTACTGGTCATAGGAGGGAAAATTTTGGGTTAGGTTTTGAAAATTTATGCAATGCAATTTTAGAATTATCCAAAGATGAAGATACTGAAATAATATACCCCGTTCACCTCAATCCTAATGTTCAAAAAATAGTATATGCTAAATTGTCTGGGGTTAATAATATTCATTTAATTTCTCCTTTAGATTATCCATCTTTTGTTTGGTTAATGAGTAAGTCTAATTTAATAATATCCGATTCTGGAGGTATTCAAGAGGAGGCTCCGTCTCTAAATATCCCTGTTTTAGTTACTAGGAATACCACAGAAAGAGATGAAGGTATTTATGCAAAATGTTCTTTTTTGGTGGGGACAGATTCTAACAAAATTGTAAAAAAAGCAAATGAAGTTTTAGAAAATGACTATTCTTTTAATGTTATAAATCCCTATGGAAATGGTAATGCAGCTGAAAGAATAATAAAGTTTATTGATAGTATAAGATAATTAATTTAGACAAGTTTTGATTATAGATTTAATAGCAGGTGCAAGACCAAACTTCATAAAAATAGCTCCTTTAATAAGAGCCATTCAAAAACATATAGATAGCGGTGTAAATATAAAGTATAGATTAGTACATACTGGTCAGCATTACGACAATAACATGAGTTCTCAATTTTTTAGAGAACTTAATATTCCAGATCCTTATGTGAACTTTGGTGCAGGAGGGGGAACACAAGCAAGCCAAACGGCTTCTATAATGATTGCCTACGAAGAGTTTCTGCAAAAAGAAAAATGCGATTTATGTATTGTTGTAGGTGATGTTACATCAACCATGGCCTGTACTATTGTGGCTAAAAAACTTAATATAAAAGTGGCTCATGTTGAAGCAGGTATAAGGTCTCATGATATGACTATGCCAGAAGAAATTAATAGAATGGTAACAGATAGTATATCAGACTATTTTTTTACCACTTCAGAACTAGCTTCCAATAATTTGATTAGAGATGGAATTAATGAGTCCAATATTCATTTTGTTGGTAATGTAATGATAGATACACTAAATCATTTTAAGCCTAAATTCAAGAAGCCGCAAATATGGGAGCAACTTGATTTAAAGGAAAAAGAATATATATTATTAACATTACACAGGCCTTCAAATGTTGATGATGCAAATAAATTTAAACTAGCATTAGAAGAGATTTGTAGTAATTCTAGAGACATTCCTATTGTATTTCCGGTACACCCCAGAACTCTTAAGACTTTAAAGGAATTGAATGTTGCGCATAAAAATCTTCATTTCACGGAACCAATGGGTTATTTAGAATTCAATTTTTTAACAAAAAATGCAAAAGTAGTTATTACCGATTCTGGAGGAATCACAGAAGAAACTACGGTAATGAACGTGCCATGTATTACATTTAGAGATTCTACAGAAAGACCAGAAACTGTAGCTATTGGAACTAATGAATTAATTGGAATAGATGTTTCTGCCATTAAGCCAACTCTAGACAAGTTATTTGAAGGTAATTGGAAAAAAGGAGGTATTCCTGCTATGTGGGATGGAAAAACTTCAGAAAGAATCATAGATATATTAGTAAATGAGCTAGGTTAAATATGGTCTCTAAAAGATTTTTAGTCATATCTGAATCTATTGATGTAAATGATAGTAGCGCTTCAAAAGGAAGAGTTGCTATCATTAATAATCTTGTTAAAATTGGTTGCGAGGTTAAAGTGTTGCATTACACAAGAAAAACAATACACTTGCCTCAAATTGAATGTGTTGAAATTAAAGAAAAGACACTAACTTTTTTTTATGTTTTAAGCAGAATCCAAAGAGTAATTCAAAGAAGTTTTAAACTTAATTTAGCAAAATATATAGAGCCATTATTTGGGTTCTCATTTACCTTTTTTAATGATATTAATAGTATAAAAACGGCGTTAAATAAAATCGATATACGGGATTATGATTATATTCTAACATTAAGTAAAGGTGCTAGTTTTAGACCGCATTTTGCAGTTAATAAAATGCCAAAACTTCATAGCAAGTGGTTAGCTTATGTACATGATCCATATCCGTTTAGTAAATATCCAATACCCTATGATTGGAATGAACCAGGATATAAAATAAAAGAAGCTTTTTTTAAAGACCTATCGGGTAATGCAAAACACGCTATTTTTCCAAGTGTATTGCTAAAAGACTGGATGGGAGAGGTTTTTAATAATTTCAATAAAACAGGGACTGTAATTCCACATCAAAATTTTGAAATAGATTTAAGTGGTTTTTCAGCTCCAGCTTTTTTCAATGAAAAAAAGTTCAACATACTTCATGCTGGTAGTTTAATGAAACCAAGAAATCCAGAAGGATTACTCAAAGGTTTTCAAAGGTTTTTAGAAGAGGAACCCGAAGCTATTGAAGATACTGTGCTTTACCTTATTGGAAATGCAAGTTATCATAAAAAGTTAGTAGATACCTACAATGATGAATTGAAGAACTTATATTTCCATTCTAAAAGCATGCCTTTTAATGAGGTGTATTGGCTCCAAAAACATGTTAGTGTTAATATTATTTTAGAAGCCAAAGCAGAAATTAGTCCGTTTTTACCAGGTAAATTTCCGCATTGTGTTGCAGCTAATAAACCAATATTACACCTTGGGCCAAGGAATAGTGAACTATTAAGGATTATGGGGAGTGATTATCCATATCACAGTACAATAGATGATGCTTCAAAAATTGCTGAAATTATTGGTGCTTTATATAAACTATGGAAAGCCAATAAGAATGATTTTAGATTAAATAGAACAGACTTAGAGCATTATATTTCTTCAGCTTTTTTAGAAGAACAAATACATAAATTAGAAAATGAGTAAGGCTTTAGTAACAGTTTTAATTGCCACCAGAAATAGAATTGAAGACTTAAAAGTTACGCTTAACAGGAGTGCATTTCTATTAAATGATGAACGGGTTAAATTTATTATTTGTGATGATAATTCTTCTGACGGAACCTATGCGTTTTTAAAAAATAACTACCCCCAAATTCAACTATTACAAAACGAAACTAATAAAGGTATTTTTTTTTGTAGAAACTTAATGTTTGGTAACGTAACAACAGAGTACGCCATAACTATTGATGACGATATAAACTTTGTAAATGAATTTGATGTTAAGAATGTAGTAGACTATTTTAAAAACCACCCTAAGTGCGCAATTATGGCATTTCGGATTTTTTGGGGATTAGAATTACCAGATAATTTGATAAGCAATGAACCTATTGTAAAAGTAAAATCTTTTGGAGCTGGAGGTCATGCTATTAAAATGTCTGATTTTAACAGTATATCAAAATTACCTGAATGGTTTAAGTTTTACGGAGAAGAGGATTTTATGGCTATTCAATTGTTTAAACAAGGTAAAGAAATACATTATACGCCTGATGTATTTGTGCACCATAGAGTGGATTTAAAGAAACGTAAAAAAGAAAAAGATTACTATAAAAGGTTATACCTGTCTATAAGATCTGGGTGTTATATTTACCTAATGTTTTACCCGAAACCTAAAGCATTGAAAAGTATTGTATATTCATTTTATGTGAAGATAAAAGACAAAGTTTTAAAGGGAGACTTTAAGGTGTTATGGCTTTTAATTAAAGTTATAGCTAGTATTCTTTATAACTCTAAAAAGTTGTTGAAAAATTCACTTCGCTTATCAAACAAGGAATACAATACTTATCGTAAATTACCCCAGGAAAAGTTGTTTTGGAAGCCCTAACATTTTACACTTATGGAATTTGTTTTTTATAAAGGATTGAAACGGGATGAATGGTCTGAACAGAAATTAAGTTCGGTTAAACATGCATTACCAAATAATATAGTTAGTGATATAGGTGCAGGCTGGGGATATTTCAAAAAAAATGTAGATAAGCACAATTTAATTTGGCAACCCTTTGATTATGTAGACAAAATCCCTGAAGCGCAAAGGTGGGATTTAAATAACCCTGCGCCTAAAGAAGCAGATAACCCTGGTTATGTGAATTTTTTGGAAGTGTATGAGCATTTGGCTAATCCAGAATTAGGCATAAAAAACATTTCTAATCATTTGGTAAAAGGTGGTTATTTGGCGCTTTCATGTCCTAATCCGTTGTATGTTAAAAGTAAGTTTACAATGATTTTTAAGGATAGATTGTATGCTTTTCAACCAAAACATTTGATAGAGCATCATGTTAACATTCCGCTTCCTCATATTATCGAGTTTTATCTTGAAAATCACGGATTTAAAATTTTGGAAAAGGCCATTATAGGTGAGCATTATAAACCAAAATTAAAATTGTCTGTTAATGGTTTTAAAGATTGGGTTAAATTTGCTTTAGAAAAGGTGTTAGGAGGTACGAGCATTATGTCCAAAGGACACACACAAGTTTATTTTGCAGTAAAGCAGTAATAATTAGAAATTCTCTAAAATAGTTATGGTAAAAATTATAGCCGAAATAGCTCAGGCACATGATGGTAGTTTAGGTATGGCACACAATTATATTGATGCCTTGGCTAAAACAGGAGTGGATACTATTAAGTTTCAGACACATATTGCGGAGGCTGAAAGTAGCATATTTGAACCCTTTAGAGTAAAGTTTTCCAAACAAGATGAAACTCGTTTTGATTATTGGAAAAGAATGGAGTTTACCTTAAATCAATGGAAAGAGTTAAAGCAACATTGTGATGATATGGGCTTAGAGTTTATGAGTTCGCCTTTTAGTAATGCTGCTGTAGATGTGTTAGAAGAAGTAGGTGTTTCTAGTTATAAAATAGGCTCGGGTGAGGTAAATAATTTATTGTTATTGGAAAAAATAGCGCAAACAGGAAAGCCCGTAATCCTTTCATCTGGAATGAGTTCATATGAAGAGTTGGATGACACTGTAAGTTTTTTAAATTCTAAAGGTGTAGATTTTTCAATTTTACAATGTACAACCTCGTATCCCACTAAACCTGACCAATATGGTTTAAATGTGATTCAGGAACTAAAAGAGAGGTATAAGGTGCCCGTAGGGTTTTCAGATCATTCTGCTGAGGTGGGTACAGGAATTGCTGCAGTAGCTTTAGGGGCTAAAATTTTAGAATTTCATGCGGTATTTAATAAAGAAATGTTTGGTCCAGATGTGTCCTCGTCTTTAACAATGCCAGAAATAGCCTTATTGGTAAAATCGGTTAGAAATTTTGAACAGGCTTTAAATAACCCAATCGATAAGTCCGATAATTCAGAGTTTAGGGATTTAAAAGCTATTTTTGAAAAATCTTTAGCTATTAATAAAAATTTAGATAAAGGTCATATCATTAAGTTTTCAGATTTAGAAGCAAAAAAACCGCCAAAAAAAGGAATTCCTGCTTCAAAATTTCGAGAAGTTATAGGAAAAGAAACGACCAGAGCTATAAAACAATGGGAGTTTTTAAATTTAGAAGATATTAAATGAGTGTGAGAAAAATTTGTGTGGTAGTTACCGCAAGGCCTTCATATAGTAGAATAAAAACGGCTTTAAAAGCTATACAAGAGCACCCTAAATTACAATTACAGTTGGTAGTTGCAGGTTCTGCACTTTTGGGACGTTATGGTAATGCTGTAGACTATATTGAAAGCGACGGTTTTAAAATTGATGCCAAAGTGTTTATGGTTTTAGAAGGCGAAAATAAAACCTCAATGGCTAAAACCACGGGGTTAGGCGTTATGGAGTTGGCCAATACCTTTTATAATTTAAAACCAGATGCTGTAGTTACAATAGCTGATAGGTTTGAAACCTTAGCTACATCAATAGCTGCTTCTTATCAAAATATACCTTTAATTCATATTCAAGGAGGAGAAGTAACAGGTAATATTGATGAAAAAGTAAGGCATGCTAATACGAAATTGGCAGATATTCATTTAGTTTCTTCTAATGACGCTAAACAACGCGTTTTAAAACTGGGTGAGGATAAAGATTATGTGTTTAATACGGGATGCCCATCAATAGATTTAGCTAAAGGTATTAGTAATAGCCCAAGTTTAGATTTTGATCCTATAGAAAAGTATGGTGGTGTTGGCAGTGATATAAAATGGAAGGATAAAGGGTATATTGTAGTGATGCAACACCCCGTAACTACAGAATATGAAAAAGCTAGAGAGAGCGTGTTTAGTACCTTGAAAGTTGTAGATGAACTTGGAATTCCTGCATTTTGGTTTTGGCCAAATGTAGATGCTGGGTCAGATGGTACTTCAAACGGAATAAGAGCTTACAGAGAAATACACAAGCCGAAAAATATTCACTTTTTTAAAAACATGTTGCCAGAAGATTTTTTACGTCTTCTTAAAAATAGTATGTGTTTGGTAGGAAACTCGAGTGTTGGTATACGAGAATGCGCCTTTTTAGGAATTCCTGTTGTGAATATTGGAACAAGACAAAATAATAGAGCTAGAGGAAGTAATGTGGTCGATGTATCTTATGAAGAGGATGCCATTAAACAGGCAATATTAGCTCAGGTTAAGCTTAAAGAAAGATTACCATCAGATGATTTGTACGGAGATGGTAGTGCAGGACAAAAAATAGCTGATATTTTAGCAACAGTTAATTTACGGTACCACAAAACAATTATGTATTAATGAAAGTATTGGGTATTATTCCAGCAAGAGGAGGATCTAAAGGTATACCAGGTAAAAATATTAGGTTAGTAGATGGGGTACCATTAATAAGTTACACTATCAAAGCTGCGCTAGAGAGTGAATTACTAACTGATTTTTTAGTTGCTTCAGATGATGATAAAATTCTAGAGGTTGCAGAAACATATAAGTCAAATTGCTATAAGAGGCAAGAAATGAATGCTCAAGATGCTTCACCAATAGAATCTGTGATTGTAGAGGTTTTAGAGCATTTAAAAAAAGATTATGACTTAATTATTTTATTACAAGTAACCGCACCTATAAGAACTGGCGAAGATATTGATGAGGTCATTAAAATGTTCAAGGAAGATTCTAATTTGAAAAATGTTATTTCTGTAATTCAATTAAATGATATACATCCAGCAAGAATGTATAATGTAGATGATGATAGTAATATGAAGCCTTTAAATGCAGAAGATGAACGTACGCAAAGACAAAAATTAGATCCAGTCTTTTTAAGAAATGGTTGTATATATGCGGTTACAGTAGAGGCTTTTATGCAACATAATTCGGTGATGCTAAACGATAAAAAAGCATATATAATGCCTTATGCCAAATGGTTAAATATAGATGAAGAAAGGGATGTAATTCTTGCCGAATATATGATTAAGCAATGGAAATTGGGTAAATTAGACTAAAGGTGAGTAAATTAATTTTACATATTTCTGGAATTGACGAACTAACAAAAGAAGCTTCGCAAGAGTTGATAAACACTTGTGAGATGCATTATGTGAATTTAGATTCTGATGATGCTTTAAAAGCTTCATTAAATACTTGCGATGTATTTTGGTTTAGACTTAATCATAAATTAACACGAGCAGTTCTAAAAAATGTGAAATGCAAATACATTTTATGTGCGGTAACAGGTTTAGATCATATCGATATCGATGCTTGTAAGGGTTTTGGAATAAAAGTTATTAGTCTTAAAGGAGAAGCTGAGTTTCTAAAACAAGTTAGGGCAACAGCAGAACATACCTTTGGTTTAATGTTAGCATTAACAAGAAATATAAAAGAGGCTTTTTACCATGTAGATTCTAAACAGTGGAACAGAGCATTGTTTCAAGGAACTGAGTTATATAAAAAGAAAATAGGAATCTTAGGTTTAGGTAGGCTAGGGGAAATTGTAGCAGAATATGCTGAAGTTTTTGGAATGCAAGTGTACTATTATGATATCAAAGAGAAACATAGTCCAAAATCTTTTATAAAATGTGATACCATAGAATCCTTATTTACTCAAGTTGATATAGTATCCATTCATGTGCCTTATAATTCTGATACACACGGTCTGGTTAACAAAGATATATTAAAACTTATGAAACCTACGGCTTCGGTTATCAATGCATCTAGAGGTGGTGTTATTAATGAAAAAGACCTTTTAGAAAGCTTACAAAATAAAGTAATTTCAGGTTACGCTACAGATGTTTTGTTTGGTGAACCAGAGATTGAGAAAAATCCCTTGGTAACTTATTCTAAAACTAACAATAATCTTATTATTACACCTCATATTGGTGGGTATACCTATGAATCTGTGGCTAAAACAGAACGTTTTATTGCTAAAAAACTATTTAAATTATTAAATGAATAAGTTAGTTCTTGTTATTACAGATGGCGTTGGCTTTAAAAATTATGTTCTAAGTGATTTTTTAAAAGAGGCCATTAAAAACTTTGAAGAGGTTATTATCTTTTCGGCTTTACCAGAATCTTGTTATGATGGTTTTTTAGCTGAGAATTGCACTTTTGAGGAGTTGGAAGATTATAGGGAATCTGGGAAAACTTGGTTTTTCAGAAAACTAAAAGAAGTCGCTCATTTACAAAACCACAAAAAGAATAATTTTGGGATTAGAGCTAATCTTAAAAAAAACTATCCTAAAGGTAATAATAGGCGTTCGGTATTAATAAAATTTATATTTGCTTGGACGCATTTTTTCTGTTCAGAGAAATTCATTAGTAAATATCATAGTCTACAAGAAAAAAGTTTGCAAAATAACAGTACTGCCAAACGTTATTTAGCTAAATTAGAAAAATACAAGCCGGATATTGTTTATTTTACACACCAAAGACCTCCTTTTATTGCACCTTTAGTATATGCTTCAAAAAAATTAAATATACCATCTGCGTCTTTTATATTTAGCTGGGATAATTTAGCTTCTAAAGGAAGGATGGCAGGAGATTTTGATTATTACTTTGTTTGGAGCAATTTAATGAAAGAAGAGTTGCTTGAATTTTATAGTGGCGTAAAGTCAGCTCAAGTAAAGGTTGTGGGAACACCTCAATTTGAGCCCTATGTGCTAGACAGATATAATGATAGTAAAGCGCATTTTAATAAAAAGTTCAGTTTAAACAATAACCTCAAAACAATTTGTTATAGTTGCGGAGATGTTTCAACAAGTAAAAATGATGCATTGTATGTAAGAACTATTGCAGAGGCTATGGCATCCAAAAAAATAACTGAAAGTGTCAATTTTATTGTTAGAACATCACCTGCAGAAGAACCAACCAGATTTGAAGTATTAAAGGAAGAATATCCTTTTATACAATGGAACTATCCAAAATGGAAATTAGCCAGAAACGCGCATCAAGAAATATGGTCTCAGAGAGTTCCTGAGGTTGAAGATGTTTTAGATTTAAGAAGTGTTTTGGCTTATTCAGACATAATGATAAACATGTGTTCTACTATGAGTTTAGATGCCATGTTTTTTGATAAACCAGTAATTAACCCTGTTTTTGGAAATACAAAAAACGGATTGTATGATGATCAGAAATATTTAGAATACAGACATTATAATCAAGTAGTTAAAAGTGGAGCTGTTAATGTTGTTAAAGATGCTAATCTGCTTATTGAAAAAATAAATGAGCTCTTATCAAATCCAAATGATAAGCTTAATGAACAACATAAACTATTAAAAGTATTGATCACTGGAGAGTTACCTAAAACGGGAGAAAGAATTGTAAACACTATAAAAACGTGTACGGTTGGCTAATAAAGTTGCGGTAATATGTAATTATAAGTTACTTCCTGAAAGAGTGGGAGGTATGGATCACTTTTTCTGGGCATTTAATAAAAAATGTAAAGAAAATAATGTTGAGGTCGATTGGTTCTTTCCTAATACGTCAAATCATGGAGAGTATTCAAACTTTAGTGTTATTTCTCCAGATAATGAAATAGCTTTTGAAACCTTCGTATTAAATGAAATTAAAGGTAAATATCATACCATATTTACGCATTTTATTGAGTTGTGTACTTCTTTTTATTGCCAATTAAAGAAAGAAATGGGAGCTTATATTATTGCTGTAGATCATAACCCTAGACCTCTAAAAGGGTATCCTTTAAAAAAAAGACTTAAAAAAAGACTCAAAGGGTTTATGTATGCTAAATGCATAGATAAATTTATAGGCGTTTCGGAATATACAACCAATGAAATTCTTGAAGATTTCGGTAGAGGCTTGAGAAGCAAAACCTCAGTTATTTACAATGGTGTTATTATAGACGATATAGAGCCAAATAAAAGCAGGAAAGAGACTGCTCCTAAGTTTCTAGTAGTATCACATTTAAGGGAATCAAAAGGCATACAAGATTTAATTTATGCTGTTAATCTGCTTTCAGATTCTGTAAAGGAAAAACTTAAAATGGATATTTATGGTGAAGGACCATACGAATCCAAATTAAAGAAATATGTTAATCAGTTTAAATTAGAAACTGTCTTTAATTTTAAAGGAAGCGTTTCAAATCTTAATGAAATGTATTGTCTTTATGATTACATGATTCAACCTACACATATGGAGTGTTTTAGTTTGTCAATTTTGGAAAGCCTTGGAGCTAATGTGCCAGTAATTACAACCAATGTAGGGGGGAATGAAGAAGCAGTTAAGCATGGTGAGAACGGATACATTTTTAAGGCAAAAGATATTTTAGAATTAAAAAAAATACTTGAAAGTGTTTTTCTGGGAGAAAAACAGATTAAAATGAATACTAGAGCGTTAATAGAAAACTCTTTTTCTATTCAAAATATGGTAGAGAACTATTTTAAACTCATTTCATGAAAGTAGCCTATTTAACGCCGGAGTTTCCTCATGATAAAACCTTACCATCAGCGGGTATAGGTGCTAGTATATTAAATTTATCAAAAGGCTTGATACAACTAAGTCATAGTGTTATTATTATTGTTTATGGACAAGATAGAGATGAGGTAATTCAAGAAAAAGGTCTCAGTATTATCAAAGTGAAAAATGTAAAGCTTAAGGGATTTTCGCTCTTCCTTACACAAAAAAAAGTACAACGATTAATTAATGATCTTCATGTTACTGGTAAAATAGATGTTGTTGAAGCGCCAGATTGGACTGGGTTTACATCTTTTGTAAACGTAAAATGCCCGTTAATCTTAAAGCTTCATGGTAGTGATACCTATTTTTGTCATTTGGATAATAGACCAGTTAAAGTCAAAAATAAGTTTTTAGAAAAGTTAGCTTTCAAAAAGGCCAATGGAGTCATAGCAGTGAGCAAATATGTTGGTGAATTAACAAATAAAGTGTTCAACTTAAATTTTAAGTTTACTGTTATTCCTAATGCTATAGATGTAAAGTTGTTTAATCCGATTGAGACTAAAAATAAGAATGAAATTATCTTATATTTTGGGACATTAATACGAAAAAAAGGCGTTTTAGAAATACCAAATATATTTAATGAAGTAAATAAGGTATTACCTAATGTAAAGCTTGTATTAGTTGGTAAAGATGCGCCTGATATTAAGACAGGAAACACTTCTACTTGGCAATTAATGGAACCTAAGTTTACCGAACATGCTAAACCTCAAGTTCAATATAAAGGGCAAGTACCGTATTCTGAAATTAAGAATTATATTAACGAAGCCAGTGTATGTGTTTTTCCTTCGTTTGCAGAAGCACTTCCCGTATCTTGGCTAGAGGCTATGGCAATGAAAAAGGCCATTGTAGCCTCAAATATTGGGTGGGCAAGTGAGATGATAACCAATAATAAAGAGGGAATTCTGGTAGCCCCTAAGAATCATAAAGTCTTTTCAAAAGCAATTGTAAACGCTTTAGATGATGTTACTTTACAAAACAACTTGGGAGAAGCGGCAGGTGTTAAAGTGCGTAAAATGTTTGATATAGAAGTTATTGCTCAAAAAAATATTGATTTTTATAAAACATTAGTGAACAATGTCTAATCGGAAATTGGTTTTAAAAGAATATACAACACAATCTAAAGAAGTATTACTATATACGGGCAATCCGAATTTAGAAATATTAGAAGGATTAGTGAATACACCTGGAGATGTTTGGCATAGTTCTATAGAGCAAGGTTTAAAAAACTGCTTTCAAGACATAAAATATCAAACGGCGGTGTATTGGTGGTTTTTAAATGATTTTGATAATGATATTTGTGTTAATTGGCGTATTAATATTAATACTTTTGTAGTTAGAAAGCATGTGTGGAACCTGTTTAAGGATTCCTTTTTTAATTATGAAAACACAATGCTTTCTGGGTTAGATTTTGGTTTTAACTTATTACGTTATCAAGGAGGTATTCCACTTTATGTTAAAGGTCTTTTTGTTAATGAGAAACAGGAAGATTTAAAAGTGTCTTCAAAAGATAGGTATTGTTTCTATTTAAAAAACTTTAAAAGGCATCATAGTTATTACATGCTTTTAAGACAAGGTGTTTTCAATACTTTAGGTGAATATAAAGCATTAAAAGCGGCTACAAATAAGCTAAATAAAACTAAAAATAACGTTAGGTTTAATATACCTTTAAAAGAACTTGAGTCCCTTAATTCAAAGCCAACAGTTAGTTTGGTGATTCCAACAATGAAACGTCAAGAGTTTACTGAATTATTACTTGAAGATCATAACAATCAAACCTATTTAATTAAGGAAGCTGTAATTGTAGATGCTACGCCAAAGAATGAACGTGATGCGAAATATTACCAAAAGGAAAACTTTAAATTTGACATTAAGGTAAAATGGCAAACAAGTAAAGGTAGCTGTAGGGCTAGGAATGAGGCAGTAGAGATGTGTACAGGAGATTATATCATTTTTGCAGATGATGATATAAGAATTTTACCAGATTTTGTTGAAAACCATTTAAGATTTCTTCAAACTTATAATGCTCAAGCAGCTAATGGACTCGACATCATGGCCGCTAATCAATCTCAAGATTTAAATGATCTTAAACAAAGACTAGAGGATTTAGGCGAGAAAAGATGGAAAGGAGGCGTTTCTCAAGCTTTTAGTAATGCTAACTCAATAGTTAAACGTAGTTTAGTTGAAAAACTAATTGGTAATGATATTAATTTTGATGGAGGTTATGGAGAAGATTCTGACTTCGGATTACGTATTCTAAAATCGGGTAATGTTGTGTTGTTTAATCCATTTTCACCTAATTTACATTTAAAACCACCCCAAGGAGGTTACAGATTCTGGGGGCAGCAATCTAAGATTACCGGGAAAAAAAGAAAAAAGCAACCATGGGAATTAGACAAGCCCGTTAAGTTTGTAACTCCTGTTCCAAGTCCAACGATTACTTATGGTATTTTAAAACATTATAAAAAAGAGCAAATAAAAGAATGGAGAAACAAACATTTTTTCATTTACTTATTTAAAAAAGATAAAAAAACGCTTCCACTACGGTTATTAAAATTGCCTTACAAGCAATATCAATTTTCAAAATCTTTAAAATATGCGAAACGTTTAATTGATTTAGGTCCAAGATATAAGTAATATGAAGTTTTCATTGATTATTTGTACATACATGAGGTCTCAACCACTTTTAAAACTTTTAAAATCTGTTGAGAAGCAAACGTTGTATCCCGATGAAATTTTAATAGTTGATGGCTCAACAAATAATAAAACTCAACAGGTTTTGAAAGGAAATAAGTTTGACAACTTAAAATATTTCAAAGTAAATGATAATGATAGGGGGTTAACTAAACAGCGAAATTATGGTATTAACAAGGTCGACAAATCGATTGATGTTATTTGTTTTTTAGATGACGATATCGTTCTAGAAGAAACCTATTTTAAAGAATTAATTTCAACATATAATGAAAAGCCTGAAGCCCTCGCTGTTGGAGGTTATATTACCAATGAAGTAGATTGGACGAAATCTGATGGCACCAATAATTCATATAATTTTTATTATGATGGTTGGATGCGAACAGAGCCTTTTAGGTTTAGGTTAAGACGTAAATTTGGATTATTACCAGATGCCAACCCTGGGTTTTTACCATCATTTTCTCATGGACGTTCCATTGGCTTCATACCACCTTCGGGTAAAACCTATGAAGTGGAATTAATAATGGGAGGTGTTTCAAGTTATAAAAAAGAGGTTTTTAAAGAACTTCAGTTTTCAACTTTTTTTGAAGGTTACGGTTTGTATGAAGATGCAGATTTCTCTTTGCGCTTAGCTAAACGAGGCAAGCTTTATGTTAATACGGCTGCTAGATTAGGGCATTTTCATGATGCCGCAGGAAGACCTAACCAGTTTAAGTACGGTAAAATGGTGGTGAGAAATGGTTGGTATATTTGGCGCGTAAAAGACGCTAAACCAAGTTTAAAGGTCAGAGTTAAATGGAATGCGACGTCTTTTTTGCTTACTGTAATTAGGTTTACAAATGTATTAACTAAAAATCCGGTTAGTAGAAAAATGGCTTTTACAGAAAGTATAGGCAGAGTAGTGGGTTGGTTTTCTGTACTATTTAATAGTCCCCAAATTAAATCATAAATTTGAGCTATGTTTAAAAAAATTAGACAAGATTATTCTAAGTATAAAAAATATGGAGGTAACTTTATATCTATTGTTTTTTTTACACAGGGGTTTTGGGCTATTTTTCAGCATAGAATAGCGCATAGTTGCTACATGTTAAAAATTCCAATTATTAAACAGGTACTATTAGTAGTTTGTTTGTTTTGGCAAAAATTAATAGAAATACTTACAGGAATTTCATTGCCCTATTCAGCTAAAATAGGATCTCATTTCTATATTGGACACTTTGGAGGAATTATTATAAATGCTAATGCGGTTATTGGTAACAATTGCAACATTTCTCAGGGCGTTACTATTGGTGTTAGTGGTAGAGGAGATAATAGAGGAGTGCCAACTATTGGTAATAATGTTTATATAGGAGCCAATGCGGTTGTTGCTGGAAAAATTAATATTGGAGATAATTGCGTAGTAGCGGGTAACTCGTTGTTAATAGATTCAATAGAAGATAATGTTAGTGTAGCTGGGGTACCTGCCAAAATTATTAATAACAATACCTCTAAAGATTATATTTAATGCGGTTTTTGGTAATAACTAATGCACCAACCTTGTTGCAAGACTCAAAATATGTGGCGTATGATCCATATGTTAGAGAGATGAACATTTGGAGTAAGTATGTAGATGAGTTTACCATTATTTCGCCAACAATATATAACAGCAAATTACTGGTTTCTGAATTTAACAAACAACCTAAGGTTATTTCTGTAAAAAGTTTAGACTTTACTTCAGTTTTAAATTCTGTTAAGAGTTTTTTATATCTTCCACAAATTGTATTTAGAATTTTTAAAGCCTGTAGAAAGACAGATCACATTCATTTAAGATGCCCAGGAAATATTGGTTTGTTGGGATGTTTGGTTCAAATTTTATTTCCTTCAAAAATGAAGACTGCTAAATACGCTGGCAATTGGGACCCGAATTCCAAACAGCCTTTAACTTATAAAATTCAAAAATGGATATTAAGTAATAACATTTTAACTAAAAATGTGAGTGTTTTAGTTTATGGTAAGTGGCAAAACCAGTCAAAAAATATCAAACCATTTTTTACAGCCACCTATTCTAAAGATGAAATTGAACCACCTGTAAATAGAGATTATTCATCTACCTTGAGCTTTATGTTTGTAGGTAGTTTAGTGGAAGGGAAACGTCCTTTATTGGCAGTTAAAATTGTTCAAGGACTAATAAAGAAAGGTATATCAATACGTTTTAATATTTATGGCGAAGGAGTTTTGAAACAAGAATTACAAGATTTTATTGATAAGTATAGTTTAAATGAATCTGTAGTTTTACATGGTAATAAACCAAAAATTGAAATTAAAAAGGCATTAAGACAATCTCATTTTTTAATTTTACCTTCAAAATCTGAAGGGTGGCCAAAAGTTGTAGCAGAAGCTATGTTTTTTGGTGTGATACCTATAGCTACGCAAATATCATGTGTGCCTTATATGCTAGATAATGGAAAAAGAGGTCTTTTAATTGAGCCAGAGTTAGAACCTGCAATTAATACTATTTTGGATTATTTGGAAAACAAAGATTTGAATAACATTTCTCGATTAGGAGAAAACTGGTCTAAAGCTTTTACATTAGATGAGTTTGAATATGAAATTAAAAAAATAATGACTTAAAATGAGAGTACTTCAGTTAGTTGATTCTTTAGAATTAGGAGGTACTGAACGTATTGCCGTTAACATTGCTAATGCCTTATCTAGTAGAATTGAGAGGTCTTTTTTATGCGCCACTAGAAAAGAAGGAATATTACGAGAAAGCGTAAAACCTCAAGTTGGATATTTGTTCTTAGCTAAGGAAAGAGTCATAGATTTTAAGGCTCTCATAACCTTGAAAAGGTTTGTTAAAAAGCATAATATTAATTTTGTTCATGCCCACTCAAGCTCGTTTTTTATTGCCGCTTTACTTAAGCTAATGTATCCACGCATTAAAATAATTTGGCATGACCATTATGGTAATAGTGAGTTCCTTAATCAAAGGAAGGCTAAAGTTCTAATAAGACTTTCATCACTATTTAATCATGTTCTATGTGTAAATGAAAGGTTAAAAAACTGGGGAAAGGAAAGACTAAAATGTAAACATGTAGACTATATTCCAAATTTTGCAATACCTTCAAAAAACACCCCAATTACAACCTTAGAAGGAAAAGAAGGTAAACGCATTATTCATTTAGCTAATTTAAGATCTCAAAAAGATCATGAAACATTGTTAAGGGCTTTTTCTGAAGTCGTAAAAGATTATAATGATTGGACATTACACTGCGTTGGTAAAGATTTTAATGATGCCTATAGTTATTCTATTAAAGCTCTTGTTAATACACTTAAATTAAATAACAATGTGTTTTTTTATGGAGGGAGACCAGATGTTACTTATGTTTTAAATCAAGCAGATATAGCAATACTTTCATCAAAATCTGAAGGTCTACCCGTAGCTTTATTAGAATACGGGTTTGCTAAATTACCCACTGTAGTTACTAATGTTGGTGATTGTGCTAAAGTTATTTCAAATGAGAATGAAGGTTTAATTATTGAGAAGCAAGATCACATGGCGTTAAAATCTACCATTGTTAAAATTATAAAATCACCAGAACTAAGATTATCTTTAGGAAGTAATTTATTCAACAAAGTTAATACTTCTTTTTCTGAGGAAGCTACAATAAAAAAAATAATAAACATTTATAAACTTCACCTTAAATGAAGTTAAATCTATATTATAAGCTTTTAATATTTCATATGTTTTTAGGTTTAATGGTTTTTGCTTTTAAACCTTTGGCCTTGGCTTATTTTGTTTTTATTTCTGGCTTTTTGGGTATAAAAATACTTAGAGCTTCAAGTAATAAAAAAGTGTTCTATGTTTTGTTTTCCTGTGCTTATATTGTTGGTGTCGAGGTATTTTTAAGAATGAATAATGGTACAGTATTCTATGAGGCTAGCAAGTATTTGGTAATCATCTTTACTTTAATTGGTTTATCAACAGGAGGTTTTAACAATAAGGCTATACTTTATGTAATTTATATAGTACTATTAATTCCAAGTATTTTTGTAGCAGTATCCCAAATGGGATATGAAACCAATATAAGAAAGGCTATTGCTTTTAATTTAAGTGGGCCAGTTTGTTTAGGTGTAGTTGCTATGTTTTGTTACCAAAAAACTATTAGTTTTAAGCAATTAAAAACGGTGTTGTTAGGTTTTCTATTACCTTTGGTAAGTATGACGGCTTATCTGTTTTTGTATACACCAGATGTTGGTGCGTTTGTAACTGGGACGAACTCAAATTTTGCTACTTCTGGTGGTTTTGGCCCTAATCAGGTAGCAACTGTACTTGGGTTAGGAATATTTTCATTTTCTTCCCGGTTTTTTATGTCTAAAGAAGGAATGGTACCAAAACTTATTGACTTACTAATTCTTGGACTTATTGGTTTTAGGGCAATAGTTACATTTAGTAGAGGAGGTGTTATTACTGGTCTGTTTATGGTTTTAGCTTTTTTATTCTTTTATTATTTAAAAGTTAATACAAAACGGAAATTTCACATAAAAGGAGCGTTGTTGTTCTTTTCAGGGATTGTTTTATTTACATGGATTTTAAGTTCAACACAAACTAGTGGACTAATTGATAAACGATACGCCAATAAAGATGCCGTAGGAAGAGCAAAAGAAGATGTTACAACTGGTAGAGCAGAATTATTGTTTTTTGAATTAAAAGCATTTAGTAATAACCCGTTATTAGGTATTGGTGTAGGTAAAGTAAAAGAAATTCGTTTTAACGAGACAGGAGTAATAGCAGCATCACACAATGAAATTGGTAGAATTATTGCAGAGCATGGTTCTTTGGGTATTTTAGCTTTTTTAATTTTGCTTGTCAACCCTTTAATTTTTAGAATAAAGAACAGGTCGAATATCTTTTTCTTTTCATTTTATATATTTTGGTTGTTAACTATTAATCATTCTGCAATGCGTATTGCAGCTCCTGCTTTTGTTTATGGTTTAACATTATTGAATATAAAATATGATATTCCAAAAAAGAAAACAGATTTAATAAGAAAATAGTTTAGAAAACGGTTTGTGATATTTAAACTAGATAATTATCTATTGAAAATGAAAAATCTACTTTATATAGGAAATAAATTAGAGGGAGGGAATAAAACCGTAACTACAATTGATACCTTAAGTAAAAACCTTAAAAGAGAAGGCTTTAGAGTTAAAACTGCTTCTTCAAAAAAGAACAAATTTCTTCGTTTATTAGATATGTTAAGGTGTATTTATAAAAATAGAAATAATGCAGATTTTGTTTTAATAGATACTTACAGTACATTAAATTTTTACTACACATATATGTGTAGTAAATTATGTAGAATTCTTAATTTAAAATATATACCAATTTTGCATGGTGGAGATTTACCTAAAAGATTAAAAAAGTCTCCAAGATTTTCAATAGAAATTTTTAAAAATGCTTATATAAATATTACGCCTTCAAAATACTTAATGTCTGCTTTTGAAAAAGAAGGATTCAATAACCTTGTTTATATACCAAATTCAATTGAAATTAAGAACTACAATTATTCTAAAAGAGTAGTTAAAAAGTTGAAGCTTTTATGGGTGCGTTCTTTTTCAAAAATTTATAATCCTTTTTTAGCTGTAGAAATAGCTGATGCTCTAAAAAATAAAGGTTATGATGTTGAACTTTGTATGGTAGGTCCAGATAAAGATGGGAGTTTATTAGAAATTAAGTCACTGGTTAAAGAACTTAAAGTTGATGTTAAATTTACAGGAAAACTATCTAAGGAAGCATGGATAGTTTTATCTAAAGATTATAATGTTTTTATAAATACGACTAATGTAGATAATACACCCGTTAGTGTTATTGAAGCCATGGCTTTAGGTTTACCAGTTATTTCAACAAATGTTGGAGGTATGCCTTTTTTAATAGATAATGAAGTTGATGGATTATTGGTTAAACCAAATAATGTCGATTCCTTTGTTTTGGCGATAAAAAAGCTCAAAAATTCTGAAATAGATACAGAGCAAATGGTAAAAAAAGCAAGAGAAAAGGTAGAATCTTTTGATTGGGAAGTAGTTAAGCAGGATTGGTTAAAATTATTATCATAATATAAGTCTAACTTAAACTTTATATCTTTATACATTAAATCTTGTTAGGTTAAATGGCTAAAAGTAGCATACATTTTAACATATCTGAGCGGAAAGTACTCTTGCGTATTTTTGACATACTCTCGATTCTTTTTGTTTTATATTTTGTAGGCAATACGTTTGCTTTTGATTACTTTACTATTGATAAAGAAAATTGGAGGTGGATATTCGTGCTAATTATTTATATAGTAGTTTTTGGTGCCATTTTTGAAATGTACGATTTACAAAAATCTAGTAAAATTGAGAAAATTTCTACTAGTATAGTTTTTACTGTATCTATAACCGTATTATTCTATTTTTTAACCCCTTTTTTCACTCCTGTTTTACCTGATAATAGATTGCAAATTGTGTATTTCTATTTTTCTATTTTACTTGCTTTATTTTTATGGCGTTTATGCTATATTACTTTTATAGTGTCTCCAAGATTTTACAAAAAAATACTAATTGTTGGGGAAGTTTCTAATTTAAAATCTATTTTAGAGATGTTTAATTTAGCAGACCCCAACTATAAAATAGTTGGTTTTATTAATTGTGAAGAAGATAAAAACATTAGTACAAAATTAGATACTATAAAAGAATATAAACCCAAAGATTTTAAACAAGTTGTAAAAGACGAAGATGTTTCTGAAATAGTTGTAGCTAGTTATAATCCAGAATCTATTACTTATGATATTTATTATGGACTGATATCATTATTAGATCAAGGTATTCCTATTAAGGAGTATACACAAGTGTATGAAGATTTAATGCAGCGTATACCTATACAATATGTGGGTAGAGATTTTTACAAATATTTTCCTTTTAGTAGAAGTAATCAAAATAAATTATACTTATTTTTTCATAGGTTTTTTGATATAACAATTTCTATTTTTGGATTAGCAACCAGTTCTATTTTTTTACCATTTATTTTTATTGGAAACATCATAGGAAACAGAGGGGCTTTACTTTATACGCAAGAACGTATAGGTAAAAACGGTAAAATTTTTAAGATCATTAAGTTTAGAACAATGATTAAAAATGCCGAAAAGAATGGTATAAAGTGGGCACAAAAAAATGATGTTAGGATAACGCCTTTTGGAAAATTTTTAAGGCATTCTAGATTAGACGAAATACCTCAGTTTATAAATGTCTTAAAAGGAGAAATGAGCTTAATAGGTCCTAGGCCAGAGCGTCCTTATTTTGTGAAAGAACTTTCAAAAATGTTACCTTTTTATGAGACTAGACATGTTGTAAAACCTGGATTAACTGGGTGGGCTCAAGTGAAAACAAGATATGGTTCATCTGTAGATGATAGTTTGTTAAAGTTGCAATATGATTTATACTATATAAAGCATCGTAGTTTTTTACTAGATATTAATATTTTTATAAAAACACTTAGTACAGTAATTTTCTTTAGAGGACAGTAGTAATATTATCTATTTACTGAATAATATTTTATCAGAAAGATATATCTAACTAATAAGGCTATTAGTAATGGAATCAATCCAATTGCGAATACTTGAACTCCAATAAACCAATGTAAAGTTAATAGACATAATATTATTACTAAAAACTTTAAGTATTTGGCAAACCAATTTTTTACCTTTTCTTTTACTACTTGACCAACCATAAAAAGGTTTAAAGCAAAACCCCAAAGTAAGTTATAATTTTGGTGAGTTCCTGTATGGTCTGTTGCAAACCATAGCAGTAAAATAAAAATGCCTATTAAGCCTGTAATTATAAATAACGAAGCATCTAACCATTTAGATCTTTTATTATTTTTAAAGTCTTTATAGGTGATGAAAAGTATTAATAAAGAAATTATACCTATTATAGATAATGGACTAGTGAATAAAGAATTTGATGCTCTAGTTGGCTTTTTTTCATAAATAACATGCTTTTGTTTTACCAAAGATTTGCCAGTTATTTTATGTTTAGCTACTTCAAAGAATTTATAAATATTTTCCGGTAAAAACATTTGTTCTTCAGCTGTTGCTTTTCTATCAATTACAGAGCCTAAAGCAATATCAATGCCTAAACTACCCCATGTGTTTTTATCAACATTATCATAAATTAAATTCCTAAATGTTTTTTCAGTATAATCTTTAGGTAGATCAAATTCTATATTTTTATGCGTAGAAATATTAACAACATCTTTAATTCTAGTAGCGCAATTATCAAAGAAGAATTCATATAAATACCCTCTGTTTTCTGGCTTATAGTTGCTAATTAAATAATCATAAAGTTGTTGTTTTTCAATTTGGGATAAGTCTAAAACCTGTTCTTTAACTGTTCTATTATAGTAAACATATACTTGATAAAACTTGCTAAATTTATCTTTACTCATTAAGTAGTTTAGTTTTCCTTGAGCAAATTTTAAGTAAAAGTTAGGAGTATCAAAATCATATTCACCATAACCATAAACAACATCTAACTTATTATTTGGGTCTTTAACTCTAAAAGCACTATGCCCAAAAGCATCATTTAAAGAATTACCAGGTCCAACAGTAAGAATACTAATTTCAGCGGTTTCAGAGAGTGTTATTTGTTGTGAAAAAGCTAAAGGCGAACAGACTAAAAAAAGAAAAAGTAAGTGTTTTATCATTACCTAAAAATACTAAAATCTAGTTTTAAAGAAAACACATTTGAATACAAAGCTACACTTTGGTCGCCAATATCTGTAAAGGCGTAATCTACTTGAATACCGTTGTATTTAAAACCTAACCCAAAACTAGGTTGAAACGTTAATTGTTCAGAATTATCTATTTGAAGTTCGTTCTGGAAATTACCCATACCAGCACGTAAGTAAACCATATCTATATAGGCAAATTCAAAACCTAAAGCAGGATTTATACTGGCAAAAGATGTTGAAATAATATCATTATTCTCTTCAAATCTCACATTTAAATTGGCAGCAGTAAGTAAGGTGTAATCAACATTAAAATTGAATGTTTTAGATATACCTATTTGCAGTTTTGGGATGGTTATTTCGGTATTTTCAGGTAGTTCTTGATTTTGACCTTCAACGGCATTTCTAATAGTTTCAAATTCACCTTCATCAATTGCCCAAGCATTAAATGTAGTTGTAATATCTCTAGCCATAATACCAAACTTCCAATTATTATTGGTTTCAAACTGAATGGCAGCATCTAACCCAAAACCCCAAGAAGAAGCAAAGTCACCAATAACTCTACGAATTACTTTAGCATTTACGCCATAATTTAAGCCTTGTACAGGCAATTTTCGGGCATAAGAAAAAGTGAGCCCATAGTCAGCCGTAGAGAAAAGACTAATTCTATCATAATTAATATTTCCTTGCTCATCGATTAATTGTGTGGTATTTAAAATATCATCTACAGCAAATCTTATTAAAGAGATACTCATAGCACTTCTATCATCTAAAGGCATTGCGTAAGCTGCATAATCATAATTAGCAATGTTAGCAAAGTAACTAGAGTGCATTAATGCGAGCTGACTATCTTCTAAAGCTAAAAGTCCAGCAGGATTCCAATATCCCGAGTTAACATCTGCTGTATGAGATGTTACTGCACCGCTCATACCCAATGCAGCAGCATCGACACCAATATTCATAAACTCATTAGAATACTTTCTAGTGGTTTGACCAAATATTAAAAGCGTAGTAAAACAAATAAAGGTTGTTATATAAGCCTTCAAAAGCAATAATTTTTATACAAATATAAACCTATAAACTGTAAAATATAATAGATATTGTTTATTACTTGTATAAGACTCAATATGTTTGTTATTTTTACAAAAATTATAAGAAAATATATGAAGCGATATATCCCGAATGCTCTTACCCTCTTAAATCTATTATGCGGAAGTATCGCTGTTATTTTAGCTGTAAATGATAATTTAGTTACTGCAGCTTATTTTGTGTTTTTTGGAATATTTTTTGATTTTTTTGATGGTTTTGCAGCTAGAAAATTAAATGTGCAAAGCGAAGTTGGTTTGCAATTAGATTCTTTGGCAGATGTGGTTACAAGCGGATTAGTACCTGGAATAGTAATGTTTAAATTGTTAGAAATTGTTGATTCTGATTGGGGTAAAACAGATTTGTCTGAAGGTTTTAACTTGCCTCTTATGCCAATTTTTGGGCTTTCAATTGTTTTGGCCTCAGCATACAGATTAGCCAAATTTAATGTTGATACAGAACAACAAACCTTTTTTAAAGGATTACCAACGCCCGCTAATGCGCTGTTAATTTTATCATTACCTCTAATTTTAGAGTTTCAAAATAATGATGCCATAAATGCTGTCATTTTAAATAAATGGTTTTTAATTGCTGTAACAATTTTAAGTTGTTGGCTACTAAACTCAGGGATAAAGCTGTTTGCTTTAAAGTTTAAAAACTGGAATTTTAAAGATAATGCCACTAGGTACATTTTTATAATACTTTGTGTGGTATTACTTGTATTACTTCAGTTTGCAGCCATTCCATTAATCATTTTATTATATATAATCATGTCTATTTTAGACAATTTAACTTCAAAATAAAAATTACAAATGCTAGGAATTATTTTTACACTTTTAATGCTTGTGTTGTTACAGGCAGTTTTAGGTTTTGATAACTTATTATACATTTCTTTAGAGTCTAAAAAGGCGCCTCAAAAAGATCAAAAACGCGTCAGGAAAGTGGGGATCTTAATTGCCATAGCACTAAGAATTGTATTGTTATTTGTATTGGTATCACTAATAGGATATTTTCAAGAACCATTTTCGTTTTTAACTGGTGGTATTGATGGTGTAGCACATTTTGCGTTTAATGGGCACAGCTTAATTGTTTTAGCTGGGGGAGCGTTTATTATTTATACTGCAATAAAAGAGATATGGCATATGATTTCTACGCACGATTTAAGTCATGATGTTGAAGGAAAAGATAAAGGAAAAGGGAAGAAATCTTCAAATGCGGTTATTGTTAGTATTGTACTAATGAATTTAGTGTTTTCCTTTGATTCTATTTTGGCTGCCATTGGTTTAACCAGTGATATTGAAGACTCAACAGCAGCCTTTATAGTCATGGCTATAGCTATTGTTATTAGTGGTTTGTTAATGTTGTTTTTAGCAGATAAAATTTCAGTGTTTTTAGCTAAGAACAGAATGTACGAAGTACTTGGATTATTCATTCTTTTTATTGTTGGAATTATGTTAGTTACTGAAGGAGGGCATTTAGCACACCTTGAGTTATTTGGTAACCATATTGTACCAATGAGTAAAACAACATTCTATTTTGTATTGGCTGTATTAGTGATTGTAGATGTGGTTCAAGGGCGTTATCAAAAGAAAATAATTGCTCAAGAGGCTAGTGAGGAGTTGAAAGATAATAATTAGCCATGATCTTTATTATGAAGTCTAAATTTTTACTGATAGCTTTTAGTTCGTTAATTTTTTCTTTAGGAGTTAGTCAAACACCTAAAGTAGAGAACAAGTCATCTGATAATAATCTTCAAGGAATAAGTAAAGAGTTTTATGAAGATGGTAGCTTAAAAATAGAATGGAGATTTGAAAACAATGTTTTAGAGGGAATTTCTAAAGAATATCATAAAGACGGGACTTATAGTAATTGGATTTACAAAAATGGAAAATTGATTGAGGGGGTATCTTATTACAAAGATGGAACTGTTTTACAAAAGTATAATTTTGTAGAGGGAAAGAGAGATGGTAAAGCTTTTAGATATTACAATAGTGGAGAAGTAGAAACAATATGGGAATTTAAAGATGATATTTTAATAAGTGGATATTCATTATATAAAACTGGAGAAAAGAAAATAGATTTTAAATACAAGAAAGGTGAAGCTCATGGTATCTCAACGGAATATTTTAAAAACGGAAAAATAAAAGTTGAATGGAAATATAAGCATGGAAAATTAAATGGAGAAACCAAAGAGTATTACGAGAATGGAGCTTTAAAGTATGTGTGGAATTATAAAAGCGGTGTATTGAATGACTAATTAAACTTATTTTTTCAAAGTTTTAAGTATTATTCTTTTTAGGAGAACGTTTGGCTTTTTTGAGACTTTCATTTAGCATCCATTCAATTTAATCATTGATGCTGTGGAATTCACTTGTGCCCCATTTTTCAATAGCTTTGCTACTAAATTTTAGCAATACAAGAATTGATTGTAGAGATAATTAAATTGAATAAATTGCAATTAACTAATCCCTAATCTTCTTCTTTCTAAGCTCAAAGTTCTGACCCAAATACACTTTACGTACCATTTCATCATTTGCTAATTCCTCAGGTTCTCCTGCTTTAAGAATACTACCTTCAAACATCAAATAAGTTCTGTCGGTAATAGCTAAAGTTTCTTGTACATTATGGTCTGTAATTAAAATACCAATGTTCTTTTTAGTCAATTGAGCCACAATACGCTGAATGTCTTCAACAGCAACAGGGTCAACACCTGCAAAAGGTTCATCTAATAATATAAAACTTGGATCTGTAGCCAGTGCACGAGCAATTTCTGTACGCCTACGTTCACCACCAGATAGTAAGTCACCACGATTTTTTCTAATATGACCTAAACCAAACTCTTCAATTAAAGACTCCATTTTATGCTGCTGTTCTTTTTTACTTAGTTTGGTAAGTTGTAGTACACTTAAAATATTATCTTCAATGCTTAATTTTCTAAAAACCGATGCTTCCTGCGCTAAATAGCCAATACCGTTTTGAGCACGTTTATACATTGGAAATTTTGTAATTTCGGTATTGTCTAAAAATATATGCCCGCCATTAGGTTTTACTAAACCAACAATCATGTAGAAAGACGTTGTTTTACCAGCACCATTAGGACCTAATAAACCAACAATTTCTCCTTGGTTTACTTCAAGAGAAACATCTTTTACTACTTTTCGTCCGTTATAGGACTTCATTAAATTTTCGGCTTTTAAAATCATACTTGCAATAACGTAAAATTTAATTAATTATTGGTTTAAAAAAACTAAGCATTTTGCGCTTCCTTTCGTTTTTGATTTCTAATCACAATTTTAGATATTCTAATACTTACCTGGTACAATATTAAAATTGGTATAGCTACTATAATTTGGCTTGTAATATCTGGAGGTGTAATAATTGCAGAAAGAATTAATACAATCACTAGAGCGTATTTTCTATACTTTCTAAGACCCTCAGGAGTGGCCAAGCCTATTTTAGTTAAGAAGTAAATAATTATTGGTAACTCAAAAATAAGGCCTGAAGCTAGTACAGAATTACGAATTAAGGACATGTAAGAACTAATATCAACTTGGTTGTCAACAATTTCAGCAACACTATAATTAGCTAAAAAGTTAATAGATAAAGGGCTTACTATATAATATCCAAACAAAACTCCAAGAAAAAATAGCAATGAAGATATAATTATAAAACCTCTAGAATGTTTTCTTTCATTATCATGTAAACCAGGGCTAATAAATTTCCATAGTTGATAAATAACATAAGGAAAAGAGATGACGAATCCACCTAAAATAGCGGTCCAGATATCTGCCGAAAATTGACCTCCCATTGTACGGTTTTGTATAATCATTGGGACTTCTTCGTTACAAAATGTAGTATCTACGCCAAAATAAGTAGCAGCTCTACATAAGAGGTCGTAGGTGGGGAAACTCATGTCTAACGGAGCAAAAATAATAGACTTAAAGATAAATCTGCTAAAAATAAAGGCTAAAGTTGCAACAGAAATTACCGCAATACAAATTCTAATTAAATGCCATCTTAAGTCTTCAAGATGGTCTAAAAAAGACATCTCGTTTATGTTATTATTTGCCATTATATAATGCCTTCTTTTATTAAATCATGCAAATGTACCACGCCTGCATAAATGTTTTTTTCTTCTACTAACAATTGAGAAATACCATTACTTTCCATAATATCAAGAGCATCTACTGCCATAGCATCTGCTTCTATACGTTTTGGATTTTCACTCATGATATCTTTTGCTGTGAGTGTTGAGAAATCTGAAGTATTGCTCAGCATACGTCTAATATCACCATCTGTAATAATACCTACAATTTTATGATCGTTTACAACAGCAGTGACACCCAATCGTTTTTGAGATATTTCAACAATAACATCTTTTACATTGGTATCTAAACTTACTTCTGGTTTCTCGTTTATAGACGAAATATCAAGAACCCTTAAATATAGTTTTTTACCTAAAGAACCTCCTGGGTGATATTTAGCAAAATCTTTACTAGAAAAACCACGTAGTTTTAATAAGCTAACAGCAAGTGCGTCTCCCATAACTAATTGCGCTGTTGTACTTGTAGTTGGCGCTAAATTATTTGGGCAAGCTTCTTTATCAACAAAAGCATTAAGTACATAGTCAACTTGTTGCCCTAAAAAAGAGTCTTTATTACCAGTGATAGCAATCATTTTATTGTTTGCGTTTTTTATTAAAGGTACAAGCACTTTTATTTCAGGAGTATTACCACTTTTAGAAATACATATTACAATATCGTCTTTTAAAATAAGTCCTAAATCACCATGAATTGCATCTGCTGCATGCATAAAAACGGAGGGCGTTCCAGTAGAGTTAAAAGTAGCCACTATTTTTTGTGCAATTATGGCACTTTTACCAATTCCGGTAATGATGACACGTCCTTTAGAATTGTATATTAGGTTAACAGCTTCAGAAAAATCTTCTGTAATTAAATTTGATAAGTTAAAAATTGCTTTACTTTCAGCTTCAATAGTCTCTTTTGCAATTTCTAAAATAGATTTCACGCTATTCAAAATTTATATTTTTTTAGTTGATGCTTTTAAAGAATTTAGTATCTTTAAAGGTATTCAAATTTAAATTTTATTGTATTTTGGTATTTCGTTACAAAACTAACGAAAAAAAATATGAGGGATCTTTAAAATAGTATCTTAAATTATTCAGAAATTTTTGAAAGTTTGATGTATTTTTGATTTGTAATAAATTTAATTAATTCATGTTAGTAGCAAAAAGTGATTTGCACTCAGCTTTAAAAAAGTATTTTGGATTTAACAAATTCAAAGGATTGCAAGAAGATGTTGTTGGAAGTATATTATCAAGAAAGCATACGTTTGTAATTATGCCTACAGGTGGCGGTAAGTCGCTCTGTTATCAATTACCTGCTCTAATGCAAGAAGGAACAGCTATTGTTGTATCTCCTTTAATTGCTTTAATGAAAAATCAGGTAGATGCTATACGAGGTGTTTCAAATGAAGAAGGTATAGCCCATGTTTTAAATTCATCATTAAATAAAACTGAAGTTAAACGTGTTAAAGAAGATATAGTAAATGGTGTTACAAAATTATTATATGTAGCTCCAGAATCTTTAACTAAAGAGGAAAACGTAGAGTTTTTAAAATCTGTAAAAATATCTTTCATGGCTATTGATGAAGCACACTGTATTAGTGAGTGGGGGCATGATTTTAGACCAGAATACAGAAACCTACGTCATATTTTTGCAAGAATTGGAGACAATATTCCAATTATAGGTTTAACAGCTACGGCAACTCCAAAAGTGCAAGAAGATATAATTAAAAACCTTGGCATTACTGGTGCAAATACTTTTAAAGCATCGTTTAACAGACCTAATTTATATTATGAAGTTAGACCAAAAACAAAAAACGTAGATGCCGATATTATTAGATTTGTTAAACAAAACGAAGGTAAATCTGGAATTGTTTATTGTTTAAGTAGAAAGCGTGTTGAAGAATTGGCACAGGTTTTACAAGTAAATGGTATTAAGGCAGTACCTTATCATGCTGGTTTAGATGCTAAATCTAGATCAAGTCATCAAGATATGTTCTTAATGGAAGATATTGATGTGGTGGTGGCTACTATTGCTTTTGGTATGGGAATAGATAAACCAGATGTTAGATTTGTAATTCATCATGACATCCCAAAAAGTATAGAAAGTTATTATCAAGAAACAGGAAGAGCTGGACGTGATGGAGGAGAAGGTCACTGTTTAGCTTATTACTCTTACAAAGACATTGAGAAGTTAGAAAAATTCATGTCTGGTAAACCTGTAGCAGAACAAGAAATTGGGCATGCATTATTGCAAGAAGTGGTAGCTTTTGCTGAAACGTCTATTTCTAGGAGAAAATTCATTTTACATTATTTTGGAGAAGAATTTGACACCAAAACTGGGGAAGGTGGAGATATGGATGATAATGTAAGGCATCCTAAAAAGAAAGTAGAAGCTCAAGATGATGTTGTAGTGCTTTTAGAGACTATTAAAGACACTAACCAGAAATACAAGTCTAAAGATTTAGTGAATGTAATTGTGGGTACAGAAAATGCCATGATTAATTCACATAAAACTAATGAACAACCTTTCTTTGGACGAGGAAAGGACAAAGAAAAAACGTATTGGATGGCACTTTTAAGGCAAGTATTGGTTGCTGGCTATCTAAAAAAAGATATTGAAACTTACGGTGTTATTAAACTGAATAAGACTGGTGAAGATTTTATAAAAAGTCCATCGTCTTTTATGATGGCAGAAGATCATGTATTTGATTCTGAACAAGATGATTCAAATATAATCACTGCTTCTAAGGGTGGAGGTGCTGTTGCAGATGAAGCTTTAATGGGAATGCTTAAAGACTTACGTAAAAAGAATGCTAAAAAACTTGGAGTCCCGCCATTTGTTATTTTTCAAGACCCTTCTTTAGAAGATATGGCACTTAAGTATCCAATTACTTTGCAAGAACTAGGTAATGTACATGGTGTAGGAGAGGGGAAAGCAAAAAAATATGGTAAAGATTTTGTGTCATTAATAGCATCCTATGTAGAGGAAAACGATATTATTCGTCCAGATGATATGGTTGTAAAATCTACAGGTACTAATTCGGCGAACAAGCTTTACATTATTCAAAATATAGATAGAAAACTACCTTTAGATGATATCGCTTCTGCAAAAGGTCTAGAAATGCAAGATTTCATTAAACAAATGGAAATCATTGTATATTCTGGTACAAAGCTTAACATTAGTTATTGGATTGATGAAATTTTAGACGAAGATCAGCAAGAAGAAATTCATGAGTATTTTATGGAATCTGAAACTGATGGAATTAATGATGCCATTGATGAATTTGATGGTGATTATGATGAAGAAGAATTGCGTTTGTACCGTATTAAGTTTATCAGTGAAGTTGCTAATTAGTTTCCACTAGACTGTTTCAGTATTCAATCTATAATGCTCAGTAGATTTTCGTCATTGGTCTTTGGTCATTTGACTTCAATCAAAAACTTCTAGCTTCAAGCTTAGGTCTTCTAGCTAAATAATCTATCTTTGCACTTTCTTAAAAAACAGAACAATGCAAGACGGTTTATACGCAAAATTCAATACTACAAAAGGAGAAATTTTAGTGGCGTTAGAGTATCAAAAAACGCCAGGTACAGTTGGTAACTTTGTTGCTTTAGCAGAAGGTAATTTAGAAAATTCTGTAAAACCACAAGGAACACCTTATTATGATGGATTAAAATTTCATAGAGTTATTCCAGATTTTATGATTCAAGGAGGTTGTCCTCAAGGAACTGGATCTGGTAACCCTGGATATCAATTCGATGATGAGTTTCACCCAGATTTAAAACATGATGGACCTGGAGTTTTATCTATGGCCAATGCTGGTCCTGGAACTAACGGTAGCCAGTTCTTTATTACACATGTAGAAACACCATGGTTAGATAATAACCATACCGTATTTGGTAAGGTTCAGGAAGGACAAGATGTTGTAGATGCTATTGCTCAAGATGATGCCATTGAGAGTTTAGAAATTGTTAGAGTAGGTGCAGAAGCTGAAGATTTTAATGCTATTGAAGCATTTAGAACTTTTGAAGGATCAAGAGAAAAAAGAATAGCAGAAGAAAAAGCGAAGGCTGATGAAGAATTAGATAAATTAGCTGCAGGATTTGATAAAACAGACACAGGCTTACGTTACCAAATTATTCAAAAAGGAGATGGTGTTAAAGCTGAAAAAGGGCAGACTGTTTCAGTACATTATAAAGGACAATTAACTGATGGAACTGTTTTTGATTCTTCTTATAAAAGAAATCAGCCAATAGATTTTCCGTTAGGAGTTGGTCAAGTAATTCCAGGTTGGGATGAAGGAATTCAATTATTAAACGTTGGTGATAAAGCACGTTTAGTTATACCAAGTAACTTAGGCTACGGAAGTAGAGGTGCAGGTGGTGTAATACCTCCAAACGCAACGTTGATTTTTGATGTTGAATTAATGGACATTAAATAAGTAGTATCTGTTTTTAAAAGCCATAATATACTTTTAAAACTTGCTTCAAAATATTTACAAATATTAAACACTTCTTACGAAGTGTTTTTTTATTTTGTATGTTTTATAGAGTATTTTTAAATTTTGATCGATTTTTTTACTAAAAAAACAATATAAGCTCTAATTTCGCCTCAAAATCTTACTTAGCCCCATGATAAGAATTAAAGAAACAGAGTTTTATAAAGAAGCTATAAAAGAATTCAATTATGAATTCGGAGATATATATGTTTTTGATGGTTTTGTAATATCAGAGATTAAAGGAGGTATCAATTTCACTTGGGATAAGCATGCCAAATATATAGTTGAAGATATTGCATACTATTTAGAAACAAATGGAAATAATATTATTTATATTTCCAATAGAATTAATTCTTATTCAGTGACCCCACAAGATTGGTTAAAGTTCTTTAAGTTTAATTATGCTTTAAAAGGGTATTATGTTGTTAGCGGAAATAACAAAGGCAATTTAAATACTGCAATAGAACGTTTATTTTTTAGCGATAAGATAAAAAGGTTTGACTCTATTTACGAAGCTATTAATTCTGCTAAAGGTAACTCTGCTGAAGTTGCTTAAAATGTAATTAAAGCATATATTTAGTAAACAAACTAAATACATAATGCTTTGAGAACTGATAATTTAGAGAAGTTAAAATATCCTATTGGACAATTTGAATGTCCGTCTACAATTACTAGAGATCATTTAAACCATTGGATTGAAACCTTAGAACACTTTCCTATCAAGTTTGAAGCTTTGGTAAAACACCTTAACAAAGAGCAATTAGATACTCCTTATAGACCAGGAGGATGGACAGTGAGACAAGTGGTACATCATGTATCAGATAGCCACCATCACAGCTATACACGTTTTAAATGGACGTTAACTGAAGATAAGCCAGTTATAAAAGCGTATGATGAGAAATTGTGGGCTGAATTAAACGATAGCAAAAATGATCCTATTCAAATGTCTATAGAACACATTAAAGCCATACATTATAAGTTAGTTAATTTACTCAAGAAATTATCTAATGATGATTTTAAAAAGTGTTTTATTCATCCAGAAACCAATTCTGAGGTATTATTATCATACAATGTTGGTAATTATGCATGGCATAGTAATCATCATTATGCACATGTTGAAAATATCTTGAAAGAAAAAGGATGGTTGTAAATGATTAGAGCTTTTCAAAAGGAAGATACGCTACAGTTATTAGAGATATATAACTACTATGTGTTAAATTCTATAGTTACTTTTGATGATGTTCCGTTGTCTTTTGAAACATTTTCAAAAAAAGTGAACAGTATTAATTCTGAATATCCGTTTATAGTTTTTGAGGAGAACGAGAAGATTTTGGGTTTTGCTTACGGAAGTAGATTTAGACCCAAACCAGCTTATAAACAAAGTGTAGAGGTAACTGTTTATGTGAAAAATGGAGTGCAAGGAAAACAAATAGGCACAAAAATGTACTTTAATTTGTTAGAAAAATTAAAAAGCCTCAATTACCATGTTGTACTAGGCGGTATAACATTACCAAACGAAGCTAGTGTAGCATTACATGAAAAATTTGGTTTTGAAAAAGTTGCTCATTTTAAACAAGTAGGAAAGAAATTTGGTAATTGGTTAGATGTAGGTTTTTGGCAGTTGACACATGATTAAACCTTCCACTTAATATTACAACCAATACTAGGTTTTTGCAAAGTATTATTCTCTTTTTCTTCCACTAAACAATTTAAAGCATTTCTTAGATCTTCACCATTTAAAGGTTTGCCATTTCCTGGTCTGGAATTATCTAATTGGCCTCTATAAACTAATTTGTCATTAGAATCAAACAGGTAAAAATCAGGAGTGCATGCAGCATCATAAGCTTTAGCGACATCTTGTGTTTCATCATATAAGTATGGAAATGGATACCTCTCATTTTTGGCGTGTATTTTCATTTTATCAGGACTATCTTGCGGATAGTTAATTACATCGTTACTAGAAATAGCTACAAAACCAATACCTTTTTCAGCATAACTATTTGCAATAGCTACAATTTCAGAATTCACATGAATCACAAAAGGGCAATGATTGCATATAAACATAACTACTGTAGCTTTGTTTCCTCTTATGTCACTAAAACTAATTATTTTACCTGATACAGTATCAAGTAATGAGAAATTTGGAGCTTGTGTTCCTAAAGGAAGCATATTTGAAGGTGTTCTTGCCATAACAATTTGTTTTAACCAAAGTTCGTGAATATTTGTATTTTTAAAAAATGAATGAGGCTATAACTTTTGAAGATTTTACTAAAGTTGATATTAGAGTAGGGACTATTATTGAAATTAATGATTTTCCTGAAGCTAGAAATCCAGCTTATCAATTAAAAATTGATTTTGGTGATTTAGGAATTAAAAAAACATCAGCGCAAATTACTACTTTGTACAACAAAGAAGATTTATTAAACAGACAAATTTTAGCAGTTATAAATTTTCCTAAAAAGCAAATAGCCAAATTTATGAGTGAGTGTTTAGTATTAGGAGCTGTTAATGGAAAAGATGTTATTCTTTTAAATCCAGAGGAAAAAGTTAGAAATGGTACAGTGGTTTCTTAAAATTGTAACATAAAAAAAGCAGCGATAAACGCTGCTTTAATATATATAGAATATGGATAAGAGATTATATATCATCAAAATCTACATCTGTAAAACTTTCTGTAGCTTTAAGTGTATCTTCTGTTTTAGCAGTATAATCATCATTGTTATACTCCTTTTTAAAATCTTTTTGGTGACGCTCGCTAATTACTTCATCTCCTTTTTGCTCAATGATATAATCTGTCATTTCACCTAAAATACTTTTGAATTCAGAAAAGTCTTCTTTGTAAATATATATTTTATGTTTTTTGTAGTGGAATGATCCATCGTCATTTGTAAATTTTTTACTCTCAGTAATAGTTAAGTAGTAATCATCTGCTTTAGTAGCTCGAACATCAAAGAAATAGGTGCGTCTACCAGCTCTTAATACCTTAGAAAATATCTCTTCTCTCTCCATCATATCATTATTATTCATGTTAAAAATAAATTTATGTAAATTATAGTTTCTGTATCAAAAATCTAAAAAAAAGATTTACAAACCAACAATTTACGAACTTTCTTTTTCATTTGAGCGGTTTTGTTACAAATCTTTAAAAATAGTATAATCTATATGTTTGATTTATAGACTATTTAGAAGAAGCTTCGCTTATTTGCTTTAGATATAGTTCTTTGTAATACCCATCAACATTAATAAGAGTTTCATGAGTTCCCTCTTGAACGATCTTACCAGCGTCTAAAACAATAATCTTATCTGCATTTTTAGCTGATGATACTCTATGACTAACAATTATAGTAGTTTTACCTTTTGATATCTTATTTAAATTCTTGAGTATTTTTTCTTCTGTTTCAGTATCAACCGCAGATAAACAATCATCAAATAATAATATTTTAGGCGATTTTATAATTGCTCTAGCAATAGAAACCCTTTGTTTTTGACCACCTGAAAGTGTAATACCGCGTTCTCCTAAAACAGTGTCGTACCCGTTATTAAACTTAATAATGTTTTTATGTACTTGCGCATTTTTGGAAGCTTCAATAACGTCTTCATCTGTGGCTTCTTCTTTCCCAAACTTGATATTATTTTTTATACTATCTGAAAACAAGAAAGCATCTTGAGGTACGTAGCCAATATTATCTCTTAAGTTATAGAGGTTGTGCATTTCAATACTCATATTATTTACCAAAATACTTCCGCTATCAATATCATATAATCTCCCTATTAAATCTAGAATAGTGGATTTCCCTGAGCCTGTTTTTCCTAAAATAGCAAGTGTTTCACCTTCTGTTACGTTAAAACTAATGCCTTTTAGAGCAGTAATGTTGGTATCATCATAGGTAAACGAAACGTTATTAAAAGAAATATCACCAGTAATCTCAGTAATTGCCTCTGTAGTATTTTTTATTTCAGGTTCAATTTTTAAGAACTCATTAATTCGTTTTTGGGAAGCTTCAGCTTGTTGAACAATAGAGGTAACCCAACCCACAGTGGCAACTGGCCATGTAAGCATATTGACATAAATAATAAATTCTGCAATAGTACCAATACTTTCAATTTCACCATTTATATATTGCATACCCCCAAAATAAATTACTAATAAGTTACTTGTACCTATTAATAAAATCATCATAGGGAAAAACCATGCCTGTACCTTGGCCAGATTCACTTGTTTTTCTTTGCTTTCAATAGCCAAAGAAGTAAAGTTAGTAGATGTTTGAGGTTCTATACCATAGGCTTTTATAACAGAAATGCCACTAAAAGATTCTTGTGTAAACGTTGATAGTTTAGATAAGTATTCTTGCACTATGGTACTTCTTTTGTGTATTTCTTTACTTAATTTATAAATAATTACAGAAAGAATAGGAAGAGGAAGAATAGTATAAAACGTTAAAGAAGGTGCAGCTTTAAACATGTAAATAAGGGCTACTACAAATAAAGCAATGGTATTAACACTATACATAATGGCAGGACCTGAATACATACGTACTCTACCAACATCTTCGGTAATACGGTTCATAAGATCACCTGTTCTGTTCTTCTTATAAAAATTTAATGAAAGTTTTTGGTATTGCTCATAGATTTCATTTTTTAAATCAAATTCTATATATCGAGATACATTGATGATGGTTTGTCTCATAAAGAAGGTAAGTACACCAGCAACAAAAGCAGCTCCAATAATCCATAAAATAGCTTCAGCTAAATCCGATTTAAAAGTAGACTCATTTATGGCTCCATCGGCATAACGTTCTATAGCAACAAAAATCTTTTTAACATACCTAGGTGTGTACAACAAAAATATTCTGGCAATAACAGTAATAAAACTACCTATGATAAGATGCGTTTTATACTTTGAAAAATATTTATTTAAGTGTTTTAGCTCTTTCATTTACAAATAGGAAACAAGAAAACAAATATAGCGTATATAACTATATAAATAGCTTAAAAACACGTTTAGTAATTGTTAAAAATAGTTTAAAAATTTAATAAAATAATTAAAATCAAAAATGAAGATTCTTTTGAAAATAGTATTATTTTTGCAGCGTGAAAACGTTAAATGTTTTACTATACTTTAATTTAAGTTCTTTGTAATTATGCTAAACAGAAGACATATTCGTGTAAAAGTTATGCAAACTTTGTATGCCTATAAAGGTGGAGAAAGTGATGATTTTAGTAAAGATCAAAAGTTTTTACTGTTTAGTATTAACAATATGTACAATTTGTACTTATTACTAATTTCGCTACTACTAGAAGTTAAAAAAAGAGCAGAAGTAGATCTTCAAAAAAAGCAAAAAAAACACTTAGCAACAAAAGAAGATAAAGACCCCAACAAAAAATTTGTAAATAACCAATTATTGAAGCTTTTAGGTGAAAATTTAAGATTGAAAGATCATCTAGATTTATATAAAATTAATAATTGGGAATTAGATACTGAATACATTGAAATCTTGTTTAAGGATATCATTAATAGTGATATTTATAAAGATTATATGCAAACAAGAGTATCAGATTTCAAAGAAGATAAAACGTTTGTAATTGATGTCTATAAAGAAATTATAGCTCCTAATGATAAACTATACGATTATATAGAAGATAAAAACTTAACATGGTTAGATGATTTACCAACCGTAAATACTACTATTTTAAAGCTTTTAAGAAAAACTAAGTTAACTTCTGATGAATCTCACTTTACTCCTAAATTATTTAAGGAAGATGAAGACAAACAATTTGCGATAGATTTGTTTAGAAAAACACTTTTAAATAGATCTATACTAAACAAAGAGATAGAGAAGAAAACTAAAAACTGGGATGCAGAACGAATAGCAGATATAGATTATATACTACTTCAAATGGCAATAAATGAGTTGCAAAATTTTCCATCGATACCCGTTAAGGTGACAATAAACGAATACTTAGAAATTGCAAAAGAGTATTCTACACCAAAAAGTAGCATTTTTATAAATGGTATTTTAGATAAACTGGTGAAGGAGTACACAAGTGAAGGTACTTTAAAGAAAATAGGTAGAGGTTTATTGTAAATAAATCTTAAGACTACTTTAAAAATTTTTAATAGATTAAATAATTACTATTTTTACACTGTAAACAAAAAAGACTAAAAAAATGAAGAAAATAGTTTTATGCTTAAGTGCTATGTGCTTATTCGCATTTACTTCTTGTAAAGAAAATGCAGCTAAAAAAATTGATGAAACAAATATAGCTGCTGCTGCTAAAAGAGATGCTAGTGCATCTAAATTTCCTGTGTTACAATTTGATAAAGCTGAACATGATTTTGGACAGATTGATAAGGGAAATAAAGTTACAACAGTTTTTAAATATACAAATACAGGAGATGCTCCTTTAGTTATTACTGACATAAAAAGTACTTGTGGTTGTACAGTACCACAAGACTGGAGTAGAGACCCTTTAGAAAAAGGAGGGACTGGCGAATTTTCAGTCACCTATAATGGTAGTGGAAAAGGAGCTGTAACAAAAACTATTAATATTACTGCTAATACTGAAAAAGGTAAAGAAGCTGTAAAAATTAAAGCTTTTGTAAAAGTAGAAGAAAATGCAGCAAATAATAATTCACCAGTAGCACAATAAGTCATGGGAGAAGGAGGATTAGGCACTTTTATGCCATTTATTTTAATGTTTGTTGTGGTTTATTTCTTTATGATTGCACCTCAAATGAAGCGTGCAAAAAAAGAAAAGAAGTTTGCAGCAGAACTTAAAAAAGGAGATAAAATAGTTACTAAAAGTGGTATGCATGGTAAAGTTGTTGAGCTAAATGACAAAGATGGAAGCTGTGTTATAGAAACATTATCTGGTAAAATAAAATTTGATCGTTCTGCCATTTCAATGGAAATGAGTGGTAAATTAAATGCACCAGCAAAAGCTACTAAATAGTAAAATTTTTACTTTTAATAATATAAAAGGCTTCAGAAATGAAGCCTTTGTTTTTTTAACAGTTTTTGTATTTGTCATTTAAACCAACGCCTTGTAAAATCATAGGCACTATTTTTTCTAATCTAGAGTGTTTTGTAGTATCTCTTTTTGCAGATTGAATATATTCACAATATTCTTGTTGTTTGTAGGGTGTTAATGTTTTAAAAACATCAGTAAGTTCAGTATTGTTTTTAAAGGCTTCTTTTAATAGAGCAGGAATGATAATTTCTTTTTTAGTTGTATCTGGTTTTACTTCCTTCCCTAATTTTTGATTTTCTATAGCTTCTTTTACATATGATAGAATGATATTTTCATCTATGTCTTCAATAGTTTCAAAACGCATTTGTCTCATAGCTTTAGTTTTACCTTCTTGAGCGTTTTGTAAAATTTGTAATTCGTCTTTTAAGAAGACACCATTAAAGAACCAAATACCAAAATGGTTTTTAAAAGCGCCTAAGCTCAATACATTTCTATTTTTAAGTGTATACACAGGAAAACTCCATTTTATGGTTTCTTCCAATTCAGTAGATAGAATTAAGGATCGTAATAGCTCCAACGCTTTAGCGTAATGAGCGTTTTCTTCTATATATTCTTCAACGGAGTATACTTTTTTCATAGTACATACTATTTATATTTATTAGCAGTTAATTCAGCAATTTTACAGATTACTTCTATAGCTTTAATCATACTTTCGACAGGCACATATTCATAACGCCCATGAAAATTATGTCCGCCAGCAAATATATTGGGGCAGGGTAAACCCATATAACTTAATTGAGAACCGTCTGTACCTCCCCTAATAGCCTTAATAAGTGGTTTTATATCTAATTGTTTCATAGCTTCTTCCGCTACATCTACAATATGCATGACAGGTTCTATTTTTTCACGCATATTAAAGTATTGATCTTTTATGTCGGTGAAAATAACTTCATTCCCATATTGCGTATTTAATTCATTAGTAAGTTTTACCATCATTTCTTTTCTAGCTTCAAAATGCTTTTTATCATGATCTCTAATAATGTAATGTAATTTGGTTTCTTCAACATTTCCTTCCATATCATGTAAATGAAAAAAACCTTGATAACCACTGGTATGTTCAGGTGTTTCTAACCTTGGTAAAGAATTGATAAACTCTGTAGCTATATGCATTGAATTTATCATTTTACCTTTAGCATAGCCCGGATGGACAATTTTACCTTTTATAGTTACTATAGCACCAGCAGCATTAAAATTTTCGTATTCTAGTTCGCCAATTTGGCTACCATCCATTGTGTAGGCCCAATCTGCTCCAAACTTTTCTACATCAAATTTATGGGCACCTCTACCAATTTCTTCATCTGGCGTAAAACCAACTCTAATTTTACCATGTTTTATTTCAG
This sequence comes from uncultured Flavobacteriaceae bacterium, assembly GCA_947487895.1. Classification (GTDB taxonomy): domain Bacteria; phylum Bacteroidota; class Bacteroidia; order Flavobacteriales; family Flavobacteriaceae; genus Seonamhaeicola. Next base: position 115,362 of record CANKYF010000015.1, read on the forward strand.
GGTTCTTTATTAAATATTCCATAGCAGAAACAATCTCACAAATACCGGCTTTATCATCAGCTCCCAAAAGGGTTGTACCATCTGTTGTTATTAAGGTTTGTCCTTTATATTGTAATAAATCGTCAAAATAATCTGGTGAAAGAATGATGTTTTCTTCTTCATTTAGAACTATGTCTTTACCATTATAGTTTTCTATAATCTGTGGCTTTACATTGGCTCCTGTAAAATCTGGAGAAGTGTCAAAATGAGAAATAAACCCTATAGTTGGAACATCATGTTCTACATTACTAGGTAATGTAGCCATTATGTACGCGTTATTATCTATACTAACATTTTGCAAGCCAATAGCTTTTAATTCTTGGGCAAGTTTATTAGCTAAATCCCATTGCTTTTTAGTACTTGGTGTTGTGCCAGAATTAGGATCAGATTCCGTATCAATAGTTACATAACTAGTAAAGCGTTTTATAATTTGTTCTTTTGAAATCATTAATAGTATAATTTATAAAGCAGAGTTTAAAAGGCAATAATAACCTTGTAGTATCAAAATTACAATTATTAATTTTTAGACTAGAGTTACAAACCTATTTTTTATTTGAACATTTAAGCGTATTTTTGCACAAATATTACAGATGTATAAATCGTTACTTCGTCCTCTATTCTTTTCTTTTGACCCTGAAAAGATTCATTATTTTACGTTTAGCTTAATAAAAATTGCTTCTAAAATCCCTGGATTTCCAGCTTTATTTAGAGGAATTTATACTGTTGAAGATAAAAAATTAGAGCGAAATTTATTTGGTTTAACATTTAAAAACCCTGTTGGTTTAGCCGCTGGTTTTGATAAAAATGCGGTACTGTATAATGAACTTGCTAACTTTGGGTTTGGTTTTATAGAAATAGGCACAGTAACACCTAAAGGACAAGAAGGGAATCCTAAAAAGCGATTATTTAGATTAAAAGATGACCAAGGTATAATTAACCGAATGGGATTTAATAACGAAGGTGTTGAAGCTGCTATTAACCAATTAAAAAAGAACAAAAGAAAGTTAATAATTGGTGGTAACATTGGGAAAAATACTGCTACTAAACCTGAAAATTATACCGAGGATTACTTGACATGCTTTAATGCACTGCATCCATATGTAGATTACTTTGTTTTAAATGTTAGTTGCCCTAATGTTGGCAGTCATGCTAAACTGAATGATAAAGATTATTTAGAAGAATTAATTGCTGAAGTACAAAAAGCTAATACAACTTTTGAAAAGCAAAAACCAATTTTATTAAAAATTGCACCAGATTTAAATGATGGTCAATTAGATGAAATCATTGAGTTAATAAAAGTTACCAAATTAGATGGTGTTATAGCAAGTAATACTTCTACAGATAGAAAAGACTTAAAAGCGTCTAAAGAAAGACTTGAGGAAATTGGTAATGGCGGGCTTAGTGGGCAGCCTATAAAAGATAAAAGTACGGCAGTTATAAAATACTTAGCAGATAAGAGTAATAAAGAGTTTCCAATAATAGGTGTTGGGGGTATTCATTCAGCAAAAGATGCTTTAGATAAAATTACTGCTGGGGCAGATTTAGTACAAATTTATACAGGTTTTATTTATGAAGGGCCTAGGTTGATAAAATCAATAAACAAGGCAATACTTAAAACTACTTAATAAAACGTTTTACTATTCTGTGCTCTTTGTAAAGTACTATTAAGAGATAAGATCCTGAAGCTAGTTGACTAGTGTCTATAGGTCTATTAGTTACAACTCCAGAATTGAATTTTTGCCCAACTAAGTTAGTGATTTCAAACTGTGCCGCATTACTATCTAAATCTTTCGTTTTTACATAGAGTAAATTTCCTTTTACAGGGTTAGGATATAATCTTATATTGTCATCAGATATAGGCTCGCTTATAGTTTTTAAGAAAATATCGTCTATGGCAATGTCCCCTTTCCAACCATTTCCCCTTACAGCCCTAAATACAATGTTAATTGTCTCTCCAGCATAAGATGATAAGTCAATTGATTTAGTGAAAAATGGATCACTACTTTCTTCTTGTTGATTTCCAATTAAAGGTGTGATAACATCTGTTATATAGCCATCAATCGTTTTAATGTCTACATGTAATTCCCCAATATTTTCACCAAACATATGGTAAGAAAACTGCATTTCAGAATTGGCGTAAGCTACATTTATACAAGGTGAAATATACTCAGCAACATCCCCTTGATTAGCACCAGAAGCTTCCACATAAATATATTTGTTTAAAGAACCGTCATCATTATGATTATGAATTAATGGGCCTGTTCCTTCAGAAGCTGTTTCCCCATGATTAAGTAACCAGTAAAAGCTTGAATTATTAACATCATTTACAGACCACCCAGAATCAGCAGCAGTTTTAAAAGTATTAAAGTTTTCATCAAATAAGGCCTCTGTTTGAACTCCTACATTTATTAGTTTAGGATATACTTTACTTATTTTTTGAGAATTTTTATAAACAGTCAGCGTTACATCGTAAATACCAGAATTATAATTATGAGTAGGATTTTGGTTAGTGTAATCAACAATACCATCTGAATCTATATCCCATTCCCATTTAGTAACCTCAGGATTGTTATTAGCAAAATTGACCTCAAGAGTAGATTCACAAGTATTTGTATTATCCACAACTATATCTGCATTAAATGAAGGACACGATAAATAATGTTTTTGTGTTAAATAAAATGCATACATCCTTGTTATTTGTTGTTCAGAAAAATGTGTTCTACAAGATTTTCTAGCATAAGACATTATATTACCCGTATCTGGATTAAATGGATGCCCATTTGCATCTGTTTCAGTACCAAAATATTCGCATGAACTATAAACATTACTTAAAGAAAGTTTTGGGTCTGCAGGTGTATCACAAATACCATCACCATCTGTATCGCAGTTGCTACCATCTACTAATTCTGTAGTTAAAGCATTGTTATTAGGACCATGCGTGTGTAATAATGAAAAGAAGTGTCCCATTTCATGTGCTAAAGATGATGCATTAATAGCACAACTATTTTTAATTATAATATAATCTTTGGTTCTGGCATTATTACTGTAACCACAGATTTCCTGATCGTATTCATTGATAATTGATGGAGAGAAGTAGATATTAATTACATCTGCAACATTATTACTTTCAAATAAGTTGCTTTCATTTCCTTTTCTAACAATAGCTGAATTATCTTGATTGATAAAATTGATATCACCACAAATAAAAAATTCAAGATTTGTTCCTAAAAAGGTATCATTTAAATCATTAATAGCTTCATTAAGACTTGAAATATTTAGACCTTTTGTTCCATCAGATTGTCTAATAATGTGTGCCTTAATGGGTATATAACTTTTATTATTAAAATTGATGTTTTTACCATATTCTAAAGACTTACCAAGTATTTTTGAATGCTCAGGTTTTATACTGTTGAAAAACTCAATTTGTTCTTCAGAGAAAGTAGTTCCGCAAGTAGGTTCTATATTTTGTGAGGATAGAAACCCTATACTCGATATAACTATCGAAATACAGAGGAATGCAGATTTAGCATTAATATACTTCATTTGTGGGGCAAATTGATAATCAAATGTACCCCGTAGTATAAAAATAATGTAAAAAAAACGTTAAGAGTCTGGTTTTATCGTTTATCGGACACTATTTGATGATAATTTTTTGAGTTATACTCTCATTGTCAGATGTATTTAATCGTAATAAATAAATACCTGAATTTAAATTAGATACATCAAACTGTAAGTTGTTATCAGAATTTTTAGATTCTAAAACTTTAATTCGTTTGCCTAATATTGAATATATTTCTGCTGTTTTCAATTGAATAGTATTAGGTGCATTAATTGAAATAAAATCATTTACTGGGTTGGGAAAGATATGAACTTGCTTTAAAATTTCTTCATTCACATTTAAAACAGATTGCAAAGTAAAAGTTAGAGTAGCTACTTTTTCATTGTTAAAAGGATTTACGTTTTGTATACTTTGAATTGTACCTTGCGGGTTAGTAGCTGTATTATTTAGAGAATAGGTTGTACCATCTTCTGTACCAGCATCATAAGGGAATAAATCTATTGATACAGAATTTCTCCACCCACTGCCATCTCTAAGATTAATACTATTTACACCAGCAAACCAGTCTGGACTTGGTGCAATCATTGAAAGTAATGAAACTAATGGATATTCTTCTTTAATTTCTAGATCTGCTTTAGATCTTGAGACTGGAGGTGCCACATTTAAGAATAAATCACCTAATTCAAAAAACTGTTCTGCATTATTAGCATCTATAGCAGTTTGGACTTCACTTTCAAAGCCATTAATGCCATCAATTACTCCTGTTTCGGCAATTTTTTCTACGCCAGCAGTAGCAGTACCACCCATTTCAAAAAAAGTAACAGTATTATTGTGATTAACCCCCACAATATCAGACCAATGAGCATTGCCTCCTGGAAAAGAAGTGCCTCCTTGACTATGGTCTGTTGAGTTCCAAAAATTAGTGAATTCTACTTCATAGGTAGCTGTTGTTTGTGCAAAAGAAATTGATATGCAAAACAATGTAATTAAAACAAGTGTAGTTTTTTTCATGATAGTGGTTAATTAATTTAAGATGTACGTCTACTTTTTAACAACTTCCTTACAAAAATAGTATTATTTTTATCCCGGTAACTAAATTAGTTGATGCAAGACAAGATTAAGATTATTGAATGTCCCCGTGATGCTATGCAGGGTATTAAGCAATTTATTCCTACTGAAAAGAAGGTACAATACATTCAGTCTTTATTACGTGTTGGTTTTGATACTATAGATTTTGGCAGCTTTGTATCTCCCAAAGCCATTCCGCAAATGGTTGACACTGCTCAAGTTTTATCTCAATTAGACCTGAGTAAAACTGATAGCAAATTATTAGCTATAGTGGCTAATTTAAGAGGAGCCCAAGATGCTTGTAAACATCCAGAAATTAATTATTTAGGGTACCCATTTTCTATTTCAGAGAACTTCCAAATGCGTAATACGCATAAAACCATATCACAGTCTGTTGATATTTTAAAAAATATAATTGAATTAGCAGATAAAAATAATAAACAACTTGTTGTCTATATTTCAATGGGGTTTGGAAATCCTTACGGTGACCCTTGGAATGTAGATATTGTGGGGGAGTGGACGGAACGATTACATAAAATGGGTGTTAAAATTTTATCTTTAAGTGATACTATAGGGAGTTCAAATGCAGAAAGTATTTCTTATTTGTTTTCAAACTTAATACCTAAGTACCCGAATATAGAATTTGGTGCACATTTGCATACAACACCTACATCATGGCATGAAAAAGTTGATGCTGCTTTTATTGCAGGATGCAAACGTTTTGATGGAGCTATTCAAGGTTTTGGCGGTTGCCCAATGGCTAAAGATGAATTAACGGGTAACATGCCCACCGAAAAACTATTATCATACTTCACTTCAAAACAAAGTAATAGTTTAAATGCCATGAGTTTTGAAAGTGCTTTTAATGAGGCTTCTAAAATTTTTAGACATTATCATTAGGATATTCAGTATTATCTAAATGTTAAATTTAATAATTAAAATATTGAAAATAAGTATTTTAATTATATTTTAAATTCTTTATTTAAATTTAATCTAAATAAACTTTGTTAAAGTATAAATGAGTTATATATTTGCATCCGAAAACCATTATTTAAATTTAATCTAAATAAAAAGCAATGAAAAAAATTGTTCTAAGCGCATTAGTTTTAGGGAGTTTATTAGTATCATGTTCAGATGATGACAATGGAGGAAATGGAGGCGATAAAGTTGTAGCTCCAGCTACATATAGCTTTACCAGAAATGGAGAAACTACAGTTAGTTTTAGTGGGCAAACTACAAGAATAGAAATGGGGCATGAATTTATAGATGCTTTAAAAGACACATCTAAAAGTGAAGAAGATTTAGATGGCATGTTTACCAATACAGGTGATAAATTTGATGATGCAGATTTAAATGCTTCAACTAAAAGTATAAGAAGTAAAACAGCCGCTTCCGCAGATTATTTTTCAGCAAACACTACCGATGCTAATGCTATTAAAGCAGATTTTGATGCTTGGATTAAAGCACAAGTTGATGAGGTTTACCCTAATTGGGACGTAGACGCTGTTGCTGGTACTGCAGGAAAAATTCAAGAAGCGGGTGGAGGTGATACACGTTACGTAAATGCCAAAGGATTAGAGTACAACCAAGCTATTAACAAAGGTTTAATAGGTGCTTTAATGGTAGACCAAGCATTAAATAATTATTTAGGTACAGCTGTTTTAGATGCTGGTTCTAATGTAGCAGATAATGATGCTGGTACTGTTTCTGAAGATAAAAACTATACTAATATGGAGCATAAATGGGATGAAGCTTACGGATATGTGTATGGAGTGAATGCTGATCCTGCTAATCCTAATGCAGATTTAGGAGCAGATAGTTTCTTAAATAAATATATTGGAAGAGTTGAAGGTGATACTGATTTTGCTGGAATTGCAGATGACATTTATCAAGCGTTTAAATTAGGTAGAGCTGCAATTGTGGCAAAAGATTACGATTTAAGAGATGAGCAAGCTCAAATTATTAGAGAAAAAATATCTGAAGTTATAGGTATAAGAGCTGTTTATTATTTGCAACAAGGTAAGGCAAACTTAGGTACAGATAATGCTTCTGCATTCCATGATTTATCTGAAGGATTTGGTTTTATATATAGTTTACAGTTTACAAGAAAACCAGGAACTGATACTCCTTATTTTACAAAAGCAGAGGTTGATACTTTTATTACAACCTTAACAACAGGAAATGGTTTTTGGGATTTAGATGCCCAAACTTTAGATACAATGTCTGATATTATTTCAGCTGAGTTTGATTTTACAACGGCTCAAGCTGGAAGTTAAATTATAATTAATAGTTATATTTTTTAAGTAGCTGTTGTAAGCATAAATACAACAGCTACTTTTAGTATTTTTGCGAACAATTTGATTAAAAGAAGATAAAATGAAACAATTTTTTTTAGGATTAGTAGCTCTGGGACTAATAGTAGCATGTAGTTCATCATCATCTTCAGATGATGGACCAACGGGTAATGATAATTTTGATCGTGGAGCTTTATTAGTTAATATAGCTGATAACATAATAGTTCCTGCTTTTGAAGATTTACAAGCAAAATTGACTGCTTTAGATGTTGCCAGAGGAAATTTTGTTAATGACATGAATCAAACTAATTTAGATGCTCTAAGTAATGCTTGGTTAGATGCCTATAAAGTATGGCAGTATGTTGAAATGTTTAATATAGGTAAGGCAGAAACCATTGGAGGGTCAGATAAAGGGTTTGTTAGTTTTTTTAATATATATCCATTAACAGAAGATGATGTTGAGAATGGAGCTGCCAATGGTAATTATGATTTAGATCACAGTAATTATCATGACGCACAAGGTTTTCCTGCTTTAGATTTTTTAATTCATGGAGTAGCTGATGCAGATATAGCTCCTATTGAAAAGTTCACAACCAACATTAATAAGGATGGTTATGTTGATTATCTTACAGATATAGTTGCACAAATGCAAACTTTGAATAATTCATTTATAGATGACTGGAGTAATGGATATAGAACTACATTTGTAAGCTCTACAGAAAATACAGCTACAAGTTCGGTTAATAAAATTGTTAATGATTTTATTAACTATTATGAAAGAGGGTTACGTGCTAATAAAATTGGAACGCCTGCAGGCAATTTTTCTAACATGCCATTACCAGAAAAAGTAGAGGCATTTTATAGAAAAGACGTATCTAAAGAGTTAGCTTTAGATGCTTTAAAAGCAGTACAAGATTTTTTTAATGGAAAAGCGTATAACACTTCTGCAACTGGGGAAAGTTATAAGTCTTATTTAATAGCTTTAGACAGAAGTGATTTAGCAACAATAATTAACTCTAAATTTGATACAGCCAGAGAAAAAATTCAAGATTTAGATAATAACTTTTATGATCAAATAAATACAGATAACACAAAAATGACTCAAGCTTATGATGCTTTACAGTCAGTCGTGGTTTCTTTAAAAGTAGATATGGTTCAAGCTTTTGATATTAGAATTGATTTTCAAGATAATGATGGTGATTAAAGCCTCTAAAAATTAAAAAAGGTTGTCTTTAATGACAACCTTTTTTTATTAAAATGAATTTAAGTTTAAAAACATACCTAAATAAAAATACCCATGCAGCACCTTTAGCTGTTTTTAGAATAGCATTTGGTATCATGATGTGTTTTGGGATGCTTAGATTCTGGTATTATGGTTGGATAGAAACACTTTACATTCAACCAAAATTTCACTTTTCATACTATGGTTTTGAATGGGTAAAACCACTTGGTAATTATACCTACTTACTATTTGTTATTTGTAGTCTATCAGCACTTTTTATAGCTTTAGGCTTAAAGTATAGAATAGCCATTATTACCTTCTTTTTAAGCTTTACTTACATAGAGCTTATGGATAAAACCACGTATTTAAATCATTATTACTTTATTAGTCTATTAAGTTTTTTAATGATTTTTTTACCTGCTAATGCACATTTTTCAGTAGATAATATCTTTAGAAAAAAAAGCTTTGAGCATATCCCAAAATGGACTATTGATAGTGTTAAGCTTCTTTTAGGTGTTGTATATTTTTATGCAGGGTTGGCTAAAATAAATTCAGATTGGTTATTTAGAGCACAACCTTTAAAAATATGGTTACCATCAAAATATGATTTGCCATTAATTGGAGATACATTAATGCATGAAAATTGGTTTCATTTTGTAATGAGCTGGTGTGGTATGTTGTATGATTTAGCCATCCCTTTTTTATTACTTTACAGAAAAACAAGGCTCTTCGCATTCGTTATGGTAGTATTTTTTCATGTATTTACAAGAGTGTTGTTTCCAATAGGTATGTTTCCATTTATCATGATAGTGTCAACACTCATCTTTTTTGATCATGGTTTACACAAAAAAATCATTCATAGAATAAAAAGAGTATTAAATACCTTGTCATTTCAAACAAATGTGAGAAGTCTTATAAAGGAAAAAGAAAACTATCAATATCAATTTAAAAAACCTGTAACACTACTTCTAGCTATATTTTTCTTCATTCAAATAGTTAATCCTTTCAGGTATGTATTATATCCAGGAGAATTATTTTGGACTGAAGAAGGTTATAGATTTTCATGGCGTGTTATGCTTATGGAAAAAATGGGTATTTCCACCTTTAAAATTGTTAATAGTGAAACAGGCGCGTTTTTCTATGTAGATAACAAAGATTTTTTAACCCCTTTTCAAGAAAAGCAAATGAGCTTTCAACCAGATTTTATATTAGAATATGCACATTATTTAGGTGATCATTTTAGCACTCAAGGTCATGAGAATGTGCAAGTATTTGTTGAAAGTTATGTTGCATTAAATGGTAGATTGAGTATGCCATTTATTGATAAAAGCGTAGATTTGTACGCCCAAAAAGAATCGTTTAAACCAAAGTTTTGGATATTACCTTTTAAAGATGACATTAAGGGATTGTAAACTAATATTAGCATTAGTTTTTAGCGTGTCTTTGTATGCGCAAAATGTAGTAAATGGTGTTGTAACTTTTTCTGAAAATGATAAGGCCTTAACGGGAGTAAATGTGTATGATAAAGATGCAGGTTTGTTGGCTGTTACAGATACATCAGGAAAATTTCAGTTTGAAACATCAAAAGTAACTATGATTTTAGTGTTTTTTTCTTCGGAATTTGAAATCAAAGAGGTAAAAATAAATACTGCTAAAGCTCAAAATTTAAAAGTAGCTTTACAAGACTTAACCACGGAACTATCTGAAGTTATTATCAATGCTCATAAGCGTCGTGCTTTTGAATTAAAACGATTAAAAGACGTTGAAGGCACCGCTATATATGCTGGTAAGAAAACCGAAGTAGTATTGGTAGATCAGTCTATGGCAAATTTAGCATCTAATAATGCCAGACAAATATATAGCCAAGTAGCAGGTTTAAATATTTTTCAGAATGACGATGCAGGTTTACAGTTAAATGTGGGAGGCAGAGGGTTAGACCCAAATAGAACGGCTAACTTTAATACCAGACAAAATGGGTATGATATTAGTGCCGATGTTTTAGGATATCCAGAAAGTTACTATACACCAGCAGCAGAAGGTTTAGAAGAAATTCAAGTGATTAGGGGAGCCGCTTCGTTACAATATGGAACACAATTTGGAGGTTTAATTAACTTCAAAATAAAACGACCAAATCCTAATAAAGCTTTAGAAGTTATTACAAGAAATACTTTAGGGAGCTTCGGTTTATATACTAATTTTACAAGTTTAAGTGGTACTAAAAATAAATGGAGCTATTATACTTACTTCAATTATAAAAAAGGTGATGGGTTTAGACCAAATTCTGAGTTTGAATCTAAAAATCTATTTGCGCATTTGGGATACCAGTTTAATAAAAAGACATCTTTAGAAGGTGAAATCACCTATTTAAATTATTTAGCACAACAAGGCGGTGGTTTAACAGATGATATGTTTAATCAAGATCCATATCAAAGTAACAGAGCTAGAAACTGGTTTGAAGTAGATTGGTTATTATATAACTTAAAGTTTGCTCATGAATTTTCAGAAAAAACCAATTTTACTTTTAATTTCTTTGGTTTAAATGCGTCTAGAAATGCATTAGGTTTTAGGACCAATAGAGTAAGTCAAGTTGACTCTGGAACTGAGCGTGATTTAATTAAAGGAGACTTCAATAATTTTGGTTTTGAAACAAGATTGTTAAGCAAATACAAATTGTTTAATAAAAATGCTACTTTTTTAATTGGTTCAAAGTATTATAAAGCAGATAATTACCAAAGACAAGGTCCTGGAAGTGACGGTACAGATGCCGATTTTAATTTTGCTGATATTGATTTTCCAAATTATTCTAACCAATCTGAGTTTGATTTTCCAAATTTAAATGTTGCCGTTTTTGGTGAAAATATATTCTATGTATCAGATAAATTTTCGATAACACCAGGCTTTAGGTTTGAATATATTAAAACGCAAAGTGAAGGCTTTTTTAGAAACATAAATACAGATGGAGCTGGTAATGTAATTTTAAATGAAGTAATAGAAGATAATAGAGATTTTGAACGTTCTTTTGCTTTGCTTGGTATAGGCTTAAGTTACAAGCCTAATACAAATTTAGAGATTTATGGAAATGTTTCACAAAATTACCGTTCTGTAACATTTTCTGATATTGCTATTAATAACCCTGCTTTTGCTATTGATCCTGATATCACAGATGAAAAAGGGTTTACAGCAGACTTAGGAATACGTGGGAATTATAAAAAAATAGTGTCTTATGACTTAGGCATTTTTGGTTTGTTTTATAATAATCGCATTGGCTTTGTTCAAGAGGTTTTTCCAGGTGATAGAATTAAAAGTGTAAGAGGGAATGTAGGAGATGCATTGATGTTTGGAGTGGAATCATTATTTGATTTTAATTTGAAAAAAATATTTGACTTAAATAATGATTTTCAACTGAATTATTTTGTGAATACATCTATAATTAATTCTGAATATACTTCTTCTGAAGCATCAGGGATTAAAGGAAATAAAGTAGAGTTTGTACCAGATTTAAATTTAAAAACAGGTTTAAATGGGGGGTATAAGAACTTACAGGCTAGTATTCAATATACTTACTTAGGGAAGCAATTTACAGATGCAACAAATTCAACAGCGGGTAGTATAAGTGGTGTAATAGGTGAAATTCCACAATATGATATTTTAGATGTTTCATTATCATACACCTATAAAACCTTTAAATTAGAAGCAGGTATAAATAATGTTCTTGATAATGCCTATTTTACACGTAGGGCTACGGGGTATCCTGGTCCAGGGATCATACCTTCGGCTCCTAGAAATTGGTATACAACCCTTCAAATTAAGTTTTAAATAAATAGTATTATAATGAAAATAGTAAAGAAGATTTTATTGGCTTTAGTTTTAGCTCTGGTTTTAATTCAATTTTATAGACCAGATAAAAACAATACAGAAACAAGAACGTTAACAGCATTTATTGAAGACACAAAACCAACCAAAGGCGTAACTACTATTTTAGAAAAGCATTGTTATGATTGCCATAGCGATAAAACTACCTATCCCTGGTATGCAGAAATAGCACCAGTGTCTTTATGGATTAACCATCATGTAGAAGAAGGTGTTGAACATTTTAATGTATCAAAATGGAATGACTACAGCATTAAAAAAAGAGATCATAAACTAGATGAACTTATAGAAGAAGTTGAAGAAGGTAAAATGCCATTAGATTCTTATACTTGGTTACATGGCACTATCACTAAAGAAGAAAAAGAAACTTTAATTGCTTGGGCTAAAAGTGTTAGAGCAAATTATAAATTATAGTATACCTTTTAGTAAAGAGTTTAAACCTAATTGAAATAAAGTACCTTTTACTAAATCTTGAATTTTTAAAATCTCTTTATAGCTCTTAATAAAGTTGACTTCAGGCATTGGTGTTTCTAAAAGTATAGATTTACAGCAAGCTTTATTTTTACAGTTATTACAATCAATGGGTCTTTTTAAAGCAATGTTTATCAATAATGAGAATTTCACGAGTTCTTCATGTGATAAATATAGTGAGGTATCTTTTACTACTAAATTTACTTTACTAAAATGTTTAGCTTCGCAGCGTTTCCAAGTAAAAGAAAACCCTATGTCAGATTTGTAGATAATATTAACATCTTCCATAATTTTTTAATTTAAATAGAATAAGTAATCTATATCAAAAACCTGTAGTGTGTCATCCATAGGTTTTTTAGTTAGTTGAAGCACAAGAGATTTTAACGAGCTTAGTTCTTGTTTATTAAATACTAATGATAAATTTTGTTGCAATGTTTTAATAGCTATTTTTCTATTCATTACAACTTTATCCTGCGGAATTTGCCAATAATCTGCCTCTAATTGCAGAATATATTCTTTAAATCTGATAATTTCTTTTTCTATAAATTCAATATAAATATTATTAAATGTAAGATGATAAATATTACAGTTTTCGCAGTAAGTTAATTGTCCGTCACAATTTTTTACTAATAGTTTATGTTGATGACACATTTGTTTTTATTTAGACTAAATATAAATAATAAAACAAATTTAAACTATTTATAAAATATATAAGCTGCTATTTTAAGTTTTTTCTATTTTAATTCTTAAGCCTATCTTAACAATCGATATCGAAAAAAAGCGTATATTTGCACGCAATTATTAATGTAATTGCACATGACTGCACATCAAAACAAGATACTAGGAGAAGGTTTAACTTATGACGACGTACTACTAGTTCCAGCATTTTCTGAAGTACTTCCAAGAGAAGTAAATATTCAAACAAAATTTACTAGAAATATCACTATCAATGTGCCTATTATTTCGGCTGCAATGGATACCGTTACCGAAAGTAAAATGGCTATTGCTATGGCACAAGAAGGAGGGATAGGTGTTTTACATAAAAACATGACTATTGAAGCGCAAGCTAATAAGGTAAGGCGTGTAAAACGTGCAGAAAGTGGTATGATTATAGACCCAGTTACTTTGCCTCTCGATGCTGTGGTGGCTGACGCTAAACGTGCTATGGCAGAACATAGTATTGGCGGTATTCCTATTGTAGATGAAGAAGGTACTTTAAAGGGAATTGTTACCAATCGAGATTTACGTTTTGAACATAAAAATAAAAAACCAATTGTTGATGTAATGACTAGTGAAAACTTAGTGACTTCTTCAGTTGGAACTTCTTTAAAAGATGCTGAAACAATACTTCAAAAGCATAAAATAGAAAAGTTATTAATTGTTGATGATGATTATAAATTATCAGGATTAATAACATTTAGAGATATTACCAAACTAAATCAAAAACCTATTGCTAATAAAGATAAATACGGACGTTTACGTGTTGCTGCTGCTTTAGGAGTGACTGGTGATGCTGTAGAGAGAGCAGAGGCTTTGGTTAAAGCAGGTGTAGATGCAGTAGTAATAGATACAGCCCACGGACATACAAAAGGTGTTGTTGCAGTCTTAAAAGAAGTAAAAGCAAAGTTCCCAGAATTAGATGTGATTGTTGGAAATATAGCAACTGGTGCTGCTGCCAAATATTTAGTTGAAGCTGGAGCAGATGCTGTGAAAGTAGGTATTGGTCCAGGTTCTATTTGTACTACTCGTGTGGTTGCAGGTGTAGGTTTTCCTCAATTTTCTGCGGTATTAGAAGTATCTGCTGCTATTAAGGGTAGTGGAGTACCAGTAATTGCAGATGGAGGTATTAGATATACAGGTGATATTCCTAAAGCTATTGCTGCTGGTGCAGATACTGTAATGTTAGGATCTTTATTAGCGGGAACTAAAGAATCTCCCGGTGAAACTATTATTTACGAAGGACGTAAGTTCAAGTCTTATCGTGGTATGGGATCTGTTGAAGCTATGAAACAAGGATCTAAAGATCGATATTTCCAAGATGTTGAAGACGATATTAAAAAGTTAGTACCAGAGGGTATTGTTGGTCGTGTACCATATAAAGGTGAGTTATATGAAAGTATTCACCAGTTTATTGGTGGTTTACGAGCAGGTATGGGATACTGTGGCGCCAAAGATATTGAAACATTAAAAGAAACAGGACAGTTTGTTAAAATTACGGCTAGTGGTATTAACGAAAGCCATCCACATGATGTTACGATTACTAAAGAATCTCCTAATTATTCTAGGTAATAATAATTTTGACTAGTCCTAAATAACCGTTACAGTTTTAACTAGGATTAAATATATTAAATCTCTGAACAAACCATGGTT
>CANKYF010000016.1 GCA_947487895.1 uncultured Flavobacteriaceae bacterium
ACAAACCATGGTTTGTTCAGAGATTTAATATATTTAATCCTAGTTAAAACTGTAACGGTTATTTAGGACTAGTCAATAAATAAAAACAAAAAGAGGGATTAAATAATCCCTCTTTTTTCTAGCAAAAACTTAAAATTTTAATGTTTAAATAGCGACTAACTCAAATAAATATTCATTTAGCTTCTGCAAAGTATCTACTTTCTTTTCTGTATCAATTAATAACGAAATGTTATTTCTACTACCTCCATAAGAAATCATTCTAATATTTACATCTTTTAAAATTTGAAATAACTTAAAAGTGTTTTTATGATCTACAATTGAGTGTCCTACTAAACATACTATACTTTGGTTTCTATCTACTTCTATGGTAGAGAATGTTTCTAACTCTTCAATTATCGCGCCAAGGTTACTATCATCATCAATTGTTAAAGAAACTGCAACTTCAGATGTTGTAATCATATCTATAGAGGTCTTATTGGCTTCAAAAATCTCGAATACTTTTCTTAAGAAACCATAAGCTTGAAGCATTCTCCCAGATTTTATTTTAATGGCAGTAATACCATCTTTGGCAGCAATAGCCTTAATACCACTTTCTACATGATTTTTACTAATTAAAGTTCCATGTGCTGGCGGATTCATTGTGTTTTTTAATCTAACAGGGATGCCATCTTTTCTAACTGGCAACACCGTTTGAGGATGCAATATTTTTGCTCCAAAGTAAGCTAACTCTGCAGCTTCATCAAATGATAAATCTGAAATTGGCTTAGTACCTTCAACAAATCTAGGATCATTATTATGCATGCCGTCTATATCTGTCCAGATTTGCACTTCTTCAGCATTTATAGCAGCTCCAACAATGGTAGCTGTATAATCACTACCGCCTCGTTGTAAATTAGAAACATCACCATTGCTATCTAAACAAATAAAACCTTGGGTGATATAAATATCGGCTTCTGGAGTAAATGTCAACACATTGTCTAATAAGCTTTTTATAGCTTCACTGTCTGGTTCTTTAACCTCATTGATTCTCATAAAATCGAGAGCTGGGAGTAATTGAGAATTTACACCTTGCTGTTGTAAAAATTTATTAAACATAAATGTTGAAAGCAATTCACCTTGCGCTAAAATTTCATTTTCAACCACTTGAGAAAAAGATTTCTCTACACATTCATTTAAAAACTCAAAACGCTCAGACACATATTCAGAAACAACTTCTTTTAAACTATTATCTATTATAAGCTCGTTTACAACATCAACATACTTATTATATAAATTATTTATTTCTGTAGAAGCCTCATTTTTATTTCCCTCAGAAATTTTACTTGCAATATTTACTAACGCATTGGTAGTACCAGACATAGCAGAAAGCACCACTATTTTTTTATCACCGTCATTAATAATAGATTTAACATTGTTCATATTTTGAACAGACCCAACTGAAGTACCACCAAATTTTAAAACTCTCATATAATATATTCTTAATTACCAATAGACATTAACGCCTATTTATTTCATTTCCATTAATTTGAGGTAAAATTAAAATACAAACGTGGTTAAAACTTATTTTTACAAAAAATTGTTTACTTTTACACAAATTGTTAAATATTTAACATGAAGACGGTTTCTAATTGTGTAGAAGACATCTTAATTGCTCAACCTTATCTTGAAGAAGCATTATCTCGTAACATTATTAATTATAGTGCACTTGCTGTTGAACTTACTGAACCAATTAGCAAGATGCTTAAAAAGGATGTAAAGCCAGGCGCTATAATGATGGCACTTAGACGTTACAACCCACCTCCTACATTAGGTAATTCTATTAAGATGAAGCGAGTTATTCAAAATCTTGGAGATATAACTGTACGATCTAATTTAACTGATTTCACGGTTAAAAACTCAGAGACTTTAATTGATAATCATTCAAAGATACTTAACAGAATCAATAAAGAGAATAAATTGTTCTACACTTTTACTCGGGGCATTCATGAAAGTACGATTATTATTTCTAGCAGTCTTGATGACTTTGTGAAAGAAAATTTAAAAAATGAAATGTTTTTAGCAGTACAAAATGGACTATCTGCCATAAGCATAAATCTACCTCAAGACAACTCTAAAATAGCAGGTTTATACTATCATTTTTTTAAAAGGCTAGCATGGGAAGGCATTGTACTTTATGAAGTACTTTCTACAACAAATGAGTTTACAATTTTAGTTGAAGATGAATACGTAGACAAAGCTTTTGCAGCAATAAAAAGAGTAAAATCTTAACGTATTTAAAACATTCATTTTACCTTTACGCTTTACTTTTAAAAGTATGGTATTAAAGTACAAAGGTATTGATGTTTTTTATACAGATGAAGGTAAAGGTAGAGCGATAGTATTACTCCATGGCTTCTTAGAAAATTCCAAAATGTGGAATGAATTCGTTACACCTCTTTCAAAAAAAAATAGAGTGATTACAATAGACCTTTTGGGTCATGGTAAAACGGGTTGTTTAGGATATATACATTCTATGGAGCTTATGGCGGAAGTAGTTGAAATACTTCTTAAACACTTAAAAATTAGAAAGTCTATATTTATTGGGCATTCCATGGGAGGCTATGTCTCTTTAGCATTTGCTGAAAAACATCCAGACAATGTTAAAGGACTTTGCCTATTAAATTCTACTGCAAGCGCAGATACACCAGAAAAGAAATTAAACAGAGATAGAGGCATCAAAGCTGTTAAACAAAACCATAAGACATTTGTAAGACTAGGTGTTTTTAATCTTTTCTCTCCTAAAAACCAAAACATATTTTCAACTGAAATTAAATCTTTAATTAAAGAATGCTTATCAACTCCATTACAGGGTATTGTAGCAGCATTAGAAGGAATGAAAATTAGAGAAGATCGAGAAGTACTACTACACTTTTCTCCTTATAAAAAAATGATGATAATAGGCAAAAGTGACCCTGCACTTAATTATGAGGCTTTAATTTCCCAAACACAAAATACAGATGTTGAAATTATAGAATTTGAAGGAGGACATATGGGTTTTATAGAAAATAAAACAGAATGCTTGAACACAATAATGCATTTCATCGAAAATATATAGTTATTCGTCGATTATTTAAACTATTTTTCGTAGGTTTAGTATCTCTTAACTTTATACCAATGAAAAAACCTACTTTAACCCAAACCATGTATTGCTCTGTTTTTGGACATAACTATCATGTGTCTAAAAAAGTGACTCGACACGTAAAAGAGTACACTTGCTCTCACTGCAAAAAGCAATTAACCACCAATAGTAACGGAAAATTAATAGAATTGACACCTAAGTTTAAGGAAATAAATAGCATTCTAGAAAAAGTTCATAATGCCAGAGAGGAACGTTTAAGGAGAAAAACATCACTTTCATCGATTTATTAATGAGTCACCTATTACTTTCATCGAATTTTTATACATTTAGGATATCTCCCCAATCCCTAATTTTAATGGCTAAATTTTATGAAAAACATTCATTGCAAAGTATTTGGACATGATATCCGTCTAAGTAAAAATGTCACTTTCCACGTAAAGGAATACACTTGCAAAAACTGCAAAAAACAATTTACGACTAGTAGTAATGGTGAATTGGTTGAACTCACACCAAAGTTTAAAGAAATAAACGCGCTTTTAGAAAACATTCATAACAGACGCCTTATTAGAAGACAAAAATCGCATCCTGAATTATTAGTGTTTAGGCATTAAAATTTTTCCACCCTTGAGCTTTTAGCTCAATTTTTGTTTCAGCTCTAGTTATCAAATGAACACCATGCTCTTTTTCTCTCATAAAACCAATAACGGTTAAATTCGGGTTTGCCTTTATTTTAGGAAAGTCTTCTTGAGAAACTGTAAACAGCAATTCATAATCTTCTCCTCCATTCAACGCAACTGTTGTACTATCAATATTAAATTCTTCACATGTAGAAATAACTTGAGGATCTAAAGGAAGTTTATTTTCATATAAATCACATCCAACACCACTCTCTTTACAAATGTGAAGTATTTCAGAAGACAAACCATCACTAACATCAATCATAGAAGTTGGTTTAACTTCTAAATCTTCCAGCAACTTAACAATATCTTTTCTAGCCTCTGGCTTTAATTGGCGTTCAACTATATAATTGTAAGGTTCTAAATCTGGTTGACTATTTGGATTCACTTTATAAACTTCTTTTTCTCTCTCTAAAACTTGTAACCCCATGTAAGCACCACCTAAATCTCCTGTTACAACTAATAAATCATTTGGTTTAGCGCCAGACCTGTAGACTTCTTTATTATTTTTAACTTCTCCAATTGCTGTTACAGAAATTAATAATCCAGTCGTAGAAGAAGTGGTATCTCCTCCAACAACATCAACATTATATATTCTTGCTGCTGTTTCTATACCTGCATAAAGCTCTTCTAAAGCTTCTAAAGGATATCTATTAGACACCGCAATTGATACTGTAACTTGCGTTGCATTAGCATTCATTGCATAAACATCAGACAAATTAACTACAACTGCCTTGTATCCTAAATGCTTAAGTGGCACATAACTTAAATCAAAGTGTACGTTTTCAACTAATAAATCTGTTGATACAACAATCTTGTTTTGTTTAAAGTCTAAAACGGCCGCATCATCACCTATACCTTTTAAGGTTGAAGATTGTTTTATTTTAAAGTTTTTTGTTAAATGGTCTATTAAACCAAACTCACCTAAATCACTTAATTGTGTTCTTTGTTGATTCTTATCCTCTATCATGATGCAAAAATAATAGTTTTATTAGGTTAATTTTGCTACATTACAATTAGTTTTTAAAAGTGTATTAATAATATATACGCTTTTAAATTCGTTTTAATAAAAAATTGCGCTTTATGTATTACTTTATTAATAAAAACTATACCCGAATTTTATTTGGGTTAGTTGGCATCTGTACTATAATTTATTCATGTGAAAGAGATAATAATATTCCTTTAAATGAAAATTTAGTTATAAATGAAGATTTAGTTATAAATGAAGATTTAGTTATCAATGAAGATGTATTAGTTCCTTGCCTCAATGGCTTTGCAGATGGCTACCCGTGTAATGATTATGATTTAATGGCACATATTCCCATCGACACTTTTAATGCTGATGATGGAAATGATTGCTGGGGATGGGTAGATCAATCTACAGGAAAAGAATATGCTATTATGGGTCTAGACAATGGTGTTGGGTTTGTAGATATATCAGACGCTTTAAACCCAGTTTACTTGGGCAAGCTTCCTACTGCTACTATTTCTAGTCCGTGGAGAGACATAAAAATATATAATGATCATGCGTTTATTGTAGCAGATAATAATGTTGGGGAAGATAGTCATGGTATGCAAATTTTTGACCTTACTAGATTAGGTAATGTGGCAAATCCGCCTGAAAACTTTACAGAAGATCTTCATTTCACAGATTTTGGTAGAGCTCATAATATTGTTATCAATGAAGATAGTGGTTATGCTTATATAGTTGGCGGCAATAGAAATGACACATATTCTGGTGGACCAATTTTTGTAAATATTCAAAATCCAACAGCGCCTGTAATAGAGGGAGGTTTTGGTTTAGGAGGTTATTCTCATGACGCTCAAGTAGTCACTTATAATGGTCCCGATTCAGATTATACTGGGCAAGAAATTTTTATTGGCAGTAATGAAAATGAAGTCCTAATTGTGAATGTTTCTGATAAAACTAACCCAACTATAATTTCTAGAATAACCTACAGCGATGTAAGATATGCGCACCAAGGTTGGTTTACTTCAGATATGAAATATTTTATATTAGGTGATGAATTAGATGAATTAAGACTGGGAATTGATAGTAAAACTATAGTCTTTGATTTCACAGATTTAGATGATCCTAAATTTCACTTTAATTATTTTGGCCCTACTACAGCCATAGATCATAACGGCTATGTTAAAAACAATAATTTCTTCTATGCAAATTACAATGCTGGAATGCGCGTTTTAGATATTTCAGATATTAATAATAGTTCATTTACTGAAGTTGGATATTTCGATACCTATCCTGACAACGACAATACGGCTTTTGATGGTGCTTGGAGTGTATATCCTTACCTACCTAGTGGAAATATTATTATTAGTGATGTAACCAACGGGTTGTTTGTTGTTAGGAAAAGTGGTTCATAGTCTCTTACTATGTTTACAATCGAAAAAAAATACAGCCCTATACTAGTTATACTTTTTACGTTTTTAATTTTTAATTGTTCTGGTACAGATACTCCTAAAACACCTAGTCTTCTAGATAAAGAAATTGATTTTGTAAAAACACTCGGTGGTTCTAAAAATGAAAGTGCTAGGTCCATAATAAATACCACAGACGGTGGTTATGCTGTTTTAGGATATGCTCAAAGTATGGATGGTGATCTGAATAATAAAACAGATGAATCTTTTGATTATTGGTTGCTAAAATTTGACACAAACAACAACCTATTATGGCAAAAAACCTATGGAGGAAGTGATGATGATAGAGGCAACAGTATTATTGAAACACAAGATGGCGGTTTTGCTATTTTAGGATCAAGTAAAAGTAGTAATGGAGATGTATCTACTAATAATGGCTTTAATGATTTCTGGATCATTAAAACAGATACCTCTGGAAATATTTCTTGGGAAAAATCGTTTGGTTTTTCAGGTGCTGATGATGGCATCTCAATAATTCAAACAAATGATAATGGGTTTCTTATTACTGGCGTTCTTGATGTAACAGCTTCTAACGGTCAAGGAAACACAAAGCAAATTACAACTAAGCGACATGCTGGAGGAGATTATTGGGCTATAAAACTAGATACTAGCGGCAATATAGAATGGAGCAAATTCTTTGGTGGCACTTTTACAGACACATCATATGGAGTTGTTCAAACCAATGATAACGACTATATTCTCGTTGGCTCTTCAGATAGTGAAGATGTAGATATTAACAATAACAAAGGGGTCTATGATTTTTGGGTCATTAAAATTTCTGAAACAGGAAGTTTACTTTGGGAAAAATCTTTTGGAGGATCTCAAGCAGACGAAGCCAGAGGAATTACCAAAACCAACGATGGCAACTTTATGATAATTGGCGATACCAGAAGTAGCGACAAAGATGTTTCATCTAATAATGGTGCTGCCGATTTTTGGATCATTAAAATGTCTAGTAACGGAAATTTAATCTGGGAAAAAACGTTTGGAGGCACTAGTTTTGATGCAGCACGATCAATCACAAAAACACTAGATGGTGGTTTTGTCATAACAGGTAACTCTAGAAGCTCAGATATAGATGTTGATAGTAACAATGGTCAAAACGATGCTTGGATCATTAAAATAGATAATCTTGGTAACCTTCAATGGGAAAAAAGTGTTGGCGGCACCAGTGTTGATTTAGCTTATGGCGCTATAGAATTAAATGACGGCTCCGTAATTGTAGTTGGAGATTCAAGCAGTTCAGATCTAGACATTATAGAAAATAAGGGGTTCACAGATGCCTTAATTTTTAAAATAAAATAAATTACTTTCATGGATAGGATAGCCTCAATATTACTTGTTTTTTCATTACTGTTTTCATGTAGTTCTGATGATGAAAAAGTCAAAGATGTAACTATAAATTTAAATTTTTCTCATGTTTGGGATGGTGAATCTGTTTCTAATACAGATTTCAATACCATTAAATTTACAAATGCTAATGGAGAAGAATTAAGTATTGAAAGGCTTAGATACCTTATTTCAGATGTCACTTTAAAAACTGTAAACGGAGCATCAATTGTAATTGATGCTTATAACTTAGTAGATGTTACTAACAATACAAATCTAAATTTCACACCTTCAACGACCATTTCAGAAGGAACATATTCTAGCTTATCATTCACATTTGGTTTTAAAAACGAAAAGAATATTGATGCTGCTTATCAAGATTTAAATTCGGTATCTTTTGGAGTTCCTGCAATGCTTGGTGGAGGCTATCATTACATGCAAATGGATGGGAAATTTATAAATAACTTAGACCAAGAACAGGGTTATAATTATCATGCCATTAGAGCTGCAGACAACCCTGGAGCCAATCCTACATTTCCGCAAGACACTTTTTTTAAAGTTGACCTCGGTTCTGTAACTGTTTCTGGAGATACCACTTTTAATATTGAAATGAATATTGCCGAATGGTTTAAAACACCCCATACTTGGGATTTAAACGTTTTAAATCAGGCACTCATGCCAAATTCTTCTGCTCAAATAATTATGCATGATAACGGACAAAGCGTATTCAGCTTAAAATCTACTAATTAATAAATTATTGAAAAATTGGGTCTTATATATCTGTTACTTCTTCATTTTCATTTGCTTTTCTTGTTCAAATGAAACAATAGATAATTATAGTCCAACGCCAAGTCCTTTAGAAATTCCGCAACTATTTCAAGAGAAAATTTTAGCGCCTGTTATACCAATTGATAATCCGCAAACAGTTGAAGGCATAGCTCTAGGGAAAAAATTGTTCTTTGATCCTATTCTATCTGCAAACCAAACACAAGCCTGTGCAGATTGTCACGCTCCAGAAAATGCATTTACAGACAATGATAGGTTTAGTGATGGTATAAATGGTATTTTAGGCATTCGCAATTCTATGCCTCTTTTTAATTTAGCCTGGAATTATGATGAAAAATTCTTTTGGGATGGCAAATCTTTTAGCTTAGAGCAACAAGCATTCTTACCTGTTGTAGATATCAATGAAATGGGAGATACTTGGCAAAACGTTGAACAAAAACTTCAGAATCACTCAGAATATCCCGAGTTATTTAATCAAGCCTTTGGAACTTCTCAAATTGATTCTATTTTGGTTACAAAAGCCATTGCTCAATTTGAACGAACACTAATATCAGCAAATTCAAAATTTGATAAATTCCTTTTAGGAGAAGCTAGTTTAACTCCTGAAGAGCAAAACGGTTTTAATGTATTTATGGATGAAAACAGAGGTGATTGTTTTCATTGTCATGGTAGCGAAAACAATCCGTTGTGGACAGATAATTTATTTCATAACAATGGTTTAGACTCAGAATTCTCAGATTTAGGACTTGGAGCCATTACTGGAGATCCCGCAGATAATGGAAAATTTAAATCCCCTTCACTTAGAAATTTAGCCTTTACAGCACCCTATATGCACGATGGTAGATTTTCAATCTTAGAAGACGTTATTAATCATTATAGTGAGGGTTTGCAAAACTCGCCAACCATTGACCCCCTTATGAAAAAAGTAGCGCAAGGAGGTGTTCAATTAACGGAAAAGGACAAAGCAGATTTAAAAGCTTTCTTATCAACACTGTCAGATTTAGACTTCATAAAAACCTTTAAAAATTAGCAATCAAGACATTAACATTTGTTAATTATTTTTGCGAAATGTGGTTTTTCAACATTAAATCGTGAAAGAATTTTAGTAACTTAAGACTACTAAAAAGCCTAAGAACATGAAATCTAAAACAATTACTAATTTATATTGTTATGCCTATGGGCATAACTACCATCGTTTGGAAAAAGCAGGTCCAAATACTCCAGAATTAATTTGTAAAAACTGCAAAAAACAGTTCATGTATAACGAACATGGTGAAATAGTTGATTTTGAAACTAAAAAGAACAAAAGAACCACTATACCTAATAATTTTAAGCACCTGTATATAAGATAATTGTAACTATCAATATTTCTAACAGAACTATTTACACTACAACCCTATTTGCCATAACTAAAAGGCTATAATCTCTCCTATAATCATTCAAAAATAGTTGTTTCTAAAACAGCATAAGTATAACTTATAAAACCATATAATAATATAATGTTAGGTTATATGGTAATCCCTGACTTATATTGTATATTTGCAGTCAATTTAGCGCAAATCTAAATTAAAATATAGGGTATGATCAAAGTTTCAGAAACAGCAAAGAAAAAAGTAATAGAGCTTATGACCGACGATGGTTTTAATGCTTCTACTGATTTTGTTCGTGTTGGCGTAAAAAGTGGAGGTTGTTCTGGTTTATCTTACGATTTAAAGTTTGACAAAGAGCAACAAGATGGAGATAAAGTGTTTGAGGATAATGGCGTAAAAATCATTGTAGACAAAAAAAGTTTTTTATACTTAATAGGGACTACTTTAGAATATTCCGGAGGATTAAACGGAACTGGGTTTGTATTTAATAATCCAAATGCCAATAGAACATGCGGTTGTGGCGAATCGTTTTCACTTTAATTTTTAAGAGAGAGCAAATATGTCTAAATATACTGAAGACGATTTAAGAGAAGAACTAAAAACCAAAGAGTACGAATACGGTTTTTATACAGATATAGAATCTGAAACATTTCCTAATGGTTTAAATGAAGATATAGTTAAAGCCATTTCTAAAAAGAAAGAAGAGCCAGAATGGATGACTGAATGGCGTTTAGAAGCTTTTAGAATATGGAAAGACATGGAAGAGCCGGAGTGGGCAAATGTAAATTATGAAAAACCAGATTTTCAAGGTATTTCTTATTATTCTGCACCAAATAGCAAGCCTAAATATGATAGTATAGACGAAGTTGATCCTGAATTATTAGCCACTTTTGATAAACTAGGGATCTCTTTAGATGAACAAAAGAAATTAGCAGGAGTAGCAATGGATGTTGTTGTAGATTCTGTTTCTGTAGCAACTACATTTAAAGAAACCTTAGCAGAACAAGGTATTATTTTCATGAGTATTTCAGAAGCTATTAAAGAGCATCCTGAATTAGTAAAAAAATATATAGGTACAGTAGTACCTCAAAAAGATAATTTCTATGCAGCATTAAATAGTGCTGTATTTAGTGATGGAAGTTTCTGTTATATTCCTAAAGGCGTTAGATGCCCAATGGAATTATCTACTTACTTTAGAATTAATCAAGCAGGAACAGGACAATTTGAAAGAACATTAGTCATCGCAGATGAAGGCAGCTATGTTAGTTATCTTGAAGGCTGTACAGCACCAAGCAGAGATGAAAATCAGTTACATGCTGCAGTTGTAGAATTGATTGCTTTAGATGATTCTGAAATCAAGTATTCAACAGTACAAAACTGGTTTCCTGGTAATGCTGAAGGTAAAGGTGGTGTTTTCAATTTTGTTACTAAACGTGGTTTATGCGAAACAAATGCTAAAATCTCTTGGACACAAGTTGAAACTGGAAGTGCTGTTACGTGGAAATACCCATCATGTGTATTAAAGGGAAATAATTCTGTTGGAGAATTCTACTCAATTGCTGTAACCAATAACTATCAACAAGCAGATACTGGTACTAAAATGATTCACTTAGGTAAAAACACTAAGTCTACTATCATTTCAAAAGGTATTTCTGCAGGAAAATCTCAAAATTCATATCGTGGTTTGGTTCAAATAAACTCTAGAGCAGAAAATGCACGTAACTTTTCACAATGTGATAGTTTATTAATGGGTAATGAGTGCGGTGCACATACGTTCCCTTATATAGAAGCTAAAAATCAAACAGCTCAGATAGAGCATGAGGCTACAACTAGTAAAATTGGTGAAGACCAAATATTCTATTGTAACCAAAGAGGTATTGATACAGAAAAAGCCATTGCATTAATTGTGAACGGATTTAGTAAAGAAGTATTAAATAAACTCCCAATGGAGTTTGCTGTTGAAGCACAAAAATTATTAGAAATAAGTTTAGAAGGAAGTGTTGGTTAATCCAGAAATTCCTTTAAAAAATATAAATAACGAAGCCAATAAGTATGTTAAAGATAGAAAACCTACACGCAGGTGTTGAAGATAAAAGTATTTTAAAAGGTATTAACTTAGAGGTTAAACCTGGTGAAGTTCATGCTATTATGGGACCTAACGGATCTGGTAAAAGTACCTTATCGTCTGTAATTGCTGGTAAAGAAGAATATGAAGTATCTGAAGGAAACATCGTTTTTGAAGGTGAAGATATTGAAGAGTTAGCTGCTGAAGAAAGAGCTCATAAAGGCATCTTTTTATCGTTTCAGTATCCAGTTGAAATTCCTGGTGTGTCTGTAACTAACTTTGTTAAAACTGCTATTAACGAAACTAGAAAAGCAAAAGGATTAGAAGACATGCCTGCTAAGGATATGTTGAAGTTAATTCGTGAAAAATCAGACCTTTTAGAAATAGATAGAAAGTTTCTATCACGTTCTTTAAATGAAGGCTTTTCTGGCGGAGAAAAGAAGCGTAATGAAATCTTTCAAATGGCTATGTTAGAACCTAAACTAGCAATTCTTGATGAAACAGATTCTGGTTTAGATATTGATGCGCTTAGAATTGTTGCTAACGGTGTAAACAAACTTAAAAGCAAAGACAACGCAGTTATTGTAATTACACATTACCAAAGGTTGTTAGATTACATAGTACCAGACTTTGTACATGTTTTACATAATGGTAAAATTGTAAAATCTGGAACAAAAGAATTGGCTCACGAGCTTGAAGAAAAAGGATACGACTGGATTAAAGACGAAGTTAACGTTTAATGTTAATACAATTTGTCATTCCTGCGAAAGTAGGAATCCAAAAAAAGGTTTAAGTTAATATTAAAAAGATTCCTGCCTTCGCAGGAATGACAAAAATATGAGTTTAAAAGAAAAATTATTATCGTCTTTTATAGTGTTTGAAAACCAAGCAGAAGTAGATTCTTATGTAAATGAGGTTAGAAACGAAGCTATAAAAACCTTTGAAGAAAAAGGATTCCCAACAAAAAAGGACGAAGCTTGGAAATATACTTCTCTAAATAAAATTTTAAAAGAAGATTATAGTGTATTCCCAAAACAAGAAAATGCTCTAGAATACAAAGACGTTAAAAAATATTTCATTCATGATATAGACACTTATAAAATCGTGTTTATTGATGGCAAGTATTCATCTCATCTTTCTGAGACCACACATGATGGTATAGATGTATGTCTAATGTCTGCTGCTTTAACCAAGCCAAAATACAGATTGGTAATAGAAAACTATTTTAATAAAGCATCAAACAAAGATAGCCTATCATCTCTTAATACAGCATTTTCTAAAGAAGGGGCATATATACATATCCCTAAAGGAAAAGTTGTTGAAAAGCCAATTCAAATCATTCATTTCTCAACAGGAGATGAATCTTCAACCATGTTACAACCACGTAACTTAATAGTTGTTGAAGAGAATTCGCATGTACAAATTATAGAACGTCACCAAAGTTTAACTAGTAACCCCGTTTTAACTAATAGTGTTACAGAAGTTTTTGCTAAAAAACGCGCTATAATAGATTATTATAAAATACAGAACGACACACAAGCATCTTCTTTAATAGACAATACATTTATTAAACAAAAACAAGAAAGCTTTGTATCTGTTCACACCTTCTCTTTTGGTGGTAAGTTAACCCGCAATAATCTTAACTTTTACCAAGAAGGAGAGCGTATAGATTCTACACTTAAAGGAGTTACTATTATTGGTGATAAACAACATGTAGATCACAATACACTGGTACATCATATAGAACCAAATTGCGAAAGTCACCAAGACTACAAAGGTATTTTTGCAGATAGTTCTACAGGCGTATTTAATGGTAAAGTAGTAGTAGAAAAAGAAGCGCAAAAAACCAATGCATTTCAAGCTAATAATAATATTTTAATTAGTGACAAAGCTGCCATTAATACGAAACCTCAATTAGAGATTTTTGCAGATGATGTAAAGTGTTCTCATGGTTGTACCATTGGTCAGTTAGATGAAAGTGCATTATTTTACATGCGCTCTCGCGGAATTCCAGAAAAAGAAGCTAAAGCACTTTTAATGTATGCATTTAGTAACAACGTTTTAAGTTCGGTTAAAATACCAGAAATTAAAGAACGAATTACTAAAATTATTGCCAAACAATTAGGTGTTAATATTGGTTTCGATTTATAAAATATTCAGAAGCTATTTCCTGCTATTCGCTGTTTCTTTTTCTCGTTCCTCAAAAAAGGATGCCGCTACTATCAGGGCTAATAAACAACTATGTTAAACGTTGAAGACATCAGAAAAGATTTTCCCATTCTTTCAAGAAAAGTAAATGGTAAGCCTTTAGTATATTTTGATAATGCTGCAACATCGCAGACACCTCAACAAGTAATAGATGCTATAGTAGATTATTACTCTAACTACAACGCCAATATTCATAGAGGTGTACATACGTTGAGTCAGGAAGCTACAGACTTGTATGAACTGTCCAGACAAAAAGTACAAGCACATTTCAATGCAAAACATAGCTACGAAATCATTTTCACATCAGGTACAACTCACAGTATTAACTTAATTGCAAACGGGTTTTCTTCATTACTCAAAAAAGGTGATGAAATCATAGTTTCTGCCTTAGAACACCATAGTAACATTGTTCCTTGGCAAATGTTATGTGAGCGCACAGGTGCTTTATTAAAAGTCATTCCAATGAATGATGATGGAGAATTGGTAATGTCTGAATACGATAAATTATTATCTAAAAACACAAAACTGGTATTCACCAATCATATTTCTAATGCTTTAGGAACCATTAATCCTATTAAATATATTATTGAAGAAGCGCATAAAGTTGGTGCCGCTGTTTTAATAGATGGTGCACAGGCTTGCCCACATATTAAACCAGATGTACAAGCTCTAAATGTTGATTTCTATGTGGCTTCTGCTCATAAAATGTGTGGTCCAACCGGCATGGGAATGCTCTACGGAAAAGAAGAATGGCTAAATAAATTACCTCCTTATCAAGGTGGTGGTGAAATGATTGCTGAAGTTTCTTTTGAAAAAACCACGTATGCCGATTTACCTCATAAATTTGAGGCAGGAACTCCAAACATTGCTGGAGGCATTGTGTTTGGAACTGCCATAGATTATATGAACAGTATAGGTTTTGATGCTATTGCAGATTATGAAAATGAATTACTAGAATACGGCACACAGAAACTTTTAGAAATTGAAGGTTTAAAAATTTACGGAACTTCAAAACACAAAACATCGGTACTGTCATTCAACTTAGAAGGTATTCATCCTTATGATGTAGGTTCTATTCTAGATAAATTAGGAATTGCTGTTAGAACAGGTCATCATTGTGCGCAACCTATTATGGATTACTACAAAATACCTGGAACTATCAGAGCTTCATTCGCTTTTTACAACACCAAAGCAGAAATTGATGCTTTAGTTGAAGGTGTTAAAAAAGCTAAAATGATGTTGTCTTAACAACAACGCCCTTTTGTCAACCTGAACTGTCATACTGAGTGTCACATTGAGCTTGTTGAAATGCGCAATCGAAGTGTTGTTTCAGGTTCTCATAATTCATTGCAATCAAAAGGAAAAGATTCTGAAATACTGAAATAAATTCAGCACATGCAAATTCAGAATGACAGTAAATTTCAAATATTTGGCCTCTTTTTTGTACTTTCAGAATTGAAAATTAAATTAGCTTAAGATGAAACATATCTTAATACTTTTTAGCATGGTGGTTTTACGTTGTTGTTGGGGGCCATCAAATCATCAATTAATGTTAGATTCTCAAAATCAAAGTTCAGTTTTGAAAGACTTAAATGGTAAATACAATATTCTTAAATTAAACAATGAAGATGTTTCTTCATATAATTTAAACATCAATTTTAAGAAAGAAATGCAACAAGTGTCTGGATTTTCTGGTTGTAATCGCTTTTTTGGTTCTTATTCGCAATCAGAAAACAAATTAAGCTTTGGTCAAATAGGTTCTACAAAAATGTTATGTGTTGATGAGAAAAGCAATATTGAAATAGTGCTTTTAAAAGCTTTTCAAAAAGCCAATTCAATTATATTTAATGGTAATGGGTTTTCAATGTTTCAGAATAAAAAGCTATTACTTATTGCTGATAAAGAAGAAACGATCAATAAAAATATATCTTTTGAGTATTCCGCTTTTTCCCGCAACCTTTTCCAGGTTATAAAAGTAAATAGCAAATCAATTTCAGTTCAAAAAGCAAGAAAAGGAAACCTAACAAGAATAACTTGTACAAAAGAACAGTGGGAGAAACTTCTTAATAGCTGTAAACATGTTAACTTCGATAACATATCCAATTTAAAAGCACCCTCTGAAAAACGCTTTTTTGATGGAGCAGCTATTGCTAAACTAAAAGTCATAGTAGATGGTAAAACATATGAAACACCAAGTTTTGATCATGGGAATCCGCACCCAGACATAGCCAATCTTGTTAAAGAAATCCTATCATTAGCTCAAAACATTGAATAGCAACTATTCTTGTTGTATTTTTGCTTAAAATTATACGTTGTCAGGTTGAGCGCAGTCGAAACCAATTTTCATAGACAACATTTACTGTTACCTTTCGACTGCGCTCAAAGTGACAGAACTTAAAATTTGACACAGTGACGATTGAAGATATTCAAAATGAAATAATAGACGAATTCTCAATGTTTGAAGATTGGGAAGAACGTTACCAATATATGATCGATTTAGGGAAAGAATTACCCTTAATTAACGACCAATACAAAACCGATAATAATATTATTAAAGGTTGCCAAAGTAAAGTTTGGGTTCATGCAGAAATGAAAGATAACAAATTAGAATTTACTGCCGATAGTGATGCTATTATCACAAAAGGTATTATTGCAATTTTAATTAGAACATTTTCAAATCAGCACCCAAAAGACATCATTGATGCAGATACTAGTTTTATAGACGAAATTGGATTAAAAGAGCATCTATCACCAACTCGCGCCAACGGACTTGTGAGTATGGTAAAACAATTAAAAATGTATGCAATAGCGTACCAAACACAGTTAAATTAGTTGATTTGTTGAATCGTGTAATCGTAAAATCGATTAAACAATTAAACAGATAAACGATTAAACATTAGAAACATGAGTGACACAACTATAGATGCAAACGCATTAGGCGAAAAAATAGTAAACGTTTTAAAAACCATTTATGATCCTGAAATTCCGGTAGACATCTATGAATTAGGACTCATATATGATGTTTTTGTAAACGAAGATTATGACGTTAAAATCTTAATGACTTTAACTACTCCTAATTGTCCAGTAGCTGAAACATTACCTCTAGAAGTAGAAGAAAAGGTAAAGTCTTTAAATGAGGTGAAAAACGCTGAAGTAGAAATTACTTTTGATCCACCTTGGACACAAGACTTAATGAGTGAAGAAGCTAAGTTAGAATTAGGAATGCTTTAAACAATTATCATGTTTATAGTTGAACTTACTTATAAGGTCCATCTCTCTCACGTTGACTTGTATCTTGAAGCTCATGTATACTATTTGAATGAACAATATGAATTAGGAAATTTTATTGCTTCAGGTAGAAAAGAACCTAGAAACGGAGGGGTTATATTATCTAAAATATCCAATAAAGAGGAATTGCTAGCAATTATTAAAAAAGATCCTTTTAATAAGCATAATTTAGCCGATTATAAGCTAATAGAATTTATACCAAGTAAAGTTGGTAAAGGATTTGAAAATTTAATAGCCTAGAACCTATGGCAGATGAAATCATAAATCGCGTTGCAAATAGCAAACTAGTTACTTTAGATCTTGAGGATTTTTATCCTGAAGGTAAACGTGTAATGTTTGATATTAAAGATTGGTTATTTGAAGGGTTTGTTCTAAGAGAAAAGGATTTTAGAAACCATGTTTCAAAATTCAATTGGGATCAATATCAAGATGCTTATGTTGCTTTAACTTGCAGTACAGATGCTATTATTCCTGGGTGGGCATATATGTTATTAACTGTACACTTAGAGCCTTATGCTAAAAAAGTAGTAGTTGGTGATTTAGAAACTCTTGAAACTTCTGTTTATCAAGATATCATTAATGATGTAAACATTGAAGAGTACAAAGACAAACCTATCATTATAAAAGGCTGTTCAAATAAGCCTGTACCTCAAAATGCATACATATTGCTTACTAACAAGCTAAAACCTATAGCTAAATCTATTATGTATGGAGAAGCTTGTTCTTCAGTACCTCTTTATAAAAACAAATAATTTATTGTGACTTTGTAATTATTAAAGGGTCAAAAAACATGTTAATTGTGGTTTTTCTAAAACCTAATTCTATTAACATTTGTTAAAATTAATATATATTTGACCTCATTAAAAAACTAATTACAATGAAAAAACTACTATTTTTTGCTGTTTTATGTCTTAGCATTTCTATGGTAAATGCCCAGACAAAAGAAGAACTACAAGCAAAAAAATCTGAAAAACAAGCTGAAGCTGATGCTGCCCAAGCTGAAGCCGACAAATTACAAGCGCAAATTGACGCACTACCAGGTTGGAGAGTAGGTGCATTTGGAACCATAGGCGGAAGCTTATCTGGATTTAATAATTGGTATGCTCAAGGCGCTCCAAATAATAACTCTGGAAATATAGGTTTTACAGTAAATGCCTATGCTAATCTAATTCAAGAAAAATTCTTTTGGAGAAATGCTTTAACTACAAACTTAAACTGGGTAAAATTAGATAACAAAGATGTTGATACAGATAATGATAGTTTTGAACCGACTACTGATGTGTTTAATATTTCATCTCTTTATGGTAGAAACATTGCTAAAAATTTAGCAGCTTCTGCTTTATTAGAGTACAGAACTACATTATTAGATAACTTTAATGATCCTGGGTACTTAGACCTTGGTGTTGGTGCTACCTGGACACCTATCACAAACCTAGTTGTTGTTATACACCCGTTAAACTACAACTTTGTTTTTGCTGATAATGATGCGGTTTTTGATTCATCTATGGGTGCTAAAATTGTAGCAGACTACTCAAGACAAATAGGTGCTATTAACTTTAAAACAAACTTCTCTACATTCCAAAGTTATAAATCTGGTGATTTATCAAACTGGACGTGGACGAACTCTTTTAGCTATACGCTTTGGAAAATGATTGGAGTTGGTTTTGATTTTGGTTTACGTAGCAACAAACAAGAAGCATTAAATTTTGCATTAGCGCAAGATCCAGCTACAGCTACAGGGTTTGATGATGTTGATAACGATTTACAAAGCTATTGGACATTTGGTCTAAGCTATAAATTTTAATAAATCTACTTTGAACAAAAAAGGGTTCTAATTTAAAAATTAGAGCCCTTTTTAATTTATTAATATTATATCACTACATATCTTCATAATTATAATCTGGGTACAAGAAATGGTTATAAGGAAAGCGTGTTATGTGAATTTCACGAACCTCATCATAAACACGTTTCTTAAAATCTTCAAGATTACTTTTATTAATAGCTGAAATAAATAACGCGTTATTACCTACCTTATTCATCCAAGTCCTTTTCCATTCATCTAAAGAGTAATTTGCCTTTGTTCTTTCAGTAACCAAATCATCTTCATCTATTGGTTCTTGTTTATAAGCATCAATTTTATTGAAAACCATAATAGTTGGTTTATCGCTACTTTTTATTTCACCTAAAATTTTATTGACTGAAGCAATATGTTCCTCAAAGTTAGGATGAGATATATCAACCACGTGTAGCAACATATCAGCTTCCCTTACCTCATCTAAAGTACTTTTAAAACTATCTATCAATTGTGTAGGTAGCTTTCTAATAAAACCTACCGTATCACTTAATAAAAAAGGTAAGTTTTGAATCACTACTTTTCTAACAGTTGTATCTAAAGTTGCAAATAGCTTATTTTCAGCAAATACTTCGCTTTTGCTAATCACATTCATTAAAGTAGACTTACCCACATTGGTATAACCAACTAATGCCACACGTACCATTTTACCACGGTTACCACGTTGTACAGCCATTTGCTTATCAATAGTCTTTATTTTAGATTTTAGTAAAGCTATTTTATCACGCACAATACGTCTATCTGTTTCAATTTCCGTCTCACCAGGACCGCGCATACCGATACCTCCTTTTTGTCGCTCAAGGTGTGTCCACATACCTCTTAATCTTGGTAATAAATATTCACACTGAGCTAATTCTACCTGAGTTCTTGCGTAACTGGTTTGAGCACGTTGTGCAAAAATATCCAGTATTAAATTGGTTCTATCTAATACCTTTACGTTAAGTATTTTACTAATATTACGTTCTTGAGCAGCAGATAATTCATCATCAAAAATAGCAGTCCCTACTTTGTTTTCTTCAATAAATTGGCGAACATCTTCCATTTTACCAGAACCAATAAAAGTTTTAGAATTTGGCATGTCCATTTTCTGCGTAAAACGTTTTATTACTTCTCCTCCTGCTGTATAAGTTAAAAACTCTAGCTCATCTAAATATTCTTTAGATTGGATTTCATCTTGATCTTTAGTAATAATTCCTATTAAAACTGCTTTTTCTAAGGCAATATTTTTCTTTTCTATCATAAATCTATATAATGGACAAAGTTACATAATTACAACTACATTAATTTTTATACTTTTAAGGTCAATTTTTGATTTATGAATGATTTATTTGAGAATATTCCTGTTCAAGACAATATGCAAACTGTTGCGTTTTACAATCTTGAAAATTTGTTTGATTTAGAAGACGACGAGCATACTAATGATAATGATTTTCTACCAACTTCTGCCAAAAAGTGGACCCAGAAACGTTATGATAATAAACTGCGAAAACTTGGTTTTGCTATTTCTAATATTGGAAGGCGAGAAACAGGAAAACATCCTGCAATTGTTGGTTTAGCCGAGGTAGAAAATGCCAAAGTTATTGAAGACCTCATAAAATCTAAACATTTAGAAGGTTACAAGTATGATTATGTACATTATGAATCTCCTGATGAGCGCGGTATTGATGTTGCTCTGATATACGACACCAATACTTTTGAAGTCACAAATTCTGAAGCTTTTAGTGTGCTGCTAACTGATGAAGACGGATTACCTGATTACACCAGAGATATTCTGTTGGTAAGTGGACATCTAGATAACGAACCTATGCATGTTATAGTAAACCATTGGTCATCAAGACGCGAAGGCACTGAAGAATCTGAACCTAAACGTATCGCTTCTTCAGAAAAAGTGGGAGACATCATTTCTTCTTTAAAAACTGAAAATGAAGACGCTAAAATTATAATTATTGGTGATTTTAACGATGAACCTCATAATAACAGCATTGTAAGATTGGTTCAAAATTATAGCTTGTACAATCCTTTTGAAACGTTACGCTCTTACAATAGGGGCACAGTAAGCAGATATAAACAGTGGAGCATATTTGATCAAGTATTTTTTACTTCTAACTTTTTTAAAAGTTCTAAAGACCAATTTGAATATTACAATGCCAACATTTTTGATGAAGACTTTTTAAAGATTTTCAAAGGAAAATTCAAAGGCTCTCCTTTTAGAACTTATGCTGGTAAAAAGTATAAAGGAGGTTATAGTGACCATTTTCCTGTGTATGCTATTTTTAAGAGGTAAAGCAAGTTATTCTTTACCTTTTTTACTATTTAATAATTTATCGATATTTGGAAACTCGTCACTAATTATTTTATAATCCCTTTTCCCATCATTATTATTATCACCATATTCTAGTCCTGCCATTATAAAACCTTTAATATCTTTTCGATCATCATGACTAAGTTTTTCCAGAAGTTTTATAAATTCATTTTCACCTGTTTTATAAATAATTTGTGTAATCACAAATCCCAAATCATGACAAACTTCACCAGTACATCCAAAATCATTCAACCCTATTAGCGCCTTTGGGCTTTTGTCTAAAGTTTGTTTTACCAATCTTTTCAGTTTTATATTTCTTTGTTCTCCTTGAGTATGCAAACTTTCAGGGATTATTACTCCATCTACTTCATTCTTATTACATGACGTGAAAAGAGTTATCAATACTAAAAATTTTATGATCTTACTTTTTGAAAATACCATGACTTATTGTTTTACGGTGATATTAAAATACAAAAATTAACCCATATTCGTAAAACCCATTAAAAGATTTTTCATATAATAGATTGTATTTAAACACCATACATTAAAAACATGCTTCTTTACCATAAGGATTAGATTCATGATCTATTGTAAAATTGAATGTTTTCCCATCTTTTTTCCTGGTATATTCTACATAATCCCAAATCCCAGAATGCGTTAGTTTATAAGTACCATTATGTTGCCCTTTATAAATCTCGCTATAGTATTTTATAATAGTAGGTTTAGCTCCACCATTTATAGTTTCTTCTTTACCAAACACTAAATTTATGGCTTCCTTTTGTCCTTTATATTTTACTTGTAATGCTTTATTAGTTTCTGTATAACTCACCCAAATCATTCTGGATGATACTTTATCATCTTTAAAACAAATATAATGGTGTACAGTATCACTACTCTTTCCTCCTTCTACAACCTTCTCTTTTTTTGATTGATTTATAGAGTCTAAAGCTTTTGCTTTAGAAACAGTATTAACTTGCTTTTCAGGTGTACTGTTGTTTGCTTTTTCTTTACATGAAAACAGCATGATAGATACTGTTATAAGAATTGTAAAATATTTATTTTTCATCTGTTTTTTTAATTGCCTTATAAAAATACTTCTATTTGAGATGAATCGCAATGGTATATAAACTTAATTAGTGTAATCAATACTCACATCATCCAATTCATAAACACCATCAAAAGATTCTTTATCTCCTCCTGTATATTTAAATGCTATGTGAATAGTTCCTGATAAGCAGGATAAATCTACATTTCCAGAATTAAACCAAGTCACAAAAGAATCTGAATCTTTTACCACATAACCATCCGCTAAAATTTTCCAAGTAGCTAATGTTATATTAGTTTCAGTTCCATCCCAATCATCTGAAACTAACACCTCCATAAAACTACTATCAGCTCTACTGTTAGAGGTTTTAAATCGAAGGGTTTCACCATCTTGAGTATCTAAATTAATTTCAGGAGTAATTAACCAACCTACATTTTTAATATCTCCAGAACTAGCCGATTGAAACCTTGCAGAACGTCCTAAAGATGCATTAGTTGATGTTGAAGACCAAGCTTCCCAACCTTCAGTACCTACTTCAATATAGTTAGTCCAACCATTCCCTTCTATTAATCTATTGTTGCGTTGAGATTCAAAATCTTCAAAAAATAAATTTTCAGAACCATATGATTCTGCTATTCCACAGGAAAACTCTAGAGGATCACATCTTTCGGTAGAATCAAGGTTTACGCCTGTTGAACTTAATGGCAAGATTACATTAAACTCATCTCTAAAATCTCTACTAAGAATACCTGTTACAGTCCCCTTTCCTTGAGGTACTAACAACGATTTAAAATCTGAAAACGTACTGGTCTGCATGATTACCTGAATACCTGAATCACAACTTTCTAACAAACGTAACCCATCAAACTCATCAAAAGATTCACTAGCAAAAGTTGCTCCTAATTCAAATCTATTTAATTGCATGTTTTCTAATTGAACAAATGTGTTTTCATCAGCTTCAGTTACATCTTCTAAACTCACTATTTTAGGTTGAATTTCTAAAACTTCAGGACTTCTAATAACAATATCTTTAAATTCTGTAGCCTGAATTTGCTTCACATTTATAGCATCTCCTTTTCCTATAGTAATAACCCCATTCATTTCACCAATGGTTAATCCATTTAGTTTTATAAATACCTTTTGTCCAAACTGATATATATCAGATAAATTACTCTGGTTAACATCTATTTTAAAACCAAGTCTAGGATCATTATCAGGGTTACTGTCATCTATCTTATTTTGGATAATCAATTCCTTAAAAAAATTTCCCGATTTATCAGATGATACCACATAACCTTCAAGATAAACGTCATCAGTAATTACAATTGTAGAATTACCACCATTTACTGCCTGTTCATATAAAGATTTAATCGCTTTAAATGTAGTAATTTGGTTTTGCGGAATCTCTGGCTCTGAAATAGAGGTGTCAGGTATTTTAAAGTTATCATCTTTAGTACAAGATCCTACCAGTACTAATATAGTGATACTAAAAACCAGTTTTATTTTATTGATTTTATTCATTTGTATAGTTTTATCTTTTAAGTGATCATTGCAAGGAATGAAACAATCTCGTCTTTATAATTAAACAGACTGCCACGGTCGTTCTACTTCGACTATGCATTTCGACAGGCTCAATGTGACACTCAGTGTGACACTCAGCAACCTCTTCCTCACAGTGATGTCATGAATTTTTAAAATCTTAAGTTTAAATTCATAAAATAAGTCGTACCTCTTCCATACCAATATTTTGAACCAAAAACTGGTGTTTCTAGAGCTTTATCACCTCTAAGTTCTCTGTAATTAGCATTTCTTCCTTGTTCAAAACCACCTGTTTTATAGACTTCATCTAAAAGATTGTTCACGCTTGCAAATAATCCCACATAGTATTTTCCAACTTTCCATGATTTACCTCCTACCAAATTAATTACCATATAATTTTTAAAACGTTCTTGTTGCAATAATTCTCTGGTTAAAGCTTCGTCATAATCATTAAATACATTGCCATCAAAATCTGTATTAAAATTGGATGATCTGGTTAGCGGACTCACATCTATATAAGTGTTTTCGAAAAAATTGGCTGTAGCTCCAAACCACCAAAATTCTGGATCTCTATATTCAAACCCAACCGAATAAGCACTTTGTGGTCCTGAAGCCAATTTGTAATTCTCTAAATATGACACTCCAAAATCTTTAAATCCATCAACAAAACCTGCTTCTATAGATTCTTGATCTGGTTCAGTTGACAGGAATAAATTAGGGTTATTATCATATATAAATTGCCCAACAGACGCGGCACCTTTCAACTTAATACTTGAAGTTACTTGAGCTTCAATACCTAATTCTATTCCTGCATGTTTTTTAGTTATACCCTGTAGAACCTCTTGAACAAATACTTGATTGTCTCCTCCTATACCATCGGCAAAAAAGAAAGAAATCTCATTGGCATCTGTAATTTTCGTAACATATCCAGTAGCTTTTGCCTGTATTATAGGAGATCTAAAAATATAGCTTACATCTGCTGATATTATTTTTTCTTCTGAAATATTAGGTACTATATTGTGATTTTCTCTAGAATTAAAAAATGTATTTTGAATAGTTGGTGCTCTTAAAATATACCCTGCATTAAAGTTAATTAGGTTCTTGCCTGACAATTTGTAAACAGCTCCTGATTTTAGGCTTAAGCCTGTAAAAGACAGTTTTTGGCCTTTGCCTAATGAAGCATCTGGAAATCCACCATTTTGGTACAATCCTTCTCTTTGATATTGGAGCTGTTTCACACTAGCTGAGATATAAAAATCTATTTTCTTATAGGTGAATTGTGCTTGAGCAAAAGCACTTAATTCATTTGCCAAAATATTGTAATGGTACTTAAACTTATCACCTTCACTTACAAGTCTATTAGGATTTAACAAATCATTTTGAGCTTCATCAATAGTACTTGCAAACCCATCAATATCTAAATATGTTGAAGCGCCCAGAAGATCTAAGACACTAGCAAAATTCTCAGATTTCAAATTTTTATACCCTACATAGGCTGTTAGTTCAACATTATCATTTAATGTTTTATTTAAAATTGAATTTATAGTGAGTTGCGTGTCATCAACCCTGTCTTCATATAATGCATAAATGGCGTTTCCACCGTTTTGGGAATTGCTAATATTGGCTTCATAAAGTGCATTCCAATTAATTTGTCCGTCATTTTGAAAATCTTTAAAAGCACCATATGCAAATTGCAAATCATTAGGAAAGTTCCTTTCAAAATAACTAGGCAGTTTTTGATAATAGGTTGGACTAGGGTTAGCACCACCACCCATAGGGAAACCGCTCACTAAATCTGTGCCATTATAGTCTAATCTACTATTTCCCACCTTACCAAATTGATAACCTAAATTGGTTTGTAATGACGCTTTACTATTTACATTCCAATAATGATTTAACAATACAATTGGTTCATTAACTTCTTTAATTCTAGAATTTCTTTTCTTTCCATCTTGGTATCCCCAATATTCATTATATGTTATATCTTTTAAATCATAAACTTCTTGCGTATTTGGAGACGATTTGCCTCTTCGATTAGGCGTATAGATAGTAGTGAGATTAAAACTATG
The DNA here is from genome assembly GCA_947487895.1 of uncultured Flavobacteriaceae bacterium. Taxonomy (GTDB): domain Bacteria; phylum Bacteroidota; class Bacteroidia; order Flavobacteriales; family Flavobacteriaceae; genus Seonamhaeicola. Next base: position 26,088 of record CANKYF010000016.1, read on the forward strand.
TTTATCATTAATCTTCTTTTCTACGGAAGCAAAAAATGAATTAGAATTATAACTTGTTGCATCTTGAAAACCTTCATTACCCCAACGCCTACCAAACGAAATAGTGTAAGCCCAATTATTTTTAAGTAACCCCGAAGCATACGTAGCCATAAGTCTATTGGTATAACTTCTATTGGACGACGAATATGTTATTCTTCCGCCAGATCTAGATTCAGAAGGTCTTACATTAATGTTTACGCTTCCTAAAACTCCTCCAAAAGCCACCGTTGAAGGTGAAAACCCTGTAGCCAATTCTTGATGTCTCAACACATCATTTATACCTCCCCAATTACTCCATTGCGGTCTTCCGTTATAAGCTTTATTCATTTCAGTACCATTTATTAAAACTGAGCTGTTGTTAGAATCTAAACCTCTTATTCTGAAAAAAGAAGAACTAAACTCAAAGGCAGCAGTTCTTTGAAATACATCTAAAGAAGACGCTAAAAGACCTGAAATGTTATCTGCACCACTTGTGTCATCATTCAATTCATCATCTGAAAGTGTAATTGTAAACAAGTCTTCTATTTCAGAGGCATCTCTTTCTAAAGTCATATCTGAGATATTGATTGTCTGTTCTTCATTTACAACTATAGGAAATCGTTTTGTGAGGTATCCCTTTTTAGAAATTACTAAGGTTTGCTCACCTAGAGGAATATTTTCTGAGAGTTGAAATTCACCAAGTGCATTGGTCAAAGTTTTTAAGTTGGTTTCTTTAATGTGAATCAAAACTCCTTCAATTGGTTTTAACATCAAATCTTCCTTTACACTACCAATTATCATCGTGCTTTGAGCAAAAAGAGAAATATTGCAAAAACATAAAAATGAGAGAAAAAACGTTTTATCCATAGAAAAATAAACATCAAATATTTCAGAAATGTAAACTAATTCTTAATAAAAATCAAAAAATGTACTATTTTTAATTAATATTTATTCCAATGAAACTTTCAAAACATCACCTCTTTATAGTATTTTTTCTCTTAAATATTCCCATTCAAGCACAAGAAAAGACCTTTAAAATTCACACCATAGCCTTCTATAATTTGGAGAATTTATTTGATGCCATAGATGATCCTAAAAAACTTGATGAGTATAGTCCTATAATGGAAATAAAAACAAATAGAGAAGACGTGTACAAAAAGAAGATTAAAAATATGGCTCGTGTAATTGCCGATATTGGTTTTGACACTTCTAAAAATTCTCCAAGTATTATTGGTTTATGTGAAATTGAAAACAAAATTGTTTTAGAAGACTTGGTAAATGACACTTCTCTTATAAAAAAAGATTACGGTATTATTCATTTTGAAGGACCTGATGTAAGAGGTATTGACGTAGCTCTTTTATTCCAGAAAAAAGCATTTATACCTTTAAATTCTAGTACGTTTGAACTAAAGATATACGATAATGAAAATCAAAAACGAATTTATACAAGAGATCAGTTATTAGTTAGTGGCCAGTTGGAAGGTGAATTAATTCATATAATGGCAAATCATTGGCCATCAAGGCGCGGTGGTGAAAGTAGAAGTAAGACTAAAAGAATTGCAGCTGCCAAATTAAATAAACACATTATTGATTCTCTTCAAAATAACAATCCTTATGCTAAGATTTTTGTAATGGGCGATTTAAATGATAATCCAACAAACTCTAGTATAAAGAAGGTTTTAAAAGCTAAGGAGAAAAAAAGTAAAGTTGGTTTAAAAGGGATTTACAATCCTTTTACCAAATTTTACAAAAATGGTTTAGGAACTACAGCTTATAGAGATTCATGGAGCTTATTTGACCAAATTATGATTACAAAACCCTTGATTGATAAAAACTATGATTCTTTTAGATTTTATAAAGCAGGTATTTATAATAAAAACTACCTCATCACCAAAAAAGGAAAATATAAAGGTTATCCTCTAAGAAGTTTTTCTAATGGTAGTTTTAACAATGGTTTTAGTGACCATTTCCCAGTTTATTTACAAGTAATAAAAAAGGTTAGTTTACCCTAACCAAGTTCCCCAAGGAATTCTAGATAGTAACAATACTAAAGCAATGGTATAGAAAATGGCTATCTTTTTTAATTTGGCAGTAGAAGTCAATAGTTTTTTATGCTTAGAGTATCCTACAGTTATTAAAGCAACCGCCAAAATATTTACAAATGGGTGCTCTACTAAATACAACCTTGCTAAGCTATTACTCATTACACCTCCACCCAATTCTCCCCAAAGACTAAATCTTGGTGATACAAAATAAAGAATAACACCTATTAATAATTGTACATGAGACAAGATTAATGTGAACAACGATATTCTAAAATCTTTGGCACTATATTCCTTTCCTCCAACTGTTTTAATTATAGCATTAAAAACTGCAATTATTAAAATTATTAGTACTAAATATGCCCAATAAGAGTGTAAAGAAAGTATAACTTCGTACATGATTATATATTTTTTAGATGTCATCAAAAATAATGAATTTAATCTATAAAAAAACCGCTTCTTTTAGAAGCGGCTCATATTTTAAACTTATTAAGTTTATTAGAATTTGTAACGCAAACTAAAATTCCATGTTCTACCTAAGCCAAAGTAACCTTGATTATCATCTGCAATACCATTATAAACTCTTCCGTTAGAAGCATAAGTACCAGCAGAAGCATCATCTGGATCAACTAAATCACTTGCTTTTATGTTTGTTCTTAATTCAGAAAGGTACACTTTGTAAAAAACATTATTCACATTAAGTCTCATATTAAGAGAGTTTTGCTTATCCTTTCCTAATAACATTTTGTATGATATCCCCATGTCAACGATATCATATGATGGTAATTTTAAGTTTTCTTTTACGGCGCCTACATCAGCATATAAGTTATCATAATATCTGTAGTCTGCATCAATAGAAAATCTTTCTGCTATTCTATAATCTACACTTAAACCAGCAGTGAATTGGGCTGCATCACCTACTTTACCTCCATCAAAATCAGCATTATCAGTACTAATTACGTTTTGTTCCTCATCTGTAATTTGAGTTACTCCATTACCTTTAAATACCCAGTCGCCAACCGAAACAAAACCACTAAGTCTAAGGTCTTTTGTTGGTCTAGCTGTAAAGTCTACTTCAACTCCAGTATGTACTTGTTGTACACCAAAATTTGTACTAAATTGTAATTGATCATTTACAATGCTTGAAGAAGTTACAACCCTATCTTCCCAAGAGGTTCTATATAAGTTTAAGTTTGCTGAGAAAGATGGGCTCTTAAAGCTATAGCCTGCTTCTAAACCTAAAATCTTCTCATTTTCTGTTAAAGGATTCACCAAATTTGTAAAGTTTAAGTAAATATTATCATGGTAAGGCTGACGTGAATAATAGCCAGCATTAACATATACCCTGTTATCTTCATTGATAATTAAACTACCGCCTCCTTTAACGTTAAATCCAAAATTATTTATTTTTTCAGAATCTACGCCATCAGTAATTCCATCAGGAAGCGGAGTACCAGTCCATTGAGATGAAGTACCGTCTATTAAAGATTGGTCTGCATATTGAAAGTGGTCAAAACGTTGGTGAAATTGATTAGATGCTGCTCCTTGAAAAAATGCAGTAAAATTATCATTAGCATATTCTAATTGCGCAAAAACACCTCCGTAATTAATGCGCTCATCGTTACTATAAGCTATTTTATCATCCTCTTTCACTTTTTCAAATAAAATGGCCCAAGGGTCTGCATCTAAACTGTAATCTGTAATTACATTTTTGTATGTTCCAAAAGAACCATAGGTTTGATGCCCATTATTTTGGTCTCTTAATCTGATGTTTTCTTGCCAAGTATTTAAACCATGGAAATTTTCAACAATTCTAAAGTGCTCACCGTAATATGTTCTTAAATCAAACCCAGCATTTAATGTTAAATTTTCATTTAATTGCTTCTCTAAGTTAGATACTAAACCATACCAACTGTGTAAGTTCATAGAAGATCGTGTAACATAAGCTGGTTGGCTACCAAAATACACTCCAGCGCCATTATTTACTTGCGCATTTTGCGCATAAATGGCATCGTAATCAATTCTTCCATCTGCTGTTCTTATACGGTTACCTCTATTTCCAGTTCCGCCACCACGTCCCCAAGACGCATATAATACTGTAGATAAATTAGTGGTTTCATTAATATTGAAATCCCAGTTTAGATTAGCTACTGGTTTATGATAAAAATTTCTTCTTTCAGTCATGTACTCACCTTGATAAGTTCCCCAGTTATTATTGTATCTTCTACCATATTGTAAATACGAAGAAATATTTTTAGCAAAATTTTGATCATGATACTGAGGCGCCCCTGTAATTAAAAAGTTAAAGTTATGTCTGTCATTAGGTGTGTAACCTACAGAAATAAAATAAGTTTGTCCTTGTCCAAAATTACCCTCATTATAACCATCTCCTTGCCAATGAGATAACATAAAGCTACCTCCCCAACCTTTTTCATTTCTTCCTGTGTTATAAGCTAAAGTTGTTTTAAGATAATTATTATTAGCAACACCAGTATAGGCAAATCCGCTTTCTTTTTTGCTTGTTGTTTTTGTTACAAAGTTAACAGTACCACCAACAGATGATATTGCTAGTTTAGAAGCTCCTAAACCACGCTGTATTTGTACTGCACTAGCAATGTCATTCATACCTGACCAATTCGACCAGAACATTTTGCCATCTTCCATACTATTAATTGGCTGTCCATTAATAAGGAATGCCGTATTATCTTGTTGAAAACCACGAACAGCCATTCTCGTATCTCCAAAACCTCCTGAAGCACCCGCAACATAAACTGAGGGAGTGTTTACTAGTGTCATGGTAATATCTTGCGTACCTATTTTCTTTTGAATTTCTGCAGCTTTTATTGTAGATACAGCTACTGGCGTTTTTCTATCATCAGCCAAATCAATAATTCCGGTACCAACAATTACTATTTCTTCTAATGAATTATCTGGTGAAATTGTAATGTTTCCTATATTAGTATCTCCGCTAAAAGTTAAAGTAATTGTTTCATAGCCTACATAAGAAATAACGATACTTCCTGAAGAGGCTTGAGTAGTTAAGGTAAATTTTCCATCAAAATCTGAAGAAACGCCATTTGTAGTTCCTTTTTCAATGATATTAGCTCCAGGAAGTGGTGCATTTAAATCTGAATCAATTACAACTCCTGTGATTGTACTTTGTGCAAAAATAGTTGTGGTTAACAAAAATCCCGCAACTATTAATAAATAATGAGTAGTTTTTTTCATAATGAAGATTAATTAATTGAATTAGTCTTGCAAAACTACTCTCAAAACAAAGTGTAAATATTACGGAAATATTAAGAAAAGAATAACACTTTAAAAGTAAAAAGGGTGATAATACATTAAAATTAACACCCTTTTTCTTTTTTATTTATTACAATAAGACAAGATCCTATCTATAATTTTTATAATAATTCAACAAGTTAAGAGTGGATGAATCATGCTCATTTGTTGACGAATTGTTAAATTCTTGTAAAATTTTTGATGCTAGTTGTTTCCCTAGTTCAACACCAAATTGGTCATAGCTAAAAATATTCCAAATAACACCTTGTACAAAAATCTTGTGTTCATACATTGCTATTAACTTACCTAAACTTTTAGGCGTTAACTTTTCTATAAAAATGGTATTTGTTGGTTTGTTTCCTTCAAATATTTTAAACGAAATAATATCTTTTTGAGTACCCTCATCAATGACTTGACTCTCTGTTTTCCCATTTAAAAGCGCTTCCGTTTGTGCTAAAAAGTTTGAAATTAATTTATCTTGATGGTCTTGATTACCATGTAAAGACTTTGCAAAACCTATAAAATCTGCGGGTATTAACTTGGTCCCTTGATGAATTAGTTGAAAAAATGCGTGTTGCGAATTTGTTCCAGGTTCTCCCCAAATTAAAGTCCCTGTTTGGTAATCTATAAAATCTCCATTTCTATCAACGCTCTTACCGTTACTCTCCATAATACCCTGTTGCAAGTATGTAGCAAATTGGTTTAAATATTGAGAGTATGCTATAATAGCCTCACTTTCCGCATTAAAAAAATTATTGTACCAAATACTCAACAAACCTAAAACTACAGGGATATTTGATTCAAAATCTTCGTTTTTAAAATGCTCGTCCATAGCATTTGCTCCTTCTAGCAAGCTTGCGTAGTTTTCATAACCCACTGCTAAACTAATTGAAAGTCCTACAGCACTCCATAAAGAAAAACGCCCCCCAACCCAGTTCCACATTGGAAAAATATTATTGGGGTCTATACCAAAATTCTTAACAGCTTCTAAATTTGTAGACACAGCCACAAAGTGCTTAGCTATGTCTTCTTGTGAAGCAGATTGTAAAAACCACTCTTTTATGGTATTTGCATTAGATAGTGTTTCTTGTGTTGTAAAGGTCTTAGACACTACTACAAATAATGTAGTTTCTGGGTCTAAGTTTTTAATAACTTCGTTTACATGATCTCCATCTACATTACTAACAAAATATGTTGTTAAATGATTCTTGTAATATTGAAGTGAATCTACAACCATTGCTGGTCCTAAATCTGAACCACCAATACCTATGTTTACTACATGTGTAAACGCCTTACCTGTGTACCCTTTTTTGTCTCCGCTTACTACCTCATTGGTAAACGCTTTTATTTTTCTTTTTACATTATAAATTTCTGGAATAACATTCACTCCATCTACATTCACAACCGCAGATTCAGGAGCTCTCAATGCCGAGTGTAATACCGCTCTACCTTCTGTTTTATTGATGATATCTCCTGAAAATTGACTTTGAATTGCTTCTTTAAGCTTTACATCATCAGCTAATTCTAATAAATATTTAAAGGTTTCTTCTGTGATTCTGTTTTTAGAAACATCTACATAAAAGTCTTCCCATTTAATGGTAAATTTATTCGCTCTATCATGATCTTGAGCAAATAAGTCTTTCATATGTATATTGTTAACTTCTTGGTAGTGCTTCTGAAGCTTTTTCCAAGCCTCAGTTTGTGTAGGGTTGATTGTTGGCAACGACATTAGTTATAATTCTGTGTAATAAGATTAGTGTTTGTGTTTATTGTGTCTTTTTCAATAATTACCTCTTCTTGTTCAAAAGAAATTTCATCTAATTGAATTTTTATAGGCTTTATAAAGTCTAAATATTTTGTTTTAAGTGAGTCTGAAATTGGTTTAGCTTCCGGTAATTTTTGTCTAAATGGATCTACTTGCCTTCCGTTCACCCAAAAACGATAACATACATGCGGCCCTCCTGTATTTCCTGTCATACCAACCCAACCAATAACATCACCTTGTTTTACAAATTGTCCCACTTTCGCATTACGCTTTCTCATATGTAGATATTGGGTTTCATAAGTAGCATTATGTCTAATTTTTACATAATTCCCATTTCCTCCTCTTCGTTCAGATTTAGTAACCGTTCCATTCGCAGTAGCCATAATGGGTGTACCAATTGGAGCTGCAAAATCAGTTCCTTTGTGTGCACGAACTTTGTATCCATAAACAGCTATTCTTCGTCTTAGATTATAACGAGAAGAGATTCTACTAAATTTCACAGGGGCTTTCAAGAATGCACGTCTTAAGTTTTTAGCATCTTCATTAAAATAATCGATGACACCTTTAACAGAATCTGTCTCAAACTGAAAGGCATAAAAAGGCTCGGTATTATGTTCAAAATAAGCTGCTTTTACATCATGTATTCCACCGTAAATAGAATCGTCTATATATTTATCTGTGTAAATTACTTTAAATCTATCCCCCTTTTGTAAACGCCTAAAATCTATAGTCCAAGCATAAATATTATCAGCTAACAAATTAGTTAAAACAGCACTTACGCCTTTATTATCTATTGTTTCTGAAATGCTACTTGTTATAACACCTGTTACAGTTTTTTGAATGTATTTTATAGGTTTTCTACTTTTAAAGGCATGAATAGAATCTTTAAAATTAATAACCACATACTCTTCTTTATTGGGTTGATAAATAAAAGATTCTGGTATTTCTAATGAGTCTTTAGAGCATAAAAGGGTGTATGGTTTACCAACTTGAAGTCTTCTTATATCAAAAGTATCTTTAGCTTTTTCTGCTATATGAAAGATTTTAGGATATCCTATTTTATTACGTTCTAGAATATCACCAAAGGTATCACCGTTTTTGATGGTATCTCTTTTTACCACATAATTATTCAAATTAAAACCAAACTCATAAATCTCTTTTGGTTTTTTAACCTCAACAATCTCTTCTACTTCTAAGACTTCTTTTTTATCTTCTTTACAAGCACTAAAAAGACATAGTGCTAATACTAGTATTAAATATTTGTTCCCCAATCTTCTATCTCTTTTTTGGTCCATAATTCTGGAAAAAATATTCTTTTTTGGTATTTAGGATGCATATATTTTACCCACTCACTACCCCCAGTAGCTTCAGCAGTTTTGCCTCCAATCTTTAAATAATGATTAGCAGTATTGTAATGAGCCATAACCCATTTAACATTTACTGTATAATCATAATGACGCATTGCCTTAATCAATTCTTTATTATCCTGAATTGTTTTAGGCAGACTCTTAAATTTAGACCAAAGATTATTTTTTCTATAAAATTTGCTAAATCTAAGAAACTCTTCTTTATATCTTTCTTCAAAAACTGTTAAAGTATAGGTTTTTTTTCCTGTTTTAAAGTCTTTTCCAGCTGCTTGCCAATATAAATACTCAAAAGCCTCATCATAAGAAGCTTCTTTATTAAATGATTCTCTAAATCTTTTATCTATTAGATTTATAAGTTCTGTTGAAGCAAATTCTATTTTTCTGTATTGGGCACTTTGAAATCCACTAGCTGGAATTAACGTTTGCCTAAATTGATTATATTGTTCTATACTCATACCATCTTTCATAATACTGAAGGATGATGTAAGTACATCAAAATAACGACTTATACGCATTATTTTATCTGTAAAAACAGTACCATCAATAGACTCACTTTTAGCTACTTGATCTATTTCAGAAAGAATCATTTTGAACAAAAGCTCTGTAACCTGATGGTACATGATAAACACCATCTCATCTGGAAAATCTGTTCTAGGTAATTGTAAATTTAGTAATGCGTCTGTATGAATGTAATCCCAATAAGTGATGGGTTTACTATGTAGAAGTCCTTCTAAATGATCTTCTAAATCTTGATCTATTGCTTGGTATTTCTCATTAAGTTGGTTAGTAATGTCTTTATCTAAACCCATTAATTTTTAACTACTATTTGAAAAGGATGTTTTAGCCCTTTAAAAGCGTCTAAATCTGCTCTTAAAGATCCCACAGCTAAATCTGCTTTGATACGCAAAGGTACTTTATTTTTATCTTTTGAAACCCATAGTGTTAAACTTTCTTCTTCTTTAAACACACGCCCCGCCATTACATATGGTCTAAATTTTAAAGATTCTACTTTACCAAAATCTGTATTTATTACTTCTTCGCCTAAATATTTAAGTTTAAAACCATAATTTTCTTTATCAAAAAACATATCTATTCTAACCTCATCACCAATTTTTAAACCATCTGTATGTAAATTATCTCTTAAATAATAAAAAGTAGATACCATATCTTGAATATTAGGTCTGGTATCAATCACAGATTTTTCATTATGTTTTTTATCATTCACATAAGCCTTATTGTTGGCTTGGTCAAAATCTATTTCAATGTTTTTAGTATACCCACCTTCATTAATATTTCTAATAAACTTATACGGCATTAAGGTACTTTTATCAAAATAGCTTTCGTATTGGTCTTCTACCTTAAAAAACCATTTAATCATACCAGTAGTCCAACCTTTTCCAACCACATGATACACATCTTTGTCTCCTAATTTGGTATCTGTAACTGTTAGGGTTGCATTTCCTGCTTTTAAAAAGTTACTATAACTCATTTTGAATTGGAACCATTCACCATCTCCAAATGAAGGTTCTTGTGAAAAGGACATCTGAAATGCCCCTATTGCGAATAATATAAGTAGTAGTTTTTTCATCTTGTCTTGGGTTATGTAATTAACTTCTTTAGCACATTTTTTATTGCCTTTTCTATAGAAATTACAATTACTATTCCAAAAATATAAAAAAAGTTCTTACAGCTTTTATTAATAAGAAGTTCTTAACAAAAATTTGTTACACTACAAAAGCCACCTTTCTTGATGGCTTTTGTTGATAAATACTGCTTTTTAATGCTTCTAGAGCGTTCCTCTTTTGGCTTGTTCTCTTTCTATTGACTCAAATAGTGCTTTAAAATTTCCAGCTCCAAAACCTCGCGCTCCCATACGTTGAATAATTTCAAAAAATAACGTTGGTCTATCTTCAACTGGCTTTGTAAATATTTGAAGTAAGTAGCCTTCTTCATCGGCATCTATCATTATCCCTAGCTTTTTAAGAGTTTCTATATCTTCTCTTAATTCATGATTATGCTCTAATAGTCGTTTTGGAACTGCTTCATAATAAGTATCCGGTGGTGTAGATAAAAATTCAACTCCTCTTAGTCTCATACCTTCAACTGTTTTTACAATATCATCTGTTGCAACTGCAATATGTTGTACACCTGCTCCTTCATAAAAATCTAAATATTCTTCAATTTGAGATCTTTTTTTACCTTCGGCAGGTTCATTTATTGGAAATTTTATACGCCCATTACCATTACTCATTACTTTACTCATTAAAGCAGAATACTCTGTGTGTATCTGTTTATCATCAAAAGACAAAAAGTTCTCAAACCCCATAACATCTTCATACCACTTTACCCAAGTATTCATTTGTCCCCAACCTACATTGCCTACCATGTGATCTACATATTTTAAACCTAGTGGTTCTGGATTATAATCTGACTCCCATTCCACAAAATCTGGCATAAATACACCATTGTAATTTTTGCGTTCTACAAACATGTGTACTGTTTCCCCGTAAGTATAAATACCTGACTTTACAATTTCACCATGTTGATCCATTTCTACCACCGGCTCTAAATAAGATTTAGCGCCTCTTTTTGTGGTTTCGTCATAGGCTTTTTTAGCATCTTCTACCCAAAGCGCAATAACCTTCACCCCATCGCCATGTTTTACAATATGGTTATTAATAGGGTTTTTAGAGTTTAGAGGTGTTGTTAACACCAAACGTATTTTATCTTGTTTTAACACATACGAAACGGTATCTACACTACCTGTTTCTAAACCCTTGTAGGCATAAGATTGAAATCCAAATGCTGTTTTATAAAAATGTGCTGCTTGTTTTGCATTACCTACATAGAATTCTACATAGTCTGTTCCTAAAAGTGGCAGAAAATCTTGTGCCCCTTCAAATATTTTTTCTAAACCGTAGTTTACTGATTCTATATCTTTATTCATGATTTTAATGTTTAATCGTTTAGTTATTTAGACTAATTATAGTCAACATTGGAGTCGTTTGTTGAACTTTTTCTAAGATGCTGAAACATGTTCAGCATGACTAGCAAAAAGCAACTACTTAAAACAGGAAATAGCTCCTGAAAAATTTATTCTAACCAAGATTTATGGTAATCTTCATCGGATATTTTCATAGCTTCTTCTGTTACCTTAAGTGGTTTAAAAGTATCTACCATAACTGCTAATTCTTGGGTATCTACCTTTCCTATACTTCGTTCTGTTGCCCCTGGATGAGGACCATGAGGAATACCTGCTGGATGTAAAGAAATATGACCTGCTTCTACATCATTCCTACTCATAAAATCACCATCTACATAATACAACACCTCATCTGAATCTATATTACTATGATTATAAGGTGCTGGTATTGACTGCGGGTGATAATCATACATTCGTGGCACAAAACTGCACACTACAAACGCATCTGTTTCAAAGGTTTGATGTACTGGTGGCGGTTGATGAATTCTACCTGTTATCGGTTCAAAATCGTGAATCGAAAAAGCGTAAGGATAATTATAGCCATCATAACCAATCACATCAAAAGGATGGGAGGCGTAAACCATTTCTATAATATCACCTTGCTTCTTTACTTTTATTAAAAAGTCTCCATTCTGATTATATGTTTCTAATTCTTGAGGTCTTCTTATATCACGTTCACAAAAAGGTGAATGTTCTAATAATTGCCCAAACCAATTTCTATACCGTTTAGGCGTGTAAATTGGCCTATGAGATTCTACAATAAAGAGCCTATTGTCTTCTGTATCAAAATCTATTTTATAAATAACACCTCGTGGCACTAGCAGATAATCTCCGTACTTAAAATCAAGATTTCCCAACATGGTTCTTAATTTTCCTGTTCCTTTGTGGATAAAAATTAATTCATCTGCATCTGTGTTTTTATAAAAATAATCTTTGGTAGATTGTTTGGGTGCCGAAAGTACTATGGCACAATCGTTATTTACTAAAACTGTTTTCCGGCTTTCTAAAAAATCGTTTTCCGGTTTTACTTGAAACCCTTTAAAACGATATGATTTTATATTGTTTTCTAATGTGATTTTTGGCTTTACACTATATTGTTTTTTAATTTCTTTTACCTGTGTTGGTCTTTGTTCGTGGTAACTGTTAGTTGACATACCATCAAAACCTATGGTGCCAAACAATTGTTCATAATACAGGCTACCATCTGGTTTCCTAAATTGAATATGGCGTTTATGTGGAATATTTCCTAGTTTGTGATAAAAAGGCATTTTTGTACTAATATTAAAGATTAAAAATATAAGTTTTATAGCTATACAGCTCTACCTATCAGCTATATAAATATACAAAAACGCAGCCTATTCAGGATTTCTCTTGATAAGATAATGTAAATGAAGTAATAAGTCTTTCCAGAATAATTTCATCAGGATAAATATACAATAAATTAAAAACTTGCATTATTTAATGTTTTTGTTATATTTAATGTAATTCTCACTTCTATATAACTATAACTTATAGCAATGAATTTTAAAATAGCTTGGTGTTCCCTCTCATTAATCTGTTGTTTGTTTTCTTTTTCGCAAAGCAATAATTCAGCATCGTTTGAATATTTTGGCCCTTACAAAGTATTTATAAATGGGAATACTCTTTTAAAACCAAAAAAACAAAAATCTGCTTTAGACAACACCCTTAAAAACGAAGATGTAACACTTTACCATGTTGATGCTGATAAAGAGAAAAAAACATTTTCTTCTAGCTCAACCTCTGTAAATATACCTGAGAATGTAGAAATTGAAAAAGCCATGGTTATTTGGGCTTGTAATTATAATTTGTGTTTTATTGATGAAGAAAAAGGGAAAAAATTAGACAAAATTCCTTTAGAAAAAAAAGATGAAAATGCTTTAAAATTAAAAATGCCTTTTTATAATGATTATGTCACTATAGAACCTGAAACATTGGTTGATAATTCTATGTCTACCTCTATATTTGCGTCAAACTTGTACGACCCTAGTGTTTTTACTTTAGACATCACACAAACACTTAAAAACCAAGATAATGTAAATGGCGAATATTGGCTAGCTAATTATAACACTATTCAAGGGCAAACATTTGAAGGCCTTAGTGGTGGCTGGAGTATTTTAATTATATACAAAGACCCTAATCTTGAAAACAGCTTAATAAGTGGCTCTATTGGTTATACTGAAATTAGCTCAAACTCTACTGCATTACTTAACTTTCCCAATAAAAAAAATAACGTTAATACTAAAAACCAAATTCCATTTTCATTATCTATGTTTACTTTGGGGGGAGACCCAAACGAAGGCAACGAACGTTTCTTCTGGTCTAATGATACTTATAAAAACGTCCCCATAACCTTTGAAAACAGGGATGAATCTGACTTTTTAAAGAGTGCTATTGATAATTTTGGAGGAAGACAACCAAGACTTAAAAATAACTTTGGTGTAGACCTTTTTAATGTTGAAAGCTATATCCCTGCTAATTTTTTTCAAACTAACAATCAAATCCAAATTGGCATTGATTCTGATAATGATTCAGAAAAAATGCAAGTAATCTACTCTGTTATAGAAATCCCTGTACCCAAAGTCCTAGAGCCTATAAACAATAATGATTTTAATATCGACTCTGCTTCTCAAAACCAAATAACTTTTGATAAAGATAGTGATGTAAAAGAAGAAGATGAGTTTGTTATAAGATCATACAAAGTTCCAACAATGGAATCTGGTTATTATCTGGTAAATGGTGTTTTTGCTAAACAAAGAAATAGGATAAATTGGATAAAGCATCTCAAAAAAATATCTGAATATAGTGTTAACTATTTTCATAACCCTACCAATAAATATGATTATATATTCTGCCATTACACTAAAGATTTAGTTGAAGCAAAAGTAAAAGTCGCAGATATGAGGAAAAAAGGTGATTTTGAAGAAAGCTGGATTTTAGAGGTTACAAAATAAGTTTTAAAACCAAAACCCTAGTGTAAAATACCAAATACCCTTTTTTCGTTCTGGTGAATAACTGTACTTAGCTTGAATTGGCCCAACAAACGTATCTATGGCATACCCTAAAGCGTAACCTCTATGATCTGGTAAAGAAAGCCATTCTCCCGTTTCAAAAATATCATCATTAATATTTGTCCAATTCGCTTCAAATGTAAGATGTTGTTTTTTAAACAGTTCATAGTCTAATCCTGCATAAGCTAACAAATAACTATTACCTGTAAGAGAAATAAAATCATGCCCTAAAAAAGGGATAAAATTGTTTATTAAGTCATTACCATAACCGCCTAGAGCAAAATCTAAAGTTTGTGTAGATTTATCTCCTAATTTAAATCCTCCACTGGCTTTTAAATTCAGAGCTAATTTATTCGACAAGCTCATCGCATATCCCAAATCTGCTTTAGTAATAGAAAACCCATCGAATTCTTTATTAAAATCTGAAGCAAACAAATACCAATGTATATCACCATTAAAATAGACGCCTTTTTTAGGGAAATATTTATCATCATAGGTATCTAGTTTTAAATTTCCGAAAAGACTAAAATAATCTGTGTTTTCAAATAGAAAATCTTCATCTTCATCACCAGTGGCTAAAGTTTCAGAACTAATTTCTAACCGTTTGTGTTCAGCCCCTAAGCTAAGTGCAAAATCTTTTCTAAATAATGTCTGTAAATAAAACTGATTGGTCTGGTCTTGTAATTCAATATCTATTTTATTTAAACCTGTTGCATCAATTTCAGATTCATTCAATAATAATTGCGCATTTATATTTCTATGAAATTCGTTATATCTAGATCGTAAACCAATACTCCAATAAAATCCTTTATCTATTAAATACTCAAAATTATACCGTACATTATCTCCTAAAACTATATCTAAAGATGCAATATCATTATTAAAGAATAACTGTTTTTTAGTTGCATTTACCAGTGCTCCACTTTTATACAAACCATCATAATGCAAACCAAATTTTAAAAAAGCACTAGTTTTTGCTTCCTTTAAATTAGTGTGAAAATCATAACCCTCTTTATCTTTTGATGTTTTTAACCTGTATTCTAAAGCATCAAAATTGTTTGTAGCAACTAAACTATTTACCCCTTTGGCAAATCTTTCATAACTAATTTTTTCGTCTTTCTTAAGCTTTAATTTTCCTAAAACATAAGATCTTGTATATCTACTTAGTCCTTCAAAATTAATATCACTAATAGAAATACTGTCTTTAATAATTGGTTTAGTTATATACTCTGAAGTTCTTTTTGTTAATCTTTTTAACTGACTCAATCTTTCAATTCCGGCTAATTCTCCTAAGTCTATTAATTCATTAACAGCATCAAAAGACACTAAGTTATAGTTAGATATATCTGGTTTTATATAGATGTCTGTCTTTTTAGACTTCACCCCCATATCTTTTATGGTTCTAAAATTGTTGATTTGCAGAAGTACATCTGGCGCTGAAGTCAACTCAGTTCTATCCATAAGGCTATCTTGCACATCAATCCCAATAATAATATCCATACCCTTGGCTCTCAATTCATCTATAGGGTAATTATTTACAACACCTCCATCTATTAAAATTTGATTATTTATTTCTACAGGCTGAAACAGACTAGGCAAAGCACCACTAGCCATAACGCTTTGGGTGAGATTTCCTTTTTCTAACATCACTTGCTTACCCGTTTCAATATTTGTTGCAATACAGAAAAACGGAATAGGTAATTTGCTAAAATCCTCAATTTCATTTACATGAAGCTGTAACTTCAAAAGCATATTATATGCATTATGACCTCTAGATAAAGCTGATGGTAGTTGCACCTTAAAATTATCGAAAGGTAATTTTACCACATACTTTTCTTCATCATTACGTTCAAAAAAACCTTTAGAGGCACGTGGTAGATTGTCTGTTATAATACTTTCAAAATCTGCAATTTTAAAAATAGAGTCTAATTCTTCACCTGAATATCCAGATGCATATAAAGACCCAATAATGGCTCCCATACTTGTGCCTGCAACATAATCTACTTTAACTCCTAAACTATCAATCACTTTTAGAGCACCAATATGTGCTAAACCTTTGGCACCTCCTCCACTTAATACCAAACCTACTTTTTGGTCATTTTTATCAAACGAGTTATTTTGCGCTTTCGCGGAAGTGAAAACGAGGAATAATAGGAGTGATATGGTAATTGTTTTTTGTTTCACTTCTTTAAGAATAATAGTCTTTCTCCAGTATCAGGATCTGAAAAGAAATACCATAACTGATAATTTTCTCCTTTTTTATAAACTTCTAAGTTTTTAAACATTTTATCATTAAAACTTAATTCTATTTGTACAGACCTATTTTGATTGATTATTTTCCAGTTTCCTTTCGATACTTCATTCTCTATTACATTATTGAACAAATCATAAGATGAATTTAATTCAAAAGTACTATCAGGATTAAAGATTATGGTAATACTATCTTTTTTTATACTTGATAAATATTTATACGAATGATAATCAATTCCCCAATTTCCGGTAATTGCCTTTGGAGATACATTTATATCTTTGGTTTTTACATTTCTGTCTATTGAACCAAATCCATTACAAGAAACTAACAACATTATTTTAAGAGAAAGAATAAGTCTTAAAGCTCTTTTCATCATTAAATAATTAATTATTGTTCCCATGATAATAATTATAAACCTTTTCAGCCCTAGAATTGCCAACAACCGCCTCTAATTCGTCTAACTTAGCATTGGCTACACGTTTGGCAGATTTAAAATGCTTTAATAACTCTACCACCGTTTTTTCTCCAATACCTGGTATGGTTTCTAACTCTGTATTCAACGCACTTTTACTACGTTTATTTCTATGATGCTCAATACCAAAGCGGTGTGCCTCATTACGTAATTGCTGTATAATTTTTAAGGTTTCGCTTTTTTTATCTAAATATAAGGGAATTGGATCATTTGGGTAATATAATTCTTCTAAACGTTTTGCTATCCCAATTATGGCTATCTTTCCTCTCAGTCCCAAAAGATCTAAACTTTTAAGCGCGGATGATAATTGACCCTTCCCACCATCAATGACAATTAATTGTGGCAAAGGTTGCATCTCATCTAATAATCTTTTGTATCTACGGTGTACTACTTCTTCCATAGAAGCAAAATCATCAGGGCCTTCAACCGTTTTAATATTAAAATGACGATACTCTTTTTTACTTGGTTTTCCGTTTTTAAACACCACACAGGCAGCTACTGGGTTAGTTCCTTGAATATTAGAGTTATCAAAACATTCAATATGTCTAGGTTCTTCAGATAAACGTAGGTCAGCTTTCATTTGTGCCATAATTCTATTGGCATGCCTATCGGGATCTACAATTTTATCTTGTTTAAAACGCTCCATTCTGTAGTATTTCGCATTGCGAAGTGATAAATCTAAAATGTGCTTTTTATCTCCTAGTTTAGGCACAGTCACTTTTATATTTTCGCCTAAATCAACTTCAAAAGGCACATAAATTTCTTTAGAGTTTGAATGAAAACGTTGTCTAATTTCGGTAATTGCCAATTCAAGAAGTTCTTTATCAGATTCTTCTAACTTCTTTTTAATTTCTAAGGTATGAGATCTTATAATAGAACCGTAAGACAGTTGTAAAAAGTTTACATAACCATAAGTTTCATCACTCATAATAGAAAATACATCTACATTACTAATTTTAGGATTTACGATTGTAGAACGTGCTTGGTAGTTTTCTAAAACCTCAATCTTTTCTTTTATTTTTTGAGCTTCTTCAAACAACATATCTTTAGCCAATTGTTTCATTTGCTTTTTAAATTGTTGTAAAGAGTCTTTAAAATTACCTTTTAGAATTTGCCTAATGGCTTTAATATTTTCGTTGTATTGTGTTTCTGTTTCATTGCCTTCGCAAGCTCCTTTACAATTTCCTAAATGGTATTCTAAACAGACTTTGTATTTACCTGCTTGAATTTTTGCTTCAGCTAAATCGTAGTTACAAGTTCGCAAAGGATATAAACCTTTTATTAAATCTAATAATGTATGAACGGTTTTTACACTTGTGTAAGGGCCAAAGTATTCACCGCCACCTTTAAAAACACGTCTTGTTGAAAATACTCTTGGAAACCGTTCTTTTTTAATGCAAATCCAAGGGTAAGACTTATCATCTTTCAATAAAACATTATATCGTGGCTGATGTTTTTTAATAAGATTGTTCTCAAGCAAGAGTGCATCAGTTTCGGTTTCTACAACAATGTGCTTTATATTGGCAATTTTTTTAACCAAGACTCGTGTTTTCCCATACTCGTGGTTCTTGGTAAAATAAGAGCTTACTCGTTTCTTTAAATTTTTAGCTTTTCCAACATAAATAATTGTTCCGTTTGTATCGAAATATTGATATACTCCAGGTGAGTTTGGTAAGGTTTTAAGCTGAATATCTAATGGTGTGTCACTCATCACTTCAAAGGTATATTAAAGTTTCAAGTATTTAAAGTTATAAATGTCTTAAGTTTATTATATTTATTTTCAAATATTTTTAAGATATAGTATAACCTAATAACTTTGAGCACTAGTAGCTAAGTGCGCTTTTAGTAATTTATATGAACATAGTTATTCTTTCTAGAAATGCCAATCTTTATTCTACCGCAAGGTTAATAGAAGAAGGCGAGAAAAGAGGTCATGAAATAGAAGTTATAGACCCGTTAAAATGTGATCTCATTATTGAGAAAGAAAAACCCACTATTTACTACCAAGATCGCTACCTTGATTATGTAGATGCTATAATTCCAAGAATTGGCGCATCAGTCACTTTTTTTGGTAGTGCAGTGGTTAGGCAATTTGAAATGATGAATGTATTTACATCTGTTACTTCAGATGCTATAATTCGTTCTAGAGATAAATTACGAAGTTTTCAAAGGCTTTCAAAAGCAGGAATAGGAATGCCAAAAACAGTATTCACCAACTATTCTAGAGATATTGAAAAAGTACTATCTCATGTTGGAGGCACCCCTGTAATAATTAAACTACTAGAAGGCACTCAGGGTTTAGGTGTGGTTTTAGCAGAAACTAAAAATGCTGCAGAATCTGTTCTTGAAGCTTTTAATGGGTTACAAGCCCGCGCACTTATACAAGAATATATTGAAGAAGCTAAAGGTGCAGACCTAAGAGCTTTAGTAGTTGACGGACATGTAGTAGGGGCTATGAAGCGACAAGGCAAAGAGGGTGAGTTTCGTTCTAATTTACATAGAGGTGGTACTGCTAAAATTATAAAGCTTAGTGAAGCCGAAATAAAAGTAGCTATGAAAGCCGCAAGAGCATTAAAATTGCCTGTTTGTGGTGTTGATATGCTACAATCTAAAAGAGGGCCATTACTTTTAGAAGTTAATTCAACCCCTGGACTAGAAGGTATTGAAACAGCCACGGGAAAAAATATTGCAAAAAGTATTATTACATACATTGAAAGAAACAGACGTTAAGTCTAAAATTGATTGATTTGATTTATGAGTACAGAAAAAAAGACTTTAACAATTCTTAATGAAACTATTGCTCCAGGCGAAAGCAAAGAGGTGAATTTTGATGTTGCTAACCTGCATACCTCAACGCCTGTAAATATTCCAGTAATAATTGAACGTTCTAAAAAAGAAGGGCCAACCATATTGTTTACAGCTGGCATTCATGGTGATGAAGTAAACGGTATTGAAATTGTACGCCAACTCATTGCTAAAGGTATTAATAAACCAAAACGTGGTACTATTATTTGTATGCCAGTTATTAATGTTTTTGGTTTCATAAATTTAAAACGAGAATTTCCTGATGGAAGAGATTTAAACCGTGTATTCCCTGGAAGCCAAAAAGGATCTTTAGCCAGTAGGGTTGCTTACAAACTTATAAATGATGTATTACCACATGTAGATTATATTTTAGATTTCCATACAGGTGGTTCTGGTAGATTTAACGCACCCCAAATTAGGGTTGCTGAAGGTGAAATAGAATTAAAACAGCTGGCAAAAATATTTGGAGCTCCTTTTGTATTGTACTCCAAAAATTTAAATAAATCTTTTAGAAACACATGCTATAAACTTAATAAACCTCTCTTACTTTTTGAAGGTGGAAAATCATTCAATATAGATGATGTAGTTACCAATTCTGGTGTAAATGGTGCAAAACGTATTTTGAAACATTTTGGTATGTTAAATTCCAACTTTAAGGCTTCATCACCAAAAAAGGACTGCGTATTCATTAAAGAAAGTAAATGGGTTAGAGCCAAATATTCTGGCATGTTTAAACCTACAATTTCGTTAAATTCTAAAGTTCAAAAAGGAGATCCATTAGGCAATATTACAGATCCATACGGTAAACTAAATTATTTTGTAAAATCACCAAATGCTGGTTATGTAATTAATGTTAATGAAGCCCCAATTGTATATCAAGGAGATGCTCTATTTCATATTAGCACAAAATTAAATGACAAAAGCTGAATTAAGAAAAAAATATAAAGCACTTCGAAAGAATTTATCTTTTGAAACTATAGAAGATTATAGTATCTCAATTGCAAATCAGCTTATAAAAATGCCTATTTGGGAGCATTCTTTTTATCATATTTTTCTATCTATTGAAGAACAAAAAGAGGTAAATACAGATTATATTTTGAGTATTCTTTCTGGTAAAGACAAAAATATTCTAGTTTCAAAAAGCAATTTTGAGACAAATACCATGACTCATTTTTTACTCACGGATAGCACAAAAATCAAAAAGAATCATTACAACATTCCAGAACCAGTTGATGGTATTGAAATTACAGATGATAAAATAGATGTTGTTTTTATTCCTCTTTTAGCTTTTGATAAAAAAGGTAATAGAATTGGGTATGGCAAAGGGTTTTACGATCGTTTTTTAGCCAATTGTAAACCAGAAACTATTAAAATTGGATTATCGTTTTTTGAAGCCGAAGAAGAAATAAGCCACGTTTTAGAAAGCGATATTCAACTAGATTTTTGCGTGACGAACTACCAAATACACTCGTTCAAGTGATGTATTTTGTCGATTAAATGTAATTTTATTTGCAACTATCATTAAGTTTTTGTTAAGTTTACAGCAGTTACTCTCAAATCTCTCAATAACTTAAAGTAAAATGCTATTATCTAAAGTACTCGACAAGAAGACAGTAGGCAATATTGATATTGACTATTGGAAATTAAAAGACAATGATGAAATCATTTGGTCTGAAGCTTTCCTTTCTAGACTTGGTTATTCCAACGTTAATGAAAAAATAGATTTAGATTTCTTTTTAAATAATCTAATACATAAAGAAGATTACAATCAATTCAAAAATAATTTTTTTGCTTTTGTTAGAAATGGCAACGATTTTAGGCAAAGTATACTTATTAAGTCTCAAAAGGGTAAGTACAAGGAATATGTTTGTAACACAAGAAATAATCTTTCACTAGAACTAGGTACTAATTCTAAATTTATTTTATTTAGTAAACGAAAGATAAAAACCAGTAAAAAAGTAAAAACCTACAAGTTTTACTTTAAAGAAACGTCTGAAATGACAAAAACTGGCAACTGGTATATTGACTTTTTAAAACAGAAAACTTATTGGGATCATCAAACTAGAAGAATTTTAGAATATCCTGAAGACTACATACCTTCGCTTAAAAAAGCACTACAGTATTACCCAACAGAACACCATGAACTAGCCAGAAAAGCTTTTTTAAGATCTGCTTTAGATGGGAAGTCTTTCGACATTGAAATTAAAATGCTCACCAAAAACAAAAGAGAATTTTGGGTAAGAGCCATGGGTAAACCTGTATTTAATAACAATCAAGAAATCATAGGATTAAGAGGTGTGTTTCAAGATATTGATGCTTCAAAAGCAAAAGAGTTAGACTTGCTTAGAACCTCAAATATTATAGCTTCTCAAAACAAAAGACTTTGCAATTTTGCCCATATAGTATCTCATAATTTAAGATCTCATGCAAGCAATTTAACATTAATTACAGAGCTTTTAAACTCATATAAAAACCCTGAAGATAAACTAGAACTTATGAACAATTTCACTGATATTGCAAAAAGTTTAAATGATACAATTGAACACTTAAATGAAGTAGTTACCATACAAAACAGTATAAACAAAAGTAAGTCTTCGGTGAACTTCAATAATATGTTAAGTCAAGTTTTAATCTCTATTAGCCAAATAGTTGTTAATGAAAAAGCAAAAATAAATTGCGATTTCACGAGATTAGAATCTATTGAATATATTCCTGCTTATTTAGAAAGCATCCTATTAAATTTAATCACCAATGCTATAAAATATAAACATCCAGATAGAGACCCTATAATAAACGTTACTAGTTATGTAGAAAATTCTAAACAAATTTTAGAAATATCAGATAACGGTTTAGGAATAGATTTGGAAAAATATGGTGAAAAGATTTTTGGAATGTACAATACGTTCCATTACAATAAGGATGCCGTAGGCATAGGTCTTTTTATTACAAAAAACCAAATAGAAGCCTTACGTGGGGAAATTAAGGTAGAAAGTGAAGTAGATCAAGGAACAACTTTTAAAATATACTTCTAGCATGCAGCAAAAACCAACCAAAAAACTAGCCTGCATCATAGATGATGATTTAATTTATACGAATTTAATTAAAAGAGTAATTGAAAATAATGAACTTTGTAGCGAACTTTTAATTTTTAATAATGGCAAACAAAGTATAGATTATTTTGAATCGTCTTTAGAAAGTCTAGATGCTAAAAGTATTCCAGAAATTATTTTCTTAGATTTAAACATGCCTATAATGGATGGCTGGGAGTTTTTAGAACGCTTTTCAAAAATTAAGAATAAGTTTAAAAAGAAAATTTCTTTGTATGTGGTGAGTTCATCTATTAATCCAAGTGATATTAATAGAGCTAAATCATCACCAACAGTTCAAAATTATTTTACAAAACCCTTAAATGTTAACAAGCTAGAACAAATTTTTTTGAGGAAGAGTGGTTGATTCTATTTTAAAAATCTATTACTCTTGGCAATTCTCGCAATAGGTGTTTTTTAAATACTCGTTTTCTAACAATTGAAATGTCACACCTCCTTTTTCTATGGCATTAAACAATTTACAGTAGCGAGCTTTATTAATATTAATAGCATTGAGCATTATTGTTCTATAGTTTGTTTGGTTTGTAAGCTCTTTGTTTATTAGAGTAAGGTTTAAATAATAAAATAATAAATTTTCATCTACATCAATACTTTTAGCTTTTTCCTCAAGTAAACCTACCGAATAATTGGTGTTTGCATAATAACTGAAAAACTGAGCTAGACTTAAATAATCATAATCAGATAAGGAGACATTATTATAATTTTTGTTGATAAAAGAAACTGAAAGATCCTTTCCTTTAAAATCTCTTTGTCTCATAAAATTTTCAGATTTAATAATATGAAAATTAATCATCATTCTAGAAATTAATGATGTATCAATGCCATAATTTTTTAAAGCACTAATTTCATTTTCAAGTTTAGTTTCATTTACTTGAATAGCTTTATAACGCCAGAGTATGATTTTTACAGCAGCTAAGTTATATTTCACCTCCCCACTATTTGGAACCAGTTTTTCTAGCTCTTGTAATTCTTTATAAACTACCAAACCTTGCCTGACACTTACCATAAATCTAATGGCAGAATTTTTATTGAAAATTTTAGCGAATTTTGCCTGTTTAGGTATATTCATTTTTCTAAGAATGCTTGGGGAGACTTCTTTACCTTTAACCTTCTCCAAAATGGAATTTTGAAGTTCATTAGCTTCTTGAAGCTTTTCTTTGCTAATTGCATCATTAAACTTATTAAGCAATTCATTTGGAGTCATCCCAATATACTTATCTTTCTTCTCAAGACTTAATTCCACTAATGCCTTTCTATGATGTTTTAAAATTGGTTCAAGATCTCTGGAAACAGTGCCTACGATTTTAGATTTTACTTCACTCTTACTCAAAGTGCTCATACTACTATACTTGGTTCCTTTGATATCATTAAAAAAATCCACCCAATTCTCAGAAGAACTTATTTCGGTTTTAATCGTTGGTTTTTGAAAAGTCTGCAATGCTTTAGCTATAGTATTGGCTCGTTGCTTTTGTAATTCTATATTACGCTTTAAACTTCCTTCTATAGAAGCATAAGCCTTAATTTTTATAGCCTTTATATTAAAATCTGTTAAATGTAATGAATCATACAAAGGAGCCATATCATCATGAGAGTACTCAGATTTATTTTTTTTAAATGGAATACTAAACTTTAATGTCTTATTCTTTAGTGTATAACCTTCATTAGAGTTTGGTTTTATTTCTTTTACATCATAAGTTATCTCATCTAAATACATTCCCATATTTAACAAATCCCAAGAATAGGCTTCTAAATTATAGATAACTTGATATCTACACATGTTCTTATTACTTAAAAAAAGGATATTATATTCTAAATCAGAATTTAAAAGCCCATTTGGTATTTCACCTACTAAAACTCTAAATTGTTGTTCATTAATAGGTTTTAATCCATTTCTTAACTTAACAGCATACACAGGCTCTAAAAGCACCCCTTTTATTTGTGATTTTTGGGCTTTCTCATTACAATCATATCTGTTTTTTCTAACAATATCAATAGCAATACCGTCTCCATTATTTTTAAACAATGTATTAAACCATTGTTGATCGTTAATTTTAAAATAGATATTTGAATTTTCTCTCTCAACAGAAAACCGAACTTCTTTTGGTTTTTGTCTAAAAATATTGGTGCATTGTTGACATATTTGATCTCTATTAGCTTTTGGAAATACTATATCAAAAGTATTTTGAGCATTTAAATTGCTAAAACTAAGCAGAAGCAAAACTACGTGTAAAAACCTGAATTTCATAGATATGGGATTTTCATGATTGATAACTTAAAGATAATCAAATCATTTAAAGAAGAAAAGACTTACGCAGAAACTAGTTTTTTGGGAACGCTTTTTTATTAAATACAATAAGCATTATAAAACCAGTACTAATTGCTACATCGGCAATATTAAAAACAGGTTCAAAAAAGGTAAAATATTGACCTCCTTTAAAAGGTACCCATTCTGGTAAACGACCACTCCACATAGGAAAATATAGCATATCTACTACTTTTCCGTGAAGCAAACTATCGTAACCTCCTTCTTGGGGTAAAAATGAGGCTACTTCTAACGCACTATCGTTAAAAAAGATACCATAAAAGACAGAATCTAAAATATTACCCAGAGCCCCTGCAAAAATTAAAGCAATGGCTAAAATTAAAACTCTAGGTCTATTGTTTTTAGTAACATTATATAGCCAGTAACCAATACCATAAATAGCCACAATTCTAAAAAGAGTTAAAGCAACCTTAGCGGTTCTATCATCTATAAACGTTAAAAAGTCACTAATTTTTGTACCCCAAGCCATGCCATCGTTTTCAATAAAATATATTTGAAACCAATTGAAAATTTTTATACTCTCTTGAAGTTGAAAATGCGTTTTTACGTATACCTTACTTATTTGATCTATAAGTAAAATAATAACAATAACGACAATAGATTTTTTTAACGACATGTAACCATACTAAACAAAAACGTCTCGAAGTAATGACGAGACGTTTTTAAATTTTTATAAAAGAATAAATTATTTCTGCATGTTTTTAGCCTCAATACTTAATGTAGCATGAGGTACTAGCTCTAAACGCTTTTTGTTAATTAACTTACCAGTAACTCTACAAACACCGTATGTTTTATTCTCAATTCTAATAAGTGCATTTTTCAAATCTCTAATAAACTTTTCTTGACGAATAGCTAATTGCGAATTAGATTCTTTACTCATTACCTCACTTCCTTCATCAAAAGCTTTAAAGGTTGGTGCTGTATCTTCTGTACCATTATTATGATCGTTCATATACGCACTTTTAATAAGTTCTAAATCATGTTGAGCTTTATCTATTTTCTCTTGGATTAAAGCTCTAAATTCTTCTAATTCAGCATCTGAATATCTTGCACTTGTAGATCCCATATTTTAATGTTTTTCTATAAATAATTTGGTATTTATATCATCAAAAGCTATTTCAATACCATTATCTAATTTATCAATTATTTCAAGTTCATTAGCCAACGTTTCCGTTTTTATATAAGCTATATTAGAGTCTATAGCATTCACTATATGCTCATCTTTTTGAAGTTTTACATCAATTCTGTCTGTAACTTCAAACCCTGAATCTTTACGTAAATTTTGAATTCTATTGATAAGTTCTCTTGCAATACCTTCGCTTCGTAAATCATCAGTTATGGTTACATCTAGGGCAACGGTTAAAGCGCCTTCATTTGCTACTAACCAGCCTTCGATGTCTTGAGATGTAATCTCTACATCTTCAAGCCCTAAAGTAATATTTTTTCCATTAATAACAAGCTCTAAATTCCCAGTTTGTTCAATTTTTTTAATATCCTCTGCACCAAACTCTCTAATAGCATTTGCTATTAACTTCATATCTTTACCAAAACGTGGCCCTAAAGCTTTAAAATTAGGCTTAATTTGTTTTACTAAAATATCTGAAGCATCTTCTAAAAGCTCAACTTCTTTAACATTAACTTCATGCTTTATTAATTCTGAAACTGCTAATATCTCTTCCTTTTGTTGTTTAGTATCAATAGGAATCATTATTTTTTGAAGTGGTTGACGCACTTTTATCTTTTCTTTAGCTCTTAACGATAATACTAAAGATGATATTGTTTGCGCATTCTCCATTTTTCGTTCTAAACTCTTATCTACAAAACTTTCATTAAACACAGGGAAATCTGCTAAATGAACACTCTCAAAAGATTCTTTTTTGGTGATAGCATTTAAATCTTGATATAATTTATCCATGTAGAAAGGCGCTACTGGCGCTCCCAATTTAGCAACTGTTAGCATACATGTATAAAGCGTTTGGTAAGCCGAAATTTTATCTGCTTGATAATCTCCTTTCCAGAAACGTCTTCTACTTAAACGTACAAACCAGTTGCTTAAGTAATCTTGCGTAAAATCAGATATGGCTCTGGCCGCTTTTGTAGGCTCATAATCTGCATAATACTCGTCTACTTTTTGTATAAGCGTATGTAGTTCAGACAATATCCATCTATCTAATTCTGGTCTTTCAGCTAAAGGAATATCAGCTTCAGAATATGTAAAATTATCTAAATTGGTATACAAACTGAAGAACGAATACGTATTATAAAGTGTCCCGAAGAACTTACGCTTTACTTCTTCAATACCTTCTAAATCAAATTTTAAGTTATCCCAAGGATTTGCGTTACTAATCATGTACCAGCGTGTAGCATCTGGACCATATTTTGCCAAAGTCTCAAATGGGTCTGCAGCATTGCCTAAACGCTTAGACATTTTTTGTCCGTTTTTATCTAACACTAATCCGTTAGATACCACGTTTTTATAAGCAACAGAATCGAACACCATAGTACCAATAGCATGAAGTGTATAGAACCAACCACGTGTTTGGTCTACACCTTCTGCAATAAAATTAGCAGGATAAGTTGTTCCTTCATCAATTAGCTCATTATTTTCAAACGGATAATGCCATTGCGCATAAGGCATAGAGCCAGAATCAAACCAAACATCTATTAAATCACTCTCACGCTTCATAGGTTTTCCAGATGGGGATACTAGAGTAATTTGATCTACTATGTTTTTATGCAAATCTAACTTCGCATAGTTTTCATCACTCATATTACCTACCTCAAAATCGGCAAAAATATCGGCTTCGAGAACCTCAGCCGCCATTGCTTTTTCCATTTCAGTTTTTAATTCTTCAACAGAACCAATACAAAGGGCTTCTTTACCATCTTCTGTTCTCCAAATTGGTAATGGGATACCCCAATAACGAGAACGTGACAAGTTCCAATCGTTAGCATTTGCTAACCAGTTACCAAACCTACCTTCACCAGTACTTTTAGGTTTCCAGTTAATAGTTTGGTTTAACTCAAACATTCTGTCTTTTACATCTGTGACCTTAATAAACCAAGAATCTAACGGGTAGTATAAAATTGGTTTATCTGTACGCCAGCAGTTTGGATAACTGTGTTTATATTTTTCAACCTTAAAGGCTTTATTTTCTTCTTTTAACTTAATAGCTATTTCAACATCTACAGAACGCTCAGGTGCTTCACCATCATTATAATACTCATTCTTAACATATTTGCCTGCTAGTTCTTTTAATTCTGGACGAAATTTACCTTGCAAATCTACAAGAGGCACTAAATTATCATTATCATCTTTAACTAGCATTGGTGGTACTTCTGGTGTAGCTTGTTTTGCAACTAATGCATCATCCGCACCAAAAGTAGGTGCTGTATGCACTATACCTGTACCGTCTTCGGTAGTTACAAAATCTCCAGAAATAACTCTAAATGCATTTTCAGGATTGTCATTCGGTAACGCATAGGGCAGTAATTGCTTATAAGTGATATCTACTAAATCTGCTCCTTTAAATTCTTTTACTATAGCATATGGAATCTTTTTATCTCCAGATTTATAAGCATCTAATTCTGAAATCGTTTCTACCTGATTGAACTTACCAGCAAATTGTTTTGCTACTAATGGTTTTCCTAAAACAACATTGATAGGTTCAAACGTATATTGATTAAAGGTTTTAACCAGTACATAGTCTATTTTTGGACCAACCGTTAAGGCTGTATTACTTGGTAATGTCCAAGGTGTAGTAGTCCAAGCTAAAAAGTGAATTGTTCCTTCGTTTTGTAAAAACGCTGGCAAAGATTCTTCTTTTGCTTTAAACTGGGCTATAACTGTAGTATCTGTTACATCCTGATACGTTCCTGGCTGATTTAACTCATGTGAACTTAATCCTGTACCCGCTTTAGGCGAATAAGGTTGGATGGTATACCCTTTGTATAAAAGATCTTTATTATAAATCTGCTTTAATAGCCACCAAACGCTTTCCATATATTTTGGTTCATAGGTAACATATGGATCATCCATATCTACCCAATAACCCATTTTCTCTGTAAGGTCATTCCAAACATCTGTATAACGCATTACAGCTTTTTTACAAGCCGCATTATATTCTTCTACAGAAATAGTTTTACCAATATCTTCTTTGGTAATTCCTAATTCTTTTTCTACACCGAGTTCAATAGGAAGGCCATGCGTATCCCACCCAGCTTTACGTTTTACTTGATACCCTTTTTGGGTTTTATACCTACAAAAAATATCTTTAATAGCACGTGCCATTACGTGATGAATACCAGGTAATCCATTTGCAGAAGGAGGTCCTTCAAAAAACACAAAAGTGTCTTTACCTTCTTTTGAAGTTATACTTTTATCAAAAATATTATTTTCCTTCCAATATTGCAGTATTTCATTAGCTACATTTGGTAAGTCAAGTCCTTTATATTCAGGAAATTTCACGCTCATTTAACTTAATTCTTGTAAGGTTGCGAATTTAAGAATTTATCCTGAAATGCTAAGTTTTTAAATATAAAAAAAGCCAAAACATAATGTTTTGACTCTTTTCTGATTTTTGGTTGATATTTAAGGGGTTGGTTGATTAATTCACTATAATTTTCTTTGAGATAACTTGATTGTCTGCTGTTCTTAAATAAGCTACATAAGCTCCTGAGGCTACTTTTGGTAATTCTATACCTTCTTCTAACACTGCATTTGGTATTCCATAGACCTCTAAAACTATTTGTCCTGTAATACTTACTACAGCCATTTTTACTACAGGCGCCTCTAGTTTCTTTACATGTATTGTTCTATCTTTATTTAAATAGTAAATAAAGTTTTTATCTATACTAGCTTCTTCTATACTTAATGATTGTTGTTCTGACTGAAATACTATCTCAAAACGTTCATTAAACTTACCTTGTTCTGATGAAAAACTATAAGCTAAATTACTTCTTAAATCAAAATAGTCACCTGTAAGATTATCTCTTAAATATACTTCTTCAGAATCTTCAAAATTTTCGATATCAGACAATTTGACTTCAAATGTATTTTGCCCTGATGATTTAAAATTTAATGGCACAACTTTCTCTTGGGTCAATTCCCCATAGGCTTGTATGTTGAAGTTATCGCCTTCCAAACTCAGATTTAAATCATTGTTATTAGCCTCACTACATTTAGCATCATAACCATAATCATAAGCATCTGATGTAGCTTCACTAAAGCCTAACAGCAACTCTCTTCTTGTTTCGGGTCCAGATACAGCATTAAACTCTAAACGTAATTTTTTGATTACAGTAGATTGGTTACTTTCCGTTTTTGATACTGAGCTCCCTTTTGATTTACCATTTGCATTCTTAAAAAACACAGAGCCATTATCAAAATTTCCATCTGCATCTTCTTCTAAAATAAATACACGTTGAGAATTATTGAACTCTACATTACCATCAGCTATTATTTCTGTAATAAATCCTTGACCAATTGGTAAGTATTTTGAAGGCACTAATGTACCATCTTGTGAACCATTGTGTGCACCACTACGACCAACAAACTGGTATGCTCTTGTTGCCCCCATTTTATTTACTTGGGCGTACCCTCCTTCATATTGATCTAAATAATGAGAAGATCCACTCCATTGTTGCCAAAGTTGTAATGTACCACCTATAACTCCAGCATTATCATCTATAAACTTAGAAATATCTAAAGCAGATGGATACGGGTTTCCTAAAAGATAACTTGTTCTTGATATATCAGCAACAGATCCAGGCCCTCCTACATCTGTTACATTCACTAATATAGTACCGTTATTGGGTTTACCTTCGAATATATATTGTTGTTCACTTGATGGTATTCCTGTTCCTTTTTGAGTGTAACCCTCTCCTGGTTTTAAATTTGCGGATGTTGAAATTCGTGCCCAATCGTCATAGGTTCTTCCGTTTTTAAAAGTATACAACCAATAAGTACTTATGCTTCCATTACCATTATACTCAGATGTAAATTGACAAGTAAGCCCAGAATCATCTTTTAACATCCCTAAACTAAAAGGTGTATTATTTACATTATTACCAGAACCATTATTATCTGTTAATGTGGTTGTTCCTAGTTCTCCTACTGGGGACGACCAATAATTATACCAGTAGATATTAGGTGTACCTTCTTGTCTTCTTAAGGTTTTACCATTTATAGAAGTAACTAAATCACTATTAACTGTTTGAACTAACTGTGAATCATTCATTAAATCTAAAGTACCGTTAAGTTCAAAATACCAATTGTTCTTAACTAAATTGTTACCATTTACAGTAAGTGTACTTCCGCTATCTATAATTAAACCAGATGTTTTGAGTGATGAATTTAATATGATATCATTATTTATTTTAACAATACTATACTCTGTAGAAGCAAAAACATCTGTGTTTAAATCATCTCCATGTAACCAAGATGATTTATCTGATACATTTCCATCTAAAATAGTTTCGTATGGCATTGGTGCAGTTTGCTCCATAACCGTAGTAATATTATGCAAGTCTGCTCTATGAGAATTACTAGAATAATCTGAAGTATAATTATTCTTAATATCCGTCATAGGATAGTAAGCCATTAAATTAGACCATGAAATTGACTGAGATGTTACACTATCTACTACTGGCTTAGGTACAACTGAACCAGCAACAAGTCCAGAACTTGAAACTATTTCTTGATAAATGATTTTTTGCAACTGACTTTCTGTTAAAGCGGAATTAAATACTCTAACCTCATCTATGTTTCCTTTAAATAATTTTGAATGATCTGTACTGCTCGCTCCAATAGTAAACTTCTCTGTAGATGTATTAATTGCAGATGACAATGATGCCCCATTACGAGTAGCTAACTGTACCCCATTTATATACCCTTTTAATTTTGCTGTTGACAATGAACTATCAAAAACTAAAGTGATATGTGCCCAAATATCTCGATCTAGTGCATGAGCGCAATTCATCACTGCACCATTAACTTCCATTTTAACATGTCTAGAGTTCAGTACTTCAATATTTAAATCACCAAAACTTAATACATAAGAAGAGTTTGTAAAACTATCATCTAATTTCACCCAGGCCATTATTGTTAACTCTGTATAGCCAGATATATCTAAATCTGAATTTACATAATCATCAACACCATCAAAGTCTATTGTAGCACTTGGTGGTGGATTAGGAGTAAATATATCTCTAAAGTCTAAATCTCCACCTGAGTTTAAGTCACCATCTCCATCTGGTAATATACTTAAATCTGTAGGATCTTCTATGTCTTCATTAACATCCCAAACTACATCATTTGTTCCAGTAGTTTCAAACACATTGTCTAATCCATCTGCATCGTCATCTAAATTTACGATAACATTTACCATCCCATTTTCTTCAATATCAGGAATGGCATCATTATCAGAATTTAAATCAATAAAATCTGGTGTATTATCACCATCTGTATCTACTGGCGAAATCCCAGATCCATATGCTGTATCTATTCCATTAGTACTTATAGTATTTGTAGGCAAAATATAGCTTAAAGTAGCTTGCCCTTCTACATTATCTGGTATGCCATCATTATCACTATCGATGTCTAAGTGATTAAACTTTCCGTCTCCGTCAAAATCTTCACCTTGTACTATGTTAAGAGCATTTGCATTAAACTCTAAGAATTCACATTGGGTAAACGACATTCCAAACTGTCTTGTAGCACCATATGTTCCTGTTTTGATTGCCTGCATTCTCATAGTAAACGAGTTACCTATGAATTGATAATAAGCTCTAAGTACTTTTAATGTAGAAAACCCTGGTCCTTCTTGTAGACCGGAAGCACTAATTTGAATATCTCCTCCTCCTAAATCAACTGTCTCTAAAGACGTTGGATTTTCAGTACCATAAGCAGCTACATCATTATAAACAACAGATTCTTTTAATCCGCCACTGCCATCACAATCCCAAGTAATACCATTTATTCTAAAAATCTCAGTTGATGGTATTGTTGTACCTCCATTTACAATAGTAAATTTAAAAGTTGCTCCAGGTGTACCAGTATATGCAGCATCAAAAGATAGTTCTGTTTGCAGATATGTGGGATTATCTATTGTGTCATTATCAAAATTTGCAATTGAAGCTCCAGTAAGCTCTATAATTTCCATTAAAACATCATAACCTTGAATAGAATTACTAAATCTGTAAACGGCTCCAACTGTTCCAATAGTTCCAGTACTTACCGTAGCATCATAAGCACCATTTTCAAAGGCTAATTCTGGTAAGGTACATTGAAATCTATTTTCTCCTAAATTTTCTATTCCATCAGTCATACCATCACCATCATCATCATAATCTAAGTAGTCTACTATACCATCAGAATCTGTATCTAATAAACCATTACACGTAGCATCTCCTCCTGAAACATTAAAATATAGCGTTTGCCCTGAGGTGCTTGCGCTACTTCCATCATTATTTATAACTTCAACCCCGGCTACAACTACAGAAATAGAACTTGATCCTTGCCAACCATCGTTGGCAAAATCATATAATCTAACATAATAATTATTACCGTTTGCAACACAGCCTAAATCATATTTAGACCCATATCTATCAGTAACTCCTTGTTGAGAAGAGACATAACATTGATTATCATCACAAATTGTAGCAATTAAATCATTAGCTGTGTTATATAATTCCACTTTGTTTTCATAGGCATTATCTGGCCATCGAACGGTAATTTGTACATCAGAATTTTGTGAAAAGAAAACGTTTGTTACCAAAAGCATCAATAAAAAACTTGGATATAAATTAGTTTTCATAACTATAGACTTGGGTAAAAGACAATTAATTAAAGTGTTTTATTTATTCAAAGCTTAATTTGTAAACAATTACAAATCAATATGCGGACATGTGATTACTGATTAAAAAACCAGACCTAATATCTAAGCACTTAACAAAACACGTTAAAACGTCGACAAAAAACAAATAAAATAGACGAAATGCACATATTTTTAAGAAATGATCTAAATTTTTAATAAAACAAAGGTTTTTACATGCAAAAAGTCAAAACATAGTGTTTTGACTTTTTCTAGGGTTTTGGTTGGTTAAATTAGAGATTGAAATTGGTTGGGTTAATTGATTATTATTTTTTTTGTAAGCACTTGACTATCATTAGTTCTAAAATATACTATGTATGCTCCAGAGGCTACATTAGGTATTTCTATACCACTATTTAAATCTTGACTTGAAATATTATTTAACTCCATGATTATTTTTCCAGATATACTTATCACAGACATTCTTGTTAACGAGCTACTTAACTTCTTGACATATAATCTACGCTCATCACCCAAGTAGTAAATAAAATTTTGATCTGTTAGAACATTATCAACACTTAATGATTGCTGTTCAGATTGAAATACAATCTCAAAGCGTTCATTAAATTTACCTTGTTCTGAATTAAAACTATACGGTTCGTTACTTCTTAAATCAAAGTAATCTCCTGTTAAATTATCTTTTAAATATATTTCATGAGTTTCATCAAAATTTTCTAGTTCTGTAAGTAGAATTTCGAAAGAGTTTTGGCCAGAAGATTTAAAATTTATTGGTATAACTTTATTCTCAGTTAACTTACTATAAGCTTGAATGTTCATATTCTTACCATCCAAATTTAAGTTTAAATCATTATTATTAACCTCATTACACTCAGAATCAAATCCATAGTCAAAACTATCTGAAGTATTTTCACTAAAACCTAATAACAATTCTCTTCTAGTGTCTGGCCCTGTTACTGAACTAAACTCAATACGCATCTTTTTAAAAGAATTAGATTCTTGGCTTGCTGATTTTGAGGTTTTTATTGACTTAGACTTTGTGTTTTTTAAAAAAACAGAACCATTATCATAACTGCCATCTGCATCTTTTTCTAATACAAATACACGTTGCGAATTGTTAAATTCTACATTTCCATCAGCAATAATTTCTGTAATAAACCCTTGCCCAATAGGCAAATATCTAGAAGGCACTAAAGTTCCTTCTTGTGAACCATTGTGAGCTCCACTTAAGCCTACAAATTGATATGCTCTCGTTGAACCAAGTTTATTTACTTGGGCATAACCACCGTTATATTCGTTCAAATTATGAGATGAACCACTCCATTGTTGCCAAAATTGTAAAGTACCATCTATAACGCCTGTATTATCATCTATAAATTTATGTATATCTATTGATGACGTATACGGATTACCTAATAAGTAACTGGTTCTAGACACATCTGGCACTGAACCTGGACCACCAACATCCTGAACATTAACTAATATAGTTCCATTATTTGGCTTGCCTTCAAATATATATTGTTGTTCCTTAGAAGTCACTCCTGTACCTTTTTGTGTATAACCAACTCCTGGTTCTATATTGGAGTTTGCTTTTAACCTTACCCAATCCCAATATGTTTTTCCATTTTTAAACGCATATAACCAATAAGTACTAATATTACCATTAGCAGTATAAGCAGATGTAAATTGACAATTAAACCCAGATTCATCTTTTAATAGTTCTAGACTAAAATTTGAATTATTAGGATTGCCCGAAGCACTATTATTATCAACTAAAGTGCTTACTCCAGTGGCACCCGTAGGAGACGACCAGTAATTATACCAATATGCATTTGGTGTGCCTTCTTGACGTCTTAAGGTTTTACCATCGGCAGAGGTTACTAAATCGCTCGTAGATGTTTGAATTAGTTGTGAATCGTTCATCAAATCTAATGTTCCATTAAGCTCTAAATAACCCGTATTTTTAATTAGATTATTTCCATTAACTGTTAATGTATTTCCGTTGTCTATAATTAAGCCATAGGTTGATATAGAATTTGAGATAGTAACATTATTTTCAATTTTAATAATACTCCATTCTCTTGAACTTGGCAATTCTTCAATATCCCAAACATTTCCATACTCCCAAGCATCTTGTATATTCCAATTACCATCAGAAAATGTTTTATAAGGCATTGGAGCCGTTTGCTCCATAACTGATGAAATATTATGCATTGTTAAATCGTTACTGTTTTGAGAGTAATCTTCAACTTGATTTGCAGCTATATTTGTCATAGGATAGTATGCTATCAAACTACTCCAAGACACTTTTTCTTTACTAGTAAAATCAATAATGTCTTTAGGAATAACAGCTCCTTTTATAGTACCTGAATTTTCTTTAATTTCTTGATAAATCATGGTTTGAATTTGAGAATCTGTTAACGACTCATTAAAAACTCTAACCTCATCAATTTCACCTTTAAAGTATTGCCTACCCATAATTGAGCTAGAAATTCTACCTACCTCGAAATCTCCCGTCCAGTTGGAAGTTGGAGAAATAATAGCACCCTTTAAAATAGAATTAGTTTCTGTATCAATTATTTCACCATCTATATAAATAGCTAGTGTTCCAGTTTTAGAAGAAAAAACGGTTGTAACATGATGCCATTCTTCAAAATTTATTTTATCAGCTTCAACACTATACGAATACTCAGAAGGTGTAGTAATTTCAAATTTAACGGTATTACCATTATCAGTATAAAGTCTACAACCAAAGTCTTCTCCTAAAATGGTTGTTTCATCATCGTTATTATTATCCGTATCAATTTTAATCCAAGCCATAATAGTTAATTCTTCTAAGCCATTTAAAATACTATCTCCTCCTAAATAATCGTTTACACCATCAAAATCTATTGAAGCTGATGATGGATATACAATAACCTGAGCTGTATCTCGATAATCTAGATCACCTCCTGAATTAACATCTGAATCCACATCAGGTAAAATAGATAAATCTGAAGGGGCTTCAATATCTTCATTTACATCCCAATTGGCATCGTTTGCACCATTAGTTTCAAAAGCATTATCTAGACCGTCATTATCATCATCGGCAGATAGAATTGTATTAGACATGCCATTTTCTTCAATATCATTATAATCATCATTATCACTATTTAAATCTACATAATCATAAATTTTATCTAAATCGGTATCTTCAGGTAAAATTCCTGTTCCGTAATTATTCCACAATCCAGCATAATTTCCAGAAGTATTTACGGCACCACTTGGCAATATATATCCTAAAGTAGTTTGGGCTTCAATATTATCTGGAATACCATCATTATCACTATCTAAATCTAATTTATTAGCTAATCCGTCATTATCAGTATCAATAAATAAAGGAATGTCGCACACACTATTAAATCTAACTTTTTGTGTGTTATTTAGAGCTCCAGTAGATGCCGAAAAACC
The DNA here is from genome assembly GCA_947487895.1 of uncultured Flavobacteriaceae bacterium. Taxonomy (GTDB): domain Bacteria; phylum Bacteroidota; class Bacteroidia; order Flavobacteriales; family Flavobacteriaceae; genus Seonamhaeicola. The sequence goes on from CANKYF010000016.1 coordinate 63,816, forward strand.
AAAGAAAACTAAATTATTTCCTCCAAAGTAATTATTTATTAAATCTCCTGTATAGGTTCCCGCCAAAGTATTCCCTACATAATAACTTATGGTGTTTTTTGAAGCATCCCAATTTATTATAATTGTATGCCAATTGCCATTTTCTAACTCTCCTAAATACGTTGCAGATGTTAATAAACCTACACCAGATTGATTATCTGAATCCCAAATCATACCATGATCAAACCATTGATCGCCTCGTGAAGACCCATTATTATAAGTATCTAACTCTAAGACAATTCCATTTTGAATTCCACTTACTCCCAAACCTTCACCTACATCACCAACTGCTGAAGCTCCATTTGGATCATTGTGAAAAATAATAGCCATACCATCTGCTCCACTATCATTATCTCCTAAAAAGGCATCAAAAGAAAAAGAAAAACTATCGCTAAAATTAATTCTATCTACTATAGTAGCAGCTCCAGCCTGACTATTTAATGCATCTGTTAATTGAAACTCTGTATTTGATATTTCTATTGCTGTTCCGCTTAATGTAAAAACTTCTGAAATGGTTCCGTAGGTAATTCCCTTTTCTGTACAATCTAATATACCATCATTGTCATCATCAACATCTAATGCATCTTTAATTCCATCTGTATCTGTATCAATATCTACTATCTCTGGCCCTCCTGTATTTTCTTGACCTATAATTAAAATATCATCTAAAAATAACCTCTCTTTTGTTTCTGAAGGGTTAGACCTGAACCTAAATCTTGAAATTGATGTAAATGTGTAATTACTACTTAGCACAGTTACAGTTACATTTGTATAATCTATATTATTGTTAAAATCTGTATTATGAACATAATGTAAAACTGGAGTATTATGCCATGTTGAACCTCCATCATTTGAAAACTCTATAAAGAAATCTTCTCCTGAATCATAATTTCTTGTTTTAAAATCGAATTCTATTGTGATAGACTCATATGAGCTAAGGTTTATACTATTTGTATATGTATTAGAGCTGCTTGTATTACCTCTTAAAACTAGACTGTATACACCTGACAAACGACTTTTGGAATTTACTCTACATTCCGCTCCTCCATCATTCCACATTGTAAAAGGGAAACTCCCAGATTCAAAGTTTTCTGAATCTATTTCTGTTTGAGCATATGAAGTAAATGAAATTATTACACATAGAAATAAGACTATTTGACAGCAATGCTGTACAACAAAATGTTTCATAGATTAATTGTTATTTGCATTAGAACAAAATTTTCTAATACTAAATAACCACAGCATTAAGTCTAACGGACTATAACACTTTGAGAGAAGAAGTATTATTATCAAAATACAAGTTAAAATACTTGCTTTTGATTAATTAATAGAACAATAATAAATTAAACAAGTTTAAATTCCAAGTAGAAATTGATATTTTTATCGTTTAAGAACAAAAAAAATCGATGAAAGTGATGTTTTATATATTTATAATTGATTCATGACTAACTTAAAAAGTCAACCAAATCTTCAATCTTTGATATCAATTGGATCTTAATTTTAGGATTTTTAAGTGATATTTTATTATATTTTGAAACGAAAATAGTTGAGAACCCTAATTTTTCAGCTTCTAAAATACGTTGTTCTACGCGTTGTACTGGTCTTATTTCACCTGATAGACCTACTTCTGCAGCAAAACAAAAATCACGTTGAAGTGCTTCGTCTTCATTTGAAGATAAAATAGCCGCAATAACTGCTAAGTCTATAGCAGGGTCATCAACCGTTATACCTCCTGTAATATTTAAAAACACGTCTTTCGCACCTAATCTAAATCCTGCTCGTTTTTCTAAAACAGCAAGTAACATATTAAGTCTCTTTGCATTAAAGCCAGTTGCAGAACGTTGTGGTGTACCATAAACAGCTGTACTAACTAATGCCTGTACTTCTATCATTAATGGACGCATACCTTCTAAAGTAGCAGCAATAGCGTTACCAGATAGTTCTTCATCCTTTTTTGAGATTAAAATTTCTGAAGGGTTAGACACTTCTCTTAATCCAGACCCCTGCATTTCATAAATACCTAACTCATTGGTAGATCCAAACCTGTTCTTATTAGCTCTCAAAATTCTAAAAACATGGTTTCTATCTCCTTCAAATTGAAGCACAGTATCAACCATATGTTCTAAAATCTTTGGCCCTGCTATATGACCATCTTTCGTAATATGTCCAATTAGTATAACTGGGGTTGCTGTTTCTTTTGCAAATTTTATCAATTCTGTAGTACATTCTTTTATTTGCGAAATACTCCCAGCCGAAGATTCAATATAATCGCTATGTAAGGTTTGAATAGAATCAATAATAACAATATCTGGTTCTAAATCAGATATTTGTTTAAAAATATTCTGAGTTTTGGTTTCAGTTAAGATATAACAGTTACTGTTATTGGGGTTAATGCGTTCTGCACGCATTTTAATCTGCTTCTGGCTTTCTTCACCTGAAACATACAATACCTTGTAAGGTAACTTTAAAGAAATTTGAAGAAGTAACGTGCTTTTTCCAATTCCTGGCTCCCCTCCCAATAACGTTAATGACCCTGGAACTACACCTCCTCCTAAAACTCTATTAAATTCACCATCTAAACTATTTAATCTAGCATCTTCAGAAGCATCAATTTCATTAATTTTTAAAGGCTTTGAAGTTCTTTTCTTTGAAGAATCTGATATTTTCCAGTCGCTTTTTTCTGGTTTCTGAATGAGCTCTTCTGTAATGGTATTCCATTCCTTACAAGCATTACATTGCCCTTGCCATTTAGCATATTGTGTTCCGCAATTCTGACAAAAAAACGTAGTTTTAACTTTAGCCATTAATATCCGAAATCCTCTTTTATAGCATCTGCCTTTTCAAGCATTAAATCTTTGGTAATTCCAGCTATTTCATCTAATAGATAAGCAGACTGATAAATTCGCATTGCTTTTTTAGGAGACCCCATTTCTTCATTAAACCTTGCAGTATAATAGCTTCCTAAAAGCGTCTTTGGGTATTGTTCTCTGGCCATCTTTCCTAATTCTTCATAGTATTGATAGTCTTCATTTTTTTCTATAGCAGCAGAAATAGCTTTAAAATCATTGATTAAAATTTTCTTTTGGATACCATATTCTTGGTTTATTGTTTGGTATTTTTTCGCCAAATAATCAACTGGAGAACCCTCTAATTCTAAAATAACATCTTTATATTCCTGTTTAGTTATAGGTTGAAATACTTTAAATATTTTTTCGAAAGCTACAGGAATTGCATGTGTTGGTCCAGAATAATGCGACGGCCCTTCAAAACTTTTAAAATCATAAGTTAAAAAGTCATTATCAATAGTTGAAATATCACTATCGAGGGCTTTAGTCATCTTCTGAATAGATTTAGAATCATTATTAGTACCAGATAAACAATAGAATATTTCAGACTCTATTTTAGCTAATCTTTCTGGTATATAATCCAACATATTAGGTGCTAATTCTGGACTAACAACAATATATGCTTTGAACAACGGGTTAGACTTCAACAAATAATAATTTATAAAATTAGCAGTTTCACCATGTCCTACAGCTATTCTATAATTTGTAGCTCTATAGTTTTTTTCCATGTATGGCACCAATTCTGTTCCTATAAACTCAAAAAAATCTGCACCTCTTTCAATTGGTAACGAATTTTGCTCTGAATACATACAATCATCAAATCGTGTATCTATTTGATTTATTCCTACCACAATGGCATCCGGCATATCTTCCCAATAAGAATAATAATCTGCATTACCAGCTACAGCTTCAAATAAATAATCTCCATCTAGAACTATGAATAAAGGATAATTTTTTTCAACATTGGTATTATATCCTCTAGGTAATTGAATTTTTATTTGTCGATCTTCACCTAATTTTGAAGATGAGAAATTTTCGTATTTAACCTGAGCGCCTAATGTAAGTAGAGATAAGAACAGCAGACAAAGAGAGCAAATTATCTTCATGATTATAGTATAAATTTGAAGCGAAAGTTACTAAATTAAGTGAGAGAAAGAAAACACAGGCGACTTAATTGTTTTCTTTTGAAGCTCTATTTCTATTAAATATTGGAAGATATATTAAAGATATACCTCCAAAAATGATAATCATTAAAGTTTGAGAAGCCCACATTATATAGCCAAAAGCATAACTTGGATCTTTAGCAACTCCAAAAATTGAAAACCCTAAAAATACCGCTACTGGATAACCGCCAATACCTCCATTTGTTGCAGCTATACTAAAACTGGCAGCAATAAAACCAATAAGAACTGCCCCAACTGGGATATTATTTAATTCATCTATTGATAATGTAGTTACATAAAACATAAGTAAATACATTACCCATATAAACAACGTATGAAAGATAAAAGGCCATTTCTTTTTCATTTTAAAAATGCTAAAAACACCTTCTTTTAATCCTTCTAGAAATACTCTAACTTTTAATGCTAGTTTAGATTGGCTTTTTTTAAAATAAAATACGATTATCCCAAAAACCAAAATCCCTACAACTCCATAAATAACTAAATTGGTAGACGGAACTTTTTCCTTGAGCAACCCCAGAATATAATCAAACTGCAAGAAAAGTGTAATCACTATGATACCAAGCATAACTACCAAGTCAGCTATACGCTCAGCTACTATGGTGCCAAACCCTTTTTCAAAAGGCACTCCTTCATAATTTGTTAAAATAGAAGCTCTTGCTACTTCTCCAGCCCTAGGTATTGTATAATTTATTAAATAGGTAGCAAAAACAGCCATAATACTATTTTCTAATTTAATATTATACCCCATTGGTTCTAATTGAAAACGCCAACGATATGCTCTGGACAAATGACTTAAAAGACCAAGAAATACACCTAATACAATCCAACTCTTATTTGAAGCATTCCAATATCCTATTATCTTATCAATAGGCACTTCTTTCAAAGAATACCAGACCAAAAAAACTCCCAATAATAATGGGAGTACAATTTTTAATATCTTTTTTATTTTTGGAGACAATGTTTTACTTTAATAAGTTAGTTGCTTCATCTGGAAAAACTAACGATGGCTTAAAAACTTTAGCTTCTTCAATATTCATAAAAGCATAAGTTATAAGAATTAGGGTATCACCAATAGATACTTTTCTAGCCGCTGCCCCATTAAGTGTTATTTCTCCACTTTTTCTAGGTCCAGGAATACAATACGTTTCTAATCGCTCACCATTATCATTATTAACAATCTGAACTTTCTCTCCTTGTATAATATTGGCGGCATCCATTAAATCTTCATCTATGGTAATACTACCTATATAGTTAAGTTCTGCACCCGTGCATTTAACCCTATGAATCTTAGATTTTACTACTTGAATTTGCATGTGTCAAAGATAATTAATTTAGAGCGATATTATCTATAAGTCTTATATCATCTGCATATGCAGCAATAAATGCTCTATATGACTTTTTACTTGATTTTCTCTTAACAGATTTTAGAGTTTCAGCATCAGCTATAATGAAATATTCTAATTCCAGAAGCTCATTTTTAGCAAACTGATTTTCAACCCACTCTGTGATTTTATTAGCACTTTTTGTGCCAAATTGCTTTTTGGCAGCTGTTAAAGTTTTATATATGAAAGGGGCTGCTTCTAAATATTCAGGTTTTAGCCTAGTATTTCTAGAACTCATAGCTAAACCCGTAGTTTCTCTGTAAATTGGGCAACCTACTATTTTTACTGGAATGCTATGCTTTTCAACTAGTTTTTTTATAATCTGTAATTGCTGAAAATCTTTTTCTCCAAAATAAGCATTGTGCGGTTTCACAATTTCAAAAAAGCGTTTTACAATGGTGCCTACACCGTCAAAATGTCCGTCGCGAAACTTTCCTTCCATTTCATGTTCAAGCCCATCAAAATCAAAATCTTGAGCTACGGTATTTCCTTCGTATATATCATTAACGGTAGGAGCATATACTATAATTCGATCTTTAGATAGTGTTTTTAGTAAGGCAACATCTTTATCTAAAGTTCTTGGGTATTTTTTTAAGTCTTCTTTATTATCAAATTGTGTTGGGTTTACAAAAACACTTACAACAACCTTATCATTATTATCTAAAGCCCTTTCTACTAAAGCTAAATGCCCCCTATGTAAAGCGCCCATTGTAGGCACTAATCCAATCTTTAAATTCTTAGTCTTTAAATCTTGGATAGCTATGTTTATATTCTTTTTTTCTGAGTAGATCTTCACCTTTTAATAAAAAATTAACGCCTGCAAACTTAAGATTTTACAGTCAATTAGCATAAATTTTTGTACTTTTGCGTGTTTTTTATTTTGAAAATACTTAACAATTACAAGTATTCTTAAAATGTTCCCTAACAAAAAATCGTTAATCGATTAATTAAATTATGGTTTTGTAAAAACCAATAAAAGTAAACATATGAAAGATAAGAGGATATTGTACGTATCATCTGAGGTTGTGCCTTATTTACCAGAAACAGAAATTTCTTCAATGTCGTTTGAAGCTCCAAGATTAGTAAATCAACAAGGAGGGCAAATAAGAATATTTATGCCTAGATACGGAAATATTAATGAAAGAAGACACCAGCTACATGAAGTGATAAGACTTTCAGGAATTAATTTGGTTATTAACGATTTAGACATGCCTCTTATTATAAAAGTGGCCTCGATTCCTAAAGAACGTATTCAAGTTTATTTTATAGATAATGACGAGTATTTTAAACGAAAAGCAACATTAACTGATGAAGATGGAGAACTGTTTTCAGATAATGATGAAAGAGCCATTTTCTTTGCAAAAGGAGTAATTGAAACGGTAAAAAAATTGAATTGGTCTCCAGATGTAATACATGTTCATGGTTGGTTAGCCTCATTATTACCTGTCTATTTAAAAGAATATTATAAAGACGAGCCTTTATTTAACGAAAGTAAAATTGTTACTTCTGTTTATAATCAAAGTTTTAACAATACTTTAAATAAAGACATGCTTAATAAGATTAAATTTGACAACATAAACGAAGATGCTGTTAAAGTGCTAGACGAACCTACATATAACAATTTAATGAAAGTTGCTATTGATTATTCTGATGCATTAATTATAGGTTCTGAAGACATACCAGAAGAATTAAAAGCCTATTTAGAAGCAGCTGATAAACCTATTTTAGAATACAAACATAGAGATGAATTTGGTGAAGCTTATACAACATTTTTTAATAACACCGTTTTAAGTTAACCTTACTTTCATTTATTGCCTTTTTATGAAAAAGATTTTTGAAGCTTTTAGAATACCTGCTATTGTTCTAATAATTATAACCTCTTTTGTTGCTTGTGACAAAGATTTTTATACTATAGAGAGTGATGTTTTAGGACAAGAAAATGCGAATTTTGAAACTGATTTTAAAGAATATAAAATTTCAGCATATAATAAGAGATTGAATGGTATACAAATTAACAATTTGCCTTCAAACTTATTAGGTTTTTTTGATGATCCAGATTTTGGTACTACAACAGCTAGTATAGTAGCAGATATTGTTCCTAGTTCTTTTTCAAGTTCTTCTACGCCTAATGTTTTTGGAGACAATCCTGTTATAGATTCAGTTATTCTAAACATTCCTTATTTTAATAGAGTTACGGGTTTTGATGAAAATGGTAATAACACTTATACAATTAGTGATTCTTTATATGTAAAACCAATAAATGAAGATGCAAAAAACAATCCAGATCCTATAAAAATTTCTATTTATGAAAATGGGTATTTTATAAATACTGCTAATTCTGGTAATGTAGGTGAAGGGCAAAATTACTTTTCTTACTCAAATAATGGTAGTACTGATAATTATGCACAAACAGAAACTAACATTATCAATTTTGATGACTTAAAAGGAGTATTAATTTCAGAAATAGATACTACTTTCAGTCCAGAACCTGTAAAAACAGGCATGGGAGAAGATGTGGTAAGAACAGACCCTGCATTGCGCTTAAAATTAGACAATGAAAATGGTGACTATGACTTCTGGATCAATAAGCTACTAGCTAAAAACGGGCAACCAGAATTAAGTAATTCAGATATTTTTAAAAATTACTTTAGAGGTTTATATATAAAAGCAGAAGCCATTAACAATAAAGGTAGCATGGTGATGTTAAACCTAGCCTCTACAGATGCGCAAATAACCATTCACTATACAAAAGATGATGGAGACGGCGAAAGAGAATCTGCTGAATACGCATTAAGATTTAGCGATCAAAGACTTAATACATTTATTAATAATTACACTGCCCCACTTGAAAATGGAGACGCTGAAAATGGTGATGAAATAATCTACTTAAAAGGAATAGAAGGCTCAATGGCCATTATTGATCTATTTCCTACATCTGAAGATTTAACTAATTTTCTAAAAGAATACAGAATAGAAGATGGAAACGGAGACTATTTAAAAGATGAAATAACAGGAGACTATATTCTTAAAAAATTAATAAATGAAGCGCATCTAGAAATTTATGAAAAAGAAGATTTAATCACAGTAACAAATACTGATTTTCATAAATATGACAGACTATATGTATATGATCTAGAAAACAATACACCAACTTTAGACTATTCTTTAGACGGTACTGATAATTCAACCATCCCTGTTTTTTCAAAAGTTTTTCATTCTACTGTAAGAAATAGTGAAACTGGGAGTTATAAAATTAGGTTAACTCAACATCTTAATAATATTTTAATAAATGGAGCAACCAATACTCAAATTGGTTTAGTTCTATCATCAAATGTTAATATAATATCAAATTTAGAAACATTAGATGATATTAATGGTGTTTCTGAAGAATTTAGAATAACTAATGTCCCTGCTGCATCTGTAATTGCTCCAAGAGGTACCATATTATATGGGAGTAACAGTTCTTCTGAAAAACACTTAAAATTTAAAGTGTTTTCCACTGAACCTAAATAAATTACATTACAATAAAAGGTTATTTCATCGTAGAAAATAATAACTTTAAATAATAAATAATCTAGTTTGCCATTTATTTCACATATTTGCGCAGCTATTAATTATAACCCAAATTAAATACTTATGTGTGGAATTGTAGGATACATAGGACATAGAGAAGCCTATCCAATTGTAATAGAAGGTTTAAAAAGATTAGAATACCGTGGCTACGATAGTGCTGGCGTTGCTCTTTTTGACGGTACAGATCTTAAAGTTGCCAAAACTAAAGGCAAAGTAGCAGATCTAGAAAAAATTTCTGAATCAGTAATAACAAAACATGGTAATGTAGGTATTGGTCATACTCGTTGGGCAACACATGGAGTACCAAACGATGTAAACTCGCATCCTCATGTTTCAAACTCTGGAGATTTAGTTATCATTCATAATGGTATTATTGAAAACTATGACTCTCTAAAACAAGAATTGACATCTAGAGGTTACACTTTTAAATCTGATACAGATACAGAAGTATTAATTAACCTTATTGAAGATGTAAAAAAGAAAGAAAAGGTAAAACTTGGTAAAGCAGTTCAAATTGCATTAAACCAAGTAATAGGTGCTTATGCTATTACCGTTTTTGATAAGAACAAACCTGAAGAGGTTGTAGTTGCCAAATTAGGTAGCCCACTTGCTGTTGGTATTGGTGAAGATGAATTCTTTATTGCAAGTGATGCTTCTCCATTTATAGAATATACAAAAAATGCTGTTTACTTAGAAGATGAGGAAATGGCAATCTTAAGGTTTCATAAACCAATAAAAATTAGAAAAATCAAGGACGATTCTTTGGTTGATCCTTACATTCAAAAATTACAATTAAACCTTGAACAAATAGAAAAAGGAGGTTATGACCATTTCATGTTAAAAGAAATTCATGAACAGCCTAAAGCTATAACTGACACCTATAGAGGAAGACTATTGAGAGATCAAGCCATTATTAAAATGGCTGGTGTTGAAGACAACATGAAAAAATTCCTTAATGCCAATAGAATTATCATTGTTGCATGCGGTACTTCATGGCATGCAGGTTTAGTAGCTGAGTATATTTTTGAAGATTTAGCAAGAATTCCTGTTGAAGTTGAATATGCCTCTGAGTTTAGATATAGAAATCCTGTAATAAGAGAAGATGATGTTCTTATTGCAATTTCCCAATCTGGAGAAACTGCAGATACACTTGCTGCCATTAAAATGGCAAAGTCTAAAGGTGCATTTGTCTTTGGAGTTTGTAACGTTGTAGGATCATCTATTGCACGAGAAACAGATGCAGGTGCTTACACACACGCTGGTCCTGAAATTGGCGTTGCTTCAACTAAAGCATTTACAACTCAGATTACTGTTTTAACCTTAATGGCTCTAAGATTATCAAGAGCTAAAGGGACTATCAATAGTTCTGATTATAGACGTCATTTATTAGAATTAGAAATGATTCCTGGTAAAATTGAAAAAGCATTAGAATCTGACGCACATATTAAATACATAGCAGATATCTATAAAGATGCGCCTAACTGTCTTTACTTAGGTAGAGGCTTTAATTTCCCTGTAGCCTTAGAAGGCGCTTTAAAACTTAAAGAAATTTCATATATCCATGCTGAAGGCTATCCTGCAGCTGAAATGAAACATGGACCTATCGCTTTGATAGACGAAAACATGCCCGTTGTAGTAATAGCAACTAAGAAAGGACACTATGAAAAAGTTGTGAGCAATATTCAAGAAATTAAATCTAGAAAAGGTAAAATAATAGGTATTGTAACAGAAGGAGATGTACAGGTAAAAGAATTAGCAGATCATATTATTGAAATTCCTGAAACATTAGAACCTCTTACTCCTTTATTAACAACAATACCACTACAATTACTATCGTACCATATTGCAGTTTTACTAGATAAAAATGTGGATCAACCTAGAAATTTAGCTAAATCTGTAACCGTAGAGTAAGAAATTACAAATATAAAATAGAGAAAAAACCAAGCTGAATGCTTGGTTTTTTGTTTTTATGTTCTATTTTTAAGGAAAATGCATTTTATTGTAGCCTTTTTTGTTAAATTATATTATGCATGCATAGTTTTTTAGGATTTTTTTATATATTGCTTTACTAACTTAAACTAATTTAACTGAATGAAGACAATTTTACATTTTATTTTGTTGTTTTTTTGTGGTTTAACTTTCTCCCAAACCACTATTACAGGTTCAGTAACAGATAATAATAATCAACCTCTTCCCGGAGCTAATATAATAGTAATTGGAACATCGGTTGGAACTGTTACAGATTTTGATGGCAACTTCTCTCTAACTCACAATCAGAATCCACCATTTGAAATTCAGGCCAGCAGTGTTGGTTTTGAAACTGCTACCATAGAAATTACTTCAAGAAATCAAAACGTTTCGATTATACTAAAAGAAGGAACATCTCTTGATGAAGTTGTAATTTCTGCATCGAGAACACCAGAAAGAATTTTCGAATCTCCCGTAACAATCGAAAGATTCGGATTAAAAGAAATTAAAAATACTGCATCTGCTGAATTCTATGATGGTTTAGAAAACCTAAAAGGAGTTGACATAAACGCCAATAGTTTAACTTTTAAATCTATAAACACAAGAGGATTCGCAACTTTTGCAAACACACGTTTTATGCAACGTGTAGATGGAATGGATAATGCTGCACCTGCACTTAACTTTCCTTTAGGAAATTTATTAGGAATGGTTGAAACAGATGTACAAAGTGTTGAACTCTTACCCGGAGCTGCTTCAGCACTATATGGAGCTAATGCCTTTAATGGAATTTTATTCATGAGAAGTAAAAGTCCTTTTGACCATCAAGGCATTAGTGCTTATTACAAACAAGGTATTACATCTCAAGAAGCTGCTGGAGATAATGATTATAAAGATTATGGAATACGTATAGCTCATAAATTTGATGATAAATTTGCCGCTAAAGTCAACTTTAGTTACTTACAAGGTACAGATTGGGTAGCAAATGATACCAGAGGAAAAAATAGAGATAACACATTCGTTGAGCCCAATAGCACACGTGAAAATGATATAGATTATGATGGTGTAAATGTTTATGGAGATTTAGTGTCTACTAACCTTAGAAATGTAAAAGAAAGTCCTACTTTTTTACAAGGACTTCAGGATGCAGGAATTAATCCTGCTGTTGCAAATTTAGTTCCTGATGTAGATGTAAGTAGAACAGGATATAATGAAGCAGATCTCACAAATTATGATGCTAAAAGTATAAAAGCTGATTGGGGATTATACTTTCGTCCCTGGGAAAATGATTTTGAGATTCAGTATGTTGGTAAAATTGGCTCTGGATCTACAATATATCAGGGTTCAAACAGATATTCTATAAAAAACTTCTTCTTACAACAACATAAAATTGAATTAAAAAATGATAACTTCTTCTTACGAGGTTATGTTACTGCAGATAATGCTGGAGACTCCTATGATATGGTATTTACTGGTGTAAATATTAATAGACAATGGAAATCTGACAACCAATGGTTTGGTGAGTATGCTGGTGCTTTTATACAAGGAACCTTAGCTGGCTTAACTGCCGATCAAGCCCATACTGCAGCAAGACAAGCTGCCGATACTGGAAGATTTGAACCTGGAACCCCAGAATTTCAACGTGCGTTTAATAAAGTGACTAACGATCCAGATATTTTAACTGGTAGCCAACTTAAGGATGAATCGAAAATTTATCATTCAGACGCTAATTACAATTTCAGTCATTTAATAGATTTTGCTGAAATTCAAGTTGGAGGTTCATATAGAAAGTATGTTTTAAATTCTTTTGGCTCTATTTACACAGATGCAGAAAGTGAAATACCATATACTGAGGTCGGTTTGTATACTCAAATTCAAAAAAAGTTTTTAGAAGATGATCGTTTAAAATTAACAGCATCTTTAAGATATGACAAATCTGAACTTTTTGATGCTTTCTTCTCCCCTAGATTATCTGTAGGGTATAACTTAGGACAAAACAATAATCACAACATAAGGGCTTCTTTTCAAACAGGTTTTAGAAACCCTGACACCCAAGCTTTATATATTGGATTTAATGTTGGGCCTATAACTTTATTAGGCAGTGCCTTTGATAACCCCGAAAGATTTTCCAGAACAGTTAGGGATACTCAAATATCTCCAATAGGTCAAGCTATTTTAGGATCTAATACGCTTACTTATAATGGAACAGGTGCTTATAATAATTCATTTACTAGGAGCTCAGTTACCAGCTTTGCTGCTTCTCAAAATCCAGCAGACTTACAAATAGCCAATCCAAACATTGTAGATCCAGAACAAGTAAGTTCTTTTGAAGTTGGATATAGAGGCAAATTAGATAAGGTCATTATAGACTTTAATGCATATTATAATCAATACAAAGATTTTATCACTACGGTAGATGTGATTAGTCCATTCTATGGAGATGTAGGACTTTCTCAAACTTTTCCTGTAAATGGTAATCAAACCCCACTTGCGGTAATTGCTTTAGCTAATGAAGATTTTCAAGCATATCGTGCATATACTAATACAACTGAAGATGTAAGTTCTTATGGAGCTTCATTAGGAGTATCTACTAAGGTATTTGGAAATTTTGACTTAGGAGCAAATTACACTTACGCAAATCTTGACTTTGACAGACAAGCAAATTCAGATTTTCAAACTAACTTTAACACTCCTGAACACAAGTTTAAAGCCTCATTTGGAAACACAAATTTATTCGAAAATTTTGGTTTTAATGTAGCCTGGAGATGGAGTGATAATTATGTTTGGGAAGCTTCTTTTTTAACAGCAGATGTTCCTGCTTATCATGTTCTTGATGCACAAATTAACCTAAGAGTACCAAGTCTTAAATCTTTATTTAAAGCAGGCGCATCAAACCTTCTTGGTGATGAATACTTCACTGCAGCTGGTACAGGTTTAATTGGCTCACAGTTTTATGTATCATGGATAATTAATAACTTATAAAATTAGAAACTATGAAATTTAAATATATATGGATTATCATTCTTTCGTTAGGTATTTTTTCTTGTGATGAAATTGAAAGCCCTATTCCTGATGAAGTTGTACTTCCTGAACTTACTGCAGGAACTGCAGATTTCTCTAATTATGTAGCTGTTGGAGCTTCTTTTACAGCTGGTTTTACAGATAATGCGCTTTTTATAGCTAGTCAAAAAAATTCGTTTCCTAATATCTTATCGCAACAATTCGCAAAAATAGGTGGTGGCGATTTTAGCCAACCCTTAATGAATGATAATATTGGTGGTTTTTTAATAAACGGAATGACAAATGAGCGTTTTCAACCAAGATTATTCTTTGATGGATCAGGACCTGCAGGACTTCCTGCAGTGCCAACTACAGAAGCTTTAAATGTTTTATCAGGACCTTTTAATAATATGGGTATCCCAGGAGCTAAAAGTTTTCACTTACTTTTTGATGGCTTAGGAAATCCTGCTAATTTGCAATTAGGACTTGCAAATCCATATTTTGTAAGAATTGCTTCAAGTCCTTCCACAACTATTTTAGAAGATGCAGCTGATCAAAACCCAACATTTTTTACGTTATCGTTAATTGGAGGTAATGATTTCTTAGGGTATGCTATTTCTGGAGGTGATGGTTCTAACCCATTAACACCAGCTGACGGACCAATTGGTGTTGGTTTTAACGCTACTTATACTGCCATAGTAAGTACATTAACAGCAAATGGTGCTAAAGGGGTTGTTACAAAATTACCTTATGTAGAAGACATTCCTCATTTCACAACTGTTCCACACAATCCAGTACCACTAGATGAAGCTACTGCTGGTTTTTTAAATAGTCCGGCAGCTTACGGTGCTTATAACGGCGGTTTAGATGCTACATTAGCCTTCCTTTCTACGAATCCAACTCTATTAGGAGCATTATTCCCTGCTACTTCTGATATGACATCATTAGAATTAGCAGAGGCTGAAATGGCTAGAAGAAAAATTACTTTTACAGCTGGAACAGGAAATGCAGTTGTAATTATGGATGAAAATTTAACAGATTTAACAGGTATAAATAATGCTTTGGTAAATATGAGACAAGCTACTGAAGAAGACTTACTTGTTTTACCAGCATCTACATTTATTGGAACAGAAGCTATTCCAGGAAATCCGCAAACCGTAAACGGAATTGCTATTCCTTTAGCTGATAAATGGGTGTTGACTCCAGAAGAACAAGAAGAAATAAATACGGCAACAGATGCATATAATGCAACTATTGTAGCTACTGCTAACTCAAACGAAAATATAGCTCTTGTAGATTTAGATGCAATTCTTAAAAACCTTTCAAGTACGGGAATTAATTTTGATGGTTTTAATTTAACATCAGATTTAGTTACAGGTGGTGCTTTTGGTTTAGATGGTGTTCATTTAAACGCAAGAGGATATGCCTATATGGCAAATAAGTTCTTGGAAGCCATAGATGAAACTTTCGGATCAAATTTTATTGCTTCAGGAAATATTGCTAAGGCAAATGATTATCCAACTAACTATTCGCCTCAATTACAATAAAATACTCCCTTAATATTTATTTTAAAACATCTTCAAAACGAAGGTGTTTTTTTACATCAAAAAAGAATTCAAAAAAAAGTTAAAATTTAATTAAAACCCATATCTTTGCAGCCGAAAACAAAACCATGTTTTCGAACAATTAAATCGCATAATATTAAACAGATAAGTAATGTCAAAAGTTACAGGTAAAGTTGCACAGATAGTAGGACCGGTTATTGATGTTGAATTCGAAGCAGGTTCAGAACTTCCAAAGATTTATGATTCATTAGAAATAAATAGACCTGATGGTTCTACATTAGTACTAGAAGTACAATCTCATATTGGAGAAGATACTGTACGTACTATTGCAATGGACTCTTCTGATGGTTTAAGTAGAGGGACTGAAGTTATAGCTACTGGAGCACCAATTCAAATGCCAATAGGAGAAGATGTTTACGGGCGTTTATTTAACGTTATTGGAGATGCTATTGATGGTTTAGGAGATTTACCTAAAGCAAACGATGCAGGACTACCAATTCACCGTCAAGCACCAAAATTTGAAGAACTATCTACTTCTACTGAAGTGTTATTTACTGGTATTAAAGTAATTGATTTAATTGAGCCTTACGCTAAAGGTGGTAAGATTGGATTATTTGGAGGTGCTGGTGTAGGTAAAACAGTATTAATTCAAGAATTAATTAACAATATTGCAAAAGGTCACGGTGGTTTATCAGTATTTGCTGGTGTAGGAGAAAGAACTCGTGAAGGAAATGATCTTTTAAGAGAGATGTTAGAATCTGGTATTATTAAATACGGTGATGATTTTATGCACTCTATGGAAGAAGGCGGATGGGACTTAAATAAGGTTGACAAAAACGTTATGAAAGACTCTAAAGCAACTTTCGTATTCGGACAGATGAATGAACCTCCTGGAGCTCGTGCTCGTGTAGCATTATCTGGTTTAACTATTGCTGAATATTTCCGTGATGGTGCTGGAGACGGTCAAGGAAAAGATGTATTATTCTTTGTAGATAATATTTTCCGTTTTACACAAGCTGGATCAGAGGTATCAGCATTATTAGGTCGTATGCCATCTGCAGTAGGTTACCAACCTACTCTAGCAACAGAAATGGGTGCTATGCAAGAACGTATTACTTCTACTAAGAAAGGTTCTATTACATCTGTACAAGCAGTTTATGTACCTGCAGATGATTTAACTGACCCTGCTCCTGCTACTACCTTTGCTCACTTAGATGCAACAACCGTATTATCTCGTAAAATTGCTGAGTTAGGTATTTACCCAGCGGTAGATCCATTAGATTCTACATCAAGAATCTTAGCTCCAGAAATTTTAGGAGGTGAGCATTATGGTTGTGCACAACGTGTAAAAGAGCTTTTACAACGCTATAAAGAGTTACAAGACATTATTGCTATTCTTGGTATGGAAGAACTTTCAGAAGAAGATAAATTAGCTGTATCAAGAGCTAGACGTGTTCAACGTTTCTTATCTCAACCATTCCATGTAGCTGAACAGTTTACAGGAATACCTGGTGTGTTAGTAGATATTAAAGATACTATTAAAGGGTTTAATATGATTATGGATGGTGAATTAGATCACTTACCTGAAGCTGCATTTAACCTTAAAGGTACTATTGAAGAAGCTATTGAAGCTGGAGAGAAAATGTTAGCTGAAGCATAAAACTAGTAAACAGTTTGCAGTAGGCAGTAAATCACTGCTTACTAAATACTGAATACTGAATACTTTAAAAGAATATGTATTTAGAAATTGTATCACCAGAAGCCACTTTATTTAGTTCGGAAGTAGACTCTAT
Source organism: uncultured Flavobacteriaceae bacterium (assembly GCA_947487895.1). GTDB lineage: Bacteria > Bacteroidota > Bacteroidia > Flavobacteriales > Flavobacteriaceae > Seonamhaeicola. Next base: position 81,163 of record CANKYF010000016.1, read on the forward strand.
AGCAGTACCAGGTGTAAATGGAGAGTTTCAAATGTTAAATAACCACGCACCTATTGTATCTATTCTAGGTAAAGGCAAAGTGAAAATATTTACTCATACTCAAAATCATCTGGTTTTTGATGATTTACATGCCAAATTAATCCCTTCTGAAGAAGATAAAAAAGTATTGACTCTAGAAATTAATTCTGGAACAATTGAAATGAAAGACAATAAAGTTATTGTTTTAGCTGATTAAATTGTCTTACATAAATAAAACTTAAAAAGCGAACTTATAAAAGTTCGCTTTTTTTATATTAGTTTATTTACTTTTTAAAACTTGGGAATATCATTTAAATCAACCCCCAATACTTTTTTAGAAATATCATTTAACTCATTAAATTCACCTTCAAAATGATACGTAGTTTGACTATGATTTATTGATTCATTAGGTTCTAATTCTTTTGCAGAAGAAGAAGATTCAAATTCATAGAATGGCCAGTTATGATTTAAAGTAACATCTACATTGCCATTAAAAATATTAATAACATCTCCTTTGTAAGGGTTATTATTTTTAGGCAGTGAATTTAAATACAATCCTGTTTCATCAAAATTAAAAGTTATTATATTCAGCAAACTAAGCTCTTCAGAATAACTACCAAAAATATTCTTAGTATGCTCTGGTAATGTTCCAATTTTATTCAACCCATTGGCATCAGCTTTATAATAAACAACCCCATTAATTACTTTCATCCTATAATCGGTTGTCTTAGTAAAATATTCGGTTATGGAGTCTGTTTCTTTCTTCAAAGGGATGATAACTCTATTATCAGGGCTTGTATTCATACATCCCAATTCCCATAAAGATATTAAACCCGTTTCTTTATTCCATTTTTTACTAATATTGATCATTTTAGTTTCTGCACTAAAACCTACATAGGCCACATTATCTAGATTTATAGAAAGTTCCTTCTCAATATTTTTTTTACTTAAAATTGATACTTTCCTAACTACATCTATATCAAAAACAAAGTTTTCAGCATTCTTTATGCTCATTTTACCTCCATAGGTGATTGACTGCCCTGTATGCGCTATTTCTTCAAACTTAGTATTGTTAAGACTATTTGGCGCTCTCATATTTTCATCGATCTGTTCTTTTCCAGCATCAAAAAAAATAGAATACTTACCAAACTCAGGAGCAAACCAAAACCTACTTTCACCTCCTAAACTAGCCATATTATTGGAATGCTTATTAGACTCAATTAAACTAGAGTTAAACCACCCGTAACATCTGCTCTCTAAACCATTCGAAGAACTAACAAATACTCTAGCTTGGTAAGGTCCAGATACAGCAATCATAGATTTTCCAGACTGCAACACCTCAAGCCCCTTTATAGGCTTTAAAACCTCTAATTTATATCCAAATGAACTCTCTTTGTAAGTAGGGTTGCATGCAAGAGCACTAATAAGCATACAACTGAAGACTAGGGTTATTTTGAAAATGCGCATGAACCTACAATTAAAGAGAATTAATGTAATCTTCTAAATTAACACTTCTTGGAAGATTCATTTTTTTTCGTATTCTATGTCGAGATGTATGAACCGATTCTACAGAAATTCCTAATAATCTAGACATTTCCTTACTCGAAAAATTAAGTTTGATTAAAGCACATATTTTTTGATCTCCCTGACTTAGCTTCGGATATTTTTCAAATATCTTATTATAAAACTCTTTGTTTACATCAATAAACCTTAGCTTAAACTCTTCCCAATTTTGGTTGTTACTCACAGATATAGAACGCAAAACTTTATTAACTTCATGTACCTTAATTTTTTCATCCTTAACTCTAACCTTAGATTTCAAAGTCTTTAAAAACTCTTCTTTCTCTATGAGTTGTAATGCTGAAGCTGCCAATTCTTTATTTTTAAGATCTAACAACTCTTGAGTTTTTTTATTCTCTAATTCTTGATTTTTTCTAATGAGTTCTTTTTCTGCTTTATGTTTATCCCTTAAGTTTTTTACATATATAAATGCTATTATAACAATAGATATTATTGAAACTATTAATACTATACGTTGCAAATTACCAATCTTTTCTTCTTGCTCTAACTGCATTAAATATTGTTCTCTAATTTGCTGTTCTCGTTTTTGTTTTTCAATTCTATAGGTATCTTTAATTTCTAACAAAGATTTATTACGCTTACTTCTACTATCGTAAAACGTTTTATCCAATTCCTTTGCTATATTTATATGCTCAAATGCTTTTTTATAGTCATTCTTAATCTTGAACATTTCTGCCAACTTTTCATGTACCAAAGGAATAAAACCTATATGAGAACTATACTTTTTTGATATATCCAAAGATTTCATATAAAGCTCTTCACTTTTATTTAAAAGGTTCATATCTAAATATATATCTCCCCATTGTTTATAGAATAATACCAAATAAGATTTATCATTTTTTTCAAACCAAGGATATATTTCCTGCATTATTTCCAGAGCTCTTTTTGCTTTATTAGTTTTAGATAAAACATAAGCATGTTCAAATTCCACCAAAGTTTTAGGGAAATCGGTTTTTGTTTCTGGAAAAATCTGATAACAACTATCTACATAAATCTTTGCTTTATTAGGCTTATCAAGCTCTCTATAAGTACTTGCAATAAAATAATAATAGGGTATCAGAGCGCCTTTTTCACTAACTCCACTTTTTACTAAATTCTTTTGATTTTGTAATGCTTTATTTGAATATTTAAAAGATTCCTCTTCTCTTTTATAATAGCTATATATTCTACCTAACTTATGATATACTATAGATCTAATATTACTATTTTCAAACTTATCTGTGAGCATTAATGCTTGCCAATAAGCATCATAAGAATTTGAATAATTTGCTCTATTCTCATAAATATGAGCTTTAGTAAGTAGGTCATTAGCAGCTTCTATTGTATCACCAGATTTTAAAAATTCTTTATAACTCATTTGAAGTAAAATAAGAGAGCTATCAGGGTTTTTAAATCTTGATTTGTTAGCCTCATTTCTTAATTCAAAAGCTTTTTGATTAATAGAATCTTTTTGAGTTAAGACATTAGGCATTGCATAAGACCAAATAGATAACAAGAATATAGTTACTTGAAATATTTTACTAACTTCATTAGTGAGGTATACTTTAAAATTCATCTTTTTCATTAATAATATTTTAATTCTTAGTTTTTTGGCAGTAGCTAAAATAACTTAAACCAACTGGACACTTTAATAAATAAACTAGACACGAACTTTACTTAATATCTAAAATTAAGCAAAAATTAATAACTATAACTAAGAAAAGCAAAAATTAAACCTTGATTTTTAGCAATTTGATAAATATTAACATTTAACAAATTATAATAATTTTTCAAATATAAATTAAACAATTTCTAGTAATTAATAGTGTCTTTCTATCACCTAGACAATATAAATACAGAAAAAAACACAACAAAAGCAAAATTTATAAAATTTAAATTATTGATTATCAAAGAATTAAATAATAATAAATCAAGTTTTAATCAAGTTTTAATGCGCAAAAAATAATTAAGAGTCAAGTTAAAATTCAGTTTTAATAGCGAAAACAAATTATTGTATGATTAAATTTAACACTTATTAACTAAACCAATTATATAATGAAATTAAACTTTTGTTTGAAACAAAGCATAAGGCCTATGTTACTGGCTGCTTTGTTTATTCTCGTTTGTGGAAGTATTGATGCTCAGAGCAAAACCATCAAAGGTGTAGTTACTGAAGAGGGAGGGCTTCCTTTACCAGGAGTCACAATTCTTATCAAAGGAACTACATCTGGAGCCGCAACAGATTTTGATGGCAACTATGAATTAACTGCCAATACTGGCGATGTCATAGTATTCAGTTTTATTGGCTACACAACTAAAGAAGTCACTGTAGGCAATAATTCTACAATTAATGTATCACTTAGTGAGAGCTTATCTCAACTAGAAGAAGTTATTGTGGTAGGTTATGGTACACAAAGGAAAAAAGAAGTAACAGGTGCTGTTGCTAAAGTGGATGCTGAAGAATTAGTCAAAGTTGCTGTATCTGATATTGGTGCCGCTATTCAAGGTAAAGTAGCTGGGGTGAATATTCAAGCAGCTAGTGGACGCCCAGGTGAAGCATCTAACGTACAAATTCGTGGTTTGGTTTCCTTAAACGGTGGTGAGCCACTTTATGTTGTGGATAATATTCCACAAGAAGGAAATCCTAACATCGCACCAGAACAAATTGAATCTATAGATATTTTGAAAGATGGTGCATCAGCTTCTATTTATGGAGTTCGTGGTGCAGGGGGTGTAATTTTAATTACTACAAAACGTGGTGAAAAAGGTAAAATGAAGGTAGATATTAATATGTTTACAGGTATCCAAAACATTACTTCAGGTACCCCATTATCAAGTACAGCCGATTTTCTCTACGTTAGGGAGACTTCTGACCAAGCCAATGGTGTTGAGCCCCAAACATTTCTAATAAATGCTAACGCCTTAGATTTTGATACAAACTTTGTGGAAGAAGTACAAAACGACAATGCTGTTGTACAAAATGTTAATATAAACTTATCTGGAGGTTCTGAAAACCTAACCTACAATTATAATACGACCTATTACAAGCAAGAGGGTACTATAATCAGTTCAGATTTTGATCGTTTAACGAACCGTATTACTGGGCAGTTTAACAAAGGAAAATTCAAAGCTTTTGCATCTGCTAGTTTAACAACAGAAAACCGTCAGCAAGAACCTTGGAATATCTTTGGATTTTCTATAGGTAACCCTCCTCACACAGCTCCTTTTAGTGCATTTCAACCTAATGGTCAAAATACAGTACAATTAAATGATGTGGATAACGCAATATTTTATGGCTTTTTAGCACGTCAGTTAGATAATACTGATGACAGGGAACTTAAAAGAAATAGTCTTTCTTTAAATGCGGAATACGAAATTTTAGATGGATTAAGTTACAAATTAAATCTTGGTCGTAATGAAGCGCGGAATTTTAGAAAATTCTTTCAACCTCAGTATTTAGCTTTAGACCGCAACGGAAATTTGGTTTTATCTGGTTCAACACCGCAGGCTAGTTTGCAATACAATCAATGGTTTTCTAAAAGAGAGACTATAGAGCACATTTTAAATTATAAAAAATCTTTTGGAAAGCATAATTTAAATTTATTAGCAGTAGCTTCTTACGAAAAGTTCCAATTTAGAACCTTGAATATAGGTACGCTTTTTGCTGTGGATGCATCCAATGATGTACAAGTACTAAATGCTGGATCTGAGCCACAGACTCCAAGTGAAAATAGAAATGCCAATACTTTGGCGGGTAAATTAGTTAGAGTACAATACAATTATGATGGTAAGTATCTTATATCTGCAAGTCTCAGACGTGATGGTTCTTCTAAATTTGGTAATGATAACAGATACAATAGCTTCTATGGTTTTTCAGCAGGATGGAATGTAAGCGATGAAAACTGGTTTAATGTAGATGCTATTAACAGTTTAAAAATTCGTGGTAGTTGGGCACAAGTAGGATTTAATGGTATTGGTGATTATACTTTCATACCAGTAATTGAAGCTGGTGTAAACTATCCTTTTGGCGTCGATGAAAATTTACAAAACGGTTTAGTGCAACGTAGATTTGCAAACCCTGATGTACAATGGGAAACCCAAATCTCTTCAAATATTGGTTTTGAGTTGGGCTTATTTAACAATAAGTTAAACATTACAGCAGATGTTTATAAAAATGACAAGGAAGATATGTTACTTAATGAACTAACGGCTCCTTCTGCTGGTTTGTGGCAACCACGTGCAACAAATGTATACGGGTCTATACCTGTCAATACTGGTAACATGGTAAATCAGGGTATTGAGGTTGCTGTTAACTATAAAGGTACAATAGGTGAAGATTTCAAATTTGGAATTTCTGGAACTTGGACTCTTAATGATAACGAGATTACCAATTTAAATGGTAAAATACTTGGTCCTAATGGAGGTAGAATTACAAATTTTGATGGTAGTACTAGTAATCTTGCAACAACTGTTTTAAGATTAGGAAATCCAGCTGGGTCTTTCTATTTATACCAAAATGATGGTGTAATAAAAACCCCAGAAGAATTAGCTGAGTATCAGCAATTTGACACATCTTCTATTGGTTCTCCTGCACTGGGAGATATAAGGTTTAAAGATCTTAATGGTGATGGTATTATTAATGATGGCGATCGTGCAATCTCTGGTTCAGGTATTCCGCAGTGGGAAGCTGGTTTGAATCTTGATTTTAGCTATAAAAATTGGGATTTAGCCGTTCAAGCTTATATGGCCTATGGAGCAGAAATATATAATGGTAATAAGGTGCTAGCTTATCAGGGTGGGCGTCATCAAGATCAAGTTTTTCAATGGACCCCTCAGAATTCAAATTCTGATATTCCTACCTTTAGAGGTAACCAGCACTATAACGCACAACCATTTTCAGATTTTTTCTTAGAAGATGGTACGTATTTGCGAATTAGGGCCATGTCTTTAGGATTTACTGTTCCAAACACACTAGATTATGGAATTGAAAAAATTAGAGTATACTTATCTTCTGTAAATCCGTTTACGTTTACCAATTATACGGGTTTTGATCCTGAGGTAGGTGGTAATAGTCTATTTAATAGAGGTGTAGATAATGGAAATTATCCAATCGCTCGTCAATTTATGATGGGAGTTCAATTAAGTTTCTAAAAAAAAAACTATGAAATCAATGAATAAAATAATAATAAAAGGTCTTGCTCTTCTTGCACTAGTTATTACTAGTTGTAACGAAAGTGTATTTTTAGACGAAGGAAATCCAAATGCGCTTACAGAAGCTAATTTTTGGAAAACAGAAGCTCATTTTAATTCTGCACTTACTACAGTGTATGGTGCTTTACAGAACCGAGGAATTAGTGGTTCTGAATTGGTTCAGGAGTTCGTACTAGGAGATATAGCTGGTACTCAACCTTGGTATCGTCCTGCTCCTTTTAGAAATTTAACTTATAATAACGCTCAAAATCACGTTACGAACAAGTGGGAAGAGCTGTATTTGGGTGTTTTTAGAGCAAATACTATACTTACTCAGTTAGAAATAGTTGAGGAAGATATTTTAGATGATGAGGCTAAAGCAAGAATTGAAGGAGAAGTGAAATTTTTGAGAGCGTTCTTTTATTTTCAAATTGTACACACCTATGGGGGTGCAATGATACATGATGGAGTTGCTCAAAGTATAGCAGAATTGAGCCAACCCTTATCAAGTATTGCTGAGGTTACTACGCAGATAATTATTCCAGATCTTGAATTTGCAATGAACAACTTGCCTGAATCATGGGAAACAGATCAAGTAGGTAGAGCTACATGGGGAGCTGCAACATCAATGTTAGGTAAAGTGTATTTATATGACAAACAATGGGATCAAGCAGCAACTTTATTCAAAGAAGTAATAGATTCTGGTATATACGGTTTAACACGTAATATTGAAGATAATTTTACGCATTTTAATGAGTTTAATGAAGAATCTATTTTTGAAGTAAACTTCTCGTTCGATTTAGTGCCAGGAGCTGGTGGTGCTTTTAAAGATAATACTACAACAGGCATTATAGGAGCTGAGGCAACTGCCATGTCCAATGAAATAGGTACTCTTGCACATGGTGCTTTTAATACGGTTCTTACTTCGTATAGCTTGCATGAGTTGTTAGTGCATGACGAGGTAGATCCAGACAACCCTATTAACGATGGTAATGTAGAATCGCGTAGAATGAATTATACCATTGCTCCTAGAAATGGGGAAGGTGATTATTATTTAGAACCATTTGTTGAATCTAAAGCTAGCTGGGGTGGTGGAATAAGTGCATACGTAAAAAAACATTCTAACTGGTATCATATGGACTCAGAGCCTCTAATGGGACGTAGTGGAATAAACTTTAGACATATTCGTTATGCAGATATTCTATTAATGTATGCTGAAGCTATAATCAATGATAGTGGTGATTTTATGACTGCCATTCAATATATTGATATGGTAAGAAGTCGTGCAGGTGTATATACCTTACAACAGTATATGGATATGAATGGTGGAATGTTTCCAGCCTTTCATGTGAGTCCACAAGTTAATGATGGGAATCTAACTTTTGTTGCTCCTAATGCACAAACAGTTATGGAACATATTCAAAAAGTAGAGCGAAAAATAGAGCTTTGTTTTGAAGGACATCGTTACAAAGATTTAGTTCGATGGGGCATCGTTAAAGAGGTTTTTGATGAATTACGTGCTGATGAACTTTGGAGGGTGAATAATTTAGATGTTTCGGGTAATGGTATAGCACCTTTATTTATACCTGGATTTGTTCGCCAAGACTATGTGCTGTCCGCTGATAACTACGAATCGGATGAACACGACTATTTCCCAATTCCTGTAGGAGAATCGTTAAATAATCCAAATTTTAATAATTAAAATTGTTAGATATGAAAAAAAATAATAAGTTTTTAAGTATTCTCTTCATCTTCGTCTTGCTTTTTGTAAGCTGTGAAGATGAAGAAGTAACACTGAATGATGTTAGTCATCGTGTTATTGTAACATCAGAGATGAATTTCGAAAATAAAGTGATTGTTGGTGGTGACATAGATTTTGGAGATATCTCTAGAGGTGTTGAATCTAGAACATGGACTTTTCCTGAAAATAATTCAAATATTATTGGAGAAGAAGGAAATACATCATCTAAAAATGTTATAAAAGCTGTTTTTAGTAAAGCAGGCGTTTATGATGTAAACCTTAACCAAATATTCAAGGATAATGTTTTTCCTGAAGAAGGCAGTACAGTTCCAAGTGATACTAAAGAATTGGATACTACTATTGTAGTAACAGTTTTAGACTCAATTAAGTCTGTGTTAAAAGCGTATAGAGTAAATCCAGATGGTACAACAGGTGCTGAAATTAGCTTAGCAGACGGTGCTGAAAATGAGCTCGAAGCTAGTAATTCTATTCGTTTAACATACTCTGCTATTGGAGAGCCTCAAAACATATCCTGGAAATCTGTAGGAGGTAAACCTAATGCCATATTTATTGAAGACGATTCTGAAGTTGATATGAGATTTAATAGACTAGGATCATGGGATATTGAATATCTTGCTTCAAGATTTAGACCAACCGATGCGGATACACTTACTTTTGAGAATGTAATAAAAGTAATTCCATCTACTGCTCCTGTTACTTTAGACAGAGTAGCAGAAAGAGATGATAATGTTATTTTAGAATTTAGTAGAGAAATGGACGCTACTACAGTAAATTCTTCTGATTTTGCTGTTAGAATAGAGAATAATAATGGAACTCCTATTCTAATAAATCCAACTATTTCTTCTGCTACGGTTGATAAAGATGAAGCAACCATTATTGTTCTAGAATTAGATGGTGTGGAAATTTATAACGATGATGAAGTTTATATATCCTATACTCCAGGAGCTTTAAGGACAGTAGATGAAGTTGAATCAGAAGCTATTACAGATGCTTTATTAACTGAATTTGACCCTCTAACAAACATTTACCCTGATACCGATTTTGATTATGGCTTAGAAATTTGGACACCTGACAATTTTAACTATAAGGGTTGGGGTGCTCCTTGGGATAAATACTCTTTGTCAAGTGATGCTGCGACTGTTCGTTCTGGCGCTAGTAGTCTAAAGGTTACATTAGAGCCAAATGGAGGTATGATTGTTGAGCCAGTAACTGGACTTGGTGGAGACCTTGTTACTTTTACAATAAAGGCAGGTACAAAATATGAATTTGGTTATTGGATGTATATTGAGAGTGATCTATCTGCTGTTCCTACTGGTACTCAATCTCCTGATATTCAAGTGTACCCGTCTGATTGGGGTGGACCGAATTTAGTGCCTACAACATTTAATTCTTCCATGCCAACAGGAGAATGGGTCTACTATTCTCAAGAATTTGACAACAGTGGTGGTGGTGATCGTAATATTTCCTGGTTTTTACGTGGGTTTAATGAACATCACAGCAATGAAATTGTATTTTATTGGGAGGACTTTTTCCTTGCTGAAATACCTGTAAGACCAAGATAGTTAGTTTTATAAATTAATGTTTAGTTACATTAAAAAAGGAAGCCTAATGGCTTCCTTTTTTTGTTTAGAATTAATGCTTGCTTCTGTACTTGTTTGGCGTCATTTCTTTTATCTTCTTAAACTGCTTATGAAAATAAGTTAAAGACTCGTATCCACATGCATATCCAATTTCAGCTACAGACCAATCTGTATCAACTAGCATCCTTGAAGCTATATTAATACGATACTCGTTCAAAAAAGTAAAAAAGGGCCTTCCCATCATTTTACTAAAAAAACGTGAAAATGAATGTTCAGACATACTTACTATATCTGCTAATTCTTTTAAAAATATTTTCCTCTGATAGTTCATTTCAATAAACTCATGAATTTTTGCCATTCGGCTACCATATTCAGAAGGTATATCATCTTCAAAACTCGCTTTAGATAAATATGAAAATTTACATTGAGAAAGCTTTAGTAGTAATTCTAGTAGCTTTAAATACAAATCATATCCATTAAACAACAATAAGTTTTCTATAGTTATCTTCAAATCTTTGATATCATTTTCAGAAAAAATAATACCTCTAGAGGCAGATTTTAACATATTAAATAAATGTTCAAGCTCAGGAACTTTAGAATAAATACCTTTATTCCATTGTATCACTATAGATTCAGCATTTTCATCCTGAGTTTTAAAATTTTTCCAACAATGTGGTAAATAAGATCTTAATAATACTAACTCCCCAGGTTCATAAGATCCAACATAGTCTCCTATAAATTTAGTTCCTGAACTTTTAATTATAAAAGTCAATTCATGTTGAGGATGAAAATGCCAGGGGGCATCAAAGTCTTCACCCGTATACTTAAAGATCAATATTGATCGCTTTTCTCCTAATTTTATATGCTCTAAAACCGGCTTCATGAGTTATTATGTCTTATTTTCTATTAAAATAACAAAAATGTGTTAAAATAATTTACATATAAAACAAAATAAGATAATTATTATATGTTTATAATAGTAATATTTGTAATCTTAGAATAGATATATTTCTCAACTTTCTGAATACAGAAAACTATTTAAAAGTATTTTTATGAAAAGAAGCACATTTCCAGATCCGTTTAAAAAGGCTAGAGAAAATAAAGGCTTAGGTAAAATGAATGATCAAAACGACCCTGTTAAAATGGTTTTAGGTCATAAAGATGTTAGACGTTGTGCTCATAATTGGAAAACGTTTCAGTCTGGCGGAGAAGAAGTAGGAAGAATAGTTGTGCCTTCAGAAGTTCATATTAGAGACACTAGACAAATACCTTTTGAGGTAGATCCTCCAGAACATAAAAGCTATAGAGATTTGGTTGAACCATGGTTTAAACGTCCTTTAGAAAGGGATTATCAAATTAAACTAACTGATATTGTAAATGGTGTTATAGATGAAGCTCTAGAAAAAGGAAAATTAGAAGTTGTAGAAGAATTCTCTTTAAAATTGCAATCCAGAGCATTAACGCTTTTACTAAACATCCCTTATGAAGAGTCTGACTTATGGATTTCTTGGGGGACTCACGTATTTAGAAGTGAAGACACGGCTCTAGATGGAGATAAGGCTAACATTCTTTACGATTATATTGATGCGGAAATAGATAAAGCCATAGCTAACCCTAGTGAAGATTTGTATTCAATGCTATTGGCATCAGAAGTAAATGGTAAAAAATTAACCAAAGAAGAAGTAAAAGGTGTGCTCATCTTAACTTTTGCTGGAGGGAGAGATACGGTCATTAATGCCGTAACAAATTCTATTGCTTATTTTGCAGATTACCCTCAGTCTTTACAACGTTTACGAGAAGAACCAGAAATATTAAATACAGCCATAGAAGAATTAATACGCTATTTTTCACCGTTAACACAAATGGGACGTGTAGTTACAGAAGACACACAAGTTTGCGAACATGCTGTAAAATCGCAAAGTAGAATTTCAATGTGTTGGGCATCTGCCAATAGAGATGAACGTGTTTTTGAAAACGCAAACGAAGTAGTTTTAGACCGAAAGATAAATCCACATCTAGCATTTGGTTTCGGTACTCATAACTGTTTAGGGGCTACACATGCGCGTCAAATCATGAAAATTCTATTAACTGTACTTACCCAAAAAGTAGCGTCTATGGAAATTATAGATTGTAAAGAAAATATAGAAGATCTTGATGAATTCGAACGTAAAGTAGGCTTTGATAGTATTCAAGTAAAATTCAATAAATTATAAAATTCAAAAGAAAAATGGCAAAAATAACATTCATAACTAGCAACAACGAAACTATTATAGCGGAAGGTACATCTGGAAGTGTAATGGAACTAGCAGTTAAAAACAAAGTAAAAGGAATTGATGGGGATTGTGGAGGCGTTTGTTCATGCGCTACATGTCATGTACATGTAAATGAAGAATTCTGGAGTGCTGTAGGTAAACCTAGTGAATTAGAAAGCGATATGTTAGAATTTGATGACAATGTGAGTGAATATAGCCGTTTATCATGCCAATTAAAAGTAGAAGAAGTTCCCGATGGATTAATTCTTAAAGTTGCTAAATAATTACCTATGACCACAACAACTCAAAGTCAAGTATGTGTTGTTATAGGTGCAAGTCATGCTGGAATAAATTTAGCCTTTGCTTTGAGGCGTGAAGGTTGGGAAGGAAACATTATACTTTATGATATAGATAAAGAATTCCCGTACCATCGTCCACCATTATCAAAAGCTTATTTAACAAGTGAAGAAGGCACAGAACAGAGTCTATTGTTTCCAAAGGAAAATTATGATGATGAAAACATCACTTTAAAGTTAGGTATTTCTGTAAAAAGCATTAATCGCAATGACAAATCCATCAACTTAAGTGATAATACTGTTCAATCATACGACAAACTAGTTATTGCAACGGGCGCTAGACCGTTTATCCCTCCAATAAAAGGGATAGAAACTGCTCAAAATCTATTTCCAATGAGAACTGCTGAAGATGCAGCTAACATTAGAAAAGCTTTTAATGCTTCAACAAAAAAACGTGTAATAGTTATTGGTGGTGGTTACATAGGTTTAGAAACCGCTGCTTCGCTTAAAAAATTAGGAGCGCAAGTAGTAGTTCTAGAACGTGAAGAACGTATTTTAGCCAGAGTAACAGCACCAATAATGTCTGAATTCTTCACAGAGCTGCATCAAAGTAATGCTGTAGAAATACTAACAAGTAAAAATGTTATTTCTATTGAAACGAAAAACGATATTAATAGTGTTATTTGTGATGATAATTCAACATACGAAGCAGACCTTATCGTAGTTGGTGTTGGCATAAAAGTAAACACTGAATTAGCTCAAGAAGCTGATTTAGTAATTGAAAATGGTATAAAAGTAGATGCAACGGCTAGAACTAACGATGAACATATTTACGCCATTGGAGATTGCTCCTATCATTATAACCCGCATTACAAAACCAATGTAAGGCTAGAATCTGTTCAAAATGCTGTAGATCAAGCAAAAACTGCTGCAAAAGCCATTTGTGGACAAGAAAATGTAGTTTATGATACTATCCCCTGGTTTTGGTCAGACCAATTTGATGTAAAACTTCAAATGGTGGGGCTTTCAAATGGATATAATGATATTGTAACAAGAAAAGAGGAAACCAAAAATAGTTTTTCAACTTGGTATTTTAGAGATGAAGAACTTTTAGCCGTAGATGCCGTAAATTTTGCAAAAGCTTATATGCTAGGAACGCGGTTTATCAAATCTGGTCAATTAATAAATAAAACTAAACTTTCAGATACAACTATTCCTTTTAAACCGAATAGTTTTATTTAAAACATAAAGAAAATGGCAATACAATCTAAATCAGCAATAGCCACTGGCGATGGAAAATTTATAATAGACACCATTACCGTTGCGGATCCCAAAGCAGACGAAATCATCGTAAAAATTAAAGCCGCAGGTTTGTGTCACACAGACCATGATTCTCTAAACTGGGGAAAACCTATTGTTTTAGGTCATGAAGGCGCTGGTGTCGTTGAACAAATTGGTAGTGAAATCACCGATTTTAAAATTGGCGATAAAGTCATTTTAAACTGGGCAACACCTTGTATGAAGTGTTTTCAATGTCAGGAAGGTAATCAACACATATGTGAAAACAATTCGCCTGTAACCGCTGGCGGAAATGGCTACACACCTGGCCATGCACATTTAGAAGGTTCGCTTTGGAATGATAAACCTATTGAGCGTTCTTTCAATATCGGTACCATTGCAGAATACGCTTTGGTAAAAGCTTCTGCATGTGTTAAATTAGAAAGTGATATGCCAATGCCTTCAGCAAGTATTATTAGTTGCGGGGTTATGACAGGTTATGGTTCTGTGGTGAATTCTGCTCAACTAACTGCCGGAAGTTCTGCCGTTGTTCTAGGTACTGGTGGTGTTGGTTTAAATGTTATTCAAGGGGCGAAAATTTCAGGAGCATCTAAAATCATTGCTATTGACATTAATGATGAACGTTTAGAAATGGCAAAACAATTTGGAGCTACTCACACTATAAAAGCCAGTAAAGAAGATATTGGATTAATGCAAGCTGCTGAAGATGTTAAAAAATTAACCGATGGAAGAGGTGCTGACTATGCCTTTGAGTGTACTGCTGTACCTGCTCTTGGAGCTGCTCCTTTGGCTATGATTAGAAATGCTGGAACGGCAGTTCAGGTAAGTGGCATTGAAGAAGAAATTACTATTGACATGAATTTATTTGAATGGGATAAAATTTATATCAATCCGTTATATGGAAAATGTCGCCCTCAGATAGATTTTCCTAAGCTAGTTTCACTTTATGATAAAGGAGATTTAATGTTAGATGAAATGATTACAAGAACCTATTCTTTAGAAAACCTACAGCAAGCATTTGATGATATGTTAGCTGGTAGAAATGCTAAGGGAGTAATTGTATTTTAAATATGAAAGGAAGTTTTAGAACCATAGAATTATCAGATACTCCTTATGAATCTCAAGGACTTCGCTTTTTAATCATAAAAACACCTAACCTATTAGGTAGAGGAGACATTTGTTTATTTGTTCCTGAAGTAGAAAACGGAATAGACAACCTTCCCATTTATATATTACTTCATGGGGTATATGGTAGTGCTTGGATATGGGCTCTGAAAGGAGGTGCGCACCATACAGCCAAAAGATTAATAGATAACAACACTATTGATCCTGCAATTATTGCAATGCCTTCAGATGGTCTTTGGGGTGATGGTTCTGCCTATTTTTCGCATCATTCTAAAAACTTTGATCAATGGATTGTTAATGATGTTATAGCTGCTATAAAAGAAAACATTCCAGAAGCTCAAAATTCAACAGCTACTTGTATAGGAGGACTTTCTATGGGTGGTTATGGTGCTTTAAGTTTAGGAACTAAATTTCCAGAAAAGTTCAAAGCAATTTCAGGACATAGTTCAATTACCAAATTAGAACAAATGGCTCTATTTGTTGAAGAACCAATAGAAGAATACATAAATAATACTAATTTACCTGATGTAATTGATTGTATTAAGCTAAATCAAGATAAACTACCAAAGTTAAGATTTGATTGTGGTGTGAAAGATGAATTAATAGAACCTAACAGATTACTTCATAAAGAACTGAATGAATTAAGCATTGAACATGTGTATGAAGAGTTTAATGGCGGACACGAATGGCCTTATTGGATTAAACATGTTGAAAAAACTCTAAAGTTTTTCAATATTCATAAATAAGCCTTAACTCAAGACAGCTTTTACGGCTTCTACATTCTTTTTAGAGTTACCAATAAAAATTTCATTGTCAATCAAAAAAACTGGTCTGCTTAGAAACGTATAATGTTCTAATATATATTGTTTAAAGTCTCTCTCTTCAAGTTTCTGATCTTTTAACCCCATTTCCTTATATAACTTAGAACGCTTACTAAAAAGGGCCTCATAGCTTCCTGAAAGCGCTTTCATGTCTTCTAACTGACTAACTGTTATAGGTTCAGTTTTTATATCCTGTAAAATAAATTCTGAAGAAAGGTTTAATTCTTTTAGAATTCTAGCACACGTACTACATGTTTTTAAATAATATACTTTTTTCATTTTAGAAACTTTAATGACAAAAATAAAAGCAATTATGGTATTAAAAACTATATTTAACCAAAATTTAAATCTATGAATTTTTCATTATCTGTTTTACAAAACACAAGGAAAGCACTTATAAGAATTTTAGAGAATACATCTTTAGAAAAACTAAACAAAATACCTGAAGGTTTTAATAATAATATTATCTGGAACATTGGGCATATTGTTGTGACTAAACAAATTTTGGCATATAAATTGTCTGGTTTATCTGTTAACATAAGTAATGAATTAATTCAAAAATATATAAAAGGCTCTAAACCTATAGCAGATGTTACTCAAGAAGAAGTCAATGAAATAAATGAACTATTAAAAACAAGCATCAACAAAACTATTGAAGATTACGAGAATGGACTATTTAAAGATTTTAATGAATATACAGTCTCAACTACAGGTAATACATTAACTAATATAGAAGAATCTTTAGAATTCATTCTATTTCATGAAGGAATACACTTGGGGATAGTTATGGCAATGTTAAAAATAGTCTAGTTCAGATAGACTATGTAGCCTACATTTAACCATACAAGCCAATCATTATTTTTGTTATATTCTAAATCGTGATTAAGGCCATCAACCCAATCACTGAAGTAATATTGCCATCTTAGGTCTAAAACAACATCAGATAATCTTCCTACTTTATATCTAACACCAACACTACTTACTATAGACCATGTACTTCCAGAATTAGCATTAACAGATCCATTTGCCCATCTTGAATAAAAATTACTGGGCTCCGTGATATCTCCCGTTAATAATGGATTAGGGTTTTGATAAGTTGTTCTAACCTCTGGTGTGAATGCTGTATAATGTATCCCTAAACTTACGTAAGGTGCAAATCTGTAACCAAAAGACTGAAATGATCTTATGCTAAAAGGGAAAAACTCTAATTGAGTACCTATATCAAAATTTTTGGCAGCGCCAGTATGTCCCCTTAGCTGTCTAGCTTCAGGTGTATCTCTTAACAGTACGTTTCCATTTCCGTCAGTTCTATTACCAACCCATTCACCAAAATGCTCAAGATTAGTTTTATTCCAAGAAATTTCATTTCTTAACTTAAAATGATCGTTAAAATAAGTATCAGTTGTGTAGCAATTACAATCTGCTCGATAAGAAAAATTTATATAGTGAACTATACCAAAACCAAAACCAGAATTCCCAAAATTAGTATCACTATCAGTTCTACTACCATAATCAGATCTAAATTGCAAAGGACCTGTAACAATACCCAACTCATGAGAGAAGCCTAATTGAGCATTAGCAGATAGGAAAATAAATAATAAGCAAAAAACTGTAACTAAGCGTTTTAAGTTAAGCATAATAGAATTCTATTTTTTAGGGCTTCCATATCAACAAATATATAAAAACTCAATTAACAATCAAATATTCCCATTTTCACATAATTGCCGAAAAATATTAATTGCGAAATTTTAAAAAATATTATAAAAACTTTAAAGATAACGTATATTTGTTTTCATAAATTGTTTTTTCTTTAAAAAATATAGAATTTGAATGTATGAAAAGTATTATTAACGAATTTTTAGATCAGGTTAAACAACGCAATCCTAACGAACCTGAATTTATACAAGCAGTTGAAGAAGTTGCTGAAACTGTCATCCCATATATTGTAAAAAATGACATATACTACGGAAAGAATATTCTTTTAAGAATGGTAGAACCTGAACGTGTAATTACTTTTAGAGTTTGTTGGGTAGATGATTCGGGTGAAATTAGAGTAAACAGAGGGTATAGAATTCAAATGAATTCAGCCATTGGTCCTTACAAAGGAGGTTTGCGCTTCCATCCTACTGTAAATCTGAGTATTTTAAAATTTTTGGCTTTTGAACAAGTTTTTAAAAACAGCTTAACTACTTTACCAATGGGTGGAGGTAAAGGAGGTAGTGACTTTGACCCTAAAGGGAAAAGTGACAATGAAATTATGCGTTTTTGCCATGCCTTTATGAGTGAATTATTTAGGCATATTGGTCATAATACTGATGTTCCCGCTGGAGATATTGGTGTTGGAGCAAGAGAAATAGGTTTTCTTTTTGGAATGTATAAGAAAATAAGTAACGGATTTACAGGAGTATTAACTGGTAAAGGTATGTCTTGGGGAGGGTCTTTAATTAGACCTGAAGCAACTGGATATGGAACGGTATATTTTGCTGAAAACATGCTTAAAATTAAAAATGATAGTCTTGAGGGTAAAAATGTAATCATTTCAGGTTCTGGTAATGTTGCTCAATTTGCTGCCGAAAAAGTGCTCCAACTTGGTGGTAAAGTTCTAACATTATCTGATTCTTCTGGATATATTTATGATGAAGATGGTATAGATTTAGAAAAACTCGAGTTTGTAATGGATCTAAAAAATGTTAAAAGAGCGAGAATTAGCACTTACTTAGACAAGTATCCTAACGCAAAATTTGTAAAAGGCAAAACCCCTTGGGAAGTAAAATGCGATATAGCGCTTCCATGTGCTACTCAAAATGAATTGAATAAAAACGATGCTAAAACCTTATTAGAAAATGGCTGTATTTGTGTAAGTGAAGGTGCTAATATGCCATCTACTAAAGGAGCTATAGATGAATTTCATAAAGCTAAAATATTATTTGCACCTGGTAAAGCCTCAAATGCTGGAGGTGTTGCAACCTCAGGTTTAGAAATGACTCAAAACTCATTAAGATTTAATTGGACAAGAGAAGAAGTTGACCTGAAGCTTAAAGAAATTATATCTAACATACATAACTCCTGTATAGAATACGGCAAAGATGAAAACGGATACATTGATTATGTTAAAGGAGCCAATATTGCAGGCTTTGTTAAAGTAGCAGATGCAATGTTAGCACAGGGTATTGTTTAAAACAAGAAATAAATTTGTGATTTAAATAGCTTCTCTATTTAGAGAAGCTATTTTTATTTAAAATATATTATTTTGAATAAAAAACTCGTTACTTATAAATATATTTGAATTTTATAAACCCTATCATGCAAAAGAAATATTTTGTATTTGTAACCTGTCTCTATTCTATTTTATCATTTGCCCAAGATTTTTCTAATTTATGGCAAGGTCATTTTTCATATAATAATATCAAAGAAGTAGTAAAAACTGAAAAATCTATTTATGCTGCTTCAGATAATGCCGTTTTTCGATTCGACACAGATTCTAATACAATTCAAGAGTTTACTACCATTAACGGACTCTCTGGTGAAACAATTTCTACAATTCACTTCAGTGAAGCTTATGATTTACTTATAATTGGATATGAAAATGGTTTAATAGAAATTGTTTTTAGCGATGATAGTAATGTTTTATCTGTGGTTGATATTTTAGAAAAGGTAACTATACAACCTAATAATAAAAATATTAATCACTTCCAAGAACATGAAGAAACATTATATATTTCAACAAATTTTGGTATTTCAATCTTTAATTTAGAAAGATTAGAATTTGGAGACACTTATTTTATCGGAAACGCAGGTAGTCAAATTAAAGTAAATCAAACAGCAATTTTTAATGGCTATATCTATGCTGCTTGTTCTAATAATAACGGTTTAAGGAAAGCATCTATAACTAACCCAAATTTAATTGATTTTCAAAACTGGGAAACGCTTTTCACTGGTAGTTATTTATTTGTTGAGGAAAATAATTCTAGCCTTTATACCATTAATTCAAATAGGCAGATTTACGATATTTCTAATGACTTATTATCAGAGCTTTTTACCTACTCAGATATTCCTCTTGATATTAAATCTGATAATCAAAATACTGTTGTAACAACACAAAATAGTGTTTTTATATATGACGAAAGTTTCTCTTTAATTTCTCAAGTCTTAGCTAGTGGTGATTATATTACAGAATTTACAGCTTCTTCATTAATTAACGACAGTGTTTATATAGGCACTGAAGATTTTGGTATTTTAGGCACTAATCTTTCTAATCCTTTTTCTTTTAACGAAATTCATCCAGATGGTCCTCTAATGAATGTCCCTTTCTCTATAAATGCAAATTCAAGCGGTGTTTGGGTTACCTATGGTGAATATAATATTTTCTTTAATCCTTATCCTTTGAATAGTAGAGGTTTTAGTCATTTAAAAAATGATCAATGGATAAACACTAAATTCGAAGAAACTCTGTCTACAAGATGCTTAAATAGCATATCTATCAACCCTGCAAATGAAGATCAAATATTTATCAGTTCGTTTATAGATGGGTTATTAGAAGTAAATGACGAAATCCCAAGCATTCTATACAACGAATCAAACAGCTCTTTAGAAGACATTATTGGAGCATCAAATCCAAGTACTGATAGAGACATAAGAGTTGGAACATCTACTTTCGATCAAAATGGTGTTTTATGGCTTACAAATAATAGACTACAAGCCCCATTAAAAACTTATAATCCTAGCTCTAATCAATGGAATTCGTATTCTTTTGAAGGCATTATTGCTGATGGTCTAAACGATGAGTTAGGATATATAGATTTAACTATCGATAACAATGGCACAAAATGGGTTGGTGGTCATTTTAATGGATTAATTGGTTTTAATGAAAATAATTCTCCTGATATAAAAAATATTGTTGGAGGAGAAAGAAATATGCCCTCTGATAGAGTTTATGCGCTAGCTTTAGATAAACGAAATCAAATCTGGATTGGTACCGATAAAGGTCTTAGAGTTTTATTTAATACCTCCAACTTTTTTGAAGATGATGATATAAGAGTTGAAGAAATTATTATCGAAGAAGACGGTATAGCCAAAGAACTTCTTTTCCAACAGTTTATTACAGATATTAAAGTTGATGGATCTAATAATAAATGGATAGGCACTGCAGATTCTGGGTTGTTCTACTTTTCATCAGATGGACAAAACACCATTTATCATTTCACAAAAGACAATTCCCCGTTGCCTACTAATACTATAAATGATGTGTCTATTGATGATACAAATGGTATTGTTTATATCGCTACAAGCCGAGGATTAGTATCATTTCTTTCTGGAAGCTCTAGTCCTTTTGAAGATTTAACTAATGCTTTTGCCTACCCTAACCCAGTAAGACCTAATTTTAACTTAATTGCTGATAAGGTAAAGATTAAAGATATCTCAGAAAATGTTAATATCAAAATTACCGATATAGAAGGAAATCTTGTAGCAGAAGCACAATCTAGAGTTAATTTAAGACACAGTGGATATAATCTTGAAATTGATGGCGGTACAGCTTATTGGAATGGTAAAAACTTAGCTAACAATGTAGTCGCTTCTGGTGTTTACCTCATAATGCTTTCAGATTTAGACACTTTTGAAACCTCAGTAATAAAACTAATGGTAGTTAGATAATGCTTACCACAACAAAAGCTATTGTTTTATCAAAGCTAAAATACAAAGATTATGATCTTATTGTTAAGTGCTATACAGAAGATTTTGGAGTTGTTAGTTTTATATTAAAAGGTGTTCTAAAAAATAAAAAAAGTAGTAATAAAGTAGCTTATTTTCAATTACTATCTCAACTTCAAATTACGCTTCAACACAAACAAAACAGATCTTTACAAAGCATTAAAAACACTAAACTAGAGTACCACTATTCTTCCCTTCACACCAATGTTTTAAAAAGCTCAATAGTTATGTTTTTAGCAGAAGTTCTTTCAAACGTTTTACAAGAAGAAGAAGAAAACAAAACGCTATATACTTACATTGAAACTACCCTATTATGGTTAGATGAACATGTGGAATACTCTAACTTTCATTTATTATTTCTATTAAACTTAACCAAATACTTAGGGTTTTACCCTGATACTTCAAATACACAGTATTCTTTTTTTGATTTATTAGAGGGGAGATTTATAACTCAAAAAATGAACAAGCATAGTATTTCAGAAGATAATTTAACACTTTTAAAACAGCTATTAGGCACAACATTTGATGGCCTTTCTTCAGTAAAAATTAATTCAAAACAAAGGCAGTTGTTTTTAAATATGATTTTGCTATATTTTGAATTACATTTGGGGAATTTTAAACGTCCAAAATCGCTCCAAATACTTAATCAGGTTTTTAACTAGACAATGAGGTTTCTTTTAACATTCTTCTTTATAATAATAGCTTATAGCAGTGCTGAAGCTCAAAACATCAAGGTGCTAAATAAAATCAGTAAAGAACCTATTTATGGAGTCGCCATATATAACATAGATAAATCTAAAAGCATTGTTACTAATTTTAGAGGTGAAGCAGATATTAGCGATTTTTCGATAGATGAATATATTTACTTTAAACATCTTTCCCATATTTTAAAAAAGTTGAAAAAACAAAATATAGGTAAGTCCAGAACTGTTTTTCTGGAATCTAATACTCAAGGGCTTGATGAAATTGTTATTTCGGCTTCTAAATTTCAACAAAACCGAAAAGATATTCCTCAAAAAATAATAAGCTTGAACTCAGAAAACATAAAGTTTATCAATCCTCAAACCAGTGCAGATTTACTGGAAAACACTGGGCAAGTTTTTGTTCAGAAGAGTCAAATGGGAGGCGGTAGTCCTATGATAAGAGGTTTCTCTACTAATAGACTTTTAATTACTATTGATGGCATAAGAATGAATAATGCCATTTTTAGAGGGGGAAATTTACACAATGTTATTTCCATTGATCCCTTTTCTATTCAAAATACAGAAGTAACACTTGGAGCAGGATCAGTTATATACGGTAGTGATGCTGTTGGAGGTGTTATGAGTTTTTATACGCAAAAACCAAAGCTTTCTTATAACGATTCTTTAATGGTTAAATCTAATGCCATTTTAAGATATGCCTCAGCAAATAACGAAAATACTGGACATTTAGATCTAAATCTTGGTTATAAAAGATGGGGGTTATTAACTAACATTAGCTATACTAAATTTGGGGATCTAACTATGGGGAAACATGGTCCTGACACCTACTTGAGACCAGAATTTATTTTAGCTACTAATACTGGTGATCAAATTATTCAAAACAGGGACCCCTTAACTCAAAAATACTCTGGTTATAACCAACTTAATCTAATGCAAAAAGTAAGGTTTGAACCTCATGAAAACATAAATTTTGATTTAGGATTACATTACTCTACTACATCAGATATTCCTAGATATGATAGATTGATTAGATATAGAGACAATACGCTTAGGTCTGCAGAGTGGAATTATGGCCCGCAAAGGTGGTTTATGGCTAATTTTCAAATCACTAAATTAAGTAGTAGTTCTAACCTGTATGATAAAATTAAAACCACTTTAGCGTACCAAAATTTTCAAGAAAGTAGAAAAGACAGAAACTTTGAATCTAACATAAGAAATATTAGAGAAGAAGCAGTAGATGCTTATTCATTTAATTTAGATTTAGAAAAACGTTTTAGTCCTAAAACTCAATTCTTTTATGGGTTAGAATATGTTTATAATCAAGTAACATCAAAAGGTGCAGAAGAAAACATTTTAAATGGAGTTTCACTTCCTGCGGTATCAAGATACCCTAATGGTGCAGATTGGCAATCTGCAGCTATTTATAGCAGTATAAAGTATAAACCAAACTCAAAATTTGTATTTCAATCTGGTTTAAGGTTTAATCATATTATTTCTAAAGCTAATTTTGAAGAAAATAATACCTTTTTAAATTTACCATTTAAAAATTCTAAAAGTCAATCTGGAGCTTTAACAGGAACCGCTGGAATTAGCTGGTCTCCTAATAACAATATACAATGGAAATTAAATGCTTCTTCTGCTTTTAGAGCTCCTAACATTGATGATATTGGTAAAGTTTTTGACTCAGAACCTGGTTCTGTTGTAGTGCCCAATGAAAACCTTAGACCTGAATATGCTTATGGAGGAGAATTAGGTGTAAAATTAAACTTTGATAAAAAGCTTATTATAGATATGAGTACTTACTATACATATTTAGACAATGCTTTGGTAAGAAGAGATTTTACCTTAAATGGAGAATCTCAAATTATCTACGATGGAGAATTGAGCAATGTACAAGCTATTCAAAATGCTTCTAAAGCTTGGATATACGGTTTTGAAGTGGGCTTGAAAATGATATTAACCAACCACTTATTATTTAGTTCTCAATACAGTATTATTGGAGGTACTGAAGAAGTAGGAAATATTGAAGTCCCTATTAGACATGTATCCCCTAATTTTGGAAATGCACACCTAATATGGTCTAATAATACATTTAAAATTGATGCTTTTGCCAATTTTAATGGAGAACTATCTTTTAATGAATTAGCACCTTCAGAAATTGAAAAAGCATACCTATATGCATTAGACTCAAGTGGCAACCCATTTAGCCCTTCTTGGTACACACTTAACCTGAGAACCCTGTATCGATTAAACAACTCAACAACACTAACTACGAGTATAGAAAATATTACAGACCAAAGATATAGAACCTATTCTTCTGGTATTACAGCTCCAGGCAGAAACTTTATAATATCTTTAAAATATAGCTTATAAAGAGTTGAATTATTTACTTCTTAACTGCTTTTTTACTTAAAACCAATCCGTTTGATAATGTTACTTCAGCAATAAAAACTGAGCTAGATAATTCACTTAAATTAAATAGTTCTTTATTACTATTGCCTTTAAAAGACTTTAAACTTCTACCTAAAAGATCATATATAATAACAGATTGAATTTCTAAGTTTTCTGTAACAGAAAATTGCACCATATCATTATCAAACTCTGTAATTCTTAAATCTTTAGCATTTGCAGCTACATCTGTGATAGAAAGGGAAACATTATTAAATACAATCTCAAATCGTTCATTGAATTCTCCAACTTCAGAAGTAAACGTATAATCAGACTCAGATAAGTTATATGTTTTATTTAAAAAGTTGTCTTTTAAATAAACGGTATTATTAGTTAAAAAATCTCCTTGTATATCTGCAATAGATAATTTATATAATGTTGCTATCTCAATACTAGTTTTAAAACCTAATTTAATGACTTCATTCTCATCTAGACTACCTGGTTCTCTCCCTTGAATTGCAAATTTTTTATCATCTATAGTAGAATATAGTCCTGAAAATGTATTAGGTGTTATAACTCTTTCTGCATCATAATAGGCGCCATCATCTTGATTAGTTGCTCCATTAACATAGGCTACAGATATTTGATGAAATAGCCCATTGTCTGACGTTAAATTAACCCATAATTTATTATCTATTTGAGACCTTTTTTTTGTTTTATTTGAGTTTTTAAAGAACTGACTGTTATTTGTAGTACCTGAAACACGCATGCTATTATTAAATATAACATCTGTTGTATAGATCATTCCTGAAACTAAAGTCACTGGAGCAGCAGCATTATCCATAGAAACAAAAAATGCCTGACCTGATGGTATAAACCTATTAGGCATTACACCATCTCCTCCCGCTGTTTGACTAGCACCATTAATTTTTGCATAATCTGATGTTGAAAAATTCTGATCTTCATTTCCGTTTACAGTAGAGGAAGGCGCTGTATTTTGAGACCATAAATTAATAACTCCATCAAGACTTGGGTTAGCTGATATAAACAAATCAGCACTTATAGCAGAAGGGTAAGGGTTTCCTATTAAATTAGGATTTTCATCTGCAAGTTCAGAATCATTTCTATAGATAGGTACCGTAATAACACCATTATTAAACGCTCCTTCAAAAATATAATCATAACCTACACCTGAAAAAATAAACCCAGATTGTGAATGCGTAGCCGCATAACCTACACCTGGTGTCATAACTGTGCTACCACTAACCCATTGCCAATCATTACCATTATCATCAATCCCATCTTGCCCCGCAACAGTAGCATTATTGTTGTTAGTCTCAGCTGTAGCATCTAAGTAATTTTGTGCATTGAATACAAAACGCCTGGAATCTTCAGATTCAAATAAGCCTCCTCCAATGGTTTCACCTGATACAGGTGAACTCCAATACGTATATTCATACCAAGCATTTAAAGGAGCTGTTGTCTTAGTTACTTGAATAGCTCCATTATTTGTTACTAAAGCCGAATCATCATTTTGAACTACGGCACCATAAGATTGAACCTCAATACTACTCCCCGAGTCTACAGTAACATCTCCTTGAATTGTTAAATGCGTATTATTAGCAACTATTAAAGTTGAACTATTACTTACAGTTAAACTACAAGCTATAATACTACCGCCATCTGTAGATGTATTATAATCATCATTAAGAATGGCAGGGGTTGTTAAATCTGGATTACCATTGTCCCATGCAGAACCATTCCATGTTGTAGTACTACCGGAACATCCTGAAATAGGCGAAATCGTACCGTTTATAATTACTCCTTTATTTGTAGCCGTATTTTCGTAAATATATAAATTACCAGCAGCACCAATAAATGTAGCAGCATTATAACCATATAATCTAAATGTTATAGTACTTGTTAAACCTGTAAAAGATGATAAGTCTATATTATTACTTTCAAAAAACGGAAAAGCTGTAACTGAAGTATCTATAAATACAGATGAAAACCCAGAACCTGTATCTATTTGAAGATCTAAAGTACTTGGCCCAATAGGAATTATAAAAAGACCAAAAAAATTAATACCATCTCTAAGATAACTTATATCTAATGAAGTTAAATCTATTTGATATCCAGCATTAGGAGCAATAGTCCATTCAAAATAATCATTCGTATCTATAAAATTAGACGTAGTCCAACCAGATGCATCATATACTACCGAACCACCTGGTGAAATTCCTGGACCTCTACAAATGCCAGTTGCAGTTACGTTAGTATCATTAGACACTACACCACTGCAGCTTGTGTTTTGAACCGAACTAAAAGACGCAAGTTCTTGACCATGTGTTATCATCACTGCAAAAAAAGCAATTAATACAAGTAATTTTTTCATAAGTAGGGAATTTTGTTAATAATAGCAATTGTTTTATTTTACATAACTACTGTTAAAAACCTATATAGAATGAGGGAAAGAGGGGTTTCTATAAAAGATTTTTATTGATGTATCAAAAACGATGTAAAACAAACACAAAATGTATGGTAACAATCTTTTTGTGAAAAAGCATTTCTCAATACTTTTAAAAGCGTTTATTAAAAATCGTTAATGAGTTGTCTTTTGTAAAATCTTAAATTTGAGAGAAAAGACACGATTAAGTTACAAAAAAACCAGTTAAATTGCAAAAAAAAGAATACAGAACTAAAATGTTATTCCAAATAAATACTCATCTTAATTAAACTAATAAAAAAAGCCGCTATTTTTATTTAATAGCGGCTTAATTAGTTGTATACAGTTATTTAGTTTGATTTGCTATCGTTTAATAGCTCTTTTTGTGATAGTAACTCCATTAGACAATGCTACTTCTGCAATAAAAACAGTGCTACTTAAAGTACTTAAGTTAAACGTTTCTTTACTATTACTTCCTTTAAAAGTATTTAGGTTTCTACCTAAAAGGTCATAAATAGTAACAGATTGAATTTCTAAGTTTTCTGTAATAGAAAATTGCACGTCATCATTTCCTAAATCAACAATTTTTAAACTATTAGAGCCTATTAACTGTTCTGCAGTAGAAAGTGCAATATTATTAAATACAATCTCAAATCGTTCATTGAATTCTCCAACTTCAGAAGTAAACGTATAATCAGACTCGGATAAGTTATGTGTTTTATTTAAAAAGTTGTCTTTTAAATAAACGGTATTATTAGTTAAAAAATCTCCTTGTAATTGAGCTATAGATAACTTGTATAGTGTTGCTACTCCAATATTTGTTTTAAAACCTAAGTTCACAATTTCACTTTCATCAAGACTATTTAGCGATTTTCCTTGAATGGCAAACTTTTTATTGCTAGTCTCTTCAATTAAAGAATATAGAATAGCTGAATTACCACTTCCTAAGTTTCTAGGGGCATCGTATGCCATTCCATCATCAGAATTTGTTGCTCCTTCAACATAAGCCACTAATATTTGATTAAATACACCATTATCAGATGTTAAATTCAACCATAATTTATTATTAATTACTGTAGCAACATTAGATTCTTTTTTTTCTTTCTGATTCTTAAAAAACTGACTATTACTAGTCCCATCAGCCATACGCATAGAATTATTAAACATAACAGTTCCTCCAGATAAACCAGATATAAAGAACCCTTGACCAGAAGGAATATAGTCATTAGGGACTACCATATCTCCATTATCTGAATTATTGATACTTCCACTCCCTGCGGTTATTATGGCATAGTCATTCTGAGAAAAATTTAGCTCTTCATTTCCTGGATTAGCATTACTTGGGGCAGACCTATGGGACCATAAATAAGCAGCTCCATCTATAACACTAGAATTAGCAGCATAAAATGCATCAAAATCTAATGCACAAGGGTAAGGGTTCCCTATTAAATTCCAATCATTATCACCATTTGCACCATTGTAAGCTATTGAAGTGGTAATAATCCCATTATTAAATTCTCCTGAAAAATCATATCCATAACCTAACGGTCCAAACCACCCAATTTCAGAATGAGAGGCAGCAAAACCTACACCAGGAGCCATTAAATCTGTACCTGATGCAACTTGCCAATCATCTCCATCATCATCAATGTCATCTCCATTTCCATCTAAATAGTTTGCCGCATTAAACCAAAATATTCTATCTGAAAGCGCCAAAGGACTTGTTGCTATTGTTAAACCATTAATAGGAGAACTCCAATATGTATACTCATACCAATTGTTTAATATACTTGTGGTTTTCTGAACAACCGCATTACCTCCAACTAAACTAAAAGTTGCATTATCGTTTCTTTGTACAAATGCCCCATGATTTTCTACTGATAAATTTCCATTGATTGTAACATCATTTTGCACTTCAACGTAATAGCCGTCATCTATTAATAATGTATTTCCCATATTAATAATTAAGCTACAAGCTGAAAAACTTCCGTTTGTTGGATTTGTTGTGTAAGGTCCGTTAATAACGGCTATTGTTGTTGTATTTGGAGTAGATGGAGACCACACAGTACCATTCCATACTACAATTCCTCCAGCACATGATGTACATGAAAAATAACAATCCCCCAGAGTTAATGGTGTTCCAGAAACATTCCAATTTGAACTAGTTGATACTGCTGATAAAATAGCAGAATTATCACTTGCTATGCTACAATTATAAGCACCATTATCTGTTTCATTAATTGCCACTGCATTAGTACCATTAGTTAAACCTGTTGGTATCGCTGACGTTTGAGCGTCAACAGCATCTACAGACCAACCCGTAGTATCATTAAAATGTACTGCATAAATAAACGTTGGTGATACGTCTGTTCCCTGATAAGCTAATATTTGATCTCCATTTGTTGCTAAATTGAAGCCCGCATTAGTTTCAGAAACAGTTCCTATCGTAGCAGATAATGAAGCTCCATCTGTTACGACAATTTCTGTTCCACAAGGCAAATCAGAATCTGCAACCCAAGTTATAGTACCTTCATTATCTCTAAACATCCCTGCTGATTCCCAACCATTATCAGTAAAATTAATCGTTGTTGTATTTACTACATTAGTTAATAGTACAAAAGAAAAACTATCAGGATTATCAGAGTTAAACCCTGTAATGGCAATATCACCAGCTGATAGTATAGTCTGCCCATACCCCAAATTAATGGTTAAAAGCAATATCATTATATAAGTAATTTTTTTCATTGTTAAGTAGTTTTTTATAGTATTGGGTTTAATTAATCCTTAGTTAAAAATTATTCTTTGTTATTTTTGAACACATAATGCAAACAAAAAAAACATATACGTTACAGGAAGCTACCAAAAAACTAGAGCATTACTGCGCATATCAAGAACGGTGTCATCAAGAAGTTAGACAAAAACTACTAAGTATGTATATGATACCAGAAGCTATAGATGTTATTATAGTACACCTAATCGAGCATAACTACCTTAACGAAGAACGTTTTGCCAAAACATTCGTTAGCGGTAAGTTTAGAATTAAGAAATGGGGTAGGCGTCGATTAACCCAAGAACTTGAGAGAAAAGACATCAGCAAAGTTAATATAAATCAAGCTATTACAGAAATAGATGACAATAATTATATCGAAACTTTCCATGATTTAGCCGAAAAAAAGGCTAATTCTTTAAAAGAAAGCAACAAATTTAAAAAGCGAAAAAAATTAATTAATTATCTAATATACAGAGGTTGGGAATCTCATTTAGTATATGATAAAGCTATAGAACTAATTCCTTAAAACGCATTTAGATATTAAAACTTGCTCCGATATTTAAGGTAAATTGATTGTGCAACGTTTCGGCTGGTGTAAGCGTACCTGTTTTATATTTTGCAAAAGGCGTATTAAGTTCTGTATAAATACCAAACCCATCAGAAAAGAAGTAACGCATACCTAAATGTCCGCCAAAATTCTTTAAACCAAGGCTTAAACCTGGATAAATATCAAAATTTTCATCAATATTAATAACATTACCTAAGTTAGCATTAAAACGCGCTCTAACATCTAATCTGTCTGCAAAATCTGCGTCAATAATATCATCAACACCTAAAAGATACGTAGAAGAAAACCCCATAGAGATATTTTCACCAAAACCATAGTCATAACTTACATTTATACCAGTACCATTATTTTGAAAGTTTGCACCAATTTGAAACTTATTATCGTTTTTACCAGTAAATGCTTGCGCATCTACAAATAATACACTTAAAACTGCTATTGCAAATATTAGATTTTTCATTATCTAGATGATTTTTAAGACGCAAATATATTACAAGTTTTATAAAGTAAATCTTAAATATTCAAATTTTTATGTGTTCTTATTATAGCCTTTTCATTTTTTCTATCTATCCATTTTTGACCTTTTAATTTTCTCATTAAAGCATCAAAATAGCGCATAACCACCACATTATAAACAGCCTTACTTAAATTTTTTGGATTTCTTGCCAACCCCCTCAAACTCATAGAAAACCCTGGGGTAATATATCTCATATAATGCCAATATCCTTCTGGCATGTATAAAACCTCTCCATGATTAAGCTCTGTTACATAGCCTTTGGCTTTTTTAAGAGCTGGCCATTTTTCAAGATCTGGATCGTTAAAATTTATATCCTCTCGTGTAATGAGAGAATGAGGTATTTTATATAAGAAATCTGTTTGTGTCTGATCAAACAAAATACATTGTTTCTTTCCTTCAAAATGAAAATGAAAAATATTGGCTAAGTCAATATCATAATGCATAAAAGTGTGCGAATCTGTACCTCCAAAAAATAACATTGGTATACGTTTTAATAGCTTAACTCCAAAATCTGGATACTTAAAATCTTTTTGTAATTGCGGAATTTCCTTTAAAACATTCCATAAAAAAATGCGATATTTAGTAGGTTCTCGCTTCAGCAAATCAATATAATCTGCCATTTTCATAGTGGCATGCGGCTCATTGAACCCTTCTTTATAATCTACTGGTCTATCATCATAAAGCGGTACAGTAATATTGCCTGCTATGTGTTTTATGTAATCTAAACTCCATTTATTATAAGCAGGCCAATCCTCAATAAAACGT
Source organism: uncultured Flavobacteriaceae bacterium (assembly GCA_947487895.1). Classification (GTDB taxonomy): domain Bacteria; phylum Bacteroidota; class Bacteroidia; order Flavobacteriales; family Flavobacteriaceae; genus Seonamhaeicola. The sequence goes on from CANKYF010000016.1 coordinate 112,930, forward strand.
TCAATAACCACAGGCTTTTGTGGTTTGAAGTAGTGTTTTATAAAATCCTTTTTGGTAATAGTTTCAACCCTAGGAATGTCCTTTAGATTTAGTTTCAAATTGGTGAAATTAGATTGCTAAAATTAAGAAAATGTTAAGAAATTAGAAACATTATATTTCTTAGAAGTCACTCTTGTTATCTTCAAGTTAGGTTATTAACCAAATCTTTTCTATAATTTTAAAAGCGTTAACCTTCATAAAGGAAGTTGTTTGTATGCCTAACAAAAAAACCTACTAAATCTAATAACTTAGTAGGCTTTTTAGATTTTATGGTATAATTATTTTAAAGCTTTGGCTTTTTCTTTAGCCGCTTCGTTACGTTCAATTTTATGTTCAGGTCTTGTCCATTTTGGTTTTTCACCTAAACTTTCAAATTGCGAATCTTTAGCATCAACAGATTGTGGTTGTACCTTTTTAGTAAAAGGCTTTTGAGGATTTAAACCTAACATTTTAAACATTTCCATATCCTCATTTACATCTGGATTGGGCGTAGTTAATAATTTATCTCCTGCAAAAATAGAATTAGCTCCTACAAAGAAACACATAGCTTGACCTTCTCTACTCATTTGTGTTCTACCTGCACTTAAACGTACTTGCGTTTCTGGCAATACAATTCTAGTAGTTGCTACCATGCGTACCATTTCCCAAATAGACACTGGTTTTTGATCTTCAAGCGGCGTACCTTCAACTGCAACCAAAGCATTAATTGGTGTAGATTCTGGTTGAGGGTTTAATGTAGATAAAGCTACTAGCATACCTGCTCTATCCTCTATATTTTCACCCATCCCAATAATACCTCCACTACAAACAGTAACATTAGTTTTTCTAACATTATCTATTGTGTCTAATCTATCTTGATAACCTCTTGTAGAAATTACTTCTTTATAATACTCTTCAGAAGAATCTAAATTATGATTATAAGCATACAAGCCTGCTTCTGCTAAACGCTGCGCTTGATTTTCGGTTAGCATACCAAGTGTACAACAAACTTCCATATCAAGTTTATTTATAGAACGTACCATTTCTAAAACCTGATCAAACTCTTCTCCATCTTTCACATTTCTCCAAGCAGCTCCCATACATACACGAGAACTTCCTCCAGACTTGGCACGTAACGCTTGCGCTTTTACTTGTTGCACCGTCATTAAATCATTTCCTTCAACGTTTGTGTGATAACGTGCAGCCTGTGGACAATAGCCACAATCTTCACTACAACCTCCCGTTTTTATAGATAATAATGTACTAACCTGAACCACATTAGGGTCATGGTTTTTTCTATGAACCGTTGCAGCCTCATAAAGTAACTCCATAAACGGTTTATTATATATCTCTAGAATCTCCTCTTTCGTCCAATTATGTCTCATCTCACTCATAATTCTTTTAATTTATAGATTTCAAAAATACTAATTTAAAGGTTCACGTGTAAATATTATAGTATTAGTTTCTGTTAACAGAGAAGTTTATTACATTTATTCCCTTGTTGAATCTATTAAAATGAATAGATTAAAAGTATTCTTAAACTATCCAAACAAGAAAAATTTCTTTACAATAATTAAAGAAGTTACTATTCTTATTTTCAAAAAAAAAGAGATTCCCTATTATTACTTCAAATATCTTTATAGAAAAGATGCTACAGACTTTCTTGATCATTTAAGTTTAAAAGAACAACGCAAATTACAATCACATAAAACACTGCATAATCCAGACTTGGTTAGCTTAGTTAATAACAAGTTGTTTTTTTCATCATTACTTGGTACTAAGTTAAAAACACCACAATTTATAGGGTACAATTTTAAATCCAACTTTTTTTATAAAGATCAAATAATAAAATTTGAAAATTCACACAATTCAATAAAGTTGTTTGACAGGATATTTAAAGAAGAAAAAATTGATGGTGTATTCATTAGACCTCCTTCTGACTATGGAGGTAAAGGATGTTTTAAAATTAGTTCAGACAATTTTAAAACTGAATTGGGTAAAATTCATAATACTCTTATAAATGGAAATTTTGTATTTACTGAGGTATTAAAACAACACGAATTGATTAATCGAATTCATTCTAAGTCTACTAATACCATTAGAATGGTTACTTTAATAACATCTCAAGGCTCAACAGAAATAATAAGTGCATTCATGAGATTTGGAGTTGGTAATAGTATAGTAGACAATGTATCTTCAGGTGGTTTTTTTGTTGGTATTAACATTGATACAGGGACTCTTAAACGTGAAGGACATTATTTACCCGAATATGGTGGAAAACAAATTTTTGAGCACCCTGATAGTGGCTTTAGGTTTGATGGTTTTAAAATCCCTTTTTTTAAAGAAGCAAGCGAAATGGTTTTTAATGCTGTTGAAATTATTCCTGACAGATTAATTGGTTGGGATGTCGCAATAACTCCAGATGGTCCAATAATTATAGAATCTAATGCAGAACCTCATCTTCAAATGAGTAATATTGTTAGTGACGGATTACTAAAAAACAAATACGTTAGAGATGTTTTACAAGAATTAAAATAAAAACGTGAGAAGGTTAATTATTCTTTTTCAATAATATACTAACCGCATTCCCTCCAAATCCAACAGCATTTACAAGAATAGTATTTACAGATTTAGGGCTTTTTGTAGTTTCTAAATAAGGAATGTCAATAAATTTTTGATGTTTTAACATTAGAACCGCTAACTCCAAACTTAATGCACCCGAAGCTCCAAACGTATGCCCAATTTTCCACTTGTTTGTAGTTAAACATGGCATATCATCACTACCAAACACTTTTTCTATAGCTCTTACCTCAGATAAATCTCCTTTAATAGTGCCTGGTGCATGCATCACTACAACATCAACTTCTTCTAAAAGAGTATTTCCCAGAGCCATTTTCATAGAACGCTGAAAACATTCTGCATCACTAGAAATAGAAATATTGTGTTTTAATATTTCGGTGGCATACCCATACCCTTTCACATAAGCTAAGGCATTTTTTGTTTCTCCTTCTTCTAGACATATCATTGCAGCACCTTCCCCTAAAATCATAGTATTTTCAGTTTTATCAAGATTTAATGCCTGACAAGGAAACTCCTCTTCTTTTCTAGAATAAATTTTCAAAGCTTGCATTTGCGCAATGGTAAATGGTGTTAAAGGCGCTTCACTGCCTCCAACTAAAAATTTATTACACATACCAGAATTGATCCAAGCAATGCCATTTAAAAAAGAATGTAAAGCTGTAGAACAGGTTATTGAATGACTAATTTCAGGACCTTGCGTTTGTAAATCATGTGCCACCCATGAAGCAATATTACCAAGAGTTGTTGTTGGTGAGCTTAATGTCTCTGCCTTATTATTCTCTAAAAAGCTTTTATGATAATTTTCAAAAAGCGATGTTGCACCGCGTGAAGAACCAATATTTATTCCAAAATTATCTGTTGCATTCCAACCTGCTTGTTTAATAGCTTTTCTAGAACTATATATTGCGAAAAGTACCGTGTCATCTAAAGATTTGTACTTATTATCAGATTGCCTTAGCTTTTCAATATCTTTTCTAGCTTCCTCTGGGAGTGATGCTACAAATACCTCTTTATCATGAAATACTTGTTTGGCTACAAAAGATGTTTCTTGTAAATAATTTTTCCAAACGCCATCTAAATGCTTTCCTAAAGACGAAATAGATGCTATTGCGGTAATTGAAATTGGTTTTTGCATAATTTTCTCCCTCTACATTAAATATTTCAGTTTCTGATTTGTTAAAAAAACTGAAATAAACATCATTAAATTAGTTGGCAAAAATACTACTTATAAATTAGTAGTAGAAGCACATTTCTTTTAATTTAAAAACGAATAAACTCGAAACCTTGTTAGAATTATTAAATAATATTCAAAACCTTTTCAATAACATCATACACTTTATTTAGTTGTTTTTGAATAATTGTGTACGGTGCTTGTATGTAAATAGTTTGCCCCAAAGGGCGAAGAAATACACCATTATCCATAAAAAAATTAAGCAATTTATCGCGAAGATTTCCATAGCGCTCCATTTCAATATTTAAATCTAAAGCAAAAATTACACCTGTCTGCCTTATAGATTTTACTTTAGGATGCTCTTTTATTCTATCTCCAAAGGTTTTATGAGATGCTATTATTTTTTTTATGTTATTTTGAATATTCTCAGATTGCAATAATTCTACACTTGCCAAAGCCGAGGTACAAGCAATTGGGTTAGCTGAATAGGTATGCGCATGAAACAGCCCTTTACCAATATCATCACTATAGAAAGCTTCATAAATAGCTTGTGTACATGATGTAATGGCCATGGGCAAAAGCCCTCCTGTTAATGCTTTACTCATGCAAATAACATCTGGTTTTATACTTATTTGATCAGAAGCGAAATAGGTTCCTGTTTTTCCAAAACCTGTCATTACCTCATCGGCAATAGTGATTATGCTATTATTTTTACAATAACTTAAAATAGCTTCTAAACCATCTGAATCATGCATTTTCATTGCAGCAGCACCTTGTACTAAAGGCTCATAAACAAACCCAGCTACTTTTTGAGTATTTGTAATTTCTTTTAAACGATTTAAGATTTCTTGATGATTCTTTCCGTTTGGGGTTGGAATGCGTTCAACAGTAATAAAAAACTCTTCAAAAGGCCCATTATAAACAGAAAGACCAGACACACTCATGGCTCCAAAGGTATCGCCATGGAAACCGTCTTCAAAGGCAATTAATACATTACGTTTATTTCCTTTGTTTGAATGGTATTGCAACGCCATTTTAATACCAATTTCAACCGAAGTTGACCCATTATCACTAAAAAATATTTTGTTCTGATTATCTGGTAGAATTTTAATTAATTCTTCTGATAGTTTAACAGCCGGCTCATGTGTAAAACCACTAAAAACAACTTGATCTAATTGTTGCATCTGTTTAGCAACTTTACTGGTTATGTACTCGTTGCAATGCCCATACATACAAGTATACCAAGATGCAATGGCATCTATATATTCATTGCCATCTTCATCATAAAGCACACAATCTTTGGCTTTAGTTATAGCAATGGCTTCAGGATGTAACTTATGTTGCGTTAACGGATGCCAGATGTGTTTTTTATCGCGTTCTTTTAGTGTCATAGTTCCTCTAAATTTTCCCTAAAAACTTCAGCATATTCCTTAACCACATTTTGGTCAAAATAGGGTTCTTCATTAATTCTACCAATTACAGTTACGTCTGTCATTTTTCTAATAATACTTTCTGTAGTTGGGTGCTCATTACCGCTAAAAATTACAGCCACATTAAGACCTCTGTCTTTTAAAACATTTATAGTTAACAAACTATGATTAATACTCCCTAAATAATGACGGGAAACCACAATAACCTTATCATCTGGTTTTATTAAATCTGAAATTGTTTCAGAATCATTGATAGGGACCAACAAACCTCCAGCTCCTTCAATTACCAAATTATTTATAGTTTTTGGACGTTTTATTTTTGACACCTGAACTGAAACATTATCTATTTCAGCCGCAGCATGCGGACTCATAGGTGTATTTAAAGCAAAAGCATTGGAGTGAAATTTAGTCTTGTTATTAGACACTAAACGTTTTACTTTCTTAGTATCACAATTATCTAAATCACCCGCCTGAACAGGTTTCCAATAATCTGCTTTTAATGCCTCTGTAACAATAGCTGATGCCACTGTTTTTCCTACATCTGTTGAAATACCTGTAATGAAATATGTTTTTGACATATAAGTGTCATCCTGAACTTGTTTCAGGACCTAATTTGTTATTTATTATAGCTTCTGTGTATACTTTGATAAACTCAGTATTACATCAGAAAGACAAAATTAACGAATATAAGTAGCAAGTAAGCTTAAGACTTCCGAAATTTCTTTTTCAAAATTATAACTATGTAAGCAAAACCTTAAACGTTCTTCCGTTTTAGGAACTGTTGGAGATAAAATAGGTTTTACATCAAACCCCTTTTCTTCCAATTTTAAAGCAACTGCTTTTACCTTATCGTTACCAGAAACTATGCAACAATGAATTGCAGAATTACTTTCTATAAATACGTTTTGAAGCTTATTATTTAAAATTTCATTTTTAAAATGAAGAATATTTTGGTTAAGTTCCTTTCTATTTTCTGTTACCAATAACTCCTCATAACCAGCATATATAGTTGATAAAGCATGTGGTGATAATGCCGTTGTATAGATAAAACTTCGGCAAAAATTTACTAAATATTGTTTTAGTTGCTCACTTCCTAAAACAGCAGCACCATGACACCCCATGGCTTTTCCATAAGTAACTATTCTAGCAAAAGTTTGACTCTCTAAATTTAAATGCTGCATTAAACCTTCTCCCTTGTTGCCAAAAACACCTATGGCATGGGCTTCATCTACAACTAAATAAGCACCATACTCTTTACATAAATCACAAAGTTTTTTTAAGTCTGGAGCATCTCCATCCATAGAAAAAACAGACTCAGTAGCTACATAAATACTTTGATTAAACTCAGAAATAGCTTGATAATATCGTTTTATTAAAGCTTCTAAATCTCCCAGATCATTATGTTTAAACTTATATGCTTTAGCATTACTCATTTGTATACCATCTCGTATAGAGGCATGACTGTATTCATCATACAAAATAATATCGCCTCGTTGCGAGACTGAAGAAAAGAACCCAACATTTGCATCATAGCCAGAGTTAAAAACCAAAGCAGCTTCACTATTATGAAATTCTTTCAGTGTATTCTCAAGAGTTGCATAGAATGGATGGTTTCCAGATAATAACCTTGAGCCTGTAGCTCCATTTAGTTTAAAATTATAATCAATTAGATATTTATGAGCCTTATTAAAAATAGCTTCATTTTTAGAAAACCCTAAATAGTCATTAGATGAAAAATCAACGAGATTATTCTGGTTTTTAAGTGCTCTTAAAGCATTATCTGCTTTGCGTTCATCTAACTTTTGTTGAAGTTTTTTTGGTAACATTCGTCAAAGATACAAAGACCTTTTATCCTAATGAAATATCTTTTTTTGATAAATTATTATTGTTTTTCAATAATTTTATATAATTTTGTTATCGTAAAACAATAATAAAATATTTTAACATGAAAATTTTTGGTAAAAAATCCTTGTCAACAATCCTATATTGGGTATTTGCTGTAAGCTTAATTCTATCACTCATTGTATTAATATTAAATTCCTATCAATTTATGTTTACAGATTTTCACCTGTCAATCGAGTATAATGGCACTTCTCCTATTTTCCATGAGTTGTTTTATGGAATACAAAAAATTATTTTGTTTTATTTACTAATGATGATATTTAAGTCATTTAAATCTGATAGAATGTTTACTTCAAAAACTGCTATATATTTGAGAGTATTTGCCATTTTTAGCTTGTGCACCCCCATCATATCTGCAGTAATCCAATACTCTTCTATTATTGATGCAGATTCTTATTTAGTGGGTATCGCAAAATATGATATATTAAATTCAATGCTTTTAAGTCTAATTATAGGGGTTTTTGCCACTTACATTTCAGCAATTTTTAAGAAAGGCTTTCATTTGAAACAAGAAAACGATTTAACAATTTAGAATACTATGAAAAGAATTATAAATATCCAAAGATTTTTTTTATTGATATTTTTAGTTATAATATTTGAAATAGCTCTAAATTCTTATTTCCCATGGATAAAAGCTATTTATACCGGAGATTTCACTTCTCTTAAAGCATTAAAACTAAATTTAAATGATGATAATTTTAACAAACTTTTTATTGTAAATTCCATTCGCCTCATAAGTGTTGTTCTAATCGTTATTTCTTTTCTATTATACAATAAGTTTCTAGTTAATATTAAGTCTAAATTCTTCTTTACAAATAATAACAGCCGTTTACTAATTAGAGCTTCTTACTTTTTAACATTCTATGCATTTATCAATTATATTTTAAATTATTTAGATATAGATAGAAACTACTTCAATAATGGTAACATTATGTTTATAGCCTTAACATCTTATACTTTTGGAACTATATTTAAAAAAGCATCCGAGTATAAAGCAGAAAACGATTTAACCATATAAGTATGCCAATAATTGTAAATTTAGATGTGATGCTCGCAAAGCGAAAAATGAAGAGCAAAGAGCTGGCAGAAATTATAGGAATCACTACAGCCAATTTATCCATTTTAAAATCTGGAAAAGCAAAAGCCATTCGGTTTTCTACCCTAGAAGCTATTTGTAAAGCTTTAGATTGTCAACCCGCTGATATTTTAGAGTTTGTTGGTACTGAACAAAGTCAAAGTATTAAGGAATAAATTGTATTTTTGAATCAAATCAATTTACACCTCTTTTAAATCATGAAATCTCTTTTATTTGCTACTCTATTTTTAATCTCATTTTCCGCGCTATCTCAAAACAATTACATTGTAAAAACTGATGATGGTAGACGCGTATTACTTAAAGCCGATTACACTTGGGAGTACATTGATTTAGAAGCTCCAAAAACAATTCAAGGTGAAACAAAATCAACACCTTTAAAAACTAATACATGTAATTTAGCTGCAGATTTTGAAGAACCTAAACTGAATAAAAAAATACAAACTCAGTTAAAAAAAGGACGTGCAACCATTACTCATATTAAAAAGAAAGTTGCTAAAGACCTAAAATGTACTGTTGAAGATGTTATACTACTTTCAGCTAAAGAATCTAAAGCTACTGGCACTTATAATTTCTGTGCTAACGGTGCTAAAGTAACCTATAAACGTAACGGGCATAGTTTTGCTAAAAAAATAAAAGTTCTTTAGGGTTTCTTGAACAACAAAAACATCACATACCATAGAGCCTCAACCAAAGAAGAACTACATCAAATTTTAGAGCTTCAAAGCATCAACTTAATCTCTAATGTTTCTGAAAACGTAAAACAAAAAGAAGGTTTTGTTACTGTACACCATAGTTTTAAAGTTCTAGAAACTATGAACAATGTTTGCGCTCATACTATTGCTAAACACAATGATAAAGTAATTGGATATGCACTATCAATGACTAAAGACTTTAGAGAAGATGTTGAAATTTTAAAACCTATGTTCCAGCAAATCGATACAGTCATTGAACCAGATCTTAACTATATAGTAATGGGACAAATTTGTGTAGATAAAGATTATAGAGGGCAAGGTGTTTTTAGAGGACTTTACAACCACATGAAACAAGAACTTCAGCACCAGTTTAGCACAATTATTACACTCATTGATGTTAAAAATATACGTTCTATAAATGCGCATAAAAGCGTTGGTTTTCAACTTTTAAAAAATTTCCCTCAAGGCAATAAAAGCTTAGACCTTGTTATTTTAGAAATCTAGCCTCTTTTCTTGTATCTTTACAACCTATGTTTGCACTAGTAGATTGTAATAATTTCTATGCTTCTTGCGAACGTGTTTTTAACCCTAATTTACAAGGAAAACCTATCGCTATTCTTTCAAATAACGATGGTTGTGTTATCTCGCGAAGTGATGAAGCTAAGGCATTAAATTTGCCTATGGGAGCACCCATTTTTAAATGGGAAGCCTTCTGTAAAGCAAACAATATAGCCGTACTTTCTTCTAATTATCCGCTTTACGGAGATATGAGTAGTAGAGTCATGAAAATACTAGAACAATTCACTCCAGATGTAGAAGTATACAGTATAGACGAGGCCTTTGTAGAATTTAAAGGTTTTGAGTACGTTGATTTTAACAATTACGGAGACCAAATACGTTCTCGCATTTTAAAATGGACAGGAATCCCCACTTGTGTTGGTATTGCACCTACAAAAGCACTTAGTAAAATAGCCAATAAAATAGCCCGTAAATTCCCAAAAGAAACAAGCGGTGTCTATGTTATAGATTCTGAAGAAAAACGCTTAAAAGCGCTTAATTGGATTCCATTAGAAGCTGTTTGGGGTATTGGCAGAGGCTTACAAAAACAATTGAAGGCTAAAGGCTGTAAAAAAGCCGTAGATTTTGTTAACCTTTCAGACGATTGGGTTCGAAAAAACTTTGGTTCAACTGGTTTTAAACTAAAAAAAGAGTTAGAAGGTATCCCTCAATTAGAACTTGATGAAACTACTACCAAAAGAGCCATTGCAACTACGCGTAGTTTTGATTACACCTATGATGATATCAACTATATAAAAGAGCGTATTTCTACCTTTGCCTCAAGTTGTGCCGAAAAATTGCGCAAACAAAACTCTAGTTGCTACGTTATTTATGTCACATTAAGTAGTGATAGACATAAAAAAGGCTTAGAACAACACCGTGGTAGCATTGTAGTTAATTTGCCATATCCTACCAATTCATCTTTAGTTATTAGTAATGAAGCCGTAAAAGTTGTAGACTCAATCTTTAAAAAAGGTGTTAAATATAAAAGAGCTGGTGTTATAGTATCTGGTTTGGTACCAACGGATAATTTTCAACTTAATATGTTTGAAAAAGAAGACCCAAAACACCAACCTTTAATGAAGTCTATAGATAAGCTAAACACCAAATACGGTGATTATAAAATAAAAATAGCCAGTCAAGATTTACAACGCACTTGGAAAATGCGTCAAGAACGTCTATCACCAAGATACACCACTAATATTAGAGATATCATTGTGGTAAAATAATTAGTATCTTTATGGCGTTACCACACCACTAATGGTTACTGAGCGGAGTCGAAGTAGAATCCCTGCCTGACGGCAGGCAGGCCTAACGCAAAACAACACATAGTAAAATGATATTACATACATCTGCTAATTTAACATTCTTTACTCCTGAAGATTCTAATGATGATTTAGGCGCTTTATTCTTTGACGCAGGAATTTCCGCAGGATTCCCATCTCCTGCAGAAGACTTTAAAGAACAACGCCTATCTTTAGATAAAGAACTCATAAAAAATAAAGAAGCTACTTTTTTTGCGCGTGTAAGCGGACAATCTATGATAGGTGCTGGATTAGATGACAATGATTTATTAGTTATAGACAGAAGCCTGGAACCTGAAAATAACAAAATTGCCGTTTGTTTCTTAGATGGAGAGTTTACCGTAAAGCGCTTAAGAGTAGACAAAGATGAAGTGTGGTTACAACCTGAAAACCCCAATTATCCTATTATAAAAGTAACACCTGAAAACAGTTTTGTTATTTGGGGTATTGTAACTAACGTTATTAAAAAAGTATAAAAAATACACTTCTCAATATAAAAAACATCTGTTTTTTTAGCATCTTATCTTATTTCCTTTATTTAAAACAACCGCTTTAGGCAATCTCTAAAATCGTAAAGCACTCATTTTAATTTTGTTACACACAAAACCTGCGAAAAAACACAAAATAGACTGTGCTAACACAGTAAATTGACTACAAAAAAACACGTATGTTTGCAGCTTCTAAGTATTAATCTACGTATTAATACTTAAAAATAGTCAAGTAAATACGAAATAGTTATGAATAATTTAAGTACAAGTAAGGCAACTAAAATAAACCTTACAGATTTTAAAACTGTGCAAATGCGCACATTCCATTTAAGTTGGATCGCATTCTTTTTATGTTTCTTTGGGTGGTTTGCTCACGCACCATTAATGAAATCTACAATTTCAGTAGATTTAGAATTAACCAAAGCACAAACAACTTTAGCCTTTATAGCATCTGTAGGTGTTACTATTTTTGCACGTTTACTTATAGGACCTTTATGTGATAAAATTGGGCCAAGAAAAAGCTACGTATACCTATTAGTTTTTGGCGCCATAGCTGTTGCAGGATCTTCTTTTGCTAACACATGGGAAACTTATTTAATTTCTAGGTTAGCCATAGGTGTTATTGGAGCGTCTTTTGTAATTACACAGTACCATACATCTGTTATGTTTGCACCCAACGTCATTGGTATTGCTAATGCCACTACTGCTGGTTGGGGTAACCTTGGGGGAGGTGTAACTAATGCTACAATGCCATTAATTGCAGCAGGTGTAGCTGCACTTGGTTTAGCAGAAGCTACCGCATCTTGGAGAATTGCAATGTATGTTCCAGCTGCTATTATGTTACTTGTGGCATTTTTATACTGGAAATACACTACAGATTGTCCTAAAGGAAATTATGATGATTTACCAGAAGAGAGACCTCAAACTAAAAAAGGAGAAAAGGGGTTATTCTTAACTGCTGCTTCAGACAAACGCGTATGGGTTTTATTCTTAATGTATGCTGGTTGTTTTGGAATGGAATTGTTTGTAACGGGTAAAGCGTCTACATACTATCAAGAAAAATTTAGTTTAAGCCAGGAAACAGCTGGTTTTATAGTACTCTTCTTTGGAGCTATGAATCTATTTGCTCGTTCTACAGGTGGGTGGATTGCAGACAAGTTTGGTAAAAACTCTGGATTAAACGGAAGGGTAAAAATATTAGTATATGTAGTAGTGGCAGAAGGTATCGCTTTATTATTGTTCTCTCAAATGGACTCGCTAGGTTTAGCTATTGCTTCTATGGTATTTTTCTCTTTATTTGTACAAATGGCAGAAGGAGCTACATACTCTGTAGTACCATTTATTAACAGAAAAGCATTAGGTGCCGTCTCTGGTATTGTAGGAGCAGGTGGTAATGTTGGAGCTGTATTATACGCACAATACTTATTAAGAAGTGGGTCTACTCTACAAGAGGCATTCTTTGCTTTTGGTTTTATAGTAGCAGCCGTAGGTTTCTTAGGTTTATTGGTTAAATTCTCTCCAGCAGAAGAGCAAGCTGCAAAAGACGAGCAAAAGAAAATAGAAGATTTACAAAAAGAAATTGATGCCACTAAAGCGGCAGCATAATTATTATTAAAATTGGTTAAATATTAAAAATCCTGTGAATGTAGATTCACAGGATTTTTTTGTTACTTCTATATCTCAAAATAGTATTTTTTAAAGGCTATATAAACTTGTTTATTACATTATTCTTTAGAACCAGGTCTACTATATAAAATAACTCCTAAATAGGTTGATGAAGGGAAAAAATGCATCAAGTATTTGTTCATTGTGCTCCCCAAAATAGAGGATCAATCCCAAAAGTTGTGTTTGGATTATATAAATAGTTTTTCTTTGTACTCGAAATCGAAGCATTGAATTTATCTATAGACTTACTGAAGTTATTATTACCAGAATTATTAATTACCCATTTTGATATTATCAATCATAGTATAGAACAAGATACTGTTCACATATACTTTGAGGAGAAAAAGGATAGCCATAAAGAAGAAAAAGATCGTAGTTTAATCGCTCATGGTTTCCATAATGAGATTACAGTTCAAGACTTTCCTTTGCGAGGAAAAAGTGTATTTCTACACATCAAACGTCGTAGATGGTTAGACAAATCAAACCGAGAAGTTGTTCAAAGAAATTGGGATTTGGTAGCACAGGGAACTCGTATGACGGTTGAGTTCGCTGCTTTTTTAAAAGTACTTAATAA
>CANKYF010000017.1 GCA_947487895.1 uncultured Flavobacteriaceae bacterium
ATCTACAAGGTTAGAAACTAATTTAGTGTAAACACCTAATCTTTAACTTGTGTAAACTATGTATCTTAACGAACATTAAAACAGAATTCATTTGAATGTAATTAGATTAACAATTTTGATTTTCTCATTTTTATTTCTCTTTGGTTGCGGAAATAAAATCAAGAATGAAAAGTTTGATTCAGAAAAGTGGAAAACTGGAACTCAAATTGACAAAGGAAATATGTCGACTGATTTAGTTAAGAGTAATATTCTAATTGGAAAAAACAAACCTGAGATTATAGCTTTGTTAGGAGAACCCAAAGATAGTAGTGATACAAATTTTCATTATTTAGTAGATTTTGGATATATGACACCATTCCATTTAGATGTCGTGTTTGATATAAAAAATTTAAAAGTTAATAAAGTTGATTTATCTGATTAAAAAATGAGTGATTTAAAATTAATAGACGAATTAAACGCAGAGGAAGGTTCTTTTATTCTTGAATTACGGACAGAATTGAGTTGGAATCATAATTCCTTTATTAATCTCTTAAATGAATTAAATAAAGAATATAAAAACTCAAGAAACGATAAAAAACTTGACAGAGAAATTGCTTGTGGAATTTGGTATATTTCAAATTTTATAGAGGATTGGAGTCAACACGAAAATTTCCCTAAAATATTACCTGATAGCTATTATGAAAAGTCTTATCAATTAATAAATGATTTGACCTATCAATACTTTATGGCTGAATCTATATATCAATCAGAAAGTGAAATTGAAAAGAAAATTGATGAAATAAAAACGATTTGCCAACACGGTGTATAAAACATAGCTAATAAATGCCTAACCGAAAGGTTTGTGTATATTTAGTAAGTCCGCCAAATTTTTAATTTGGCTTTTAAAAAAGAGAAAATTAAAAACAAAATATAAAAATTCGGCTCTGTGTTAATCCGAAAAGTTAGTGTCTTTTTGCACGCTACGTTTCATACACAATCCGTTGGCAACAAGCAGGTACGTTAAAGGCACATAGTTTACAAAGTTAAAGGGACATAGTTTACACTTTTTCAAGTTATAATTTGAGACTAAAATCAAATTATTATGCCTTGGAAAAACACAACAACTATGGAACAAAAAATTGAATTTATTTGTGAATGGCGTACTGGAAAATATTCCATCACAGAATTATGTAGAAGTTTTGATATCTCCAGACCAACGGCTTATAAGTTGATAAGCAGGTTCGAAAAAGAAGGTTTTGAGGGCTTAAAAAAGCACTCGAGAGCACCTACAAATCATCCTAACGCAACAAAGGAAAACATCGTTAAAAGTATTCTAAACCTCAAAGCTGAATACAAACTTTGGGGTGCTAAAAAAATTAGAGAATTATTGTTTAAAGAATTTACAAAACAGGAAGTCCCTTCGGTGGTTACTGTGCATAATATTCTAAAGAAAAATGGATTGGTATGTCCTCAAAAGCGAATGCGAAGAGTTAAACCAACAAACCCTATTTTTGACCCAAAAAAATGTAATGAAGTTTGGAGTGCAGACTATAAAGGAAAGTTCTTAATGGGCAATAAAATTTACTGTCATCCACTAACCATTGCAGACTCTAAAAGCCGATTCTTGTTTACTGCTAAAGGGCATTATAAAGAAAACCTAAAGTCCGCAAAGGCTGATTTTAAAAGGGTTTTTAGGATATATGGCATCCCTAAACAACTCCACACCGATAATGGAAGTCCCTTTGGTTCGGTACGGGCGATTCAAAGATTTACTCAGCTTTCTTATTGGTTTATTGAATTGGGAATCACACCTGTGTTTTCTGACCCTGGACAGCCACAACAGAACGGTAGACATGAACGTATGCATCGTGATTTAAAAGCTGCTTGTGCTAAACCTTCTGCTTATGATTTAAAAGCTCAACAAAGACGTTTAAATCACTTTGTAAAACAGTATAATAACATAAGACCTCATGAAGCATTGGACATGAAAACACCAGCTAATATTCATGATTTTTCTAACAGACCGTTCCCAGAAAAAATAACAAATTTTGACTATGATTCTAAGTATAAAATTCTTAAAGTTACTAAGAGTGGAGCTGTAAGATGGAAGTCCTATTATTGGGTATATGTATCGGCCGCTTTAAAAGGAAAATATATCGCTATTGAAGATATTGATAATGGGATTTGGAAAGTCTTTTTTAGAAATGTATTTTTAGGTTTCTTTGATGAAAAACATCTTAGAAATAAACAACAATCAACAAGATTAGAAATTAATTTAGTGTAAACCTTAATCTTTAACTTGTGTAAACTATCTCCCTTTACGAACAGCTGAAAAGCATAATTTATGAAAGAAACATTTTTAATAATATTAGCTCTTTTTTTGGTTGGATGTAATCAAGAAAAGGCACTTGATGGGAAACTCATCTTAGAGAATGCAATAGTAAAACATGATTCGTTGGGCAATTGGAACAAAATTAAATTGGAGTTACATATACAAGAACCAAGAATCTCTAATCCTTATCGATATTCTATACTGACTTTGAATAATTCTAATAATTCTTTCAAATTAAAAAGAAACAGAGACCAGTACATTTCTGAACATATAATTGATAGTAATGGAATTAGTTTTACTCTATTGAATGGGAAAACAGAAGTTGATTCAATATTGATTAAGAAATATAGATTAAACCCCTCACGAAATATAGGATATAAGAATTTCTACCAATTGCTTTACGGCTTACCAATGTCTCTAAATAATCATCTTAAAGAAATTATTAAAATATCTGAAAACGTTTTTAACGAGGAAGAATGTTATAAAATAGAAATGGAACTCAAAGAACCTATGATATCAAAATATTGGAATTTATTTGTGTCAAAATCTGATATGGAGGTTAAAGGAATTGAGATTATTCTTCCAGACAAACCAGATGGTGGTGAAAGAATTTACTTCGATAGGCTAATGACTGTTGATGGTGGAATTAAAATACCTCGAATAAGGCATTGGCATGAATTTAAAGATGATACATATTCTGGAACAGATTTAATTATTAAAGAACTAAAAGAATAAGCCAGTTACCAACACCATATATAATTCATTGCTGGCTTATTCCCTACTTGCGAAAGTTCCTGCGGACTTTCTTTGTCGGTCATTTTTACTAAATCAGTTTCTTGAAACACGCAATAAAGCATATATAAACACCTTGTAGCCAATTAGAAAATGAACCGAATAACAATCATATTTTTTATTCTATTTTTAAATTTTTCTTGTTCTGAAAAAGATGAAAATATTGGATTATTAAAAGAAAACAGTCTTTTAAAAATAAAAATATCGGACTTGGAAAAAAACAATGCTGAACTGAGTAAACAGAACTCTATTCTTAAATCATTAAAGTCCAAAAAAAGAACAATAAAATTTCTGAATTGAGAGATTCTAAAATAATAAAAATACTTGACGAACGATTTTCAAAAGACACGTTAGATTTACTGAAATATGGAAACGAATATATCTTCGAGAGAAATATTGAGTTAACTAAATTAGATAACAGACTATTTGCTGAAGCTTTTGGAAATATTAGAGAGCAACTGAATTCTTTCGGCTATTCTGTTTTTAGCATTTGTGACGGAGAATCTTTACCACTTGAAATGTGTAATTGTACAGATTCTATATATATTGTTATTGAACCAGAAGAACTTGGAAAAGATTACGAATTATATCGAGTTGGTTATTTCTTCAATGTTGATTTAGTTTCATTGAAACGCATTGAAAAAGAAAATCTTGAATACAATTTTGAATTAACTTTTGAACATGGAAAATACCCAAGAAAGAAAAAATTAGCTTGGAAAAAATGAAATTGGAAAAATAACTATTGGCAACACTGTTTATAATTTATTGCTAGTTCTAGCCTACTTATGAAAACCCTCGCGGATTTTATATTCGTTATTTATTTTCTAAATTACATGCTAAACCATTTAACATAGCATATACTAACACGTCAAACAAATAACCAAAACTAATTCCTCTTTAAATCTTTCTCGCCTTCAACTCAAAAATAAGCGGATATAATTTGTATTTAGTTTCAAACATACTGTCTTTAGTTTTAATCAAATTGGGCAGTACATTATAAGGGCTTTGGTGGTGTTCTTTTAGATAATCAACATGCAAACCAGCTTCAGTTAAAGCAGACACAACTTCTCCCAGTCCATGATTCCATGCATATTCTTTACTTATCATATCTGAATTTTCATCTGCATAAGTGCCTTCGTACTCTTCATAAATCACCTCATCTTGCATGTAACCATATTTCATAATGGGCTTACCCTCCAAATAATCAAACATCCATACTATAGGGTGAAATTCTACCATATAAAACGTACCACCTTTGTTCAATTTTTCGGCTATCATTTGTCCCCAAGGTTTTAAATCTGGTAACCACCCAATCACCCCATAACTTGTAAAAACAATATCAAAAGTATCTCTTATAAATTCTGAAGTATCTAATACATTACAACACACAAATTTAGCATCTAGTTGCAATTCATTATTTAAAGATTGTGCTAATTTAATACCTTCATCACTTAAATCAACCCCAGTACATTTAGCTCCCATCCTACTCCAACTCAGAGTATCTTGTCCAAAATGACATTGTAAATGCAATAAAGACTTTCCGTTTACATCTCCTAATGCATTCAACTCATATGGCATTAAAGAAGATTTACCACTTTTAAAAGCTTCTAAATTATACATCTCACTTTTGGCATGCACTTTTACCTTTTCATTCCAGGTCGTTTTATTTGTTTTAAAATAGGTGTCATGTTTACTCATAACTAAATGATATCTTTACATAAATTCTAAAGTATGAAAAAATCACTATTAATTTTAGGTATTATAGCGCTTTGTTTTTCTTGTAAACAAAAAGAAGAAAAAATAATTAAAGCGCCTGAATTAAGTATAGCCCAAAAAATTGCCAATGCCCATGGTTTTGAAAGATGGAACAAAGTGTCTGAAGTTCAATTTAAATTTGCAGGAAATCGTCTTTGGAACTGGAACCCAAAAACCGACGCTGTAAAACTAACCACAAATACAGATACTATTAGCTACAATAGAACATCTATGGATAGTATTGCCACAAAAGCTGACCGTGCATTTATAAATGATAAATTTTGGTTACTTATCCCATTTCAATTAGTTTGGGATACTTCAGCATCAATTTCTGAACCTATTGAAGCAACTGCTCCAATAGCAAAAACTCAAATGAATAAAATAACCATAACCTATGCTAAAGAAGGTGGTTACACGCCTGGTGATGCTTATGATATTTATTTTGATAAAGATTTCATTATTAAAGAATGGGTATTTAGAAAAGGAAATGCAGAAGCTCCATCTTTAATAAATACATTTGAAAACTATCAAGATTTTAATGGTTTAAAAATAGCTTTAGACCATACAAAAGATGATGGAACTCCAATTGTAAAATTATCTGATGTGGTGATAACACTTGAATAGTTTTGGCATGCATTTTGAATATTACTTTTTGAAGCTATTTTTTTAGTTGTAGTTGTAATGAAAACATCTAACCTCCGACTAAAATCGTATATTAAATAAAAGATAATCTTCCGCATATGCGCCTATATATATGAAAAGGGCTTTAACCAATGGTTAAAGCCCTTTTCCTTTTTAGTGAAACTCTATTTTGAAGAATTACGAAGTAATGAATTCAAAATAGTTAGTTGAACTAACCCCGATGCATATCGGGGTCTCATTTCAAACATTACCCTTCAAAACCTTCTTTAATATGAGCACCATCACAATAAGGTTTATTGCTTGAAGCACCACATCTACAAAAAGCTGTTGTTTTATTTTTAATTTCTGAAGCACCATCTTTATGTGTAACTTTTAAAGTACCATATACTAATAATGGACCGTTTTTTAAAACTTCAATTTTAGTTTCTAGGGTGTCAGCTGTTTTATCTCCTTCAGCATTCATATAATAACTTAAAGCACCAGAAGGGCATTCTTTTATTTTATTAACAATAGCATCTGTTGAAGCAGCATCTATTTTAACCCAAGGACGTTCTTTTGGTTTAAATACTTCGGGCAATCCTTTTGCACAAATGGCAGAATGAATGCATTTTTCAGGTTCCCAAACCACCGTTACGTCTCCGTTAGTATATTCCTTTATCTTTCCCATACTTAACTTGTTTTCCTTAAAGATACAAAATTTAGGTTTCAAAATAATCTCAAATATTAGTGATGAATTCTCTATTTTTGTTAGAAACCGAAAAACAAATTTACATTGTCAACATACCAATTAGGTTTAGAGTTTGCCTTAGAATTAGATGAAAATGACGCTTTAGCTGCTTACAGAAAGCAATTTCATATTCCAAAAGATAAAAATGGGAATCATCTAATTTACATGACGGGTAACTCTTTAGGTTTACAACCAAAAAACACACAATCATACTTAAATCAAGAATTAACAGATTGGGCTAATTTAGGTGTTGAAGGTCATTTTGAAGCTAAAAACCCTTGGTTACCTTACCATGAATTTCTAACCGAAAGTATGGCACAAGTAGTAGGCGCTAAACCTATTGAAGTGGTAGTCATGAATACACTCACTACCAACCTTCATTTAATGATGGTATCTTTCTATAAACCAACTCAAAAGCGTTATAAAATTTTAATAGAAAGTGATGCCTTTCCTTCAGATAAATATGCTGTGGAATCACAATTACGCCATCACGGATTTGACCATAAAGAAGGGCTTGTTTTGTGGCAACCCAGAGAAGGAGAAGAATTATTACGTTATGATGATTTAGAAACCATTCTTGAAGAACAAGGCGATGAAATAGCCTTGATTATGATTGGTGGTGTTAATTATTATACAGGGCAATATTTTGATTTTAAACGCATTACAGAACTAGGTCATAAAAATGGCTGTAAAGTAGGTTTTGATTGTGCTCATGGCGCCGGAAACGTGCAATTAAATCTCCATGATTCTGGGGCTGATTTTGCTGTTTGGTGTACCTACAAATATTTAAATTCTGGCCCAGGAAGTTTAGCAGGATGCTTTGTACATGAAAGGCATGCTCATAACAAAAATTTAAACAGATTTACTGGTTGGTGGAGCCATAATAAACAAACACGTTTTACCATGCGTGACGAGTTTGACCAATTACCAGGAGCTGAAGGTTGGCAATTAAGCAATCCTCCTATTCTATCTATGGCAGCAATTAAAGCGTCTTTAGATATGTTTCATGAAGTAGGAATAGAAAAACTGGTTGAAAAATCAAAAAAGCTAACAGGTTATTTTGAATTTTTATTGAAAACATTAGGTGAAGATGTTATTAGAATCATCACACCAGAAAACCCTAAAGAACGTGGTTGCCAATTATCCATTCAAGTTAAAAATGCTGATAAATCATTACATCATAAATTAACTGAAACAGGAGTTATTACAGATTGGAGAGAACCAGATGTTATAAGGTGTGCTCCAGTGCCTCTTTATAACTCTTTTGAGGATGTTTATAGGTTGGTTGAAAAATTAAAACGTATTTTGAAATAATTGTCATTTCTGCGTGTCACACTGAGCTTGTCGAAGTGAAGGCAGGAATCTATTTTCATTTTAAAAATTATGAGATCCTGAAACAAGTTCAGGATGGCACATATGAAAGAAAAACAACAAAATATATTAATCATAGGTGCAGGACTCTGCGGCTCTCTTCTAGCCTTAAGACTTGGTCAACGCGGTTATAACGTAACCGTTTATGAAAAACGTCCTGATTTACGCAAAGTGGATATTAGTGCAGGACGTTCCATTAACCTAGCATTTTCCAATAGAGGTATCAAAGCCATGAAATTGGTTGGTCTAGAAGAAAAAGTAACGTCACTTTGTATTCCTATGAACGGAAGAATGATTCATGATACAAAAGGCAACACTCATTTATCAAATTATAGCGGTAGGGAACACGAGTACATCAACTCTATTTCTAGAGGTGATTTAAATGCTCTTTTACTTGATGAAGCCGAAAAGCATAAAAATGTGTCCATTTATTTTAATAAAAAATGTGTTTCTGTTGATTTTGAAAAAACCACTGCACTTTTTAAAGATTACAATACTAAAAAAGAATTTATTGAAGATGCTGATATCATAATAGGTACAGACGGTGCGGGTTCTATTTTAAGAAAGAGCTATTATTTGGGTAAGAAGTTTTTATTCAGCTTTTCTCAAGAATACCTTAGTCATGGGTATAAAGAATTAAGCATACTTCCAAAAGGGAAAGATGGCTATAGAATACACAAAAACTCGCTACACATATGGCCACGTGGTAGTTTTATGTTAATAGCATTACCAAATTTAGATGGTAGTTTTACTGTAACGCTCTTTTTAAGTTATAACGAAGGAATATATAACTTCAATAATTTAGATTCTGATGAAAAAGTACTAGAATTTTTCACCAAAGAATTCCCTGATATTTTGCCACATATGCCCAATTTATTAGAAGATTTTAATAACAACCCAACCTCAGCACTTGGAACCATTAAATGTTCACCTTGGCATTATAAAGGCAACACCTTTTTAATGGGAGACGCGGCACATGCTATTGTTCCGTTTTACGGACAGGGTATGAACGCAAGTTTTGAAGATGTCGTTGAATTTGACAAAGTCTTAGATGAGAATTTAGGAAATTGGGAAACTATCTTTAAAACCTATGAAAAAAGGCGTAAAAAAGATACCGATGCTATTGCTGATTTAGCTATTGACAATTATTATGAAATGAGAGATCATGTCGCAAACCCAATTTTTCAGGAAAAACGAAAAATAGAAATGGCTTTAGAAAAAGAATTTCCTAATGATTATTCATCTAAATACTCATTGGTTACCTTTAATGAAAACTTAAGTTATTCTGAAGCCATGTTGAAAGGAAGAGCTCAAGATAAAGCTATTTTAAACATGTTAGCAGATAAAATAATTGACCTAACTACAGATTTAAATATAGTTTTAGAAAAAGTAGAACAAGAAACAAACAACATTCTTGAAGAAGATAAAATTGCTGGATTAAAATAATACAAACTATGAATCTAAACATTAATGACAGAAACGCTCTTGTTTGCGGAAGCACACAAGGCATTGGAAGAGCAACCGCTATAATGCTTGCAGAAGAAGGTGTTAAAGTTACTTTGGTGGCGAGAAATGAGGAAAAACTAAAACAAGTGTTAGCAGAATTACCGCAACAAAGAAAACACAGTTATATAGTAGCAGATTTTTCTAATCCTGAAGATTTAGACAAAAAAATAAAACAGTTTATTAGTGAAAATCATGGGTTTCATATTGTTATTAATAATACTGGAGGACCCAAAGGCGGCAATATTTTAGATGCCACATTAGAAGAGTTTGAAAATGCTTATACTATGCACCTAAAGTGCAATCATATTCTAGCACAATCTACAATTCCTTTTATGAAAGAAGAAGGTTTTGGGAGAATTGTAAATATAATATCTACTTCTGTTAAAGAACCAATTCCTGGTTTAGGTGTTAGCAATACTACAAGAGGCGCCGTTGGTAATTGGAGTAAAACATTATCACTAGAAGTTGCGCCATTTGGCATCACAGTAAACAATGTGTTACCTGGATTTACAGAAACGGAACGTTTATACAGTCTTATAAATACAAATGCTGACAAAGAAAATATAACTGCTGAAAATATGGTTGAAATAATGAAAAACAGCACACCCGCTAAACGTTTTGCTAAAGCTGAAGAAGTTGCTAACGCTATTGTATTTCTAGCTAGTGAAAAAGCCGCTTATATTAACGGAATTAACATTCCCGTTGATGGTGGAAGAACAAAAAGTTTGTAACTTTATATAGAACAAATGCGTGAAGGTTTTAGGTATTGCTGAAGCTTTCCCCATATTAAATCGGGAAGCGACTACCAAAAGCCTGACCGTGTCTAAAGCACGGGCACGCCCAAAAACAGATAAAAAATCATGGGCAAAAGCAAATTAGTAACGCCTTTAAATTTTAAAGCTTGGATTGATGAAAATAGACATCTTTTAAAACCACCTGTTGGTAATAAATGTGTTTGGAAAGATGGTGAATATATAGTTATGGTTGTTGGTGGGCCAAATAATAGAAAAGATTATCATTATAATGAAACTCCTGAGTTTTTCTATCAAGTTGAAGGAGATATGGTATTAAAAATAATTAATGAAGGTAAACCAGAAGATGTACATATAAAAGAAGGTGATATTTATTTACTACCCGCCAAAATACCGCATTCTCCACAAAGAGTAGCAGATACGGTAGGCTTGGTTATAGAGTATCCACGTTCCAAAAAAATGAAAGATGCATTAGAATGGTACTGTGAAAACTGTGATAATTTGCTTTACAGAAAAAAGTTTAAGTTAGACGATATTGAAACCGATATGCCTGCCATTTTTGATAAGTTTTACAGCAGTGATAAAAAAAGAACCTGTGATAATTGTGGTACCAAAATGGAGCCACCAAAGAAAGCATAAATAAACCACATTGGTACATGTCATTACGAGAAAGAATGACGAAGTAATCTCTGAATTAAACAAAATTGCTACGGGAAATATCTAGTAATTATTAAAGATGAAACAGCGTAAACTTAGAATAAATGGTCATTCTCACCTTCTTCCATATCCAGAAGAAATACCAGACTATATGAGAGAAAAAGGTATTTTCTGGGTGGATAAGGACAAAAAATTCATGCTTCAAAAAGATTGGAAACGCCCTGTTACAGATTCTAGTTTCTTCTTGAATGAAAAGTTAGAATGGATGGAGCGTAACCAAATTGACCATGCCGTTGTTCTTAACTTATCTCAATTATATGGTAATGGTTTAAGGGTTGAAGAAATGAAACGTGCTTTACGTTTTCAGAACGATTTTAATGCCAGAATACAGCAAGAATACCCCAGTAAATTTACATGTGGTTTTGTAGTGCATCCAGGGTTTCTTAGAAGCGCATGTTGGGAAATTGAACGTTGTGTTGAAGAACTTGGTTTACGCTTGCTTTGCCTACCAACACATTACATGGATACTATTGGTACTTGGCGTTGTATTTATGATGAAGAAAATGAACCTATTTTTGAGTTAGCAAACAAACACAATCTGGCTGTTGAAATTCATCCGTACGATGGTGAAAAATTCATAAAATTAGAGAATACTTCATGGCGCTTTCACCTTATCTGGATGCTGGCGCAATGTGCAGACGCTTATCATTTTTTAACTTTAAATGGATACCAAGATAAATACCCTAACATGCGCACTTGTTTTGCTCATGGGAGTCAATTATCTCAAATAAACTTAGGAAGACGTATTCAAGGGTTTGATGGCAGACCAGACTTATTTGAAGGTATGGAACACCCTAGAAAAGCTGTAGGACATAAAAACATCTTTTTTGACACGCTAGTACATGATACTGGCGGATTAGAATTATTAATTAGAAACCATGGTTCTCAACAAGTAGTAATGGGCTTAGATGATCCGTATCCGCTTGGTGAAATGGAAAGTGATAAACAATCTTCATATCCAGGCAAAATTTTAGACTTAGCCATGGAAAGAAATATTTTAAACCAAAATGATTACGATGCTATTTGGCAAGACAATGTATTGCAATGGCTTTTTGGAGATGATAATTTAGCTAAACAACATTTAATTAGCAAAATTTTAGATTAAAAAACCTACATAACAATCAGGAATAAACATATTTATTTATATATTTATCTCAAATAAAACTACAAATATTATGAGAAAAATAGGTTCTTACATGGTTTTCTTTGGGCTATTTGCAATTGTACTAAACTTCTTTGATAGAGTACCAAGCATTTTAATGTGGATTTATAGTTGGGGAGATACAACTGCTTGGGTAATTAAATTAGCATTAGTTGTTGTGGGTGCTATATTATTTTTTGTTGGTGGTAAACCTGAAGAGTTAGAAACTCCTCAAAATTCTGAGCCAGAAGCTGGAGAATAACATAATATCTATACTTTTATTTTAACTTTGCTTTAATTTAAGGCAAAGTTAATTTTATGCATTTTATACCTGAAAAATTAGACGATTATGTTGTGGCGCATTCTGAAAACGAACCAGAATTACTACAACTGCTCAATAGAGAAACGTACCAAAAAATACTGCAACCACGTATGCTTAGTGGGCATTACCAGGGACGTGTTTTAAGCATCATTTCTAAATTGGTAAACCCTAAAAACATTCTAGAAATTGGTACTTATACAGGTTACTCCGCATTGTGTTTAGCAGAGGGTATGCAAAAAGAAGGTGTATTACATACCATTGATGTTAATGAAGAACTATATGATTTTCAAAGAAAGTATTTTGATAAGTCTGGTTATGGCAATCAAATTGTTCAGCATTTAGGAAATGCTCTAGAAATTATACCTGATTTAGATGTAACTTTTGACTTAATTTTTATTGATGCAGATAAGGATAATTATCCTAATTATTTCAATATTATTATAGACAAACTAAATACAGGAGGTATTATATTATCTGATAATGTGCTTTGGAGTGGAAAAGTAATTGAAGAACTTAAAGTTGATGACATATCTACAAAAGCTTTACTGAAATATAACAAACTACTTAAAGAAGACCCTAGACTAGAAACTGTTATTCTGCCTATAAGAGACGGGCTTACCATAAGTAGAAAACTTTAAACATTATTTACTAAAATGAAAAAACTCGTCGAGAAATTAATTTTATAGACGAGTTTTATTTAATACTATTAATAAAAATTAGCGAACTATTATTTTTACTTCTTGATTATTATTTTCACTTTGAATTTTCAAAAAATATAATCCTTTGCTATCAAATATATTAGAATTAATATTTAACATATTTTCGTTTGTATTCTCTTTATACATCAACCTACCTAATGTATCAAATATACTAATTGAAACATTACTTGTATACCCATGAAGATTAATGGTAAAATGCTCATTTGTAACTGGATTTGGATATAAGATTACTTTTTTCTCTAAATCGTTATTCGAGGAATTCACTCCCAATGAATTATCATACCCAGTCCAAGTAATATCATCAAATGCTACAGTTCGGTTGCCTCCATCACTAGAAGCATTTTTTATTGCTAAAGTTAGATCCCCAGAAATATTAATATCATCTACTGTATAGGTATATTCAGAATCACCAGTATGCGTAAATGTGTCTACCACATTACCATTGATAAGTAATTGCAGTTTACGTTCTATACCTCCTTCCCATAAATCTTTACAACTCACAGAAAATGTAGCTATCCCTCCTGAAATGGTTCCTGATTGAATACCAATAACATTTTTTTGAAAGTATACACCTTGAGAAGAATTTATAAATCCATTGACTCCCTTGGCTGTAACAGTCCAACTAATTCCATTATCTCCTACGTAAGTTTCAGTACCCCAACCTGATAATGTCATTTTGGTAAACGTTTCACTACCACCACTAGTCCCTTCAGCTATATCAACAATAATATTACTTGTATCAGTGAAACCTCCATCTTCTGTAGTTGCTGTAATAATTGCATTGCCATTAGCTACCGCTGTAACTACTCCTGTATTTTGATCAACTGTGGCTACTAATTCATCATCCGATTCCCATGTTACTGTTTTATTGGTAGCTATAGATGGATATATAGTAGCAGATAAGTTAGAGGTTTCTCCTTCATAAGTTAAGGTAACTGTATCTGGGCTTGTACTTATGCCTGTTACATCAATGATTTCTTGTGAACTATATCCAGTCCATGTAATATCATCAAATGCTACAGTTCGACCTCCACCATCAATAGAGGCATTTTTAATAGCTATGGTTATATCACCAAAGATATTAATATCGTCTACTGAATAGGTGTATATGGAAGTTCCTGTGTGCTTAAATGTATCCACAACATTATCATTAATAAGCAATTGTAGAGTACGTTCTACGCCATCTTCCCATAAATCTTTACAACTAACCGAAAACGATCCAATTCCTCCAGAAATTACTCCAGATTGAATACCAGTGGTATTCTTTTGAAAATATATACCTTTAGATGAATTGATATGTCCAGTTACTCCTTTACCATTAACAGTCCAGCTTATTCCATTATCTCCTGTATAAGTTTCAGTACCCCAACCAGACAATGTCATATTGGTAAATGTTTCACTACCATTTCCTGCGCTTTGTCCTTCATACCACTCAGTTTTTAACA
The DNA here is from genome assembly GCA_947487895.1 of uncultured Flavobacteriaceae bacterium. Taxonomy (GTDB): domain Bacteria; phylum Bacteroidota; class Bacteroidia; order Flavobacteriales; family Flavobacteriaceae; genus Seonamhaeicola. The sequence goes on from CANKYF010000017.1 coordinate 14,201, forward strand.
ATTCATATTTAGTAATAGCCGCGTCTATCCAAGCAGGTTTTGATCCTAACCTATACTCAACTTGTGCTTCATATAAAGATTCTGGGCTCACTTTTGCACCATTACTTTCTTCATATTTAACATTAGATTGATCGAAAGTTGTAGAAGCACTACCATGGTAACCTACAATAATAGGATTTACAACTGTTGTTCCACAATAATTACCACCACAACTAGTATTCCAGAAATTATAATTCGCTTCATCTCCTCCTGTGCGTTCTTGATTCCAAATGGTTAAGCCTGATAAATGGTTCGGGTTATTAGAATAATGTCCCCCAGAACCAGACAAGCCATCACTTGAATACAAGTCTATTAAATTAGTACGAGGTTGTGCCGAATGTAAGTCCCAGCCTCTAGCTGCCGATTCTACTCTCCAAACTACCGATCCAGAAGTGCGCCCAGACATATCTGTTCCATGCCATTGTCCATTATTTGTATTATCCCATATTAAACCTTGAAGTACTCTGGTAGAACCTCCATCTGCTGTAGATACAGCATGACCTGCATTTCCATCAACCAATATATTCATTAAAGTTGATGCATATACTGCATGAAACTTAGCAGTCATTGAAACGTTTGAAAATTTGGAGCGTCTCACCCATGAGTTTGCTGCATTTCTAATAAGTATAGCATGCCAAGCATAGTCATGTATGTAATCTTTATGATGTTGAAAAGGGTCATTAAAATTACCTTTAAAATGAATGTCTTCAAAACCACAATTTTCAATTAGACTAACCGTATGAGCTTTCCATCCTAAAGTGAAATCAATATCATCAAGAATAGGATCTTTTAGTGTTACAATATTGTTTAAAATGTCAATAGACTCAATTTCATGGAACTCAGATACTTTAACACCATCATTAATAACATTTGTCCAAATATCTCGCGGTGTCTTACCATCAAGGAAATAACTATTAGCAGCTACATTACTATTCATTTCAAGCTTGAGGTACTTTTTATTTTGGAAAATGCTCGCATTTTCCACTTTAACCGTGAAATCACCTCGATTTTGGTCTTGTGCGATATTAGTACCCCCTGTGTTACTCGACCCTCCAATAAACTGTATCATTTGAGGCGTATTCCATGGACTTTGTCCGTTTGGTAATAACATATGATTCACCATATTAATCACCGTACCACCTGGTGTTGAGCCACTACCTTTAAGGATAATATTTGATCCTGTAATAGTAATACTACTGGTACTACTTGCGTTAGTATTTATTAGAAATTCACCAGATGGAAAGAATACTATTCCACCACCATTGGCCTCTGCTGCATCAATGGCAGCTTGAATAGCTGCCTGATCTGAATTACTATCGTTGGCAACTGCACCATAATTAGTAACATCAAAAGTCATAAGATTCTGTGAATCTGGAATGGCTTCTTGCCCTTGTTTGTAACCTGCATAGCCATAATTGGGGAGAACTGGTATATCTGGATCAGAAATAGTACCAATATACTTATTCCATATTTGTGCATCCTGACTGAAACTAGTTATTGAAAACAAAATAACAATCATGAAAACTGTTAGTGAAATAGTAGTTTTTTTCATTATAATAAGTTTTAGTTTAAATTAGACTATAAACTTATATTATGATTCTGATTGCTATGGGAAATATATATCTAAAAAGAGGGGTTAAATCGTTCGCTTATCTGATTTTTCAAACTTCATGCATCAGTTATTAATAAAAAAACATAATAATAACCATTTAAACTAGAAACTGTTATTTTATCTATTAGAGATGGGGCTAACTATTAGCTGAAAAATTTAGTTTTTAACAGGCGTTATAAAAAGTATCAGTACCATTCTTTCTCATATTACTTTTATGTATTTGTGTATTAATTATTTGAAAAAACTCATAGTTATCAAAAGGTTTTATGATAATGTCTTTATAACCTATTTCTTCATAATTACTTTTTACTTCTTCTATATCTGCAGCTGTTAAAGCTATAATTGGTATGTTATTATCAATCTTATAAATTAGTTCTGTAGCTTCATTACCGTTCATTACAGGCATATTAATATCCATAAGTATTAAATCATACTTATCCTTATTATTATAAAATTCTTCTACAGCTTGCTTTCCGTTACTAACAATTGTACAACTGTAATTCTGCTTTTCTAATAAATTCTTAGTAACTATCTGGTTTATTTTATTGTCTTCAGCAACTAAAATGTGATAATTATTCTGATTAATTAAGCTTCGTTTTAGCGCTTTTCTAACATTTCCATTTTCTTTTTCTTTTTCTACTGCAAAATCTATTGCGAACCTAAAGATAGACCCTTTTCCTTCTTCACTTTCTACTTCAATCTTACTATTAAAAAGTTCTATTAAATTTTTAGTTATAGCTAACCCTAACCCTGTCCCTTTATAATCAAAGTTACTTTCGTCTAATTGAGAAAACACATCAAATATGGTTTTAAATTTATCTTTTGAAATTCCCATACCATTATCTTCTACTTCAAAGCCTAAACGTACTTGTTCATTATTTTCATTTAAGTATCTTATTCTTAAATTAATTTCTCCATTAGATGTGAACTTGATACTATTTCCTAATAAATTAAAAATGATTTGAGACAATCTCACTTTATCTGTTCTCACATATTTAGGAACTTCTTCATCTATAATAATATTTATGTTATTATTTGTTTCTACTAACCTGGATTGAAAAGAATTAACTATATTCTCAAATAGAGACTTAAGATTTACAGAACTATCTTTTAATTTAATTTCTTTAGCCTCAATCTTACCTACTTGTAAAATATCGTTTATAAGATTTAAAAGGTAATCACCAGAATATTTAAGTGATTTTAAATTTTTCCTATCATCTTTATCTAAATTACTATTCTCTAATAACATTGAAGTAATGCCCACAACACCATATAATGGCGTTCTTAATTCATGCGTTACATTAGAAATAAATTTGGACTTTAACTCTGATGTTTTTAAAGCATCATTACGAGCAGATTCTAATTCAAAATTCTTAACTTCTAAAACTTTACTAAGCTTTCTCTTGGCAATATAACCATAACCTATGAAAGCTAATGACGCTACTAAAAGTAATAACATTATAAGTATTCCAAAAGTTACTTTCTTTAAACGATTGGCAATTGCTATTTGCTCTAATTTTGCCTGATTTGCTTCTTTAATATCATTTTTAAAATCTTCAAGTAAATACTTAGACTTTGCTATTATTTCTTGTTTTAACTTTTCTTCATTTAAAAATTTATTGGTGAATTTGTTAGCCTGTAATAAAGCTTCATAAGCTTCATTAGCTTCACTTTCAGATTTGGCTAGAGATATTGATAAGTCTTCATATACTTTACTAAGTAATTTGTAGTTATCTTTTTCTTTTCCTTTTAATAACTCAATAACTTTGTTGTATTTACTTGATGCATTATTGTATAATTGCTTTTTAGCATAGTACAAACCATATATGTAGTAAAAAAGACCTTTAGAAGAATTATTTCTAGTATTATCTATATACTGCTCTGTTCTTAGCAAGTTAAGAAACGTATTTTCTAAATTCCCTTTATCAAGATTGAGCTTGCATAAATTAATTCTGGCACATAAAGCTACATCATTTAAAGCCTCTATATCAGATTTAGTATGGTAATTCTTTTCACTGGAGTGCTTAATAGCTTTCAATAAAAACTGTTGCCCTTTAGAGTAGTTCAAATTACTATTAAATATCTCTGCCAAACTTAGATATGTATTAGCAATTAACAAATCGTTATTTATCTTCTCAGCCGCATCTAGAGCATAGCGATAGTATATTTTGGCAGTATCATGATTATCCATTAAAAAATGGATTTTACCAAGGTTATAATTAGAGGTTGCACTACCATAGAAATCACGAATAGAATCTGATAACTTTTTTGCCTTTAAAAATCCTTTGAAAGACTCTAAAATACGATGATTATCGTAGTGTTTTAGGGCTGTAGAATTGATTTCATCAATTTCTTTTATTATATGTCTATCGCTATTGGCAGATATAATAATAGAAAACGACAAGAAACACAAAAGTAGGATTGTTTTCATAGTCTTATTAGTATGATTTGGTACAATAAAATTAGTTAACATTTATTAACCTAAAAAACACTAATCGACAAAAAACATTATTCAGAGATTAAAAACAAAATGAAGTATCGATGAAAGTGTAAAAAGCTAAAATTTCCGTTTAACGGAGCCCGTAAAATCTTCTAAATCATCTTTTACTTTCTCAATTTCTTTTTTTACATCTTTAGTGATAGAAGTATCAATTCCATGGTCTTCAGCACTCTTTGTTATTTCATGCTTAATATCGTTAGTAGCATCTTTGAGTGTACGCATACCTTTGCCCAAGCCTCGTGCTATTTCTGGTAGCTTATCAGCTCCAAAAACCATCACCACAACTAATAGTATAACTACTATTTCTGGACCACTAATAAATAAAAATGTAGGTTGTAAAATCACAGAACAAATATAGTGAGTGTTTGGTAGAATAAAAAAAAGCCAACTTAAAAAGTCGACTTTATTTTACAATACGTTATTTGTAGGGTTAACCCTTTATTTTATTTTTAAAATTGTCAAATTCACTTTCCTTAACTTCTTTAGGCCAAGAATTATTTGTAGTATCTACATCTGCAGTTTCTAAATTTGGGTCTATCACAATATTTATTATCTCTTTATCTGAAGCAATAGCTTTAGTCACTTCATTATCATTAAGTCTCCATATTTGCGCAGGATATTCTTCAATTTTCTTTGTGTTATCTGCATACGTATATTCTACAATAATTGGCATTACCAAACCTCCTGGCTTTTCAAAAGTAATATTATAAAAATACTTAGGAGATTTTATACCTTTTTGTTCTTCTGGAGTAAAGTTATCCATTATATACTCTTTAAGAGGTTTAGAATTATCTAATAAAGAAGATTTTTTCATTTCTGATTTGAAATCTTCACTTCCTTCTTCAACTAAATATACTAAAGGAGGTAAATCTTTTAATTTCATCCCTCTTTCTTCAGCTAAATCTTTTACGAACCTATTAGGTTTAGACGATACGTAAAATTTCTTAACATCTTTTACTGCAATATCTACCCAATCTGTAGTATAGAACCAGCCTCTCCAATACCAATCTAAATCAAAGGCAGAAGCATCTTCCATAGTTCTAAAGAAATCTTCTGGTGTTGGGTGTTTAAACATCCAACGTCTTGAATATTCTTTAAACGCATAATCAAACAAATCACGCCCCATTACTGTTTCTCTTAAAATATTGAGTGCCGTAGCAGGTTTTCCATAGGCATTATTTCCAAATTGATAGGTATTAAGACCTTTAGTCATAATTGGTGCTATGAAATCTTGATTTCCGCTCATATAATTAACAATTTTAGCTGCTGGACCACGTCGTGAGGGGTATGCCTCATCACCTGAAGACAATGCATCTGGGTGTTTTTCAGCAAAATCTTGCTCTGCTACATATTGAACAAAGGTATTTAGACCTTCATCCATCCAAGTCCATTGGCGTTCATCACTATTCACAATCATTGGGAAAAAATTATGACCTACTTCATGAATAATTACACTCATCATTCCATACTTAGTTCTATCGTTGTATGTACCATCTTCTTTTGGTCTCCCATAATTCCAACAAATCATTGGATATTCCATACCTTGCCTTCTAGCATGTACAGAAATAGCTTTGTGATATGGATAATCGAATGTCATTCGTGAGTAGCTTTCTAAAGTACTTGCAACTGCTTTTGTAGACCAATCTTCCCATAGTGGGTTTCCTTCTTTAGGGTACATAGATACTGCCATAACATCTTTGTTTCCAATTTTAACCGCCATCATATCCCAAATAAATTTTCTTGATGTAGCAAATCCAAAATCACGAACATTTTTTGCTCTTAATTTCCAAGTTTTAGTTTTTTCAGAAAACCCTTTTTCGGCAGCTTCAGCTTCTTCTTGAGTGACAATTAATACAGGTTTATCATAAGATTGCTTAGCAGCCTCATAACGTTTCATCATTTCTTTAGTATAAACCTCTTTACGGTTTATGAGAACCCCAGTTCCATCTAACATGTGATCTGCTGGTACTGTGATATCTACATCAAAATCACCAAATGGTAAAGCAAATTCATCACGTCCCCAAAACTGAGAATTTTGCCACCCTTCAACATCACTATATACAGCCATTCTAGGATAAAACTGAGCAATTACATATAATTTGTTATTATCCTTTTCAAAATATTCATATCCAGAACGACCTCCTTCATCTATATAGTTATTTATGTTATACCACCATTTAATCGAAAATGAAAATTTATCACCAGTTACCATAGGTTTTGGTAACTCAATACGCATCATAGTTCTATTGATCATATGTGGCAAAGCTTTTCCGTTTGCATCTGTTACCTGTTCAATATTAAAACCTCTTTCTAAAGATGTTTTTAAGAATTTTTTAGTAAACTCTTCTGGACGCATTACTGGTTGTACTCCACTATTTTCAATTAATGGAGATTTAGAATCTTTAGCTCTTTGGTTTTGATCTAGCTGTACCCAAAGGTATTTTAATTCATCTGGAGAATTGTTAGTATATGTAATAGTTTCAAAACCTGAAATTTTAGTGTTTTTATCATCTAACACTAAGTTCATTTTGTAATCTGCCTGCTGTTGGTAATATGCTGTTCCTGGTGCTCCAGAAGCTGCTCTATACATATTAGGAGATGAAAATTCATCGTATAATTGTTTAAACTTGTTATTATTTACATGACCAGTTTTAACTTCCTTCTCTTCTTGATTTTGAGCAAAAACCCCTACAGATAAAAATGTTACAGATAGTAGGTAATACTTCAGTTTTTTCATTTTCAAATTTTATTTTTATTTAATATTACATTACTGTTTATAACCTCAAACAGTGTTTCTAATAAGAAACTGAACGAAAATAAGTATTTTAAGATGACTTTAACGTATTTTAATTAAAATTTAACACCGCTTTATTATTTTGAGAAGTTAGCATAAAGCTTTTCTGTTTTGCGTTAATTTTTGTCTTAATAATGTTCTGTTGATCATCAAACATATCGAATAATACCTTGTTAGATATTTCAATAGAATTGATGTTTTTAATCCCCTCTATTTCTAAATAACATTTAACAAGTTCTAAATCATACTTTTTGCCAATAAAATTAAGTTTAGCTTGTTCTCCGTTAATCTTAATGGTGAGCTTATCTGCTAAGTATTTTTCTATATACATATTTGTATTTGCCAATTCTTCACCTTCATCTAGAACGATGGTGTCATCATAACGTTCTTTAAGTAAGTTTTCAAAATCATCAATAAATATCCTAGTTATTATTTGTAAAGATTGCTTTTCTTGAACATAATCTACTTGTGTTACACTAATGTAATATTTATGAAAACTGTTAAACGCAAATAGTGGTAATAGTAATAAGAGAATATATAATTTTGAAAACTTCATGTATATTTTTTTGCTAATGTAATTATAAATGTGATTTCAAAAAGTATTCCAGAATTATTAATCTTTTTTAGATTGTTGGTTTTCTTTGTACTTAATAAGCATTTCTTGCAAGTAGAAATAAATTTCTAAATCTGATTTTCCAACACAACGCTTTTCAAAATTAGGGTCTTCTTCACAGAAATAGAAAAAATCTGTTCTTAAATCTTCCTCTAAATGATGATTTTCAAAAAATTCAACTGAAAAATCATTCTTAATTCTTCTTATCAAATCTTTTTTCTTTTCGATTCTCACTCGTTCCTTGAGCATTTTAGTTCTCCCTGAGATACCATTTAGTATTGGATTTAAGGGTACTCCGCCACCAAGTAAACCTAATAACATTTGTGGTTTAAACTGTCCTGCTTCACTTAAGCGTCTTTCACTTTGAGTTGCAATTTTTCCTGTGTAACCAGGAATACCAACATCATAAAAATTAATAGGGGCATTTTGATCTGCATTTTCAATATCAGATAGTAAATCTCCTGTAAGCACTTTGCCTACCACAACTTCTTCTAATTCATTAATCTGCTCATCGAGATTTACAATCATGGTTTTAGAAACTAAAGTGCCCTTGGAGACAATGATACTTTTTACACCATGCTGAATGGAAGAAAATTGTAGTGTATCATTTACTTTTGCTGTAATATTAAAAACACCTTTAATATTAGTTACTGTAAAAACTTTTGCTGTTTTATTAATTACATGAATATTTTCAACATCGGTCTTACTTATTACCCTACCTGAAATATTTACAGTTTGAGAAAATACTACACTAGAAAAAAACAAAAAAAGTAAAAAATAGTGACTAGTTTTTATCATTTACGGTTTTTAAAAACTGTTTACTTTTTTCATATAAAAATTGTAAACATTTAATTTCATTTCCCTTTTTAAGTAACTCTTTATCTAAATTTTGTGTATCTACATAAGCTACAAAATCACTCACCTGATCTAAAGGGATTTCAAACATTTCACTAATATATTCATGAGAATAAACATCTACTAATTCTATAGGTTTTTCAACAGATATGTATTCTGGTTTCTTATATTTTTTGTCTTTTGCTCCAAAAATTAACTTAGATATTTTCTTTAAATCAAAACCGTTATATAATTCACCATTATTTGTTACAGATTTAAAATCATTTTGTACTACTCCAGCATCAAATGCTTTGTCATCTATGTATTCAAAGTCTACATTCATATTTCCCATATCTAAAATAATTGGTTTTAAATAAGCTACATTTTCAATGTCTTTAGAAATATTTCCTGTTAATCCAGATGATAATAAAACAGCATCTAACTTATGTATTTGCTCTACCAAATGAATTTTTAATTTTCTTGATTTTACAACTTCGTTTGTAACCGTAATTGAAATAGGATTAAACTGAAGTGCAGAAATTTGAATGATATCATTGGCAGCTACGGATAGTATAAATTCCCCTTTTTCATCTGTTATTGTGCCTTGATTTGAAGATGTATTAAAAACAGTTACGCTTTCAACATCATTAGATACGGCATGTATTTTTCCTCGTACCTCAACTCTTTTGATAGTTTGAGCTTTAATACTTGAAATTACTATTAAAAAAAATGAAAAAAACAGATAACGTTTCATAGGCACTATTTAAAAATTAAAGTTCGGTTTTAAAATCTTAATTTAATTGAAATAACTATTTAAACTTTTGTTAAAACATTCATTTGGTTAATTTTACTTTATAAACAACTACGAATGAAAAACATACTTATTGTTAGTACTTCCACCGTTCATGGAAGCGAATATTTAGAATATATTTTAAATGAATTGACCAATTTCTTTAAAGATACTGAAGAAATTTTATTTATACCCTATGCTAGACCAAGTGGTATATCTTATGATGCATATACCCAAATAGCGAGACAAGCGTTTTCTAAAATTAATATTAAAGTAAAGGGAATGCATACTTATGAAAACCCAATTGAAGCTATAAATAATGCAAAAGGTATTTTTGTGGGAGGTGGCAATACATTTGTGTTAACACACATGCTTTATAAATTAAATTTAATGACGCAATTAAATAATGCTGTAAATAAAGGAACTCCCTATCTAGGTACCAGTGCTGGAAGCAATATTTGCGGACTTACTATTAAAACCACCAACGATATGCCTATTGTATATCCACCTAGTTTTGAAGCATTAAAATTAGTACCATTCAATATTAATCCGCATTATCTAGACCCCAACACAAATAGCACTCATATGGGTGAAACTAGAGAAACTAGAATAAAAGAATTTCATAATTTTAATACACAACCTGTTATTGGATTGAGAGAAGGAAGCTGGTTACACGTTAAAAACGATTCTATTATTTTGAAAGGAACTCTAACTGCTCGTGTTTTTGAGGCCAGAAAAAAACCTTATGAAATTGAATCTGGTACAGAATTAAATGCTTTAAAATAAAAAAGACCTCACTATTTTGTGAGGTCTTTGAGCGGGAGACCAGGTTCGAACTGGCGACATTCAGCTTGGAAGGCTGACGCTCTACCAACTGAGCTACTCCCGCCTTTTAGCGGTTGCAAATATAAAACCTATTTCCATATCTGCAACTATTTTTTTAGCTTTTTTAAAAAATGAAATCCCAAAATGTCAAAACCTTCATTGTAATAAAACCTATGAGAAGCGGTGTTTGAGACATAAGTATTAAGTTCAATTGTTTCATAACCTTTGTTTATCAAATAGTTATATATCCAAGTAAAAAATTGTTTCCCTAAACCTTGTCCTCTATAGTTTTCATCAATAAAAACATGATCTGATTCCACACTTTTACCAGAATAATGTCTTGTACAAAACCACAGCCCTGTTACTCCTATTAATTTTTCATCATCATAAATTACAGCGCACTCATAATTTTGCATAACCATTTCAGAAAAACGCTGTTTTAAAGTAAGTTCATCTATTTTACCATTGTTTAACTTATAAACTAGTGGCACAACTTCTTCAATTTTATCTTTTTCTAAAATTTTAAACGTTATTGACATCATCATTAATTTGTAAAGGCAATTTAACAACAAAAGTAAGTGACTTTAACTAAAAATTGGGTCTAAGATATACTAACAATCAAATTTTACTGTAACAATTACTTTATTTTGTAAATTGAACTCTAATTTATTCAATCATGAGAGGAAGAAATCTAAAATTCAGACTGTTAATTGGTGTTGCCATTGCTGCTTTTTTCTTTATTAAAAAATGTAATCAGCAAGAAGAAAACCCATACACTCATAGAATGCAAACCATATCTATGACAACAGATCAAGAAGTGCAAATGGGTTTGCAAAACCGAGATCCGATGGCTCAACAACATGGTGGTTTACATCCCAATAATCAATATCAGGCTCTTGTTGATAATGTAGGAAGTAAACTAATTAACAGTAGTATGGCAAAAGGTTCTTCCTATAGGTATGAATTTCATTTATTAAATGACGATAGAACAATAAATGCTTTTGCGCTACCTGGTGGGCAAATTTTTATAACTTATGCTCTATTTTCAAAATTAAAAAATGAAGACCAATTGGCTGGTGTTCTTGGGCATGAAATAGGTCATGTTTTGGGTAGGCATAGTGCAGAGCGTATTGCGGAAAGTGAATTTTGGCAAGGTTTAGCTACTGCTGGTTCAGTGGGAGCAGATATGGGGGGATTAATTGGAGGCATTGGTCAGCAAAAATTATTGACTAATGGTAGAGATGATGAGTTAGAAAGTGATGATTTAGGTGTAAAATTTATGATTGATGCGGGTTATAACCCTGAAGAAATGATTGGCGTTATGCAAATATTAAAAGCTGCTGCTGGTCCAAATAGAGTGCCAGAATTTCAAAGCACACATCCAGATCCGGACAACAGAATTGAAAAAATTAAAGAAGCTATTAGAAAACATAACAATCTACAATAACACAAAAAGCCTCGTATTGCGAGGCTTTTTTAATTGACTAACTCAAAATAATTATTTAAAAATATTATATAATTACTTTTTCTTTTTCTTATCTAAAGCATCTTTAATTAAAGATGCCGCTTCATCTGCTCCATGCAATTGTGCATATTTAAGAGCAGTATAACTTTTAGTAGTTGAAGATCTCAACTTTAAATTTGCGCCTTCTTCTATTAAAAGTTTCAAAATATCTACTCTATTAAATTTAGCAGCATACATTGCAGGCGTCATCCCATTCGATTTTTCATTAACATCTGCTCCTCTTTCAATTAACTTCTTTACAGTGTCAAAATCTCCTTTTGCAATAGATACGCAAAATGAATTTACTTTAAAGAAATATTCAGATGAACTATTTTCAATAGTTAAAGGAGTAGTAAATGCATTTACTGAAACAACAGAAATACAAAGAGCAATAGCTGTGGTAATAATTGATTTTTTCATGATGAAAGATTTTAAGTTTGATTAAATATGATTCGCTTTTTGATATATTAAAGAGACGACTTTTTTTTTAAATTGTTACAGTTAATTATTTTTATAACAGATTTTTAACGTTTTTTTCACATAGCATTAACGAAAACGTTTTCTTTAATAACTTTCCTAAAAAGCTAGAAAAAACAGGGTTTTTCGGCATTTTATTTTCATTATATTCTAATCAACTTCCATATCTTTGCTTAGTTTTAAAATTTAACAAAAATGAACAAAAAAGTAATCTTAATGATACTTGATGGATGGGGAAATTCTCCAGATCCTAAAGTTTCTGCTATTGATAATGCCAAAACTCCTTTCATAGATTCCCTTTATAATAAATATCCTTACGCTACATTAAGAACTGATGGTCTTCATGTAGGTTTACCAGAAGGACAAATGGGAAACAGCGAAGTTGGACACATGAATCTGGGAGCAGGGCGTATAGTATATCAAGATTTAGCTAAAATTAACTTAGCTATAGAAAAAGATACTTTAAAAGATGAAAAAGTATTAATTGATGCTCTTAAATATGCATCAGATAATAATAAAAATGTTCATTTTTTAGGACTTTTAAGTAACGGTGGAGTTCATGCTCACACTAGCCATTTAAAAGGCTTTATTGATGCTGCTAATAACGCAGGAGTAAATTCTTTTGTTCACGCTTTTACAGATGGTAGGGATGTTGATCCTAAATCTGGAAAAGGATATATTGAAGACTTAGAAAATTACATTGCAGGTACAAATACCAAATTAGCCACTGTTACAGGACGTTATTACGCAATGGATAGAGATAAACGTTGGGAACGTGTACAATTAGCTTATGACGCTATAGTAAATGGCGTTGGAACTAAAACAACTAATGCTGCTGAATCTGTTCAATCTAATTATGACAACGATATAACAGATGAATTTGTTAAGCCATTAATTGTAACTAACGAAAATGGAGAACCTATGGCAAAAGTTCAAAAAGACGATGTTGTAATATTCTATAATTTTAGAACAGATAGAGGTCGTGAATTAACAGAAATGTTAAACCAAAAAGATTTCCCAGATTACAATACAGAAAAACTTGATTTATATTATGTAACCATTACTAATTATAGTGATGATTTTGAAGGTATTAAAGTCATTTTTAATAAAGATAATATTTCTGAAACATTAGGTGAAGTTTTAGCCAAAAATGGTAAAAAACAAATTAGAATTGCCGAAACTGAAAAATACCCTCATGTTACATTTTTCTTTTCAGGAGGTCAAGAAACACCATTTGAAGGTGAGTCAAGAATTTTAAAAAATTCGCCAAAAGTAGCTACTTACGATTTAAAACCTGAAATGAGTGCTTATGAATTGCGTGATGCATTAGTACCAGAATTGCAAAAAGGTGAAGCTGATTTTGTTTGTCTAAACTTTGCGAATGGTGATATGGTTGGGCATACTGGTGTTATGGAAGCTGCTATTAAAGCTTGTGAGGTAGTAGATGCTTGTGCTAAAGATGTTATTACAACGGGATTAGAAAATGGTTATACCACATTATTAATTGCAGATCACGGTAATTGTGAAACTATGATTAATCCTGATGGATCTCCTCATACAGCGCATACTACAAACCCAGTACCTGTTATTTTAATAGACAACGATTTAAAGCAAATCAAAGACGGCGTTCTAGGTGATATGGCTCCAACTATCCTAAAACTTATAGGAGTTGAACAACCTGTAGCTATGACGCAACACTCATTAGTATAATTAAAACTATTTTATAAAATATTTTAAAAGCCTGTTTTAAGCAGGCTTTTTTGCACTAACGATCTAATTAGTAACACACTGAAAATCAAATACAAGTATACTGTTAAATTCAGATACTAAAAAAATAATGTACTTTTGTACAAACTCAAATCTACTCTCTAAATGAAATTTAACCAACAATTGGTAATTGCAGTTGACTTTGACGGCACAGTTGTAGAAGATGCCTATCCTAAGATAGGTAAACCTCAACTATTTGCTTTTGAAACCTTAAAAATGCTTCAAGATAAAGGCCATAGGTTAATTTTATGGACCTACAGATCTGGCTCTAAACTAGATGAAGCTGTTAAATTCTGTGAAGATAATGGTCTTATTTTTTATGCCGTGAATAACAGTTTTCCTGAAGAAGAATTTCATAATGAAGTAAGCAGGAAAATTAATGCCGATTTATTCATTGACGATAGAAACTTTGGTGGTTTTCCTGGTTGGGGAGAAATTTATCAGGAAATAACAAACACTGCTCCACCTAAAATTGAAAAGAAAAAAGGTTTCTTTGGTCTTTTTAAATAGCCACAAATCATATATTATTTTCTAATTCGTACTTGTCCAGTATTTAGTATCTTTGCCATTATTTTTGAAGCATGATAGTAGTTAAAACTAGAGAAGAAATTGAGTTAATGCGTGAAAGCGCTCTAATTGTATCTAAAACATTAGGTATTTTGGCCAAGGAAATTAAGCCAGGTATTACCACATTACAATTAGATAAAATTGCAGAAGAGCATATTAGAGATCATGGTGCTGAACCTGGCTTTTTAGGATTATATGACTTTCCTAATACGCTTTGCATGAGTCCAAACGAGCAAGTGGTACATGGCATTCCTAATGGCACTCCCCTAGAAGAAGGTGATATTATATCTATAGACTGTGGAGCTTTAAAAAATGATTTTTATGGAGATCATGCTTATACATTTGCTATAGGTGAAATTGATGAAGCCACAAAAAAACTACTTCAAGTTACCAAAGAGTCTCTTTACGTTGGTATTAGAGAATTTAAAGCCAATAATAGAGTTGGAGATGTAGGTTATGCCATTCAGCAATATTGTGAATCTCATGGTTATGGAGTTGTTAGAGAGTTAGTTGGTCATGGTCTTGGAAAAAAAATGCATGAAGATCCTGAAATGCCTAATTACGGCAGACGAGGAAAGGGCAAAAAATTTGTAGAAGGTATGGTAGTTGCTATTGAGCCTATGATTAACTTAGGAACTCATAGAATTAAACAACATAGAGATGGTTGGACCATTACTACCCAAGATAAAAAACCAAGTGCACATTTTGAACATGATGTAGCCTTGGTTGATGGAAAACCTGAATTACTTTCAACTTTTGCATATATTTATGATGCTTTAGGAATTGAAAGCGATGAAGAATTAAAATTTAGACAAAACGCTTTGGTGTTATAATCATGACTATTAAAATTGAGGATATTGCTAAAAAAGAACTTGTTAAAGGTATAACCGGCAGATATGTTCATTCAAAAAATGTAACAGTTGGTTATATCAATATTGATAAAGGCGCTATTTTACCAGAACATTCTCATGTTAATGAACAAATAACACAAATGATTTCAGGTAATTTAGAAATGACTATTAATGGTATAACTAAAGTACTTGAACCAGATACCATAATCATTATCCCTTCAAATGCAATTCATAGCGCTGTTGCCCTTACAGATTGTGTCGTTATTGATACCTTCTACCCTATTCGCGAAGATTATAAATAATCTCTCTTGAAAAAGTTATTCAAATTTCTACTCAATATAATCCCAAGACCCTTATTAATAAGAGTTAGTTACCTTGTGAGGCCTATAATAGCTTTCTTTTTAAGAGGTGATAATTTTGTAGATCCTATAGATAGTAAAAGTTTTAAATCGTTTTTACCGTATGGCTATGGCAACCAACGTAATAATGTTTTATCTCCTTCTACACTTTCCTTAGAAAGACATAGACTACTTTGGTTATATCTAAAAAACGAAAGTGATTTTTTTACAACACCAAGTAAAGTATTGCACTTTGCGCCAGAACAAGCGTTCTATAAAAGATTCAAAAAAATGAATCATTTAGAATATACAACTACAGATTTAAACTCACCATTAGCAGATGTAAAGGCAGATATCTGCAATTTACCTTTTGAAGACAATTCTTTTGATGTTATTTTTTGTAATCATGTTTTAGAGCACATTCCAGATGATACTAAGGCAATGCAAGAATTATATAGAATTATGAAGCCAGGTGGCTGGGGTGTATTTCAAATACCGCAAGATTTAAATAGAGCTACTACTTTTGAAGATGATAGTATTACTGATAAAAAAGAACGCGCCAAAATATTTGGTCAGTATGATCATGTTAGAATTTACGGAAGAGATTATTTTGATAAATTACGCAGCGTTGGTTTTAATGTTGAAGAAGTAAATTATACAGCAGATTTTACCGAAGAGGATATTTTAAAATACAGTTTAGCCAAAGGCGAAATAATACCTTTAGTTCACAAATAGTTTTACAAAAATGACACAGCAAGTTATTATAATCACAGGCGCTTTATTTGGAATGTTATCTGTTATTTTTGGAGCATTTGGAGCACATGCACTAAAAAAAACACTATCTAAAGAACAACTTAAAAGTTTTGAAACAGGCGTAAAATATCAAATGTATCACGCTATCGTTTTATTAGTTCTTGGGTTTAATTTTGAATATTCTACCAATGCCATATACTGGTGTTTTATATTAGGTATAGTACTTTTCTCTTTTAGTATTTATGGACTTGTTTTAAGTGATTCTAAAGGCAAAAAATTAAAATTCTTGGGACCAATTACACCATTAGGAGGCTTACTTTTTGTTGTAGGTTGGTTATTAATAATTATCAATGTAATCTAAGATTCAGGAAACCCATTTAAAGCTAAAGTTTCAAACTCCTTGTTTTTGTTTTCAAAAATTAAAAACACTTTAAGTTCAGGGTGTTTTGTTAAAAAACTTTTTACTCTTTTTATACCCATCGTTTTAAATGCAGTAGCATAAGCATCAGCAGTCATACAATCATCAGCAATGACCGAAATACTTAATAAATTGGTTTTGCTAGAATACCCTGTTTTCGTATCAATTATATGCGAATATCTGTTGCCATTTTCATCAACTTTAAATTTTCTATACGTCCCTGAAGTAGCCATAGCGGCATCTTTCAAACTAATAGCTTTTAAAATAGATTGATGACCATCAAAATGAGGATTTTCAACCCCTACTTTCCAAGGTAACTGTTTCTCTATGTTTTCGCCTTTAACTCTTATCTCCCCTCCTATTTCAACTAAATAATTTTTAATACCCTTACTCTCTAAAAATTCACTAATCACATCAACACCATACCCCTTTGCAAGTGCATTAAACTCTAAGTAAATATTAGAATCTGCTTTTTCAATATCATGTCCTTTTCTTGTAGTTTTGTTAAAACCTACGTACTGCATTAAGCTATCAATTTTTAAACTATCTAAATCTTTAATAGCCTTTTCTGCACCAAAACTCCAAGCATTTACCACGTTACCAATAGTAGGATCAAAAGCACCTTCGGTTAAATTAAAAATAGCTTTAGACCTATCATATACTTTTATAAAATGATGGTCTATTTTTATAGTTTCATTTCTATTTAATTTTGAAATGTCTGAATTTGCTTGATAGGTAGATAACGATTTATTCAATACATAAAATAAGCTATCAAACTCCTTTTGATGATTAACTTCAGAATTATATATGAATGAGTAAGACGTACCAAAAACACTTCCTGATAGCTTTGTGTTTTTTATGTCTTGCTTACAGGAAAACAAACAAAAAGTTAGAACCACCCCAATAATAAGTTTAAAAACTTTTTGGGGTTTCTCACTTCTTTCAAAATGACACATAGCCTTCATCTTTGTAGCTTTCATTTTCTTTTCTATGTTCTAATTTAAGTTAGTTTCGACTACTTGAATACCGTTATATTCTATTAAATATTCTTCATTTAAAAGTAATGGTGAATTTTCATCTTTTGGATTTCCCAATCCCACACCTGCATATAATACTTTAGCATCATTTTCTCTGGCATGTTTTTTAAAAGACTCCATCCAAATTACATCATAGTTATTAGGATTATCTGGCAACAAGACGGCTTTAACAATCACAAAATAGTATTGTTTATTCTTGTCGATACATACAAACTGCGGATGTTTTTTTAATTGACTATTTATGGCTATAAATTCAAAACCACGTTGTTCTAAATCTTTGCCAACATGATTCATAGCCAAATTGTGAAGCTCTTGGGGTGTAAGTGGTTTACTCATGGTGCAAAAATAACATTAAAAACCATGCTTTTAAACCGTATTTAAAAATGTTTAAATTTATACCTTCAACCAACTTTAATGAGCACACATACTTTATCTAAAAAGATTGGATTATTTCTAGGTCCACTAGTTTTTATTAGTCTTAAAATTATTCCTTTTGAAATTATTTCTGATAAAGGCGACACTGTTTTAGCTGTTGCTTTCTGGATGATCTGTTGGTGGATCACTGAAGCTGTTTCAATTTCTGTTACCGCTTTATTGCCATTATTATTATTTCCTTTGTTTAAAGTCATGCCTATAGCTGATGTTGGAGCAAATTATGGTAGCCCCATTGTATTTTTATTCTTTGGAGGTTTTGTATTGGCTTTAGCTCTAGAAAAAGTAAATCTACACAAACGTATTGCTCTTAATATTATAAAAAAGACAGGAACTACACCTAATAAGGTCATTTTGGGTTTTATGATTGCCACAGCTTTTATGAGTATGTGGATTAGTAATACAGCCAGTACAGTAGTGATGTTACCCATTGCCATGTCCGTCATTCAATTATTGATTGATGATGAAGATGGTTTTACTAAAAAAGATCAAAATTTTGCCTTAAGCGTTATGCTAGGAATAGCGTTTTCTGCCAATGCAGGAGGTATAGCAACTGTTATTGGTACGCCGCCAAATTCCGTTCTTATTGGTCTTTTGGAAAACGAATACAATATTGAAATATCATTTCTTAATTGGATGCTTTTAGGTCTGCCTTTTTCTGCTATTTTAATTACAATCATTTATTTGGTGATGGTAAAATGGTTATTTCCAAACACTGGATTAACATTTAAAACTTCTGAAACTATTATAGATAATGAATTAAAGAACCTTGGAAACATAACTGCTAAAGAAAAACATGTACTCATTATTTTTGCTGTTACTGTGAGTCTTTGGATATTCAGATCACTTATTAACTCATTAATTCCAAATCTTGGACTCTCTGATACCATGATAAGTATTTTTGGAGCACTCGCACTTTTCACAGTGCCCTTCAATTTTAAAAAAGGGGAGTTTATTTTAGTTTGGACAGACACTCAAAAACTAGCTTGGGGGATTCTTATTCTATTTGGAGGTGGTTTAGCACTTGCCAAAGGGATGTCTTCTAGTGGTATTGTAGATGCTGTAGCTACTTTAATAGCAAATAGCAATATAAGTATCTTATTAATGGCTTCATTATTAATCTTCTTGATGCTATTCATGACTGAACTTATGAGTAACGTAGCTTTGGTAGCTGTTTTGGCACCTGTAGTGGCTGGTATTGCCTTAGGATTAGATATTCCTATTCTCTATTTATTAATTCCTGTAACTATGGCAAGTAGCTGTGCATTTATGTTGCCTATGGCTACACCACCTAATGCCATAGTTTTTGCTAGTGGTTTTATAAAAGTAAATGAAATGGCTAGAGTTGGAATTATCTTGAATTTAATTGCTGTATTTTTGCTAATTCTCGTTTTTAAATTCTTTGTACCATTAATTTTCTAAGAATCACTTAAATCTAACAAATTTAGAATCGTAAAATGTATAGTTTGATACGGGAATAACAGTCCCTTTTTCTAAATGATACCATGGTGAAATCGTATTATTTTCTAAATTTTTCACCAAATGCACACTTTGCGCGGGTGTATTCCCTTGAAATAATAAATACAGTTTTTCACCATTTGTATTCACTATTTCATCGCAAATCATAACAATATGCCCAGGAGAACCTCCAATAATGAGCATATCTCCTATTTTAAGGTTTTTTGCATCATTCACTTTTGGTAATTCGTGATACAATGACAAAGTGCCAGAATAGATATAAATTAAATTCAAGTATTTATAAAAATTAGCTTTGGAATGATCTTTAGAAGCTGTTTTATGAAAGCTTACTTTATTACCTTTTATTTTTGGTCTGTAACCTTCAGCATATTTAATCCAAGAACAATAATGTCCGCTGGTAAAATTAAATCCTATTTCAGACTTTCTATTGCTATCCCATAAATACTCACTTCTTATACGAATTAAAGCATCTGCGCATTGTTGTAATCCATTTTTAGGTACTGGAATATCTAAAACTCCAATATGTCCCATTTGCCAGAAATATTCGCTTCCATCATAATTAATAATTTTAGAACCGAATGCTTTTAACTTATAGTTTCTTAAGTACTCCTGAAACGATCCTTTTTTATATTCAACACGTTTATAGTCTTTAGGAATTTTAACCCTATCTTTAATAGTTACACCTTCTTTATTGATTAAATCAACTGGTTTTACAGTGGTAATAATAGCATTCGCAGTACGCTTTACAGGTTTAAATTGAAAAGCTGTTATTATAATTAAGACAAGAACTGATAAAATTAAAAGTATTTTTCGCATAAAAACTAAACGATTAGGTAAGCCTTTTCGTATTGAAATATAAAATTATGTAACTTACAAACACAATTATTAACTTTTAATTAAGTTTTAAAACTAACCTCATGATTTATGTAGTAGCACTAATTTTAGCGCTTACCTTTCTAATAATAGGAATAGTAAAATTCAAAGTACATCCATTTTTTGTATTACTCCTTGCCGCCATTTTGTATGGATTCTTAACAGGTATGTCTATAGATTTAATCATTGAATCTATTAATTCTGGTTTTGGAAACATTATGGGTAAAATTGGTTTGATTATTCTTTTTGGAGTTACTATGGGAACCATTCTTGAAAAATCTGGTGGTGCTATGGTCATAGCTACAAAAATTTTAAAAATTATAGGCGAAAAATCAATCCATTTGGCAATGATGTTAACAGGTTATGTATTATCTATTCCAATTTTTGCAGATAGTGCGCTTTTAATCATGAATCCGCTTAATAAAGTATTGTCTAAAAAAGCTGGTGTTTCATTTGCAGGGACAACTATTGCATTAGCAATTGGTTTAACCGCTGCACATGTTATGGTTCCACCAACACCAGGACCTATTGCTGCTGCTGGAATTTTGAATGCCAATTTGGGAGATGTTATTTTATGGGGGCTATTGGTAAGTCTTATTGCTTTGATACCTTGCTACTTTTTTGCTACCCAAATTGCTTCAAAAGTGGAGCTTCCAATAGCCTTAGAACCTATTGCAAATCCTGATAAAACCCCTGCTCTATGGAAATCGCTTCTTGCTTTAATAATTCCTTTGGTGTTAATTCTGTTGAAGTCGGTTTTAGATTATCCTGAAATTCAAATTGAAGCATCTTTCTTTACAAAATCAATTTCTTTTTTAGGCACACCAGTTATTGCTTTATTAATTGGCGTTTTATTATCTCTTGTGTTACCAGAAAAATTAGATGACACTATTTTTTCTGCCAATGGCTGGATTGGTGAATCTCTAAAAGTAGCAGCACCTATAATTCTAATTACTGGCGCAGGTGGTATTTTTGGAAAAATGCTCCAAAATTCTGGAATTGCAGATGTAATTACCGAAGGATTATCTGGAGTTAATATTGGGCTCTTTTTTCCATTTCTTTTAGCCGTTTGTTTAAAAATAGCTCAAGGGTCTTCTACTGTTGCTCTTGTTACTGCAGCCTCAATTGTAGCACCTTTAATGCCTGCTTTAGGATTAAACGAACCTTTCATGCAAACTTTAACTGTATTGGCTATTGGTGGAGGTTCTGCGGTTTTTGCTCATGTTAATGATAGTTTTTTCTGGGTATTAACACAACTAACTGGTATGTCCGTAAAACAAGGTTACCAAACGCAGAGTGTAGCAACCTTTATATTTGGTGTTTCCGCAATGTTAGTAATTTATATCATTACGTTAATTGTTTAGTAAAAAATCGAATCTACAGTTATTTTTTGTAATTTAATGTTGAAAAATTCATTGATATGAAAACCACACCTCGTTTTGAAAATGCCATTAAAAGACTATATAAAGCTTTTCATGATAATACTTTAAACCCTGAGTGTTGCAAACAATGTGCTGTGGGTAATATTTTAGATAACACAGATAGTTGGAAACATCTTTCTGACCTTCATGGTTCTTTAGAATTAAATTACGTTGGAAAAGTACATCAAACTTTGGGTAGAAAATTTAATGGCTATTCGCCTTTAGAATTGCTTAAAATTGAAGCTACTTTTTTAAAGGCTTGCGGTTTTCAAATTCCATTAAATCATCGAAACGAAAAACCTAAAAATCTTGGTGGCAAAGACATTCTATTTAATGGGCTTTCTGAAACTATAGCGCTTTTGTGTAAACTTGACGATATTCCTGATGTGATGGATTATCAGAGGTTGTTTGAGGTTGAAAAAAAGCCAAAAAAACTCATAATGAATTAAACAAAAATTTTATACCTATACATTCATTTAGGTCAAATCAAAAATATAATGATTCTTAAAGCGTACTATATAAACTCAAAAAAAGAGTTTGAAATAAGTGTATTAGTTTTTGATGATAATAATGAAGATTTATTTCGCATTTCAACTGAGCTCAACAATAAAAAAGTAGAAGTATTTGACGAGTTTCACTTTAAAGCATTTCAAAAATTCAGAATAGAGTTAATTGACAATAATATTGATTTAAAATGTAATGGTGCTTTAATAAATGTCTACCCTTCTATGATGATGTCATCTGAAAAAGCCTATTTTCTTGAACATGGAAAACAAGCTAAAATGGATTCTGTAGTAAACATTTACGATCATATAGAAATCTCAGAAAGTAATCATCCTGAAAAACAAAATATATTTTATCAAAATTGGTTGCAGAGCTTATAAAATTGATATTTTATTTTAGTTTCTTTAAAACAAAAACCAACTCAAATTGAGTTGGTTTTTGTTTTATATGAGATGCTGAAACAAGTTCAGCATGACAAATCTTTATGATTATCCACCAAAGTCATCAAATCTGATGTTTTCATCAGGAATACCAAAATCTTCTCCCATTTTTTGAACAGCTTTGTTCATTAATGGTGGGCCACAGAAATATAATTCTATATCTTCTGGTGATTCATGAAGGTTTAAGTAATTATCAATTACACAGTTGTGAATAAACCCAACAAAACCATCTCCTTCAGCATCATTAATATCTTTTTTCACTTTCCAGTTATCTTCCTCTAAAGGTTCAGATAATGCTAAGAAGAACTTAAAGTTATCAAACTTACGCTCTAATTCATAGAAATGCTCTAAATAGAATAACTCACGTTTAGAACGTCCACCGTACCAATAAGTAACAGTTCTACCTGTTTCTAATGTTTTGAATAAATGGTATAAGTGAGAACGCATTGGTGCCATACCAGCTCCACCACCTACATATAACATTTCTGAATCACTTTCATTGATAAAGAATTCACCATAAGGTCCAGAAATAGTACATTTATCGCCTTTCTTCAAGTTAAATATGTAAGATGAAGCGACACCTGGATTTACATCCATCCAACCATTCTTGGCTCTATCCCATGGTGGTGTTGCTATACGTACGTTTAACATAACTTCTCTCCCTTCAGCAGGGTAAGAAGCCATAGAATAAGCACGCTCTACAGTTTCAGTATTTTTCATTACTAATGGCCAAAGACCAAATTTGTCCCATTCCGCTTGAAACTTATCTGGAGTTTCATGTTCTTCTGGATGCGCAGTAATGTCAATATCAGAATATTTTATCTCACAAGGAGGGATTTCAATTTGAATATATCCACCTGCCTTGTATCCCATATCTTCTGGAATTTCAACAACAAATTCCTTAATAAAAGAGGCAACATTATAATTACGCACAACAACAGCTTCCCATTTTTTGATACCAAATACCTCTTCAGGGATACTAATGTCCATGTCTTGCTTCACTTTTACCTGACAAGCTAAACGTGCACCATGTTGTAACTCTTTACGTGTAAAATGTGGTGTTTCTGTTGGTAAAGCTTCTCCTCCTCCATCATGAACATGACATTCACATTGAATACAAGTTCCACCACCTCCACATGCAGATGGTAAAAATATTTTTTCGTTTCC
Organism: uncultured Flavobacteriaceae bacterium; assembly: GCA_947487895.1. Classification (GTDB taxonomy): domain Bacteria; phylum Bacteroidota; class Bacteroidia; order Flavobacteriales; family Flavobacteriaceae; genus Seonamhaeicola. The sequence continues at coordinate 38,236 of CANKYF010000017.1, forward strand.
TAAAGTAGATAACAAACTACCTCCTGAAGGTACTTCAATTTCTTTTTCACCGTTAATTTTAATCTTAACAGGACCAGACGGTGCTAACTTTTGCTTTACAAATAATAATAACCCAACTAACGCTAAGGTTAAAACTAAAAACGCTGCTACCGTTGCTACAATTGTACCTGTTGTACTAGCTGCTAATAAAATCATGTTATTCTACTACTTTTATTGTGTTATCAGCTAATTTCTTACTCTCTTCTTTTTTCTCTTCTATTTTAGCTGTTTTTTCTTCTTTCTTATCGTCGTCACCACCTGTTAGCATACCTCCAAAACTCATAAATCCTATCGCCATTAAACCTGTGATGATAAATGTAATACCTAAACCTCTTAATGCTGGTGGTACGTTTGAATATCTAATTTTCTCACGAATAGCAGCAATTGCTAAAATTGCTAAAAACCATCCTATTCCAGATCCTAATCCATAAACCGTTGCTAAACTAATAGTAGGAATTTCACGAGACTGCATGAATAAAGACCCTCCTAATATTGCACAGTTTACAGCAATTAATGGTAAAAAGATACCTAATGAATTATATAATGCTGGTGCAAACTTTTCAACTATAATTTCTACTAATTGTACCATGGTTGCAATAGTTGCAATAAACATGATAAATGATAAGAAACTTAAGTCATAAGATGCATACTCTTCACCTAACCATTTACCAAGAGCTCCTGGTTGTAAAATATATTGATCTAATAACCAGTTTACAGGTACAGTTACTAATAATACAAATATTACCGCTGCCCCCAGACCAACTGCTGTTGATACTTTTTTAGATACCGCTAGGTAAGAACACATCCCTAAGAATGTGGCAAATACCATATTATCTATAAATATTGATTTAAAAAATAATTCTAAATGTTCCATATATTTTAGTGTTCAGTATTCAGTATTCAGTGCTCAGTACTACTTACTGCGACTGCGTACTGCTTACTAATTTTAATGATCTTCTACTAAAGCTTTATTTCTTGTACGTTGTACCCAAATAATAATTCCTACAACTATTAATGCCATTGGTGCTAATAACATGAATCCGTTATTTTCATAACCTATAGCATATAATCCTGTTTTCGCAATTGGGTCTCCTAATACTTTAAATCCTAATAAAGTACCAGATCCTAATAATTCTCTAAAGAATCCTACAATTATTAAAATTACACCGTAACCTAAAGCATTACCTACACCATCTAAAAACGATTTCCAAGGTCCATTACCTAAAGCAAAGGCTTCAAAACGTCCCATGATGATACAGTTTGTAATAATTAGCCCAATAAAAGCACCTAACTCTTTACTTAATTGATAAGAGAACGCTTTTAAAACCTGATCTACTATAATTACTAATGCAGCAACTACTGTTAACTGTACAATAATTCTAATTTTTGAGGGGATGATATTTCTAATTAAAGAAATTACCACGTTTCCTAATCCTAATACGAAGATTACAGAAACAGTCATTACAATAGACGCTTTTAATTGCGCTGTAATTGCTAATGCTGAACAAATACCAAGTACTTGTATAGTAATTGGGTTATCGTCTGCTAAAGGATCTAATATTAATTTTTGATCTTTCTTTGATAAAAGTCCCATAGGTTATTTTTTTAATGTATTAAAATAAGGCATATATAATTTAAGCTCTGATTTAATCATAGCTGCCACCCCATCACCAGTAATAGTTGCACCAGCAATAGCATCTACCTCATTATCTGTTTTATCATTATTTAAAGGATCTGCATTACTTTTAGAAATTGCAATACCTACAAATTTTCCTGAAGCATCTTTTAAATGTTCACCAGCAAAATCATCCATAAAGAAACGCTCCTTAATATTTGCTCCTAAACCTGCTGTTTCACCTTTATGGTCAAAGTAAGCTCCCTGAACCACCATATTTGCATCCATTGCTACATATCCCCAAACAGCATCCCAAAGTCCTTTTCCTCTAATTGGAGCTACATAGAATTTCTTTCCATCTTTCTCCCCAACAAATAAAGGCAACTTTCTTTCTTTACCTTCTTTAGCGTTAGATTGTTCTTTTTTAACATCAATCAAGTAAGCATCATTACTTTCTTCAACATTAGTTCCATCAGTTATTACTAATTGCTTAGTAATGTATTTTTCAAAAACTTCAGCAACTTCCGCATCTGAAATAAAAATAGCGCTACTTTCATCATTTTCATTTACACCCATAGCGTAAAGAATATTTTGTTGCTTTTCAATACGTTTATTTTCATCAATTTTTGGTCTTAATGATGATGCCACAAACGCCAATAATGCACCTACTACTAACACCATACCAACGGCGAATAGTATTGTATATGAATTTGAATCTGTTCTATTACTCATGGCTTAAGCAGTTTTAGCTTTTAAACGTTTCATTCTTTTCTTAACATTTCCTTGTACCACATAATGATCTATAGTTGGCGCAAATACGTTCATTAAAAGTATCGCTAACATTACACCTTCTGGGTAAGCTGGGTTGAACACACGAATCATAATTGAAATGAATCCAACTAAGAAACCATAAATCCACTTTCCTTTATTTGTTTGTGAAGCTGTTACAGGATCTGTTGCCATAAACACTGTACCAAAAGCAAAACCTCCAATTAATAAATGATGCCAGAAAGGTAAGCTAGCTAAACCAACAAATTTAGCAGGCATGATATCTGCAACACCATTAAATATAAGTCCCATAGCAATGGCTCCTATTACTGAAGACAGCATAATTCTCCAACTTCCTATTTTAGTAAAGATTAAGAATAAACCTCCTAATAAAATCAATATAGCTGAAGTTTCTCCAACAGAACCTGGTATGAATCCATAAAACATATCCATAACACTGTAACCAACATCGTTATTTTGAGCTAAACTACCTAAAATAGTTTCACCTGAAATAGCATCTAAATTAGCGCCTCCTGCAATTTCTTCTGCGCGCTCTCTTGCTCCATGAACCCAAACTTTATCTCCAGACATCCAAGTAGGATATGCAAAGAATAAAAAGGCTCTAATAGTTAAAGCAGGATTTAAGATATTCATTCCTGTGCCACCAAAAACTTCTTTCCCTATTACTACACCAAAAGCAACTGCTACTACCAACATCCAAAGTGGTGTATCTACAGGAACAATTAATGGTACTAACATACCAGTTACTAAGTAACCTTCTTCTATTTCGTGTCCTTTTATAATACAGAAAACAAATTCTATGGCTAAACCAACAACATATGATACAATGACTAAAGGTAACACCTTCATTGCACCAATTAAGAAGTTATCTAGGGTCCAAAATTCAGCACTAAAAAATCCAGCAGATACTCTTTCTATCTCACCTAATTGCACATAATGCTGATATCCGGCGTTGAACATACCAAAGATTAAACATGGTAACAATGCCATGATAACAGTATTCATGGTACGTTTTAAATCATCTACAGATTTAATATGAGTTCCATTATGAGTTACCTCATCTGGACTATATAAGAAGGTATGGAACCCATTAAACAAAGGTGCCATTTTGGTGCCTTCATACTTCTTTTTTAATTTATGTAAATTACTTTTTAGTCCCATTATCCAATCTCTTTAAGCATTAAGTCTAAACCTTCTCTAATTATTTTTTGATGTGGTTGTTTAGACACACAAATAAATTCTGTTAAGGCAAAATCTTCAGGAGCTACTTCATACATTCCTAAAGCTTCCATTTCATCTAAATCTTTATACATACATGCTTTTAAGATTTGTAATGGATAGATATCTAGAGGAAACACTTCTTCATAACCACCAGTAACCACAAATGCTCTGTGCTCACCGTTAGTATTGGTATCTAAATCGTATTCTTTCTTTGGGTTTAACCAAGAGAATGTTAACGCTCTAGATGTTGATATCTTATTGAAAACTGGTTTATTCCATCCAAACAACTCATAATCATCACCTTCAGGAATGATAGAAATTACATTGCTGTAATAGTCTAATTCTCCATCTGGTTTTACTTCTTTTCCACTTAATACATTACCAGAAATAATTCTAGCATTTGCATCTTTAGCAATCCCTTTATCATAAACCATTGTAGAAATTTCACTTCCTATTTTAGTTTTAAAATATCTAGGAGCTTCAACTGATGAGCCAGCCATTGCTATAACACGTTCTGCATTAAATTTACCAGTCAATAATAATTCACCAATAATAACAAGGTCTTGTGCACTAACTGTCCAAACAGTTTCTCCTTTATTGATAGGATCTATTTTATTAATCTGTGTACCTACATTCCCTGATGGATGAGGTCCAGACACTTTATGTACAGTTGCTCCAGAAACAGCTGCTAAAGGCGAATTTGAATTCTTACCAACAGAAATATGAACTTTACCTTCTGTTAATTTTCCTAAAGCAGTAATGGCAGCTTGTAATTCAGCGTCTTTTCCTTGAAGCGTAAAATCTAAATCAGCAGCTAATGGTGCACTAGCGTATGCAGAAACAAAAATAGCTTTAGGTGACTTGTCTGGATTTGCAATAACATCATATGGACGTTGTTTTACAAATGGCCAACATCCTGAAGCTAATAAATGTGTTTTTACATCTTCTGAGTTTGCTGAGTCTACATCAAACGTTCCATTATCTTGGAACTCTTGTGTTTTGTCTGCCTGAATTTTAATAGCTAAAATTCGTCTTTTTTCTCCACGGATAATTTCTGTAATTTCACCAGAAACTGGAGAAACAAATTTTACATTTTCGTTAGATTTATCATAAAAAACAGCTTCTCCTGCTTTTACTTTAGATCCAACTTTTAAAATTAATTTAGGAATAATGCCGTGAAAATCTTCAGGTCTAATGGTGCAAAAGTTGCTTACTATAGCCGTATCTAACGTTTTTTCAGCTGCACCTTTAAGGTTTATGTTTAGACCTTTTTTAATGCGAATGTCGTTTGACATATTTTTTTCTTTGAAATTATTTGTCTAAAAATCGGTGCAAAAATACAAATTAATAAGTCAATCTTTTATTGAAAATCGTTAACCTTTACTTATTTATATAGATTCTAAATAAACTAAAATTACTTAGGCATTAAATTTGATTATATTTACACCAAATAGCATTTTATGTTAAAAAAAATCATTGTTTTTCTATTTTCATTGTACTTCTTTCAATTTGCAAATTGTCAATTAAACGAGGTAAATCCGCCAGATTATATTAAGACCATAAATTTTAGAGGCAGCACACCAGAAACCCAACTTCCAGTGCTAAGATTTGGTGAGCCTGTTGTTTTAGAATTTGATGCTTTAAATGGAAACGAGGATGATTACTATTATAAAATTCAGCATTGTAATTTTGATTGGACGCCTTCGGTTTTGGCTAAATCTGAATATTTAGATGGTTTTGATAATCAACGCATAAGAGATTATGAAAACTCATACAATACGCTTCAAATTTTTTCTCATTACAAATTAACTATACCTAATCAATTTTCAAGACGTCTTAAAAAATCGGGTAATTATTTAATAAGTATTTTCAATAGTGATGATGAATTGGTGTTTTCAAGAAAATTTATGATATATGAAGATAAAGTAAATGTTGGTATTTCACTAAAACGCTCTAGAGATATTCAATGTATTGATACTAAACAACGTACTGAAATCATTATAGCTCCCAGATCTATTCAATTAAACAACCCAATGCAAACCATAAAGACCCTTGTGGTTCAAAACAACAACTTAAATACGGCAATTTCAAACTTAAAACCACAATATACTGTTGGCAATCAACTTATTTATAGATATGATACAGAAGCTAGTTTTTGGGGAGGTAACGAGTATTTGTATTTTGAAAACAAAGATGTTAGAGCTGCTGCTACAGGCGTACAACGTATAGAGTTAGAAGACTTATATCACAATTACCTATATACCAATCTGCAACGTAGTAATAGACCATATACTTATAATCCAGATATTAATGGTAATTATCTGATAACCAATGTCAATAATACAGATGTTAGCATAGAATCTGATTATGTTTGGGTACATTTCTCATTTCAACCTAATCAAGGTTTTGACACTTCGCAATCTGTTTTTGTTTATGGTAATTTTAATAATTACGCTATAAACGATATTAATAAAATGACCTATGATGCGTCTAAAAATATTTACACCAAAGCTATTTTGTTAAAGCAAGGGTTTTACAATTATAAATTTGTCACTCTAAATGATGACACTGTAAATGAAGGTATTATAAGCGGTAACTTTTATCAAACCGAGAATAATTATAAAGTACTAGTATATTATAGAGATTTAGCAGGGAGATATGACAAGATAATTGGCATGGGAGAGGCCTCTTCTATAAACATTAGCAATTAAAACAGGCATTTCACCTAGTTTTTTAAGTACTACAGTAAAAAATTACTACTTTTGCTTCCTAAATATACTATTTATCAGCTCCTAACATGGTTCAACAAGTAACTAAAGGCATTAAAATTTCGGTAGAAACCACTTTTGAAGGCTCGTTTTATAGAAACTATAAAATACAGTATGCTTTTGGATACAAAGTAACCATTGAAAACCAGAGCAAAGATTCGGTACAATTACAATCACGCCATTGGGAAATTTTAGATTCTTTAAACAATGAAGAAGTTGTTGATGGAGAAGGTGTTATTGGAAAAAAGCCTGTATTAAAACCGGGTGAATCTCATACTTATACTTCTGGTTGTTTACTAACCTCGCCTTTTGGTGCTATGCAAGGTTACTATACCATGGTGAACTTTACTACTACAAAAAAATTCACTGTAGATATTCCTACTTTTAAGTTAAGTGCTCCTTTTGCTATAAATTAATATTAGAAACTTAACAAATATGCCCTCATTGTGAGGCACTGCATTGAGCTTGTCGAAATGAGAGCAGCGACGCAACAACCTCTTTAGTTTTCAGAAGAACTAAAAAAAGCCGTCAATCGATCTAACAGATTCTCACAGTCACTTCGTCAAGCTCAGCGCATCGCGTACCTCCCTCAGAATGACGAAATAACATTAAGAAGCCGTCATTATGAGGAACGTAGTGACGTGACAATCTTTGTCTTTTAATAAGAACTAAAAAAATTAGTCAATCCATTTAAAAGATTCTTACGGTCGTACCTCCCTCAGAATGACACGACTTAACAAATATGCCGTCATTGTGAGGAGCTCAGCGACGTAACAATCTCTTAATCCAAAAGAGTTAACCAAAATAAAACAACCAACCATCTGACAAATCTTTCCATTCGGAATTTTCTTTTTCAATAAGATCTATCTTTTTATATCGCTTATACTTTTTAATCTGCTTTTCTCTTTCAATAGTCATTTCTATTGAGTTAAAAGTTTCAAAATAAACTAACTTTTCACAATTGTATTTTGAAGCAAAACCTTTAAAAGTCTTCGATTTATGCTGATACATACGTTTTACTAAATCACTAGTTACTCCAGTATATAAGACTGTATTATTCTTATTAGTAATAATGTAAATGTATGATTGTTTCATAAAAAGAAATTTGTAGCTTTTCAATTTAAAAGATTCCTACGCTCGTACCTCGCTCAGAATGACGAAATAACATTAAGAAGCCGTCATTGTGAGGAACGTAGTGACGTGACAATCTTTGTTTTTTAAGAAGAACTAAAAAAAGCCGTCAATCCATCTAACAGATTCTCACGGTCACTTCGTCAAGCTCAGCGCATCGCGTACCTCGCTCAGAATGACGTCTCCAATCAATTAATTCTATGAAACCGAAAAACAGTACCATTTTGCTCCACATGAAAGAATTTACAATTAGAATAGTGCACAAACTTATAATCTAAACTGAAGTTAAAAGCATTATTTTCAACCTTAAAAATAGCGTCACAATCTACATTTCCGTAAGGAGAAAGTCTTCTAAAACGGTATTCTGAAGCATTTTCAGCTTCATGTAATTCAAACCAAGCACCCGCAGCTATACCAGAGAGCCACTGTGCATTTTCATGAACACCTTCAGCCTGTTTAGGTTGCAGAGTCCCTACTAAATTCACTTTATGACCTTTCAATCTATCCAAGAAATAGCTTAGGTTTTCACTTTTTTGTGAACCAGTAAATTTTGAAATATCTCCAGTTTCTGACACCTCATAAGGATAATTTTCAGTATCTGCTAACAGTACATTCCCCACTGTACTTGGTGTAAACCATTTAGACTTTATAAGTTGTTTCTTAATCTTAGCATTGGTTACAGAAGCTATTAAACTATCGGTTACAAAACGAGCACAATTACAAGCATCTTTAACAAACGCCGCATAACGTATAAAATGTTGCTCTTGCATTTTCGTTATGTGTGTTCTTGCTTTTTTATAATCAACGGCATTACAAACAGATGCCACCAATTTACCATCTCCATGAGTGAGTTTAGGATGTGTGCTTAAAAACTCTAGAATATCATTAAGGTTTTTAATCTTATCGTTTTCAATAGTTGCTTTTATAGGAAAATGCAATTCGTTATCGGTATCACTCCCACGAACGCGACCATTTGGTTCTGGGGTGATGTAACGTCCAAAATCATGATATTCTAAAACTCCCGTTTCTTTATCTATTAAAACCAATGCTGCATGACCAGCCCTCAAGTAGTCCTTTTTACCTATACCAATAAATCTTAAAAAGGGAGAATACCATTCATCAGCTACCATAACAATGGTTTCAGGATAGGCCAATGTTAAAATAATACCTGTATTATTCATTAACTATTTGGGGTAAGCTTAACATTTGATTTGCTATAATACCATCTTGTAGATTTTCATAACTCATATAAACAGCATCACCAATTTTTTTAACTTGAGTAATACTGGTTGTTTTCACAAAACCCCTATCCATTATCACACCATAATTACTATTACCAGCTCCTGCTTCTTTATGAAATTCAAGTAACGATTCAGCATTTAAGTTCTTTTTCAACTTAAAATCATTAAACCATTGCAAACGTTCGGTTTTCATTTTTTGATTATACAACGTTGAAGACGACCAAACTTTAGGTTCAAAAGGTAATCTTGAAAAATGCTTTTTACTTCCATCCCAAACCAATTCAAAAAACTGTAAACTGTTATTCCAGTCTATTATAACCATAGTAAATGGTTCTATATCGTTTAGATTGTAAGCTTCAATTTCATCTACAATTGCACTAGCAACCATAAAATCTTTTGCTACTACGCCTCTGCTCTTTCTATATTCAGCTTTTCTTTCATGAATTTCAAACCCGCCATTAAGCACACAAACTAGCCTGTTTTGTTCACTAACACCAATCCATGTGCCTCCAGATAACTTATCTTTTGGATATAAGGCATTAACACCATTAATATCATAAAAATCTGGAGTTAGAGATATTCTATTAGGGGCTTCATCTCTATTTGATGTTAAAACAAAATCGTTATTCCCTTTATAAGTTATTGTTACGGTACACATGTATTTTGTAGTCTTAATACAAAGTACCAACTTACAAAAAATAAACAATTAAGCAGGCAAATCATTTTACTTTAAATCAAGTTTACACAATTAAGAAACCACAATTTATACTTCAAACACTATTTTAAACTTATATATTAAAACAAAAAAACAACAAAATTGAAAAAATTAACGTCTTTTTAATTATTTAACCCATTATTTACAATTTAAATATTCTTAGATTTGCAGTCTATTCATTAAAAATTTTTTAACAAAAACACATAAATCATGGGAAAAGGCTTTTTTAATGTTCCTATTGCGGTTAATGAACCCGTAAAAGAGTATGCTCCAGGATCTCCTGAGCGTGAAGCTGTTTTACAAGCTTATAAAGACATGTTTAATAGTAAAATTAACGTGCCTTTATATATAAATGGTGAATATATTGATACTGGAAACACCAGAACCATGTCTCCTCCTCATGACCATCAGCATATTGTTGGCTCTTACCATTTAGCAGAACAACATCATATTGATTACGCCATAAGCACTGCTTTAGAAGCTAGAAAAACTTGGTCTCAAACACCATGGGAACAACGTGCTGCTATCTTTTTAAAAGCTGCTGAGTTAATTGCTGATCCGTACAGAGCTAAAATTAATGCTGCCACTATGATTGCGCAATCAAAAACTATTCACCAAGCTGAGATTGATGCTGCCTGTGAGTTTATAGATTTCTTGCGTTTTAATGTGCAATTTATGACAGATATTTATGCTGAACAGCCTGAAAGCACCAGCGATTCTTGGAATAGGGTTGAGTATCGTCCGCTAGAAGGTTTCACTTATGCTGTAACCCCTTTTAACTTTACAGCTATTGCGGGTAACTTACCTGCCTGTATGGCTTTAATGGGAAATGTGGTAGTTTGGAAACCAAGTGATAGTCAAGTATATTCAGCTAAAGTTATCATGGATGTTTTTGAAGAAGCGGGCGTACCCCCTGGAGTCATCAACGTAGTTTTTGGTGAGCCTGTGATGATTACAAATACTGTTTTAGCAAGTCCTGATTTTTCTGGCTTACATTTTACTGGCTCTACATTTATTTTTAAAGAACTTTGGAAACAAATAGGTACTAACATTCATAACTACAAAACCTACCCAAAGATTGTTGGAGAAACTGGTGGTAAAGATTTTATAATTGCGCATGCATCTGCAAATCCAAAACAAGTGGCAACTGCTATTTCTAGAGGGGCTTTTGAATTTCAAGGGCAAAAATGTAGTGCAGCTTCCAGAGTATATATTGCAAAAAGTATTTGGGCTGAAGTTAAAACACTCCTAATAGCAGATATAGAATCTTTTAAAATGGGATCTCCTGAAGATATGAGCAACTTTATTACTGCTGTAATTCACGAAGGCTCATTTGATAAATTGGCTAAATATATAGATCAAGCTAAAGCAGATAAAGACGTTGAAATTATTGCTGGCGGGAACTATAACAAAAGTAAAGGCTACTTTATTGAGCCAACAGTTTTGGTTGCCAAAGATCCGAAATACACTACCATGTGTACAGAATTATTTGGACCCGTAGTGACAATTTATGTATATGAAGATGATGCTTATACAGAAACACTTAAACTGGTAGACAGCACAAGTGATTATGCTCTAACTGGCGCTATAATTTCTACTGATAGATATGCTATAGTTGAAGCCACTAATATTTTACAAAATAGTGCAGGTAACTTCTATATTAATGATAAACCAACTGGAGCCGTTGTTGGTCAACAACCATTTGGTGGTGCAAGAGCTTCTGGAACTAATGATAAAGCGGGAAGTGCTCAAAACTTATTAAGATGGGTATCTCCTAGATTAATAAAAGAAACATTTGTAACTCCTACGGATTATAGGTATCCGTTTTTAGGGAATAAGCTATAATTACAATAAATTCACTAAAGAGATTCAATATTAATTTGATTTCTTTTTTTTGTGAATAAATAAATCTGCAGCTCACATAGTATAAAAATAGCCGCTAGTTCTTTCAGAAATATAATTGTGCTAACAAAACATTTAACATCTTTATAAACCCATCATTATTTGATGGGTTTATTTTTTCAATTAAATTTGAAATAAATGTCCCCTTTTAATTTTTAATACACGTCTTAATAATATAACATTTAAAAAACTTTATAATTATGAAAGAATTTATGATGATTTTCATTGGAGCTGATTACACAGATTTGGGATTATCCCCAGAAGATTTACAAAACAGAATGAGTAAATGGTTTGCCTGGAATGACAAAATGGAAAAAGAAGGTGTTGTAGTTAGTGGTAATGCACTTACTCCGCAAATAAGACGTGTAGTTGGAGCCAATAGAACAGTAACAGATTTAACATCAGCAGAAGTGAAAGAAATTGTTGGAGGTTATTATTTAGTAAAGGCTAACAATTTTGATGACGTACAAAAAATTGCTCAAGACTATCCAGATTATGATTTAGGAGGCACTGTAGAAATTCGTGAAATTATGGTGTTTGATCAATAATGGAATCTAAACTTATAGACCATCTTTTTCGCTATCATAGCGGAAAGATGGTTTCTGTATTAACTAAAATATTCGGTTTATCTAACTTAGACATTATTGAAGATGCGGTTCAAGACACCTTCATAAAAGCTAGTATTTCTTGGAGACAAAAACAACCTGACAACCCTGAAGCTTGGTTAACACAAGCCGCTAAAAATAGGGTCATTGATATTTTCAGAAAACTAAAAACAGAGCAAAAACACCTTCCAAATATCAATCAAGGAACGAACGCTATTGCTATAAATGATCTGTTTTTAGATTCTGAAATTGAAGATGCACAATTGCGCATGATTTTTACTGCTTGTCACCCTAAATTAGATTCTAGAGATCGTATTTCTTTCGCCTTAAAAACTGTATCTGGTTTTAGTATCAAAGAAATATCTTCAGCATTACTTACCAAAGAAGAAACCGTAAAAAAACGCCTTTCTAGAGCTCGCAAAACCATTCAGAAGAAAGGATTAAAGTTTAAAATTCCACAAGGAAAATCACTCCCTGAACGCTTAGAAAGTGTTATGGAAGTGTTGTATTTAATATTTAATGAAGGGTTTCATTCCAATAAAAAAGAAATTTTAATACGAAAAGAATTGTGTGGTGAGGCACTTAGATTAACACAATTACTGCTAAAAAAACCACTCACTAGAACACCAGATGTATATGCACTATGTGCACTAATGTGCTTCCATTCATCTCGACTAGAAAGTAAAACTACCACTGGTAACACTATACAAGATTTAAAAACACAAGATAGAAGTAAATGGTATTTCCCTCTAATTAAATTAGGAAATGCTATGATGAACAAAGCTGTTGAAACCAAAGAACTATCCTGCTATCATTATGAGGCAGCCATAGCTTCTGAACATATTTGTTCTAAAACATTTGAAGACACTAATTGGGATAAAATTCTGTATTGGTATGAATGCTTAAATGCGTTACAACCTATGCCGTCAAATCTATTAACCATGGCTGTTGTTTGCATTCAAAATAACAAGTTAGAAATTGCTGAAAAATATTTTGACCAACTCTCTCATGAAAATTTTGAATCTAGAGCCTATCTATATTATGGGGCTTTGTCAGATTACTATTATGCGTTAGGCAATCTAACTAAAGCCCTCATTAACATTGATTTTGCAATAAACGCAGTGAATAATACTCTTGAAAAAGAGCATCTACTAAAAAAGAAAGCTCAACTTACTGCGTTACAGTAATAACTTTTAATCTGTCTTCTTTTTTTATCTCAAATTTTAATTATCTTTCCAATAAAATTACGGCATATTATTTGTGGTTTGGTTTGCATATGAAAAATCTTCTATTCCTTTTTACTATAATTCCTGTTCTTGCTTTTGGTCAAGCAAATAAACTATACCGTAAAGCTCAAAGAACTATAGATCCAGTTGAAAAAATTAAATTTTTAGATGAAGCCATAAAATTAGATATTAATCATTTAGATGCTTATTTCCTTAGAGCACTGACTAAAAATGATATAGGTGACTACAGTGGTGCTATTGTAGATTATTCTAAAATAGTTGCAACAAAACCAGATGCAGATTCTTATTTTAACAGGGGCAATTCAAGGTTTAGCTTAAAAGATTTAGAAGGAGCCAGAAACGATTATGCTAAAGCTTATGAATTAGATCCAAGTTTTTTAGAACCTTTGTATAGTTTGGCTTGCGTAAAATATGATTTAGAAGAGTATAAAAGTGCTATTCAAGACTTTAACAAAGTATTAAAAATTGCGCCAAATTCCCCTAATGTTTATATGCTTAGAGCCGCTTGCTATAAAAGTTTAGAGTTGCCAAAAAAGGCATTAGAAGACTACACTATTGCTATCTATATTTCACCAAATGCAAATACCTACTACAACCGTGGTGTCTTTTATATGGATGTTAATTATTATGCAAAAGCCAATAGAGATTTAACGAAATCTATTCGTTTAAATAACAATAATACGTTTGCACATTTTTACAGAGGCGCCTCTTTTTTACTTTTAGGAAAATATGATAAAGCTGTTGAAGACTTTTCAAATGCCTTAAAATTAGATTCGTTAGATTTTGATGCGTATTTAGGTTTGGCTTTAACCTATTATAAAATGAACAATCTTTCTAAAGCAAAAGAGTTTTTAGATAAAGCTAAAAATATACTCAACCCGGAAAACAGTCTCGAATCTATTAATATTTATGAAAACACCTATTGGTTTCAAAACCAATATTACTTTTTTAAAAATAATGTAGAGTCTTTAGAAAAAACCACTAAAAATTAGACTAGACCTTAAACTTCTGAGGTAAATGCACTAGTTTTTTTGTTTCAAAAAAAGCTTCTTCATAATAATCTGATAAATTATAAATGTTTGCTGTAGCATAACCTTTTAATTCTTCGGTTAAATCGCCTCCTTTTAGATATAATATCCCGTTTCTTAAATCATTTTTTTGAGGCTTACTTATTTTACCTTTTATCCAATGTACAAAAGTAGGCATTGCAGCAACTGCTCTGCTCACTATAAAGTCGTAAGTATCATCAATATCTTCTACTCTACTATGGGTCGTTTTCACATTCGTCAAACCTAAACCTTCTGCTACCTCGTTAACTACTTTTAGCTTCTTAGCAATACTATCTACTAAATGAAAAGAACACTCCGGAAACATTATAGCTAGAGGAATTCCTGGAAAACCCCCACCAGTACCAACATCCATAATTTTTGTACCATCTTTAAACGAAATAAGCTTTGAAATAGCCAAAGAATGCAGTACATGGCGTAAGTATAATTCGTCTATATCTTTTCTTGAAACTACATTTATTTTCAAGTTCCAATCTTGATATAATGCTTCTAATTTTTCAAATTTTGAAATTTGATCTTCAGTAAGATCTGGAAAGTATTTTAAGATTAGCTCCATTAAAGTCTTCTTTTAAGACAAAAATCATGTTTTTATCTACACTTAAATCAATCTGTTAAATTTTCAACAAAAATATGTTTTCATATCCATATTTTTACATAAAAACGTTATTACTTAAATATGTTTATACCTATCTTTGCCGGTCGTAGGTATGAGCTATAATATTTTATAGACAAAAATTAGTAGCATGACTAAACAAACACTTTCATTTTCAAGAAATGATTCTGCAAAATTCTTTAAAACGCTAAACAAACGCGTTAATAACTATTTTAAAGAAAATAACATAAAACGTACGGGAAACTGGAAACTATACTCTAAAGCCATAGTAATGTTTTCTCTTTTTATTGCTCCAGCAATTGTAGTTTTTACAGTTAAAGATCTTCCTGCATGGGCTCAAATACTTCTAATGGTAATAGTTGGAATTGGTATGGCTGGTGTTGGTATGAACGTTATGCATGATGCAAACCACGGTTCTTTTTCCAGTAAAAAATGGGTTAACAAATTAATGGGAAGTAGTATTTATATTTTAGCTGGTAATGACTATAACTGGAAAGTTCAGCATAATGTACTACACCATACCTACACTAATATTCAGGGGCATGACGAAGATATTGATGCTGGCAGAATTATTAGATTTTCTAAACATGCTAAATGGTTTAAATTCCACCAATATCAAAAATATTACGCGTTCTTCCTATACGGGTTATTAACTGCAAATTGGGCTATTACTACAGATTTTACTCAAACATATAATTATCTAAAAAGAAAATTAGCATACGGTAAATTCCCTAATCCAGCAACGCAATGGACCAAATTAATAATTGGCAAAATTGTGTATTATTCTGTTTGGGTTGTTTTACCTCTATTACTTGGTTTTAAATGGTGGGAAGTATTAATAGGATTTCTTATAATGCATTACACTGCAGGAATTATACTAAGTGTTATTTTCCAATTAGCACATGTTATGCCTAATACAGAAATGCCATTACCAGATGAAGATGGGAATATGAAAAACACCTGGGCAATTCACCAGTTGTTTACTACTTCAAACTTTTCACCTAAAAGCTGGTTAGTTGGTTTTTATACTGGAGGTTTAAATAGGCAAGTAGAGCATCACTTATTTGCTCATATTAGTCATATTCACTACAAAAAATTAGCAAAAATCGTAAAAGAAACTGCTCAAGAGTTTAGTTTACCTTATAACGAATATAGAACGTTTTGGAAGGCTGTTGCAGAACATTATAATCAATTAAAAGTACTGGGAAAAAAACCTAGTTTAGCATAAAACAAATTACTTACAATAAAAACAATTAATAAAAAATGAGCTTACTATCTGACAGAATTTTAAACATGTCAACATCTGCTACTTTAGCTATGGCTGCTAAAGCAAGAGAATTGAGAGGAGAAGGAAAAGATATTATTGGTTTAAGTCTTGGAGAACCAGACTTTAAAGTACCAGATTTTGTTAAAGATGCTGCTATAGATGCTATTAATGAAGGTTATAACTCTTACACACCTGTAGATGGTTATGGAGATTTAAAAGAAGCTATTATCACAAAATTTAAGCGTGATAATAATTTAACTTATTCACCTTCTCAAATTGTTGTTTCTACGGGAGCAAAACAAGCGTTGTTTAATGTTGCAGGAGTTATGTTGAATGATGGTGATGAAGTTATTTTGCCATGTCCTTACTGGGTAAGTTATTCAGATATTGTAAAGTTATTTGGCGGTGTTCCTGTTGAAGTAAAAACTTCTATTGATACAGATTTTAAAATGACTGCTGAACAATTAGAAGCAGCTATTACACCAAACACAAAAATGATGTGGTTTAGTTCTCCTTGTAACCCAAGTGGATCTGTATATAGTAAAGAAGAATTACAAGCTTTAGTTGATGTATTAGCTAAATACCCAGATATTTATGTAGTTTCTGATGAAATTTATGAACACATTAACTATGGTAAAGGGCATACTAGTATAGCAGAGTTTGAAGTATTGTATGACCGTACTATCACTGTAAATGGTGTTTCTAAGGCCTATGCAATGACTGGATGGCGTATTGGTTTTATTGGTGCTCCTGAAAAAATTGCAAGAGCTTGTAATAAACTTCAAGGACAAACAACTAGTGGAGCTAACTGTATTGCGCAACGTGCTGTTATAACTGCTCTAAATGAGTCTCCTTCTCGTATTAAATATATGATTGATGAGTTTAATGTACGTAGAGATATGATATTAGACTTATTAAACGACATAGAAGGGGTTAAAACAAATACTCCAGATGGTGCTTTTTATGTGTTTCCAGATGTTTCTTATTTCTTTGGAAAAACGCTTAAAGGAAAAACTATAAACAACGCTACAGATTTCTCTTTATACTTATTAGAAGAAGCTCTGGTAGCCACTGTAACAGGTGATGCTTTTGGTAACCCTAATTGTATTAGAATTTCTTATGCTGCATCTCAAGATCAGATTAAAGAAGCTATTAGAAGAATAAAGGACGCTGTAAGCTAAATATATATTCTAAATAAATTAAAAAAGCCACTGTTGAGTTATAACAGTGGCTTTTTTAACTTAAAACATACAGAAAAGCAATCGAAACCGCTATAAGGATAACTAAAAACAAAACTGTATGCATTGTTTTTATTTTTGTATTCTCCTTTTTTACTTTTTCCCTAATCTCATCCAAATCTTGCTCAGTTGCCTTTGGTAAATTTCTTAGTGTATTTTTTGACCAGTCATAACTACCTTTTGTCTTTCTAAATCGTCTTGATTTATCAAGCATTATAGCTTTATTACTTTTTAAAGCACTTATCATTGATTCAGCAAAAGGCATAGTCAAAAATTTAACGTATTAAGAAAAAAATACTTGTAAGAATTCCAATAAATAAAATAAAAAAAACAATTATTTGTTTTGTTCTAATTTTTCTATGTTCCTTCTTTAGCCTTTCTTGAATTTCCTTAAGTGTTTGTTCTGATGCTTCTGGAAACTCTTTCATTTTCGCATTTGCATAACTTCCTCCCAAAGCAGACTTTTCTTTTCTTTTTGATAACATACTTCTATTGTTATTCAAAGAAGTATTTGCATTCATCATAGACCCTTCTCCACCCATAATTTAGTTTTTTACATTAGTATTAACAAAGCATAACATACCTATTCAATACATATAGTATTGAATTAAGGTTAAAAAATAAAAGATAAATTTTGAGAGGTTTGCTCAAAAGATCATCAGTTAACAATCTAAAAAAGCTGCTTTATATAATAAGTAGTAAAAACCTTAAAATTGTTACATTAGATATTAATACGTTAGGGATTAAAGCACTTGTTGGAGTTCTTTGATGTAAATTATTAAACAAAAAGCGAGTACTGAAAACCCTCCCTGTTCTATATCAGGAAATGCTCAAAAAAGTGTTTTAAGAAAAAACGACTATTAGCAGCGACACAAACAGACTTACTTTTAATGCTATTCCTAATCCTGTAATGAATTGGTGCTGCTTGTTTTTAATACGCTGTTTAATACTATAAAGTGAATTTGATTTCGTTTTTGTAAAGGTACACTTTACAATACGTTTGTATCTTGAATTTAAAATTCCTTCTGGTTCAAAATCTTGTTCTAAAGTTAATGTTTCCATAATTGATTGATTATTTATTAGTTTATACAATATCAACGACTCATAATCAATCTTGTTACAAAAAAAACACATAACATTCATTTACAACACATTAAACAAAAAAAACCATCAATAAAATTGATGGTTTTAAATTCTCTCTGTTGTTAAGATAAAATTAATTAAAGCCCAAACAATATCTAAAAACAGCAGGTACAAAAAAAGAAGATTTAAAGGTTTTTCTGATGTGGTTTTTCCACATATTTTTCTTACGATGATAAATAAACAAGAAACAATATCTATTTTTGTTTATCAGCAGATAAAAATTTAATAACCTAACTGTTAAAAAAATTATTCATGGGCTCAGAAAATATTAAGCTTTTAATTATTGAAGATCATAAAATTATAGCTAAGGCTTATGAAACCATTTTAAGTACCATTCCTGATTCTACTTTCAACATCTCTTTTGCAAGAAACTGTGATGAAGCGGTAAAGCAAATAGACAAAACACATCATAAGATTGCTATTTTAGATTTGCAACTTCCTATCTCTAAAAACGAGCGTTTTATTTGTGGTGAAGATATTGGGTTATACATTAGAGAAAAAGCCCCAAATACAAAAATTATAATTTTAACTTCTATTACAGATCAAGCAAGAGTTTTAAGTATTATAAATGAAATTAATCCTGAAGGCTTTATGATTAAATCTGATATTGAAGCTAAAGATTTAAAAGAAGCTATTGCTGAGGTTTCTGCTGATAAGCAGTTCTACAGTAAAACCATTAAGGCTTATGCCAATACAACAAACATAAATGGCTTTACCATTGATGATTTTGACAGACAAATTCTTTATCATTTATCTATGGGAGAAAAAACTAAAGACCTTACTAAATACATTCCTTTATCTACAAGAGCCATTGAAGTAAGAAAAACAAAACTAAAAAACCTTTTAGACACTACAGACAATGGTAGTTTTAACCTTGTGAAAAGTGCTAAAAAATTAGGGTACGTTTAATTTTCCCTATCTATTTCTCCAGAAAAAAGGCGTAAATAATATTAAGACTGTAAATAATTCTAACCTACCTATAAGCATTAAAAATGATGCCCACCATTTTGCTAATGGTGGTAATGCTGAATAGTTATTAACAGGACCAAAGTCTCCTAAAGCTGGACCTACATTACCTAAAGTAGAAGCTGATAATCCAATAGCAGAATCAAAATCTATTTGAAACATAGAAAACACCAGACTTCCTATTATAAACGACAACATGTATAGTATAAAAAAGGCAAGTACATTAAACACAATAAACCTATTAATGGCTTTCTTATTATAACGTACAGGAACTATAGCATTTGGATGCAATGTCCTCTTAAACTCTAAAAAACCATTTTTTATAAGAATTAAATGGCGTACCACTTTTACCCCACCAGAAGTACTTCCTGCAGATCCTCCTAAAAACATTAACCCAAAAAAGAAAACCACCAAAAATGGTGTCCACATAGTATAATCTGCTGTGACAAATCCTGTAGTTGTAATTACTGCTAAAACTTGAAATAATGAATGTCTAAATGCACTTTCTGCCCTACCCCAAACCATTGGATGTTCTATGGATGATGCACTTACATCTGCTTTAAAGTAAATAATTAAAGCAGCTATAACCGTAAAAACTAAAACAAATTTAAAGTATAGTTTCACCTCTTCATCTTCCAATATCTTTTGTACTTTTCCTGTAAAAGCAAAATAGCTTAATACAAAATTGGTACCTGCCAAGAACATAAAGAATATGATAATATATTGAATAATTGGCTTATGGTTCCAATAGGCTACACTTGCATTTTTTGTTGAAAACCCTCCTGTTGATAGTGTACATAATGCGTGGTTTATAGCATCGAAAAAAGACATACCAGCCACATTAAGTAATATAGTTTCGGCAGCTGTATACCCAAAGTAAATAAGCCATAAGCGTTTAGCTGTATCTGTAATTCTAGGATGTAATTTATCTCCGCTTGGCCCAGGAGCTTCGGCAGCAAAAAGTTGCATCCCTCCAATTCCTAATAATGGAAGAATAGCAATTGCTAAAACAATAATACCCATACCTCCAATCCAATGTGTTAAACTACGCCAAAACAACACACCTTCTGGCATTGCTTCAATGTCATTTAATATAGATGCACCTGTGGTAGTATAACCAGACATTGTTTCAAAAAAGGCATTTGTAAAACTAGGAATGGTTTGTGTAAAAACATATGGTAACGTACCTGAAAGAGACATAATTACCCAACCTAATGCAACAACTATATAGCCTTCTCTTTTGTTTATTTCTTTTTCATGTTTTCGAGTAAAAAACATACCAATAGCGCCAATAGCTAAAGTTACGATACCTGCTAAAAACAATTGAAATGTGAAACCATCTTTATAAAGTAAACTTACTAAAGCAGATAATAACATAAAACCACCATTGAACAACAATAGCAGCCCCATAAAATGAAAAATTATTTTGTAATTAAGTTTCATCTATTAAAGAAATAATTTCTCAACGCGTTTTATGGATTTCAACAAACAACAAACTACTACTCTATCATCTTTTTGTATAATAAAATCTCCAAGTGCAATCATACCTACACCATTTCTAATTACGCCACCAACAATAGATGTTCTAGGGAAATCAATAGACTTAATAGCTTTATTACATACAGCAGAACCTTCTTTTACTTCAAACTCTAATAACTCAGCATTTAAATTACTTAGTTTTGTCATTGCTACGACTTCTCCTTTACGTATGTATCTAAAGATATTATTTGCTGCTAATAACTTTTTATTAATTAATGTATCAATACCGATAGAGTGAGATAAATCAAAGTAATCCATATTCTCAACTAAGGCAATGGTTTTTTTAACTTCTTTCGATTTAGCTACCAAACAAGACATAATGTTAGCTTCAGAATTAGGCCCAACAGCAATAAAGGCATCCATATCACTGATATTTTCTTCATCGAGCGTATCAACGTTTCTACCATCACTATTAATTACTAAAACCTTAGTAAGGTCATCTGCAATTTCAAAAGCTTTATCTCTATCTCCTTCCAACAACTTAACATTTAAGCCTTTTTCACTCAAATCTCTCGCCGTTTTATAAGCTATTTGAGAGCCACCAAGAATCATAACGTTCTTAATCTCTCTATTTTCTTTTCCTGTTAATCTACAAAGTTCATCTCCTCCTCCTTCAGAAGTTATAAAAACAACTGTATCGCCTCTTCTAAACTTAGTATCACCTCTAGGAATAATTGTATACTGCGTACCAAAGCGTTGAATTGCAATAGGTACAAAGTGAATTTCTGGAAAAATTTGAGCAGCTTCTTTTACAGATTTCCCAACAAATGATGCTGTACTAGACAAGGTTAGTCCTGCCATAGTTAATGCGCCATCTTCAAACTCATAGTTTTCGTTAAAAGAAGATTGCTTTAAAGATAATTCTATTTCTGCTGCGGCTAATGCTTGTGGAGAAATTAACTCATCAATGCCAAACTTAGTAAAACCTACTTCATCTTTATACTTAATAAACTCAGTATTAGATATTCTGGCTATCGTTTTTTCTGCTCCTAGCTGTTTTGCTAACACACACACTGTAATGTTTGTGGTTTCACTAGAAGTGACAGCTATAAATAATTCTGTTTGGTCTACTCTAGCTTCTTTAAGAATAGCTATAGACGTAGCATCTCCCTTTACAACTCTTATATCTAACTGTGAATTGGCGTAGGCTAAACTTTTTTTATTGGGGTCTATTAAAGTTATTTCCTGAGATTCGTAAGACAATAATTTAGCCAAATGAAACCCTACTTCACCAGCTCCTGCAATTATTATTTTCATTTTCTACTATATCATAAAAAGTGTAGCAAATATACTATAAAATACAAATAGCTGTATTAAATAATAATATTATAATTAAATATGAATGTATTCTTTCTTGGTTTTTTATAGTAGCAATAAATTATGTAGGTTTGCCAAAAATTATTGATTTGTCAAAAATAAAACCCTACAAAGACAGCGATTTAGGCAAAAAAGAACAGGTTACTAAAATGTTTGATAACATTTCTGGAGATTATGATGGCTTAAATCGTGTTATTTCTTTTGGTATTGATATTAAATGGAGAAAAAAGGTTGTTAGTCTCGTAAAAAACACGCAGCCTGATTCTATATTAGATATTGCCACTGGAACTGGTGACTTAGCTATTAATTTAGCGAAAACTAACGCTTCTAAAATTGTAGGACTAGACATAAGCAGTGGTATGCTTGAAGTTGGTAAGGAAAAAGTTAAAAATAAGGGCTTAGACTCTAAAATTGAAATGGTTTTAGGGGATAGTGAAAATATGCCTTTTGATGATAATACTTTTGAGGCCATAACAGTTTCTTTTGGTATAAGAAACTTTGAGAACTTAGAAAACGGTTTAAAAGAAATATTAAGAGTCTTAAAACCAAACGGTACCTTTGTTATTTTAGAAACTTCTGTTCCTACAAAAACACCTTATAAACAGGGTTATAAACTTTACACTAAAAACATTTTACCTTTAATAGGTAAAGTTTTTTCGAAAGATAGAAGTGCTTATAAATATTTAAGTGAATCTGCTTCTGTTTTCCCTCATGGTGAAGCTATGAACAATATTTTGCGTAAAATTGGGTTTATTAATGTTGAAGATTTTCCGCAAACCTTTGGGGTTGCAACAATTTACAAATCATCTAAGTAAAAATATGAAGCAGGTTTTTGCATTAATAACGTTTTTATTAGTAATTCAGACTTCTGAAGCACAGTTGTTTAAAAAAGAAAAAGTAACATACGACGCTAACCAAGGAAGAGGTTCTACAGACAATAATTTATTACGTTGGGGGTATTTTTTGGGGTTCAGTCAATATGACTTTAACTTTGACTATAAGGAAGACTTACGAGATGTATATGTAGGACGAACCGCTGGTTTTAATGTTGGATTAATAGGAAACTTACGCATAAACAGTTTTTTAGACTTACGCTTAGAGCCTGGTTTATTTATAACTAGCAGAGAATTGCATTATGGTTTAGATACATTTGTTGGTATGTCAGTATCTGATAATGATTTATTAAGAGAAGTAAAATCTACCTATATTCATGTACCATTACTTTTAAAGGTATCTACCAAAAGGATCAATAATTTTAAACCATTTATTGTTGGTGGAATATCTACAGCATTAAATTTATCGAGTAACGAAAGTAACCCACAAGACAATAGCAATGGTCAGTTTAGGACTAAGAAAAACGTTTTGTTTTATGAACTAGGTTTTGGTATAGACTTTTACCTATATAATTTTAAATTTACACCTTCTATACGTGGTGTATTTGGTATAAATGATGAATTAGTAAGAGATGATGATCCTAACAGCCCTTGGACTAGTAATATTGCTAGCATGAAGACTAGAGGTGTTTTTGTGAATTTTACGTTTCAGTAATCTAGTTAGCAATAGCAGTTTCTTCCAGTACTCTGTTTAGCTTCTTCTAAACTCACTCAACAGAATAGCTGTAGCTGTAGCTACATTCAAACTTTCAGTAGCTTGTAAATCTCCAAATCGAGGTATTGATATTTTTTCGGTTACCAAGTTTTCAACCTCTAATGATACTCCATTAGCTTCATTACCCATCACCAAAATACCATCATTAGGCAATTTAGATTTGTAAACATTGTCTCCTTCCATAAAAGCTCCAAAAACTGGCATATTAGCTTTTTTCAAAAAGACTTCTAAATCAAGATAACTAATATTAACTCTGGTAATTGATCCCATGGTAGCTTGTATTACTTTTGGATTAAAACAGTCTACCGTTTTTTTACTACACACCAAATCTTTTACTCCAAACCAATCACAAAGTCTAATAATGGTTCCTAAATTACCTGGGTCTCTAACATCATCTAAAGCAACTATAAGTTTAGTTTTATCTACAGTCTTTACCTCAGGAATTTTAAAAATAGCTAAAGCTTTATTTGGTGTCTTTAGAAAACTTATTTTTTTTAATTCAGTTTCAGATATAATAAATTCTTTTTTGGCATCAATATTGAAGGTTTCAGTAGTATATAACGCATAAAGCTCTAAATTAGACTCTAATAGTTCTTTTATTGTTTTAACACCTTCAACAACAAAATAACCATACTGTTGTCTATATTTTTTTTGCTTTAAACTCGTTATTAATTTAATATGGCTTTTAGATAGCATGAAATACGCGCTAGTTTTTAGTGTATAAAGAAAAAGAAAATATCTTGTCAAGAGTATCTAAGAGCAAAATTATTTAAATAAACACATGAAATAGTGTATTTTTGGACAAGTTTTCAACAAACACTATTTCCCTTAAAATTTAATTATTTAATCTAAATCACCTGTTATTCCATTTGAAAAAGCGTTTTTCAAAAATATTAATTCTTATAATTTTAATTGAGTGTTTTACAGCGTGCGAAGCCACTAAAAGGATCACTGAAGACGAGCAATTATTAATAGGTAATACTGTCTTAGTAAACGAGAAAAAAACGAATACAGAAATAATAAATAATTTAATAGTTCAAAGCCCTAATAGAAAAATTTTAGGAGTCCCACTTAGATTACACATATACAATTTAGCGAGACCTAAACGAGATTCTTTATTTGAAGTCTGGTTAGATAAAAACCCAAAACGTAGAGAACGATTAACCAAAAAACTATCTAAAAAACAAGTTGAGAACTTAAAAGAATCCTCAATTGGTTTTAACAATTGGTTAAAAAGAACTGGAGAAGCTCCTGTTATTTTAAACGAGTCTAAAACGAAAAAATCTAAGAGAAATCTAGAACTTTACTATAAGGCAAATGGCTGGTTTGATAATGAAGTGACTTTTGATGTTGAAAAAAACAAAAATAAACGAGCTAGTGTTATTTATAATGTAACAACTGGGTCACCAAAAATAATGGATTCTCTATACGCTACCATTTCATCTAGTGCTATTGATTCTATTTTTAAAGCATCGCAAGCGGAAAGTTTTCTCAAAAAAAACGAACAGTATAGAGACATTCATCTTATAAATGAAAGAGAGAGACTAACAGCTGCTTTTAGAAATTCTGGGATATACCATTTCTCTCAAGAAAATATAAGTTTTGATGTTATTCATAATAAAGAAAATGAAAACGTAGACATTGATCTAATAATAACTGATAGAGCTGTTACAACTCAAGATTCTACTACAAGAGAACCATTTAAAATTTATGATATTAGGGAAGTAAATATCATAACAGATTATACTTTTGAAAAAAGAAACCAACCCTTTCAAGATTCTATAAGGTTTGGCGGATATAACCTCTATAGTTATGGTAAAATGCGCTATAAACCAAGAGCGCTAACTGATGCCATTTTTATAACACCTGGTGACATTTTTAGAGATACAGATCGTACCTTAACCTACAGGCACTTAAACCAACTAAGAACATTTAAGTACCCTAATATTGAATATGATGAAAACTTAGATAATTCACTCTCAAGCACTATAAGACTTGCCCCATTAAAAAAGTTTAGTTTGAGTTTGGGAACAGATATATCTACAAGTAATATTCAAAAAGTAGGACTATCATTTAATCCTAGTTTGCAAATAAGAAATATTTTTAAAGGTGCAGAAACACTTCAAATTTCTGGAATAGGTTCTATAGGCGCTTCCATAGAAAAAAACAATCCAAATGATCCATTTTTTGATATTGTAGAGTATGGTGTAGATTTAAAACTCACTATACCAAGACTTTTGTCTCCTTTTTACACAGAGCGCATTATACCAAAACATATGTCTCCCAATACCAAAATAGGGTTATCATTAACAAGCCAAACAAATATTGGTTTAGACAAGCAATCTTTAAGTGGTACTTTTAATTATAGCTGGTTTCCAAGTAGTAAAAAAACAAACACGTTAGATTTATTTAATGTACAATATGTTAGAAATTTAAATGTTGCAAATTATTTTGATGTGTATCGAAACTCTTTCAGCCTTCTAAATAATATAGCTAAAGAAGTTAACTATACAGTAGATGACCTAAATCTACCTAACAATGATAACCCTGTTAATGAAGCTGATGAGTTTATTAATTATGCACTAGACACTCCAACTCCAAGCGAAATATCTAACGAACAAAGACAAACCGTAAACAGTATAAATGAACGAAAAGAACGCTTAACTGAAGATAATCTTATTCTTTCAACCGCCTTTAGTTTTACCAATGATGGAAGAACAAATTTATTTGATGAAAACTTTTCCATTTTTAGATTTAGAGTAGAATTTGCTGGAAATCTATTGTCCAATACTTCAAAAATTTTAGGCTTAAAAAGAGACGAAAGCGACAGATATAAACTATTTAATGTAGCATTTTCGCAATATGCCAAAACAGAACTTGAATATACAAAGCACTGGGATTTGGGTAAAAAAAATGTATTAGCCCTTAGAAGCTTTTTTGGCATTGCCATTCCATATGGAAATTCTACCAACATACCTTTTTCTAAAAGTTTCTTTGCTGGAGGACCTAATGATAACAGAGCTTGGGCTGCATACCGTTTAGGACCTGGTAGTTCTCAATCCAGTAACGATTTTAATGAAGCCAACTTAAAACTTGCATTAAGTATAGAACAACGCTTTAATATTTTTGAAAATTTAAACGGCGCTCTGTTTGTAGACGCAGGGAACATCTGGAATGTACTAGATGATGTAGAAGATGATAGCGCAACATTTACAAGTTTTAAGTCTTTAAAAGATACCGCAATTGGTTCTGGTTTTGGTCTTCGTTATGACTTTAACTTCTTTGTATTTCGTTTCGATATAGGTTTTAAAACCTATAACCCTACGTTTCCAGAAGGAGATAGATGGCTTAGAGACTTTAACTTTTCTAATGCTGCATACAACATAGGTATTAACTATCCTTTTTAATTTTTTCAGCTGTTTGTACTATAACGTTTTAGTGTTATTTTATACTTAACTATTAAAAAAATCATAATTAATTCTCTAAAAATTAATTACTTTTGGTGGCATTATTTACTAATTAAATTTAACACAAAATGGGACACAATATTAAACCAGGAGTTGCTGCAGGATATGAGGTACAAGAAATCTTTAAACTTGCAAAAGAAAAAGGATTTGCTTTACCAGCTGTAAACGTAATTGGTTCAAATACAATTAATGGTGTATTAGAAACTGCTGCTGCATTAAATGCTCCTGTTATTATTCAATTCTCAAATGGTGGTGCACAATTTAGCGCTGGAAAAGGATTAAGTAACGAAGGACAAAAAGCTGCTATTCAAGGTGCCGTTGCAGGTGCTAAACACGTTCACACTATGGCAGAAGCTTATGGTGTTCCAGTAATTTTACATACAGACCACTGTGCTAAGAAATTATTACCTTGGATAGATGGTTTATTAGACGCTAGTGAAAAACATTTTGCTGAAACAGGAAGATCACTTTTTAGTTCGCATATGATTGACCTTTCTGAAGAACCAATTGAAGAAAACATTGAAATCTGTAAACAATATTTAGAACGCATGAGCAAAATGAACATGACGTTAGAAATAGAATTAGGTATTACAGGTGGTGAAGAAGACGGTGTAGATAACACAGATGTAGATGACTCTAAACTTTACACACAACCAGAAGAAGTTGCGTATGCTTATGAAGAATTAAGTAAAGTTAGTGATCAATTCACAATTGCTGCTGCATTTGGTAATGTACATGGTGTTTACAAGCCAGGAAACGTAAAATTAACACCAAAAATCTTAAAAAACTCTCAAGAGTATATTTCTGAAAAGTATGGTGTTGGTAATAACCATATAGACTTTGTATTCCACGGTGGTTCTGGATCTACTGTAGAAGAAATTAGAGAAAGTATTAGCTACGGAGCTATTAAAATGAATATTGATACAGACTTACAATATGCATTTATGAGTGGTGTACGTGACTACATGGGAGACAAAGTAGATTACTTAAAATCTCAAATTGGAAACCCAGATGGAGACGATTCTCCAAATAAAAAATTCTACGATCCACGTGTTTGGTTACGTGCAGGAGAAACCACTTTTGTAGAACGTTTAAAACAAGCTTTCGAAGATTTAAACAACGTAAATACATTATAATAAATACGTTATATTATAAAACAAAAAAGATTCTGTTTATGCAGAGTCTTTTTTTATGCATTCTAAAATTTTAAAAGTAGTATGCATGCATTGTAATAAAAACAATGGTGCTACCACAAAATTAAAAAAAGGTTTAATTTTGTCGTCAGGCTTTATTCGTGATTTAATTTTTTTTAAACTATTAAACTCATGAATATAGATATTTAGACAGTCCCTTCTCAATTTAATATTGGGAGAGCTTCAATCCTGATAATGAATTGGGATCGAATCCTTAACGCAAAACAATGATATTTCGTTAAATAATAGTATCATTGCAAACTAATTAATAGTGTAAAGTATGGCTTGGTTTAAAAGAAAAACAAAAGGAATAACCACTACTACTGAAGAAAAAAAAGACACACCAAAAGGTCTTTGGTATAAATCTCCAACAGGTAAGATTGTAGATACAGAAGAGTTAGAACAAAACTTTTATGTAAGTCCAGAAGATGGTTATCACGTACGTATAGGCAGTAAAGAATATTTTCAAATACTTTTTGATGATAATAAGTTTAAAGAATTAGATACTAATTTAGAATCTAAAGACCCTTTAAAATTTCAAGACACAAAAAAATACCCAGACCGCTTAAAAGCGGCTCAAGAAAAAACCAAATTAAAAGATGCCGTAAGAACAGCCGTTGGTAAATCTAAAGGAAAAGATTTAGTAGTAGCTTGTATGGATTTTAGTTTTATTGGTGGCTCTATGGGAAGTGTTGTTGGTGAAAAAATAGCACGTGCTGCTGATTATGCATTAAAAAAGAAATTACCGTTAATGGTTATCTCTAAATCTGGTGGAGCAAGAATGATGGAAGCTGCATTATCTTTAATGCAATTAGCTAAAACATCCGTTAAATTAGCGCAATTGGCAGATGCAAAATTACCATATATCTCTTTGTGTACTGATCCAACTACCGGTGGTACTACAGCGTCATTTGCTATGTTAGGAGATATTAATATAAGTGAACCTGGAGCTTTAATTGGTTTTGCAGGCCCTCGTGTTGTAAAAGATACTACAGGTCAAGACTTACCAGAAGGTTTTCAAACATCAGAGTTCTTATTAGAACACGGCTTCTTAGACTTTATAACACTAAGAAAAGATTTAAAAAATCAGGTTAATAAGTATATAGATTTAATACAAAATCAACCTTTAAGAGCATAAATTAAAGTGTCCTGGAAAGGGCACTTTTCTTTTAAATTTATTCTCTTTCAAATAAATAAAAAAACGTATATTTGCCGCTTGAAAGATGGTCTTTCATATACATAAAAATCATTTACAATAATATTAGCATGTATTTAACAAAAGAAAAGAAAGAAGAAATCTTCGCTAAACACGGAAAAGGAAAAAACGATTCTGGTACTGCGGAGGCGCAAATCGCATTATTTACTCATAGAATTAACCACTTAACAGAACACTTAAAAAATAATAGAAAAGATTATAATACTGAGCGTTCGTTAGTAAAATTAGTAGGTAAGCGTAGATCGCTTTTAGATTACTTAACTAAGAAAGATATTTTAAGATATCGTGCCATAGTTAAAGAATTAGGATTAAGAAAATAATCACATAAAAAAGGCCACGCATCTAGCGTGGTTTTTTGTTTATATAAACATTGTAACTAGTTACAATACTAGTATAAAAAGTGAACTATCAATTAAATTGTTAGAACACTCAAAACATAAAATACTCTATTCAGGAGAGTTTAAATCCCGAAAAAATAAGAAGCTAATTATAGTTTTTCATTGGTCACAGACATTTCTATGTCAGACAACAACAACCACAACACAACGACCATTGTTTAATTAGAATTAAAAAATTTATGATTCCACAAACATTTAGAGAGGTCATTGACCTTGGTGACGGTAGAGAAATTTCTATTGAAACTGGAAAATTAGCAAAACAAGCTCATGGTAGTGTTGTTGTGCAATCTGGAAAATGTATGCTTTTGTGTACTGTTGTTTCCAATTACAAACAGGCAGATGTTGATTTTTTACCTTTAACGGTAGATTATAGAGAAAAATTTGCTGCAGCGGGTAGATACCCAGGTGGTTTCTTTAAAAGAGAAGCTAGACCAAGTGATGGAGAAGTATTAACAATGCGTTTAGTAGACCGTGTTTTACGTCCATTATTCCCTAAAGATTACCATTCTGAAACTCAAGTAATGATTCAGTTAATGTCTCATGACCCTGAAGTTATGCCAGATGCTATGGCAGGTTTAGCAGCTTCTGCGGCTATTCAATTATCAGATTTTCCATTTGAATGCCCAATTTCTGAAGTAAGAGTTGGTAGAATTAACGGAGAATTCATTATTAACCCTTCTTTTGCTCAATTAGAAGAATCTGACATCGATATGGTTATTGGTGCATCGGCTGATTCTGTAATGATGGTAGAAGGAGAAATGGATGAGATTTCTGAAGAAGAAATGACTGAGGCTATAAAATTTGCTCATGAAGCTATTAAAGTACAATGTGCTGCTCAAGTAGCATTAGCTGAAGCTTTTGGTAAAAAAGAAGTTCGTGAGTACGAACCAGAAAGAGCTGATGAAGATTTAGCAAAGAAAATTCATGATATGGCATATGATAAAGTATATGCTGTTGCTAAGGCGGGTTCTGCTAAACATGAAAGAGGTGCTGCATTTGCAGAAATTAAAGAAGAAATTATTGCTAGTTTTTCTGAAGAAGAATTAGAAGATATAGGCGGTTTAGTTTCAAAATATTATAGTAAAGCAGAAAAAGCTGCTGTACGAGATTTAACTTTAAATGAAGGTTTGCGTTTAGACGGACGTAAAACTACTGATATTAGACCTATTTGGTGTGAGGTAGATTATTTACCATCAACGCACGGTTCTTCTATATTTACACGTGGTGAAACTCAAGCACTAGCTACAGTTACACTTGGTACCTCTAGAGAAGCTAACCAAATTGATATGCCATCTTATGAAGGTGAAGAGCGTTTCTATTTACACTATAACTTCCCTCCTTTTTCAACAGGTGAAGCACGACCAATTCGTGGTACATCTCGACGTGAGGTAGGACATGGTAACTTAGCACAACGTGCATTAAAAGGGATGGTTCCTGAAGATTGCCCTTATACTGTTCGTGTAGTTTCTGAGATTTTAGAATCTAATGGTTCGTCTTCAATGGCAACTGTTTGTGCAGGAACTATGGCTATGATGGATGCTGGTGTACAATTAAAGAAACCTGTTTCTGGTATTGCAATGGGATTAATTTCTGATGCAGATTCTGGAAAATATGCTGTTCTTTCTGATATTTTAGGTGATGAAGATCACTTAGGAGATATGGACTTTAAAGTTACTGGTACCGCAGATGGTATTACAGCTTGTCAAATGGATATTAAAGTAAAAGGATTATCATATGAAATTCTTGTAAATGCTTTAAATCAAGCACGTGATGGTCGTTTACATATTTTAGGTAAAATTACCGATACTATTGAAACGCCTAATGCAGATGTTAAGGAACATGCTCCTACAATGATTACAAGACGTATTCCTAATGAATTTATTGGTGCTTTAATTGGACCTGGCGGAAAAGTAATTCAAGAATTACAAAAAGAAACTGAAACTA
Organism: uncultured Flavobacteriaceae bacterium; assembly: GCA_947487895.1. GTDB lineage: Bacteria > Bacteroidota > Bacteroidia > Flavobacteriales > Flavobacteriaceae > Seonamhaeicola. The sequence goes on from CANKYF010000017.1 coordinate 70,485, forward strand.
CTATTGTAATAAACGAAGATCCTGTTACTGAAGAAGGTATTGTTGAAGTTTTAGGTGTTGGTAGTAAAGGTATTGATGCTGTTTTGGCAAAAATAGATTCTTTATTATTCAAACCTGAAGTTGGTAGCGTGTACGAAGTAAAAGTAATAAAGATGCTTGATTTTGGTGCTGTTGTTGAATATGTTGAAGCTCCAGGAAACGAAGTGTTATTACACGTAAGTGAACTTGCTTGGGAACGTACAGAAAATGTATCTGATGTTGTGAACATGGGCGATGTATTTGATGTGAAATACTTTGGACTAGATAAACGTACTCGTAAAGAGAAAGTTTCTAGAAAAGCTATTTTACCAAAACCAGAAGGTTATGTTGAAAGACCACCAAGAGATAACAACCGTGGAGGACGTGACAACAGAGGTAGAGATAACCGTGGACGTGATAATCGAGGTAGAGATAACCGCAGAGACGATAGAAAACCTAGAGAAGAATAAGAAAGAATATTAAGTTCTTTTTTTAAGTATTATAAAAGCTCATCAAAACTTGATGAGCTTTTATTTTTTTATTAAAGTCGGACTAACCTAAATACCATACATCAACCATTAGTTATTATATTTATTTTTATACACTTAAATTATAAATAAAGTCAAAACGTAATTAAGGTAAGCATAAGGAAAAAAATAATCAATATTGATTAAAATTAATCATTTAAGCATGAACTTTTTTAGTAGTGTTATTATTTAATTCTTTTTTTATATTTCTTTTTATGGTATCTATAAATTTATCGAAATCATATGGCTTAACTATGATATCATTAATTCCTGATTCATAAATTTCTTCTTCCATATTATGCAATTCAGCTGCAGTTAAAGCTATTATTGGTACACTTTTATTAAACATTCTTATTTCTCTTGAGGCTTCTATACCATTTTTTACAGGCATGTTTATATCCATCAATATGAGGTCAAAATTATTCATTTTTGCACACTCAACTGCTTCAACACCATTAAAAGCACTATCACATTTCACATTAGATTTCTTTAATGTTTTAATGGTTACTACTTGATTTATTTTATTATCATCTACAACTAATATATGTTTACCTTTTAGCATACACTCATTATTGTTTTCTAATAATCTAGGTTTAGGTAAATTTAAATCTAGATCAAACGTAAGGGAAAAATAAAAATGTGTGCCTTCATCGGGCTTACTCTCTAAAAATATTTCTTCATTATTTTGTTCTAATATTTTCTTAACTATTGGTAAACCTAAGCCTGTCCCTTCATGAGTATGCTTCTCCGAATTTACTTGTGAAAATTCCTGAAAAATACTTTCCTGCTTTTCCAAAGGTATTCCAACACCAGTATCTTCTATACTAAAAAGAATACGCGCTTTTTTTTCTTTAACATATTCTTTTTTTAAATTAACTTCTATATTCCCATTTTTAGTGAATTTACAAGCATTACCTATAAGATTAAATAATACTCTGGATAATTGTGTTGAATGCCCTAATAATTTGTTAGGAATATCTTTATCAATATGAAGATATATCTCGTTATTGTTTTGAAGCCTTAAGTATTCAAATGACGTTATAATTTCTTTTATTAAGCTTCTTAAATCTATTGATTTAGCAGTTCCGGTTATTGCCTTAGCTTCAATTTTATTAATATATAACACATCATTAATAAGAGCAAGAAGATAATCTGCTGAAAACTTTAAAGACTTCATATCGTCTTTATAATCCTTTAATTTTGGATCTTCTATAAAAATGCTACTTAAACCTATCACACCATAAAGAGGTGTTCTAAGTTCATGGCTTACTGTAGAAAAAAAAGCGGTTTTAGTTTTTGCAAGCATATCTGCTGCTTCTTTAGCCTTTAAATACAGTTCATTTTTATGTTTTAACTTATTTATAAATTTTCTTTTATTAGAAAATAGTGTCCACAATACAGATAACAATAGGACACTCATGAACAACACTAAAAGTAAAAAAATAATCCAACGTTTATGTGTCTTTACTTTAAGAGATTGAATTTCATTTCGCAATTCAGTTTCCTTTATATCTTTTTTAAATTGTTTAATTTGAAACGAACTTGCTGTTTCATTTGTTGAAGCACTATCTACTTTTGTTCTTTCTAAAAACTCATAATCTTCATAATACAATCTTGCGTTATAAGCGTCTTTATACCTTCCCATACTATATAGGTTTTCACTATACATATAATAAGCAGAAACTAATTCCGAAGTATATTTTTCATTTATAGAATCATTTATTATTTTTTCATAATATGAATTTGCTTCTTCTAATTTTCCTTTATGGCTCAAATAATCACCCTGCAAATTATCAAAGCTTACTTTATATGATTTGCTTATACTATTTTCATAATTTTCTAATTCTTTTAAGTAATTGCCCAAAGAGTCTAATTTATCAATCCCAGAATAAGTAGTCATAATATTATAGTAGGCAGTAACTAACTTAAAAGTATCTTTAAGTTTTTTAAAGCCTCTTATACTCTTTTTATGATAAAATAATGATGAATCTACTTGTTTAAAAGTAGAGAAATAGTTAGCCTTATCCATGAAGACTAGAGAGAGCAATTTATCTTCTTTTAACTTTTTTGCTAAATCTTCAGCTTTTTTTAAACTTCTTTTAGCTAGTATAGTATCTTTTATTACTAGATAATTATAACCTAAATACCTGTAACCTTTTATAAGAAATCTTGAATCGTTTTTTTTTGAAGCCTCTTCAATTAGTTGAATGTTATACTCTAAAGATTTACTATAGTTACCTGATTCAAATGCATCATATGTAGAATCTAGTAACTTATTTAAAGTAGGGCTGTTCGGTTTATTTTGTATTTGTCCAAGACAAATACAATGTATTACTAATAGTAAAACACTAAGTGTTAACTTTTGCATGATGTAGGTTATAGTTGGGCTTAATAGATTATTATAATAACAACCTATTAATATGGAAAGATAATTAAAAATTTAGACATCATCAAAACTCTCTCATTTCATAAAGCATTGAAAATGATTTTGTTAAAGAAAAATAATGTTTAAACATTAACTATTTATGATTATTCTAACAAGACACAAAATGACTGTAATCATCTAAATTTCAGTTATTTATAATATTTTCTTCTTTCAGGCAGTTTTAAGACTTATTTATAGCATCTTACTTTTGAAAATTACTAGACCAATGTCAGCTATATTTTCTAATTCTCTGCTGCTTAATCACTATCAAGGTGTTAGAATAAAAGAATATAAATTAAGTTTTAAGTTAGTTTTGTTAGTTGATAAAATCTATTAAATTGGTTTTTAGATAGGTTTTATTTAATGAAAAAGTGACTTATTTAAGAGCTTTTGTGTCAAAATATATAGAAAGTCGAAAATAATTTGAAACTTTTTGTAACATTATCCGACTTATAAACGTATAATTAATGAGTACCAAAACTATTCATAATTTAATTACAGGAGATTTATAGATGAGACAACTTAAAATTACGAAGCAGGTTACTAATAGAGAAACTGCTTCCCTAGATAAATATTTGCAAGAAATTGGTAAGGTAGATCTTATTACTGCAGACGAAGAAGTAGAATTAGCACAACGTATTAAAGCTGGCGATCAGATAGCTTTAGAAAAATTAACAAAAGCTAATTTACGTTTCGTAGTATCTGTGGCTAAGCAATACCAAAATCAAGGACTTACATTACCCGATTTAATTAATGAAGGTAACTTAGGTTTAATTAAAGCTGCACAACGTTTTGATGAAACGCGTGGTTTTAAGTTTATATCTTATGCCGTTTGGTGGATTCGTCAGTCTATACTTCAAGCATTAGCAGAACAGTCTAGAATTGTACGTTTACCTTTAAACAAAATTGGTTCTATTAATAAAATTAATAAAACATTTGCCTTTTTAGAGCAAAGTCATGAACGTCCGCCAAGTGCAGAAGAAATTGCTAAGGAATTGGACATGACTATTAATGATGTAAAAGAGTCTATGAAAAACTCTGGACGTCATGTAAGTATGGATGCTCCTTTAGTTGAAGGTGAAGATTCTAACTTATATGATGTATTAAATAGTGGTGAGTCTCCTAACCCTGATAAAGAATTGTTACACGAATCTTTACGCACTGAAATTGAACGTGCTCTAGAAACATTAACACCTCGTGAAGCAGATGTTATTAGATTGTATTTTGGCTTAGGAAACCAACACCCTATGACGCTTGAGGAAATAGGAGAAACATTTGATTTAACTCGTGAGCGTGTAAGACAAATTAAAGAAAAAGCTATTCGTAGATTAAAACATACGTCTAGAAGTAAAATATTAAAAACTTATTTAGGATAGTTAATAAATAACTCCTAAATTACCGCAACAACAGTTACACATAACTGTTCGTTTTTTGATTGATGAAAGAACCCTCGGCTGATTACCGGGGGTTTGTTTTTTTATTACCATTCTCCAAATCCATTACCAAAAGAGGGGGACTTAAAAAAGACTTTTAGTTATATTTGCCAAAAATTAATTAAATGGACAAATTGATAGCACCTTCAATTCTTGCAGCAGATTTTGCAAACCTTCAACGTGATGTAGAAATGGTAAATAATAGTGAGGCTGACTGGTTTCATATAGATGTTATGGATGGGCATTTTGTTCCAAATATTTCTTATGGCATGCCTGTCATCCAAGCTATTAAAAAACACGCTACTAAACCACTTGATGTTCATTTAATGATTGAAAAACCTGAACGCTACATTGAGGAATTTGCAAAAGTAGGTGCAGATATTATAACAGTGCATTATGAGTCTACAGTACATTTACATAGAACTTTAACCCAAATAGAAAATGCTGGCTGCAAAGCAGGAGTTGTTCTTAATTTAACGACCCCCGTATCTGTTTTAGAAGATATTCTTCCTAAATGCTACATGGTGTTATTAATGTCTATTAACCCCGGATTTGGTGGTCAAAAATTTGAAGACATCACCTATAATCGTGTTAAAAAACTAAGAAATATGATAGACGAAAGGGGGCTAGATACTAGAATAGAAATAGATGGTGGTGTATCTAACAAAAACATTGAAGCTCTTGTTGAAGCTGGTGCAGATACTTTTGTAGCAGGAAGTTATATATTTAAAAGTGACAACCAAATTGAAACTATTAAAGACTTAAAAGCTTTAGCTAATTCTTAATTAATAACCTGATACATTAAAGTTAAGCATTTGCTTTATTAACGTATATATTTCCGGAAATTCACCTTTAAATTCTTTAGGTGTTTCTATAAAGCTTTCAATAGCAACTGCCAAAAATTCAAATTGATTAGTATACGCGTATTTTCTAAAATAATCTGAGTTTATTAAAGTATTTCTTAAAGACTCATTTTTAGATAGCTTTTTGGAAAGTTCCTTGAAAGTATCATTAAAAATAGAAGAACTAATATCTCGTTCTTTCATACTATTTAAATGAATGGCATGTGTGAATTCGTGTATACCAAGGTTTAAATTATCATTTTCAATATCATAACCTTCTTTGAAATCTTTCCAAGATAAGACTAGGGTTTTCATCTTTGGATTGAATTCTCCTTTGTGATAGTCATCATTTATTCTGGAGTAAAATGCCTCAGGATAAATAACAATTTTTGAAAGCAATCCTATATAAAAATCTCTAAACCCAAATGTTAACATTACAGCTGTAGCAGAAATAAGCACCTTCATTTCTTCTGTTACTTCAAGACCTTCTCTTCCTAAAAAATATTTATCTTTTATGAAAGATGCTACCCTATGCTCAAAAAATATTTTATTCGATTGATTTAAATTATTATAGAAAAAAAAATTATTTATTAATATTGATTTTTGGGAATCATTTAATTTCCTCTTAAATAGATATAAATGATTATAAAACGGCTTTTTATACTTCATAACATAGGCCATTTCAATTAATTTGAATAGATATCTAAAAGTCATTACAAATAAAACCGTGAATACAATAACTAAAATGGTCTTATTGCTTGAGTTGTATGTTTCGAACACTAAAATAGTTTTTATTGTAACGTAAATTAATGAAGTAAAATTACAATAGTCTTAGTAACATACTATTAAATAAGAACCTTTTTCTTTACATAGCTTGTAGGCGTGTCTCCAAAAAATTTCCTGAAACATTTTCCAAAATAGTTTGGGTTACTGAATCCAACCATATAACTTACTTCTGCAATAGTAAATTTCTTTTGTTCTAAAAGTTGTGCTGCTCTTTTAAGCCTTACTAACCTCATAAAATCGTTAGGAGATTGTCCTGTCAATTTTTTTAATTTTCTAAAAAATGTTGAACGACTTGTATTCATGTCTGCTGCCAACTCATCTATCCAATACAATTCATTACCCATATTTACTTCCATTAAATCCATTATACGCTTTAAAAACTCTTCATCAAGAGATGTTAATGTGATCTTTTCAGGAGTTATTTCTTTTTCAGTTTGAAAACGCTTTCGCATTTTTTCTCTGGATTCTATAAGTTTAGTAGTTCTAACCTCTAACAACTTCATATTAAAAGGTTTCGGAATATAAACATCTGCGCCTGATTCCACGCCTTTTATTCTATGCTCTACTGAGTTTAAAGCTGTTAATAGTATAACTGGTATGTGACTAGTTCTTATATTATTCTTTAAAGTATAACAAAATTCAATACCATCCATTTCTGGCATTAAAACATCACTTATAACTAAATCTGGGATTTCTTTTAAAGCTACATTTAATGCTTCTTTACCGTTTTTAGCTTCTAAGGTATTATACTTAGAAAATAATCCATCTTTGACCAAATTTCTAATATCTTCATTATCATCAACTATAAGTACTGTAGATTTATCTGTTTCTTCTTGAGTTTCTGTTTCTTCTAAATCATAAATATCTAATTTATCATTTTCATCAAATTCTTTTTCTGTTAATTCTTCATATACAGGAAACTCAACCACTTCTTCTGGTAATAAATGTGCTTTTCCTAATGGTAACTTAATTACAAAACATGTTCCTATTCCTTCTTCAGAATTAACACTAATTTCCCCATGGTGAAGATCTACTAAATCCTTAGTTATCGCTAAACCTACTCCTATTCCCTTATTTCTTTTAGTTGATTGGTTTACTTGATAGAACCTATGAAAAATATACTGTAGTTTATCCTTGCTTATCCCTATTCCATTATCTTCGACCTCAATTTGCACAAAATTGGCAGACATATCTCTACCTATTACATTAACAACCTCATCTAAAGGTTTTTTAACGCGTACTGTTATTTGCCCGCCTTTAGTTGTAAATTTAATGGCATTAAAAATTAAGTTGTTTAATATTTTTTCTAATTTGTCCCAATCAAACCAAAGACTTTCATCATACAACTGACTTTCAAAAACAATTTCTACTTCTTTTTTTCTTGCCGATGATCTAAATGAAAATGTAATTTCTCTAACAAAATTTATAATATTAGCTTTAGTTGCACTAAGTTTAGTTTCTCCAACTTCTATTTTCCTAAATTCCATTAATTGATTTACCAAACGTAAAAGGGACCCCGCATTTCTTTGCACCACTTTTAGCTTAGATTTTATTGCTTCATTATTTTTAACTGATTCTAATACTTCTTCTAAAGGATTTAGAATTAGTGTTATTGGTGTTTTAAAATCATGAGAAATATTTGTAAAGAATTGTAGTTTTAATTTGTTTACCTCTTCAATTTCTTTTTGTAATTTTAATGAAGCTTGTCTTTGTGATTTCATTCTACTATAAGAGAAAATACCAAACAAAAACAATAACACTAATAAACTGTAAACCAAATAAGCCCAATTTGTTAGCCAAAAAGGCGGATTTATTTTTAATTTAACAGAGGCTATCTCTTCGCTCCAAAAATTATCATTATTAGAAGCTTTTATTTTAAAAGTATAGTTTCCAGATGAAAGGTTTGTGTAATGGGCAAAAGACAAACCCTTGGAATTCACCCAATCTTTATCAAAACCATCAAGTTTGTATTTAAACTTATTTTTTTCTGGTGCAGCAAAATGTAATCCAGCAAATTCAAAAGTGAGTGTATTTTCGTCGTATTTTAAATTAATTTCTTTTGATAGGTGAGATAAAGATTTCTCTAACACGGCTCTACCATTAAATTCTTCATTTACCTCAACTTCTTTGTCATTAATTTTTAAACCGGTTAATTTTGGTTGGGCTGGTATTGTATTTTCTTTTAAATCATTTGGATGAAAAATATTGAGTCCTCTTAATCCTCCAAAAAACATATACCCATCTTCATTTTTAAAATAGGCATTCATTCTAAAATTATTACTCTGCAACCCATCATCTCTACTCAAATTAGTAAATGTCTCGGTTTCAATTTCGAATACAGATATGCCGTTATCTGTGCTTATCCATAGCTTATTTTGATCGTCTTGCAAAATACCATAAACAGCATCGTTTGATAATCCGTCTTTTTCTGTATAATGAGTAAAAACAGGATCTCCTATACCGTTGTCAGGTAGTACCATTTTATTTAGACCTCCTCCAAAAGTACCTACCCAATAATTTCCATCATTGTCTTCATGAATAGAAAAAACTGAATTATGACTTAGACTATTTTTATTATTTTTATCGTGTTGATATGAAATAAACTTATCTCTTTCTCCTTCTTTTCCTTTTATAATTAAGTTTAATCCACCAAATAAAGTACCTACCCAAATATTCCCTTTACTATCCTCATAGATACAACTTATCTCTTTACCACTTATACCATACTTATCATTTTTATCAGGCAGATAGTAGTTTATGTTTGAAAAATCAAACTCATTACTGTTTGTCTTTTTCTTTTTTTTCCATTTAGCTAAACCATTTAATAAAGAACCAAACCATAAATTACCATCTCTATCTTGAATTGAAGAAAAAACCTCAAGCATACTAATAGGTGTGAGATGAAAAGACTTTTTACTTGACCCCGGTTTGGAATCCATATATACAATTCCTCTAGTTGTACTTAACCAAAAAACATCTTTCTTATCTCTTAATAGAGACCACACTGGTTGCTGTATTTTTAATTGGTTATTTGACAATTCATTATTAATATAGAAACGCTCATAAGAAGGTTTTCTAAAATGGTTTTCTTTAAATGTAATTTTATTTAAGCCATTTTGAGTAGCAACCCATAAATTATTGTCTTTATCTTTAATAATTGCATTTATTGATGAATTCGTTAATGACTCTTTTGAAAGTTCATTTTTATTTAAGGTAATTATAGGTTTTCTTTCTAAATTTGATTTATTTAATCCTCCTTCTTCAGTACCAACCCAAAGCACGTTAGTTTTATCTATTAGTATGGCTTCTACATTACCACTACTTATACTTTTTGGATTTAAAGGATCTGGGACATAAGTCTTATACTTACCTGAGTCTGGGTTAAGTAAAAACAAACCATGACCATGTATGCCTACTAATAGTTCTTTGTTTAGTGTCTCAAACATAGACAAAATACCTCCATAATCATCATTATCAGATTTGAACAAATCAAAATAATATTCTCTGTAATGTGTTGATTCTGGCTTATTAAAGCTATTAGGTTTATTAATTTTTAAAAGCCTTGTATCTTCTAAACTAACCCAAAGACACCCCTTTTTATCTAAGAATAAAAGCTTAACACTCTCATTTAAATGTTTAAAATGGACAAACTCTTCTTTACCATTAACATTTATTAGCTTATTCAACCCTTCAATGGTTCCCACCCATAGATTTCCTGATTTATCTTTTGTAATGCAGTGTATTTGATCACTATTAATACTAGACATATGGTTAGGTTTATGGGAATATACTTTGGGGAATTCTCCTTTTTTATCAGAAGGGTCAAAATAATACAGCCCTGAATGTAAAGTGCCAACCCACAGAGCTCCGTTTTCTTCTGGATATATAGCAGTAATACGTGCATTTTCTAGAGCTTTGGGATACACTAAAAACTTTTGAGTTATCACATCAAATTTACAAAGCCCCTTACCAGTGCCTACTAAAATATTTCCCTCTGAATCGAGTTCTAATTCAAAAACAGAATTATTTATTAAACTACTAGAATTATTAGGCTCATGTCTAAAAACAGTAAATCTTTGCCCATCATATTTATACAGTCCATTTGGAGTTGCAATCCATAAAAAGCCTTCATTATCTTGAATGATATTCATTACTGAACTTTGGTTAAAACCTTTCTCATCAATGAAATGCTCAAACTTTAATTCAGGTAATTGACAAACTCCAACAAAAGTTTGAAATAAGAAAAACAAAAGACAAATTTGTGGTACAATTCTCAAAATAAGTATTTATCTAAATTAATTTAATAAAATTTAAGCGGCTCAAAAAATTTTTGAACCGCTTTTTAAACTAAAACAACTTAATAAAACTAACTTTAATGAAAAAAAGTTAAGATTTATTTTTTTAAACTCTCTAAATACTTTTCTTAGTTAATACGCAGGGTCTTGCGTTAATATTCCTGATTGTAAATCTATTTCAGACTGCGGTAATGGTATATGATCATCCTGACCAGAAGTATACGTAGCTCCTTGTATCCAAGGTAATTTATTATCTGATAACTCAGAAGCTAAATAAGCATTAATCGTTTCTGCATCTATCCCCCAACGTACCAAATCTTGAAAACGCATACCTTCTAAGGCAAATTCTAAACGCATTTCATGACGTATTGCTTTTAAAGCATACGCTTGATCTGGAAAAGACGTATATAATCCCAATTGATAATTTGCTGCTGGCTGATCCATATCAATATCTATAGGATCATCTGCTCCAAATGTTGTATTATTTACTCTACCCATTACTACATCATCTTGCGCTCTTTCTCTAATTTGGTTAACCAAATCTCTAGCTAAGCCCAAGTCATTTTCTTCAGCAGCTACTTCTGCACGCCATAAGATAACATGACCTAATCTAAAGAGTCTAAAATTATTGGCATTTAAACCTGGCGCCCAACCATGAGAAGTTATGGAAAGGGTACCTTTATTTCTCTGGTAGAACATAATTTTCTTATTCAAGAAAGGTCCCATTCCTAATTCATCTTGAATCCAATCACTACCACTCATTGGTCCCCAATCTAAGAAAGGTATACCTCGTCTTGCAATAGTCCAATCTACTCTTGGGTCTAAAGCTTGAGTAGTTGGTGTAAATGGTTCTGTATCTAACAATGTATAATCTTCAAGTAATAAATCGTCTTGAAACGTGTCTAAATAAGGTAATCCATTGGCATCTGTCTTATAAGCATTAAATAAATCAAAACTAGGGGCACTGTAAGAACAACATAAACCAACATCATTACCTCTTGGGTATAACGTAAGGTGATCTGTTCCTCCATTGTGTTGTCCAGCTCCATCATTTATACTATACTGTACTTCAAAAATACTTTCAACATTATTTTGCTTTTCCTCATCATGATTATCATAAAAATGAGGTGCCAAAGAAAATGGACCATTATTAATAATATCATCTAATAAAGGTTTAGCTTGGGCAAATTCCTTTTGAAATAAGTGCACTCTAGCTTTTAAAGCTTTTGCAGCCCATCTAGAAGCACGACCAACTTGTGAAGGTACTTCTTCCATGTTATTATCAATACCCCATTGTAAATCTGCTTCTATATTATCCCAAACTGGACCTATATTTGGAACTTCACTTGCTATAACATCTTCTGTTATATAAGGTATGCTCTCAATTTTAGATTGCAATTGGAAGTGAAACCAAGCACGCAACCATCTAGCTTCCGCTTCCATCTGTCTTGCTGCACTTTCTGATATTACATCACCTGCACTTCTTATAACCCTAAGCACATCATTAGCTCTAGACACACCATCATAGTTACCTCTCCACAATTCATCTACCCAACCATTACTTGGGTCTACTTCATAACGTTCAATAAGGCTAATTGGAGACCAACCTGTAGTTTGATCACCACGATGCATATCATCGGAAAGTACATCTCCCCAAACCCAGTTGGTAACTGAAGAACCTCCAGTAAAACCTGCTCCACCAGCAGAGTAACCATCTATTAAAGAATAAGCACCAATCAATAAGAAATCTGCCCCTTCTTCAGTTGAAAGAGCCTGAATGTCTACACTCTGCTTAGGCTTTTCCTCAAGAAACTCGTCTGCACATGAAGTGAAAATTAGCATCCCTATAGCAAATGCTAATAAACTGTTTTTAAAATTTAAAATTTTCATTTCTTTCTTTTTTTATTTACATACTAATATTTACACCGAAAATAAATTGCTTTGGTTGTGGCCAAGTACCTTGGTCAAAACCTCTATCTATTTCGTTTACAGGAGATACCTCTACATCTAAACCTGAATAATTGTCAAATAATGTAATTAAATTGGTTCCCATTACGTACATACGCATACTAGACACTCCAAACTTATCTAATAATGATTGAGGCACGTTATAACCAATCTGTAAGTTTTTTAGGCGTAAGAACGAACCGTCTTCAATTAAATCTGAATGGGTATTTTGCTCAAAGCTTCCTCCACCAGATACTTTAGGCAACACAGCTGCTTCATTATTACCATTTAAATAAGGACTTCCCCAAGAACGGAATAATCTATCAGCTGATTTTGGGCCTTGGAATAAACCATAACGTGTAAAACGATTATAATAATTAAGTATATCATTTCCTATACTAGCATACCATATAGTAGACAAATCAAAGTTTTTATACTGAATGCCTATATTTAAACCTGCTGTAAAGTCTGGGTGTGGATTACCAATCCAAGTTCTATCATCTGGGGTAATCTCACCATCTCCATCTACATCTCTAATTATTAAATTACCTGGTTCATTATAATCTCCATTTGCTGGATGTGCAGCAGCCTCCGCATCTGTTTGAAAAATACCATCTACAATATAACCAAAAAATTCTGGAAATGCTCTTCCTGATTGAGCTCTTGTATAGGTTTGACTACGTTGGCTTATGCCTGTAATAAATTCATCTGGATTATCAGAGAGCTTTATAACTTCATTTTTATAGGTTGAAACATTCAAACCGATACTATAGTTAAAATCAGGATTTACCTGTTTACTGTAATTTAATTCAAAGTCTATACCTTTATTATTTATTTCTCCAATATTCACAAAAGGTGTATTTGCAAGTCCATTAACCGCTGGTACACCAACATTAAATAACATATCTGTTGTTGTCTTATCCCAGAAGTCTAAACTTAAGCTTAGTCCATTAGAAAATGCAGCATCAACACCTATATTAGTAGAAGTTGTTGTTTCCCATTTAGCATCTGGGTTACCAAAAGCTGTAGACTGAAAACCTTGAACAATACTATTATCCGTACCGTTTATATCGTAAAACGAGTTACCTAAACCAGATCCAAAAGTAGTAAATCCATTATAGTTTCCTATTTGATCATTACCAGACTGACCCCAACCAGCTCTCAGTTTTAATTGGCGAATCCAATCAGCATTGTCCATAAAAGACTCTTTAGAAATCATCCATCCAGCAGAAACTGCAGGAAAAAACCCAAAACGTTCATTAGCACCGAATCTTGAAGACCCATCCCTACGTATTGTACCTTCAATCATATACTTATCATCGAAAGAATAGTACAATCTAGAAAACAGAGAAAATAATGCCCATTCTCCTGCAGCCGAGCCATTTTGAATATCTGATGAACCAGATGATAACAAAAAGAAATCTTCATTAGTTGATAAAAAACTAGACCTAGAAGCATTAACTTGATCAAATTCAAACTTCGTTGATTCTGCTCCTAATAAGATATCAAAGCTGTGTTTATCAGCTATAGTCTTAGTATAATTGATTGTATTAGACCAGTTCCAAAGTAAATTGTTTGTTCTTGTTTCAAATAAAAAATCTATTCTAGCTCCATTAATACTTTCGTTATTTGCAAATTGAGGATTATGGTTTTTTACCCAATTCATATTATAACCAAAAAGTGTTTTCACTTTTAAATCTTTAACAGGAGTAATTTCTGCATAAAAATTCCCAGTTATATTAAGTGTTCTTAATAAATCTCTACGATTTCTAAAATTGGTTGCTAATGGTGAAGGACCCTCATTTAACCCACCTACAATACTACCAGCGAAATTTCCGCCAATATCGTGAGTAGGAACTAAAGGACTTGATTCTATTATAGTATTAAATCCTGCAGGATTACCCTTACGATCACTCAGTGTAACACCTAGTCTTTGACCAATTGTTAACCAATCTGTAAGTTTAGAATCAATATTGTTTCTAAAAGCATACCTGTTAAATGAGTTATATTTAAACACCCCTTCTTCAGTAAAAAAGTTAGCATTTAATGCATAGGTAGTTTTTTTAGATCCACCAGTTACCGCTATGGTATAATCTTGCAATAAGGCTGGTCTATACAATTCATCTAACCAATCTGTACCTGCTTGATTTGTTAGTGTAATTGGATTAGTTACTTCACTGTAAAGCGATGGGTCTGTTGAAGGATCTCCAATAGATGCCCCGTTTGGAAATAAATAGTCATTAACACGAGTAGCAGTAATGTCGTTAGGATCAAATTGAAAATGCGGATGTCCTAATGGTAGACCATCATTTGATTGTTCTAACCAAAGCATTTGACCAATTAAATTAGGGTCTGTAATAAAATCATACTTTGAATTATTAACACCTATACCTGTTCTTACACTTACCTCAAATTTAGCTGCTTGTTCATATCTACCTGTTTTAGTTTTTACTAAAATTACTCCACTTGCTCCTCTAGCACCATAGATTGCGGTTGAAGATGCATCTTTAAGGACTTGAATAGATTCTATTTGTGATGGCGGAGGCACAGTTGCTCCTACAACTCCATCAACAACATATAATGGATTATTCCCATTAATACTACCAATACCTCTAATTCTAACCTGGGCTCCTTCACCTGGTCTTGCAGATGCTACAGCAGTAACCCCAGACGCACTACCTTGTAATGCTCTTGTTGCATCTGAACCTGGCTGCTGTGAGATAAAATCATTATCTACTGTACTTACTGCACTAACGATATCTGACTTTTTTCTAGACCCGTAACCAATAAGTATTACCTCATCTAATGCCTGAGCATCTTCAGCCAATTTTACATTAATTGTACTACTAGCTCCTACTGTGATTTCTTTTGTTTGATATCCAGTAAAAGATACTACCAAAACATCCCCTTGATTTGCTGATATATTATAATTACCATCAAAATCAGTAATTGCTCCTTTAGTGGTACCCTTTACAATAATATTAGCACCAACCATTGGCATATCGGTTTCATCTGTTACAACACCGCTTATATTTAAGGTTTGACCATAAATTAAAGCTGAGCTACAAAGAAAAAGAAGCAAAGTGGATAACTTCTTCCCTTTTAACTCAAAGACACTTAACAAATAATTAATAAAATAAATTTTTCTCATAATTTAAGTTTAGTTATGAATTAATAATTAGTTTTTATTGTTTGCTAAACCCTGTAGAAATTATAGTTTTAACAAACTGTTTAATTGCGAATGCAAATTATAATTAAGACCTTTCATCAATAAGTACAAATGCTGCAAAAAAGAGTAAAAACCCGTCACAAATGGTCAAAATCATGGAATTGAAAAATATTTCCTAAATAATTATTAATTTCACATAATAACCACCTCAAAAATTAAACATCGCAAAACCATCTAATACATTCATGAAGTATAAAGTCTTGTTTCGCTTTTTTAAAGCTTGTTTTTTAACATCGATTATTCTTTATTCTTGTACAGATAAAACTGATCCATATCCCTTAGAAAAAAGTGACAAACATTTCACAAGAGTTAATTCTAATCATACCAGAATTAAATTCGTAAACACCTTAAAAGAAACTGCTTCTGAGAATCACCTTATAAATGAAAATTTTGTAAATGGTGCTGGTGTTGCCATTGGAGATATAAATAACGATGGTTTACCTGATATTTATTTTTCTGGAAATCAGGTTTCAGATAAACTCTATTTAAATAAAGGTAATCTTGTTTTTGAGGATATTTCTGAAAGCTCTGGTATTGCATCTTTTAACTCTTGGTCTACAGGTGTCACATTTGCTGATGTAAATACAGATGGTTATCTGGATATATATGTATGTAAAAGCAATATGAATGAAAAACAATCTGGAGAAAATTTATTATTCATTAATAATGGTAATTTAACATTTACTGAACTTGGTAAATCTTACAGAGTTAACGATTCCGGAAATTCTATTCAAGCAAATTTCTTTGACTATAATAAAGATGGTCTTTTAGACATCTACCTCGTAAACCAACCTCCAAGTTATGGAAACAGTATCAGAGCTAAATCATCTTCAAAACATAGAATTCATAGATATAGTGACAAGCTTTACAGAAATTTAGGAAGCAAATTGGGATTTGCAGAAATATCCAATTTAACCAAAACTAAAAATTCCGCACATGGATTATCTGCTAGTATTGGTGATTTAACAAACAACAAATGGCCAGATATTTATGTTACAAACGACTATGACAAACCTGATTTTATATATCAAAATAATAAAAACGGAACATTTACAAATATTGAACATAGTGCACTAAAACACATGTCTAACTTTAGCATGGGTAGTGATATTGCAGACTATGATAACGATGGTTTTTTAGATGTTTTTGTAGTAGATATGGTTGCTGAAGACCATAAAAGAATTAAAACTAATATGGGAGGCATGAACCCTGAAGACTTTTGGGCAATTGTTAATAGAGATTGGCATTATCAATATATGTTTAACACCTTACAACGTAATAATGGAAATTCAACTTTTAGTGATTTAGCCCAAATGGCAGGAGTTTCTAATACAGACTGGAGTTGGAGCCCGTTGATTGCAGATTTTGATAATGATGGCTTTAAGGACATTTTTGTAACCAATGGTATTAAACGCAATATGCGTTTTAGTGATGTTAATATTGATTACAAAAAAATATTGGACAGCATAGAAATAGAGGCAAAAAAACAAAACAAAAAATTTCAAGATGTAGTTGATGTACTTGCACTAGCCCAAATGGCACCCACAGATAAGCTTAACAATTATATTTATAAAAATAATGGCGATTTAACTTTTGAAAACAAAATAAAAGAATGGGGATTTGATCTTCCATCATTATCAAACGGTGCTAGTTATGCAGATTTAGATCTTGATGGCGATTTAGATTTAATAATAAACAACATTGATGAGGAAGCTTTTATTTATAGAAACAATACTTCTGAAAGAAAACTTGGAAATTATTTAAAACTAAAATTAAAATCTCCCAATAATATAAATCTATATGGCTCCAGAATAAAGCTTTTTAAAAATGACACTTTATGGCAGATGATAGAATTAACCAACAATAGGGGCTATATGTCAAAAAGTGAAGATATTGCCCATTTTGGATTGGGCAACATAACCAAAATTGAAAAAATAGAAGTTATTTGGCCCAATGAAAAAACTACCATCATAGAAAATGTAAAATGTAATCAATTAATAACCGTAAAACCTAAAAACTTAAATAATAAAGAAACACCAACACCCAACAATAAAATTTTTACAGATATAACAATCTCTAAAAACGTCTCCTATAAACATGAAGAAAACGTATATGATGATTATGCCAAAGAAGTTCTTTTACCTCATAAAATGTCTCAATTTGGTCCTTATATTTCAACTGGTGATGTTAATAAAGATGGGTTAGAAGATTTTTTTATTGGAGGATCTGCTGGAAATCCTGGAGCATTATTCACACAAAATAAGGATAAAACTTTTACAGAAAACAAAAACGGTGCTTGGTCTATTGATAAAAACTGTGAAGATATGGGATCTGCGCTTTTCGATATTGATAATGATGGAGATTTAGATCTTTTTATAGCTAGTGGAGGAAACGAATTTAATGAGGATAGTAAACTTCTAGAAGACAGACTTTATATAAATGATGGACAAGGTAATTTTAAAAAATCTTTAAATGCCGTCCCCAAATACAGAATTAGTGGCTCTATTGTTGAAAAAGCAGACTATGACAATGATGGTGACATTGACTTATTTATAGGCGGAAGAATTACACCAGGAAAATACCCTTACCCTGCTAGCAGCAAATTATTGGAAAACCGCAATGGTACCCTTATAGATGTAACAAATGAAGGTCTACCTGAATTAAATGATTTAGGGCTTATTACATCAGGAACTTGGGTAGATCTTAATAATGACAATCATCTGGATTTAGTTGTGGTTGGCGAATGGACAGCAATTAAAACTTTCTTAAACAATAGTAAAGGTCAGTTTAAAGAACACAAATTCCAAGGTTTTGAAAAGTCTGAAGGCTGGTACTACAAAGTTTCTAGTGCCGATATGGATAAAGATGGTGACAATGACCTAATCTTAGGAAATTTAGGACTCAACTACAAATATAAAGCCTCTAAAAACACCCCTTTTCAAGTACACAGTTATGATCATGATAAAAACGGTACAAATGATATTATTTTGAGTTATTATGATCATGGACAAGTGTACCCCGTAAGAGGTAGATCTTGTTCTATAGAACAAATCCCTTCATTAAAAAATAAATTCCCAACATTTGAGTCTTTTGGAAACTCCAATTTAAATGATATTTATGGTAATGACCTAGAAAAGGCATTAAACCTTAAAGCCTTTACTTTTGCTTCCTATTATGCTGAAAATAAAGATGGACAAGATTTTGTACTTCATAAACTACCCGCACTAGCGCAAACTTCAAGTATAAACAACATTCTAATCGAAGATTTTGATAATGATGACAATTTAGACCTTATAATATCTGGAAATTTATATGAATCTGAAATTGAAACTCCTAGAAATGATGCTGGAATAGGGTTATTTTTAAAAGGAAATGGAAAGGGCACGTTTCAACCAATTAATGTTAATCAAAGTGGTTTTTATACACCTCACAATGCTAAAGATATGAAAACCCTTAAATTAGGAAACAACAAAGTAATTCTAGTTGGCAACAATAATCACAACCTTCAAATTATTAAATATTAGTATTTTAAAATGCTCTAAAAGAACTTGTTTTTGATTTTATATTACTCTTAATAAAGACGCTTTTATACTATCTTTATTATCATGAAAACCTTTTTGCCATACACATATATAGTATTTTTATTATTTATAAATCTTATATTCTCTCAACAGTTTACAGAGCAAAATGTTATTGATTTTTCAAAATTACATACAAACACCGGTAATGCTGTTGCAGATTATGATCTTGATGGAGATTTAGACTTATTTGTAGTAGCCAATAAATCATTCAGTCAAAGTGACGAAACTACTTGGAGTAGACTTTTTAATAATAATCGAGGTAGATTTGAAGATGTGACTGAAGCTGCTGGTTTTAGTAAACAACATTCTAGCTTTAGTAAATTAGATTCTAAACTCGGAGCTTCTTGGGGTGATTATGATAATGATGGGTATCCAGATATTCTTCTAACTCATCAAGATGGTATTCAATTATACCAAAATATGCAGAATGGCACCTTTAAAGATGTTACTGATACATCAGGTATAGAACCTTGTGTTAATTGTAATAATACCAATGGAATTTGGTGGGATTACGATAATGATGGCGATTTAGATCTTTATTTAAATTACTTAGATATACCAAATAGACTGTATAACAATAATGGTGATGGTACTTTTAAAGAAATTGAAGGAGCTTTAAACCTTAATGATAAAAGTAGAACATGGTCAAGCTTACCTATAGACGTTAATCTTGATGGTTGGACAGATCTATATGTAGTAAATGATTTTGGCCTTAGTAAATTTTATATAAATAATAATGGTACTTCTTTTACGGAAGCTACAGATCTGTATCAGTTAGAAAATAAAGGCTGTGGTATGGGATCTACCATAGGCGACTATAATAACGATGGTATATTTGATATCTATGTAACAAACATTGCTGCAGATAAAGCAAACCCTTTATTTAAAGGAAATGCCATGGAAGCTTTTGAAAATAAGACCACAGAGGAAGGTGTTGGAGATGGTGATTTTGGATGGGGCACCAAATTTTTAGACGCCGATAATGATGGCGACCAAGATTTATATATAGTTAATGGAAATGAGAGTTTAAACTATAATAATGTATTCTTTAAAAATTTAAGAAGCGAAGGTGAAGATCGCTTTGTAAATTGGTCTCAACAATCTCAAGCTAATGGATTTGCTAATGGAATGGGGACAGAAGTTTTTGACTATGATAACGATGGTGATTTAGATATTTTTGTTTGCAACACTAACGATTCGCCATACCTTTATAGAAACAATTTTGCCCCCAATACATGGGTACAAATAGATTTAGAAGGTGTACAATCTAATAGAAATGGATTTGGTGCCACTATAACAGTTTCAGTTGCTGAAAAACATTTACACAGACTTCATCATGGATCAAACATGATGGGACAGAGTATAAAGCCAGTTCATTTTGGATTAGGAAAAGCTCAAAAAATTGATAGTTTACAAGTTACATGGACCAACGGTAGAAAGGATATTATTTATAATATTGAAGTAAACCAAAAAATCAAGATTGTTGAACTTCAAGGAATGGTTGAAGGTAAAACGTTTACCCAAGAAGAAACTCAGGAAGAAGAACCAAATAATGACACTGATAATATTCAAAATAATGTTAATAACACTAACCTTACTATTAATACAATTCCTAATCCTTTTTCAGATTTCATAGATTTCCATATAAATTTAAACACAGTAAACAGTTCTGATTATACTATTCAAATTTATTCCATTAACGGTATTAAGGTTGAAGAAATTACAGGTCAAATTCCAACAGATGAAAAAGATTTAACGAAACGCTGGTTTCCTAAAAATTTAAAACTATCGCCTGGAATTTATCTTTATAATATAAATTGTAATAATGAAATTAAAATGGGGAAAATTGTTTTTACCCCTTAAGCTTCTACTTTTTTCTTCACATAATTAGAGGGAGAATCACCAAAAAATTTCCTAAAGCATTTTCCAAAGTAACCTGGGTCTGCAAAACCAACCATATAACTTACTTGAGCAATAGTTAATTCATTTTGTTCCAATAATTGCGCCGCCCTTTTTAAGCGTACCATTCTTATAAAATCATTAGGAGATTGTCCTGTTAGCTTCTTTAATTTTCTAAAAAGCGTTGATCTGCTAGTTATCATGTCTTTCACCAAATTATCTACCCAATAAGATTCATTACTCATGTTTTCCTCCATCAAATCCATTATTTTTTTCAGAAAATTTTCATCTAATGAATTAAGCGTAATTTTTTCTGGAGTTAATTCTTTTTCAGTTTGAAAACGTTTTCTCATTAAATCTCTGGTCTCAATAAGCTTCTCTGCTCTAACAGATAATAATTTCATCTTAAATGGTTTTGGAATATAAGCATCTGCTCCAGATTCTAACCCTTCTATTCTATGTTCTACAGAATTTAAAGCTGTTAACAAAATGATTGGAATATGACTAGTTCTAATATTAGTTTTTAAAGCTTTGCATAGCTCTACCCCATCCATTTCTGGCATAAGAATATCACTTATTACTATGTCTGGCATTTCTTTTAATGCAATATTTAAACCTTCTTTTCCATTTTTGGCTTCTAAAACTTTATAAGATTTAGAAAAACCTTCCTTTACTAAAAATCTAATATCCGGATTGTCATCTACTACTAAAACTGTATTTTCTAATTTAATATCAATAATTCCAAGATCAGCATCTAAATCTTCAATGGTTTCTTCTAATTCTATATCATAGTTTCCAGGGAGACTAGAAACAGTTGGTTCAACAATTTCATCTGGTAACAAATGCTCTTTACCCCTTGGTAGTTTTATAATGAACTTGGTGCCTTTTCCTTCTTTAGATTCTACTTCAATTTTACCATGATGTAACTCTACTAAGTCTTTGGTTATTGCCAATCCAATACCAGATCCTTTACGTGTTCTCTTTCGTGTTTGATTTACCTGATAGAACCTATGAAATACAAAAGGCAACTCTTCTTCTTTTATACCTACCCCATTATCTTCAACTTCTATCTTTAAATATTTCACACTAAAACCTTTCTCATTAATAATAATATCGTCTGTTACAGACGACTTATTAATTTTAACTTTTATCTGCCCTCCAGGGTTAGTAAACTTAATAGCATTAAATATTAAATTATTTAGAATTTTCTCCAATTTGTCCCAGTCAAACCATATGTCTCTTTTTTTTAATTCACTTTCAAAAACAATTTCAATATCATTTTTTCTAGCCGAAGCTTTAAATGAATTGGTGATTTGCTCAACAAAATGTATCACATTAGATTTTGTGGCTGCCAATTTAGTTTCACCTACTTCTATTTTCCTAAACTCCATTAATTGATGAACCAATCTCAATAACGAATTTGCATTTCTTTGTATAATTTGCAATTTTGGCTTAACCTTTACATTGTCTCCTATCACTTCTAAAAGCTCTTCTATCGGATTTAATATTAGTGTTATAGGTGTTTTAAACTCATGGGATATATTAGTAAAAAACTGAAGTTTTAATTTATTGACATGCTCAATTTCTTTTTGAACTTTTACGGCTGCTTTCTCTCTTTCTTTTAAGCTATAATAAGATACAATGGCAAAAATTACGGCTAATATTAAAAGTCCATAAAATGAATAAGCCCACCATGTATACCAAAATGGAGGTTTTATAATTACTTTTACCTGTGCAGGGTTTTCATTCCATAAGTCATCATTATTAGAAGACCTAACCTTAAAAACATATTCGCCTGGAGATAAATTGGTGTAAGAAGCATGCCTTTTAGTTGCAGTAGTTGTAAGCCATGTTTTATCAAACCCATCTAATTTATATACAAATTTGTTTTTTTTGGGTGCTACATAATGTAATGAAGCAAAATCAAAAGATATATTATTTTGAAAATATTTTAATTTTACTTCTTTAGTTTTACTAATTATAGAATTAATTATAATTTCTCCATCAATTTCTTCTCGCACTCCAACCTCTTTATTTGAAATTAGAAAATTAGTAATAACAGTCTCTGGAATAAATGTATTCTCTCTTAATTGCCTGGGATAAAAAGAATTAAAACCATTAACTCCTCCAAAAAGAAACTCTCCATTTTTTCTTTTCAAACAAGCTAATTCTTGAAATTCGTTACTCTGTAGCCCATCATTTACATCATAATTTTTAAACTCTTCCGTTTGGGGATTCAATTTTGACAACCCTTTATTTGTAGATATCCATAGATTTTTCTGATCATCTATTAAAACACCTTTTACAACATTATTGGGTAACCCGTTTGATTCAGAATAAGATTTATAGACCTGATATTGTATACCATCTTCTTGCCTTTTCAATTTATTAAGACCTCCCCCTAAAGTTCCAACCCAAATATTTTTATCCTTATCTTCATTAATTGATAAAATATAATTATGTGATAAAGAGTTCTTATTTTTTGCTTCTCTTTTATAAACACTAAACCTTGGATTACTTTCAGAAACTTCGGCTACTGGCAACATACTTAAACCGTTACTTGTTCCTATCCATATATTCCCCAAACTATCTTCAAAAATATTTCGAATTATATTACCCGAAATACTCGTGGGATTATTAATATCATGAGTAATAAGCTGTTTATTATAGGATTTTTTATCTCCATTTAACATCCATCTATACAATCCACCACTATAAGTTCCAATCCATAAATAACCTCTACTATCTACCAAAAGTGAGAATACACTATTATTAAAATCTCTTATTGGAACTATATCTTTAAAATTTATTTTTTGGTGATTTGTAATATCTAATTCATACATAGACGGAATTCCTTGTCCTCCAAACAACAAAAAACGCTTATTTCCTCTTTTAATTTCTTCAATTGCATATATATTAAGTAGTTCTGTAAACTTATAATACTCATTATAAGTTTTATTAGATTTAAGCATATTTAGCCCCCCTCCTTCTGTTCCAACCCATAAGGTATTATTAGAATCTTCAAAAAAAGATCTTATTTTGTCATAGCTTAAACTCTTGGAGTCTAAAGTCTTTCGTACATGTAAAAACTTTTTTCTATTGGAATCAAATTTATTAACACCTCCACCGTTTGTTCCTGCCCAAATAATACCAGTTTTATCTCTGTATAAAGACATGATATTATTTTTACTGATACTATTAAAATCTTTGGGATCGTATTCAAACTTATTTAAAATTTTAAACGTTTTATCTGCTGTTTCAATTTCAATCTTCCACAAACCTTTGTTTGTTCCAACCCAAATCACATTATTGTCAATTAAAATGTTATTAAATGCTCCATCAAAAACCTTTTCTAACATCAAAGAATTTTGATAATACAACCCGCTATTAGTTGCTACTAAAAGCTTTCCATTAAACTCTCTAATAGATCTTACAGAAACATTAGGTAATCCAATATCTCTATTTGCCAAACGTAAATATTCATCACCATTACTTTCTCTAGACAATCTATATATGCCCGAATAACCTCCAACCCATATAATACCATTTTTGTCTTCGTAAACTGTGTTTACAGATTGTGTATTTCCACTAAAAAACAAAGGATCTTGTTCCAGCTTAAACCTCTTAAATTCAACAGCTTGATTTGTTTTCTTCAAATCAATCATGTTTAATCCATTTCTAGTACCTATCCAAAGTTTATTTTCACTGTCTTTATATAAATTTACTATGTTATTACTACTTATACTTTTACTGTCTTCGTTACTATTTTTATAAGTAGTAAATTTTTCTTTAGCTCTATCAAAAAGAACCAAACCTTCTCCTGTTGTTCCAATCCATAGGTTTCCATTTTGATCTTTTTCTAAAGAATAAATTAAGTTACTTGGAATACTATTTTCTTTCTGAAAGTCTGGTTTAAAAATTTTAAACGAGTAACCATCGTATCTGTTCAATCCATCATGTGTTCCAAACCACATAAAACCATCATCATCTTGAATAATAGTATTTACATCACTTTGAGATAACCCATCATCTGTAGTTATTCTCTGGAAATAACCATGATTTTGAGCTAAAAATAAATTAAAACTACAAATACATGTAATAAAGAAAAAAATGAGTTTTTTCTTATCCATTTGATACTTACTTTTTTAAACTGATTACCTAAAATAATTAGTTCTTAATAAAAAACAACCATTAAAGTGATTATAGTTTAAAAAAAACGACTCAAAACACATTATAGGTATTGAGCCGTTTTCAAAACTAAAACAATTCTAAAAATATGAATTTGACTAACTAATGGTAATTAATACCCATCGTTTTGATCCAAACCTGGATTTCTATCTATGTCATTTTGAGGAATAGCAATATATTCTCTTCCTGCTTTATATGCACTAGTTCCTGCACTTTCAGATTTAAATTGTGGGTTATCAACTATTCTAGATTTTACCTTTCCCCAACGCAATAAATCAAAATAACGAGTACGTTCTAAACTTAATTCCTTAATACGCTCATCTTCTATATCCTGCATAGTTATACTAGTATGAGGAGCCATATCTGCTCTTTCTCTTACTTCATTAATAGCATCTAAAGCTGCTTGAGTAGATCCATTTATCATAAACTCTGCCTCTGCAAACATTAATAATATATCTGCATATCTTAATAACCTTAAGTTATTTCCTGAACCATGCCATCCACCATCTTGAGATTGACTTCTACCATTAAATTCCCAGTCTAAAAATTTATTTCCATAAATATTACCATCACCATCTGGGTATGCATCTGCATAAGATGTATTTAAAAAGGTTCTAGACTCAAGTATTTCTCCTTCATAAGTAGTGGTCTCATTGGTATCCCAGAAAAATGTCACAAAAGTTCTAGGGTCTATTTCACCGTTAATCGTTTGTTCATCTAAAAATAAATCTAAAGCCCACTGATTAATACGCATCCCATTTTGACTAGTATAACCTCTAGGAGCAATATCTGGCTGATAAGCTGCACCCTTACCTCTATTAGGAGCATCACCTCCCCAATTGTTATTTCCATCAGAAATAAGTTGAATTTCAAATAAAGATTCTGCATTATTTTCAAATTCTTCAGTAAAATTATGAGCATAATTATCTACTAATTGATAAGTACCGCTACTCATTACTTTCTGAAACTCTGCTTTAGCTTCATCATACTTACTCTGGTACATGTATACTTTTCCTAAAACTCCTGTTGCAGCACCTGATGTTGCTCTTCCCAATTGGTTTGCTGGCCATGATTCTGGCAATAAATTTTGAGCTTGTTGTAAATCAGACTCAATTTGTGACCAAACTTGAGCTGGATCTGCCTGTTTTAATGACAACAAATCTACTTCGGTTGCTGGTTCTGTTATTAAAGGTATATTTCTCCAGTTATTTAATAAATTAAAGTAGTTATAAGCACGTATAAAATAACCCTCACCTAAAATATTATCTCGTAACTGAGCATCCATATCTACATTAGGCACATTTGCAATTACATCATTCGCTCTAGATACACCTTGATACATTGCTTGCCATACCCAACGTGTTGCATTACTACCTGCTATACCATTAAATGATCCTACTGCTGTTCTTTCAGAAGTATTGAAACCATTAACTAAATCATCTCTGTAATCTGAAGTGAAAATTTCAAATCTGGTATAATACCATATATGTGTAAAAGGACTATATGCTCCTATAACTCCTTTTTGGGCATCTTCTTCTGTTTTCCAAAAACCTTTTGGAGTGATGGAATTAGGATTCACTTGATCCAAAACATCATCTGAACAATTAATGTTTATAACCCCTACAACTCCTAATAACAAGAAAGCTGTAACTGATATTTTTATTTTTAATTTTTTCATAATCTATTTTTTAATTTAAAACGACACTTGTATCCCTAACTGAAAGGTTCTTGGTTCTGGAGTAGTTCCTTCATCAACCCCCGTGTTAAGTACAGAGTTCCCTCCTGCTCCTCTACCATTTCTACCTACTTCAGGATAGTATCCTGTATAATCTGTGATAGTAAAAAGGTTGATTGCTGACAGGTATATTCTAACTTTATCAAGTTTTATTTTATCTAAAATTGAATCTGGTAAAGCGTATCCTATTTGAGCATTTCTTAAACGGAAATAAGCACCGTTTTCTAAGTAGAAATCTGACATTCTACGGTTAAACCCAGGGTCTGCTCTTGTATTTCTAGGTATGGTAGCACTAGTATTTGTTGGTGACCAAGCGTTTAAAGCATCTGCAAACTTGTTCCCATTAAAATCAAAATATCCTCTATACTTTGTTCCATTTAAGATATCATTACCTGAAACACCATTAAAGAATAGGCTAATATCAAAATTCTTATACTCTGCAGTTAAGTTAAAACCATATTCAAAGTTTGGGATACCAGATCCTAAATAGGTTTGATCATCTTCATCTATATCTCCATCTCCATCTATATCTTTAAACCTTAAATCTCCAGCTCTTGGATTACCTGGCCCATCATTAGCAGCAGTAGCTTCTGCATCAGTTTGATAGATCCCATCAACAACATATCCAAAGAAAGATCCAATAGGTTGTCCAACATCTGTCTTCTTACTATTAATTGTATTTGAGGTAAATGATCCGTTTATTAATGGAGAGCTATTCCCCATTGATGTTACCTCGTTATCAATTTTAGCAAAATTAAAAGACGCTGAAAAGTTCACATCACCAATTTGATCTCTATATGATGCTAAAAATTCAAATCCTTTATTCTCCATAGTAGCTATGTTATCAGGGAAATTATTTCCTGTACCAGAATAGAATACATTAGGAGAAGCTATAAGAATATCTTCAGTTTCCTTTATAAAGTAATCCATACTTACACTAAGTTTATTACTTAAAGCTGTAAAATCTAAACCTATATTTGAAGTATTAGATGTTTCCCAAGTAATGTTAGGGTTTACTGTTCTAGTAATAGCATAACCTGTAACCCTAGATGGTGTGTCACCTAAAATGTATTCACTAAAAAAGTTTAACACTGGGTCACCTTCATAAGCTGCAACGTTATTTGAACCTGTTTCACCATAACCTAAACGCAACTTAATATTTGTTAATGCATCAAAATTTTTCATAAATGGTTCATTACTTATATTCCATGCTAATGCACCAGAAAAGAAGTTAGCATCCTGTAAGTCTGCTTTAAATAATGATGATTTATCTTGTCTTGCCGAAAACGTCAATAAATATCTATCATTAAAGTTGTAATTGATACGTCCTAAATAAGAATGTATCGCTGTATTTACCTGATTAGAAGGTGTACTAGCAATTTCCTCTGCTGCAGATACTACTCTAACATCATTTGATGGAAATGTTCTAACATTTGCCCCTAAAGATCTTGAGTCTGTTTTTTGCTCACTAAAACCTACAACGGCATCTAGAGTATGTTTACCAAATGTTTTCTTATAAGATAAAGTATGGTCTACTAAAGTAGATGTAAAGGTTGTATTTGTCTCAGACAGAGTCGCTTCATTTTCATTCCCAGAATCAATAATAACTTGCTCTTTTGGTCTAAATCTATAATTATTGTTAACTCTATGTTCTACACCTAAATTAATTTTATAGGTTAACCCATCAATTATTTCATAAGAACCAGCAACATTTCCTAAAAGTGTATTGGTAGTATTGGTTCTATCTTCTAAAGCGGCTAATGCCAACTCATTGATGAGAGGGTTTTGCCCGTAAAAGGCTCCTGGTTGTGCATTAATACCACGATCTTCAAGATCTGATGCACTCCAGTCTCCTGCATCGTTTCTTAATCTTATAGTTGGTAATAAGTTTCTCTCTCTATTAAAATAAGGGTTAGGGTTATTTACTCCTCTGGTTAAACCTATAGTACTTTCTAACTTGAATTTTTCCTTATTTATATTTACAGAAGATCTTAATGTTTGCCTTTTAAAATCTGAATGTTTCACAATACCTTCTTGCTCAAATTGTGTAAAAGACAATCCATAATTAATATTTTCTCCCCCACCAGTAACTCTAATATTAGTATTAGATATTCCAGCAGTTCTGAAAGTCTCATCATATAAGTTACTACTATAATTGGGATCAAACTGAGTATCATTTGCAGGAAACCTTGCCTGTCCATCATTATCATTAGCTCTGTTTGTAATTTGAGCAAACTGACTTGCATCTGCCCAATCAATCTCATTAATTAAGTTTTGAAAACCATAACTAGTGTCTAAAGTAACATTGATTTTACCACTTTTACCTCTCTTAGTAGTAATGATAACTACTCCATTAGCTGCTCTTGAACCATAAATAGCTAATGCTGATGCATCTTTTAAAACAGATATACTTTCAATATCTTGTGGTGCTACTGAACTCATACTACCAGTTAACATACCATCAATAACAAATAATGGGTTTGTACTACGGAAAGATGCGGCACCTCTAATTACAATGTTTGCCCCAGCTCCAGGTGAACCACCTGTTGATTGTACACTTACACCAGCTACTTGACCTTGTAAGGCTTGTGATGCATCTGTAAATGTGAATTTTTCAATTTGTTTCGAATTAACAATCCCTACAGAACCCGTTAAATCTGATTTTTTTGCAGTACCATAACCTACAATTACAACCTCATCTAATTGACTAGCGTCCTCTTGAAGCGTAATGTTAATTTGATTTTTGCCATTTACAGCTACTTCTTGTGTCACAAATCCTATGTAACTTACTACAAGTGTAGCATCACTTCCTGCAGAAAGAGAATAGTTTCCATCAAAATCGGTTTGCGCACCAGTTGTTGTCCCTTTCACCAATAAGTTTGCTCCTATTAATGGTTGACCCGATTCGTCGCTAACAACACCGCTAATATTTATGTTTTGCGCAAAACTACTTCCTATACAAACAAGAAAAAGTGCTGCAAACATAAAAACGCGATGCTTAAATTTCTTTTTAAGTAATTTTAATACTTCCATAAGCGTTTTGAAGTTTAGTTATTTAATTTAGTTTGAAAGTCAAATAACAGCCGAAAAAGGACTCAAGGAAGGAGGGTTTTCTAGAGATAAAACCAACAATTCTTTAATGAAATTTTCCACTGTTAAAAGCCTTATTCAAAGGAAAAGATTTGGCTTTTTTTTGGTTGGGAAAATATGTTCATTATTACGGATTATTAAATCAAAGCCCTTTAAAACTAATAAGTAAGCAATTATTCTAAATAATTTTTAAGTAAAAATCATATTTTAAAATGAAGAAAGGTTCTTATTATAAGAACTTATAAAAGTTAAACTATAAACTAAAAATGAAGAATTCTAAGGGTTGATTTGAAGTAGTTTTAAGGCATCATCATTACGAGCAAATAACACCCCTAAACGATTGTTTCTTCCCAATCTAATTGTTTGCATATTTTTTATTTCACCTTTTACAAACAATCCTGTATTATGAGAAGATAACACTTTAAACTTACCATTATTATCAAACTCTAAAAGAGTACCTACTCCCGCATCATTACGAGGTGTCTCAACTTCAGCATTGTATAGATTACCCGCAGCCAAAACAAAAGATTCATTATTGACATTGATCTCTTGAAATGTATTGATAGAAGAAAACTGAGCTTCGTTAGTCATTTTATGAAATGTAAATTTTCCATTACCTAAATTCTCTATCCATGAGTTTTCAAAAATATGAGCTTTATAATGTAAAGACTTGTCTAACATAACTTGACCATATATATCTGCTAGAGAAGCGTCGGCAAAAAGCTCAAACGTTTGAAAACGTTTTGCTATTGCTGGCACTTGTTCAGACGAACATTCTCTTCCTCTAAGCGGTAATAGTTTACCATTTTTTTGATAACTTAAAACTATATCCATAGTCCCATTTTCATCAAAATCATTAGCATATATTTCAAATGGCTTTTTGTTTTTTGCCTTATATTTATAGTTAAGCCCTAAGTTTCCTGCTAAATAATCGGTGTCTCCATCGCCATCAATGTCTGCTTTATGTAAAGCAAACCACCACCCTGTTTTATCTTTAAAGCCAAGACTTTCTGTTACTTCTTTAAAGGTTTTTCCTTTATTTTCGAAAAAACGAATTGGCATCCATTCACCTGTAATAATTAAATCTATTTTCCCGTCTTGGTTAAAATCATCCCAAACTGCTGATGTAACCATACCAGCTTCATTGAGTTCTGGTAAGATTTCATTTGTAACATCTACAAATTTTATATTATCATCTTTACCTCCATCATTTCTAAGAATATGGCTTTTAGCTGGAAAAGGATACTTTCCAGGAACTATTCTTCCTCCAACAAAAAGGTCTAAATCTCCATCATTATCAAAATCACTAGATGTTACTACATTTCCACTAGAAGTAATTTTGGGTAAAGCGCTTTGAGTCTTTAAAAATTGATTATTGACATTAACATATAATCTATCTTGATAAAAATCACTTGATTGCTCAGAATCATTACCACCACTAACTATATATAAATCTAAGTCTCCATCATTATCGGCATCAAATAACAAAGCCCCAGTATCTTCAAATTTATTGTCATTCTCCCAAGGCCCGTTTAAAATTTTAAACGTACCATCGTCATTTTGAAGATACATCTTTGCTTCATTTCCCGTAGCGTTTCCTATAAAAAAATCGTCTAATCCATCACCGTTTACATCTCCAACGGTAAGTGCTGGTCCAAAAGCTGAATTTTTATGCGGTAATAAAGGTTCTTTTATAAAATCGTCAAAAACATCTTCTTTATGTATAAAATCAATTTCTGATTTTTCTGTGATATCCTTAAATATTTTTGGAGTACTTTCTTCTAGTTCTCTTTCTTTTTGAGATTCTTCATATACAATTTTTAACTGCTGATTTACTGGAATGTTTTCAATAGTTTGAAAATTGCCATCTGGCCAAACAACTTTTAATTTTTTAACATTGGTTGAATTTTTCAGTCCAAAATGTAATATTGGTTCTACACTAGACTGAAAACCTCTAGTTAAAGTCAACTCTTGGTATTGCTCTCCTTCTTCAGTTTCAATAGAAACTTTAGCACCTAAACCAAACATATTCTTATCAGGTCCTTTAAATGCAACTTTTAAATAATTTTGAGGTATTGAATCGTTTGTTTTATTTTTAAAAATAGAGGCTGCATCCCCCAAATTATTTATTACTACATCTAGATCTCCATCATTATCAAAATCGGCATAAGACACTCCGTTTGAAAATCCTTTGTATTTTAATCCCCAAAGGTCATTTACTTTTGTAAATGTATAATCTCCTTCGTTTTTAAACACATAATTATCAATTGGATTACTAGGGTATTTCTTGTAATCAATAGCTTCATTTAATGCGGTAAAATTTTCAACTTTTGTTCTTTCATTAACATCATTATTATTCACATCTCGCTTCATTCCGTTGGTAACAATGACGTCTTTAAGTCCGTCATTATCAAAATCTGCAAATAACACACCCCAACTCCAATCTGTAGTCGCCATTCCAGCTAATCTAGAAACATTACTAAAAATTGGCCTTCCGTTAATATCAATACCATTATTTACTTGTAATGTATTTTGCATGTATTGATAATGCATACCTAGGTCTACTGCTTCATAAAAAGACTCAGGACTCATACTTGCCATGTTTGTTTTTGAACGTTTATAGTCCTCTGGCGTCATATCAAGTTGAACAAAATCCAGTAATTTATCATTATTAAAATCTGCTCCATCTATACCCATTCCAAACATTGAAGTATGCCTAGTTACTTCTTTAACCACCTCTTTAAACGTGCCATCTCCATTGTTTAGATAAAAGTAGTCTGGTACATTAAAATCATTAGATAAATACAAATCTTTAAAACCATCGTTATTAAAATCTGAAGCCAAAACGCCTAAAGTCATCCCAAAATTTTGAACATCAGCTTTTGTAGTAATATTTGTGAAGGTATTATCGCCATTGTTTTTATAAAGATGACCAGAGTTTTCAAACTTATTTTCTTTCATCTTTTGATGATAATATTGATTCCCCATACTAACAGGAACCAATGGATAATTACCCACAAAAACATCTAACAATCCATCATTATCATAATCAAAAAAGGTTGCTTGTATAGAATAAGAATCATCCGCTAAACCATATTCTTCTGCCTTTTCTGTAAACGTATTATCTTGATTATTAATAAAAAGTTGATTTTTAGTATTACCATAAAGCCCTGATACCGATACATAAATATCTAACCACCCATCGACATTTACATCAGCCATTGTTACACCTGTATACCATCTATCATCTCCTCCTATTCCTGCTGTTTTTGTAATATCTTCAAACTGCATGTTGCCTTTATTTAAATACAGTTTGTTTTCTACCATATTACCAGTAAAATAAATGTCTGATAAGCCATCATTATTTATATCTCCAACAGCTACACCACCTCCCATATACATGTATGGAAAGGTCAAGTAATTTAAGGTATCACTCTCTATAATATTGTTAGAAAATAGAACATGAGTATCTTCTTCTGCTAATGATTGAAATGAAGTATTTGCTACTTCTGAAGTTTGAACCTCCTTTTTACAAGACACCCAAAAAGTCATAACACTTATGAAGAAAATATACTTTTTCATTACTTGGAATTAATAAAATTAAGTTAAGCTATTATCACA
The DNA here is from genome assembly GCA_947487895.1 of uncultured Flavobacteriaceae bacterium. Taxonomy (GTDB): domain Bacteria; phylum Bacteroidota; class Bacteroidia; order Flavobacteriales; family Flavobacteriaceae; genus Seonamhaeicola. Next base: position 104,101 of record CANKYF010000017.1, read on the forward strand.
ACTAATAATTAAGTGATGCAGCTATTTATAATCAAGACGTCATGTGGACTCTTAACAAATAGTTATCGGCAGTGATAAATAAATATTTGTAATCGTCTGTAAACTCACAGTTACCTGATGGTCTGCCTACATTAATTGTACCTATATGTTTTCCTTGAGGAGTAATGACAAGAATACCATCTCCTGCAGCTACAAATATATTTCCATATTGGTCTAATTTTATGCCGTCAGGGTTTTGTTTTGCTGTACTAGCTTTTATTATTTCTCCTGGATCAAAAAATATGCGTTTATTCTTTAATTCTCCAGGAGAGACAATATCATAAGCCCAAATTATTGGGCGTGGAATATAAGACTCAGCTACGTAAAGTATTTTACCATCATTAGAAATAGTAACACCATTAGGTTTTCGCAAATCGGCATCTACTAGTTTTAAGTCCCCATTTTTACTAAGAAAAAATACACCATAAAACCCTAAATCACTTTTTTCATTTTTCCCTAAACCATAAGGAGGATCTGTAAAGTATAAATTACCTTCGGTATCATAGAATAAATCATTTGGTGAGTTAAATTTTTTGCCCTCATAAGTCGCCACAAGTGGTTCGTAAACAGGGCTCAAGGAATCTTTTAGACTTACTAATCTGCTTACTGCCCTATTTCCGTGTTGACAAAGAATTAAATTTCCTTCTTTATCTAATATTAAACCATTAGATCCTTTTTGAGATCCTTCAGCATTTGTTCCTGAATTACCTGAGGGTGTCAGGTAAAGACTTAAACCTTCTGTTTCGCTCCATTTAAACACTTTATTTTCTGGAACATCAGAAAAAAACAAACTTTGCTTATTTCTATCCCATACAGGACCTTCAGACCAATTAAACCCTTCAGCAACTAAATCTATTTTAGTGTTAATTGGTATAATGGTATCTAAAGCCTTATCTATTCTTTCAATAAAACCTGCGGAAGGGTATTTTTGTATAGTATCAGCTATACTTAAATTTGTTTTTTCATCATCATTTTGTTTTGATGACTTTTTAGAAGTTTTTGAATTACAACTAACTAAACAAACAAACGCAAGTAAAACTAATAGTCTCATATCATTTTATTTTTTATTACCATTCTGCAAAACTACCATCTTCATGTCTCCATATTGGGTTGGTCCAATTATGACCAATTTTAGCACCTTCTTTTATCTTTTCTTCATCCATTTCAACTCCTAACCCTGGCTTTGTTAATAAGTCTATATAGCCATCTTTAAGATTAAAAATTTCAGGATTCTTCATATAATCAAGAATATCATAGCCTTTATTATAATGAATACCAATACTACTTTCTTGAATTACGGCATTAGCCGATACAAAATCTACATGTAGACACGATGCTAAAGCTATAGGTCCTAAAGGACAGTGTGGTGCTAATGTAATATCAAAAGATTCTGCCATTGAAGCAATTCTTCTAACTTCAGAAATACCACCAGCATGACTTAAATCTGGTTGAATAATATCCACAACACCTTGGTGTAAAATATCTTTGAAATCCCATCTAGAGAACATACGTTCTCCTGTGGCAATTGGAATACTTGTGTATTGATATATGTGTTTTAAGGCTTCATTATTTTCAGGTAAAACTGGCTCTTCTATAAACATAGGTTCATAAGGCTGTAGTTCATCAATAAGTCTTTTAACCATTGGTTTATGTACACGCCCATGAAAATCAAGGCCAATATCTAAATCATATCCAAATTCTTCTCTAAGTAATTTGATATTACTGGCTACTTTCTTAACATCTTTTATAGATGATACCCACTCCATGGCTCCAGTAGCATTCATTTTTACAGCTTTAAAGCCTGCTCTTAATTTTTCGTGAGCTTGTTCTAAAACTACATTTGGATTATCGCCTCCAATCCAACAATACATTTTCATTTTATGACGCACAGGTCCACCTAAAAGCTGATGTACAGGAACTCCTAAAGCTTTTCCTTTTATATCCCATAAAGCCTGATCTATTCCGGAAATGGCACTCATTAAAATAGGCCCACCTCTATAGAAACCTCCTCTATATAATGTTTGCCATATATTTTCTATATTACTAGCATCTTTGCCAATAATATATTGTTCTAATTCTTTAACACAAGCCTCAACAGTATCTACTTTTCCTTCTACAACGGGTTCTCCCCAGCCTATGATGCCATGTTTAGTTATTATTTTTAAAAACAACCAACGTGGCGGTACTTTAAATAGCTCTATTTTATCAATAATTAAGCTATCCATGCATTTTTACTTTTTTAACAAATTGTTTTGCTCTATTCTTTACTTCTTCAAGTTCAGCTTTATTTTTTACTGATTTCGTTAATGCGCCTCCAATACCAATACCAGCAGCTCCTGCATTAAACCAATCATCTACTAAATCTAAATCTATACCTCCAACTGCCAAAAGTTTTATTTGATCTAATGGTGCTTTAATTGATTTAAAATAAGGAATCCCCATAATATCTGCCGGGAATAATTTCACAAAATCGGCACCATATTCATGGGCATTACAAACCTCAGTTGGCGTAAGAGCCCCCATTAAAACAGCTATATCATTTTCATGTGCTACCTCAACGACTGTTTTATTGGTATTTGGTGTTACTAAAAATTGAGCTCCTGCATTAGAAGCTATTCTTGCAACTTCCTCATTTATAACAGTACCCGCTCCAATTAATATATTTGGGTATAGTTTTCTTGCTTTTGAAATTTCTTGAGCAAAACCAGGAGTATTTGAAGTAACCTCTAAAACCTTTATTCCTGCTTCTACTAAATTTTTTATGACTCCTGCTACTTCATTCTGAAATTGTAATCTAATTACAACAACTAGTTTTTCCTTTTCAATTGTTTTTACAATCTCTTCTTTATTCATAAAATTTATTCAAAAAAACTCCTTATGACTTACCAATTAGTAAAAGATCCATCCTTACGTTTTAAGCGCGGAATTTCAATTGGTTTAAACTCTTGTTCTATAGCATATTCTTCATTAAACTCAACTCCCAAACCAGGTTCAGTAGGAACCGAATATCTAGTTACTTGTAATTTTGGTTGTTTCGGATAATATTTCGGGTCATTTGTTAATACATGTGCTCCTGTATTTACCTCTTCTAACCAGCTAAAATTTGGACATGCAGCTGCTAAATGAATACTAGCTGCCGTACAAATAGGTCCAAGAGGATTATGTGGCATTAAATCTATATAATGTGCTTCTGCTAATGATGCAACCTTCATAGATTCTGTTAATCCACCTACGTTACAAACATCTATACGCGCAAATTGCGTTAAATTTTGCTCTAAAAATGGTAAAAACTGCCATTTACTAGAGAATTCTTCACCTATAGCAAAAGGAATATCTATCATTTTCCTTAGGTTTTCATAAGCTGAAGGGTTTTCGTCTCTAATGGGTTCTTCTATGAAATCTATTGTTCCAGAAGGCATTCTTTTTATAAAAGAGTACGTTTCTGCAGCAGACAATCTTGTATGGTAATCTATTCCTATGGTTATTTTTGTGCCTAATTCTTTCCTCAAAGTAATTAACCATTCTGCTAATATAGCAATTGAAGTCCTTGGCTCAAAAAGAGAGATATCTTCTTGTGCTTCAAATTCTGCTGGAGCTAACCTTAGCATATTCCAACCTTCTTTTACCAAACGTTTTGACTGATCTAGTAACTCCTCCAAAGTTGCAAAACGAACAGAAGCAAAACATTCTACATAGTCGCGTTGCTTTCCACCTAATAACTCATAAACAGGTACATCTAGAGCTTTTCCTTTTATATCATGTAAGGCTATATCAATTGCTGAAATAGCAGCTGTAAGAACTCGGCCTCCTTCAAAATATTGACCTCTATACAAATCTTGCCAAATAGCACCAATTTGCTTTGGGTTTCTTCCTATTATTAAAGGTCTAAAATGTTCTATAGCTCCAATAACTGCTAATTCTCTACCTGATAATCCTGAAGCTCCCCACCCATAAATTCCTGAATCTGTTTCAATCTTTATAACTAATTGACTTCCCGAACCTACATTAATAGGATACGTTTTTACTGCTGTTATCTTCACTATTTATATTTTATTTTTTTGGAACTATTCGTTCTACTTTACCTACCATAAATATATATGATAATAATCCTATTACAGATATTACTGCTATAAATACCAATGCTGGACTAAAATCTCCATCGGAAACAATATATCCTATAATAGCAGGTACAAAAACAGCCAAACCTCCTATAAAATTAAAAGCGCCTCCTACTAAGCCTAAGTTTTCTTTTGGGGCTAATAAAGATACAAATACCCATGCAATACTAGCTAATCCCATACCAAACCCAGCTAAAGCTAAAAACATGATAATAAAAAAGGTATCCTCAGTATAATTTGCTCCCACTATAAAAACTGTCATCAACATACCTACAATTATTGGTGCTTTTCTTGAAGTCTCTACTGAAAACCCTCTTTTCGTTAAAAAATCTGAAGTAAATCCAGATAGTATAACACCTAAGAAAGCTGCTAAATAAGGTATCGCTGCATAAAACCCTGACTTCACAAAATCTAAACCTCTAAACTCAACTAAATATGTTGGGAACCATGTTAAAAAGAACCAAGTAATAGACCCTAAACAAAATTGACCAATGTATATTCCCCAAAGTTTTCTATAAATGAATGCTTGTAATAAGTCATTTATATCAAACTTCTTTTTTTCTGTTTCCTTTGCACCTACTAATCCTCCTCCTTCTTCTATATATTTAATTTCAGATTCGCTTACAGATTTATGGTCTCTGGGATCTCTGTAAAAGAAATACCAAATTACAGCCCATACAATTCCTATGATACCAGAAACAATAAATAAACCTCTCCACCCCAAAGCATCTTGAATTAGTGTTAAAACTGGCATTAAAAATGCTAATCCTAAAAACTGACCAGACGTATAAATAGCAATGGCAGAAGCTCTTTCCTTTTCTGGGAACCATCTACTTACTACTAAATTATTAATTGGGTATGAAGGTGCTTCAAAAACACCTATACCTGCTCTTAAACCTATTAAAGCAGCCAAAGAATTTACAAGTCCTTGAATTAATGTAGCTACAGACCAAAGTACTAAAAGTATAGAATAAAGAATTCTTGATTTAATTCGATCTGCAAGAACACCTCCTGGTATTTGTAAAATGGCATAAGAAATACCAAATGCAGAAAAAACCCATCCCATTTGCTCAGTATTAATACTTAGATCTGTTCTGAGTGCAAAAGCTGCTACCGATATGTTGGTCCTATCTAAATAATTAATTACCACTGTTACAAATATCATGGCTAAAATATTGTAACGTTTTTTAGTATCAGGTTTTTCAATCATTATTTATTCTACATTAAAAGGGCTTGTTTATAATCATTTTCGCAAACCTAGCATTATTACACATTGCTTGCAAATCAAATATATGTAATTAAGCCCGACACAACTGAACAATAAATGAACATTGACCTGATTTTACCTCTAAATTCTCATATTTTACAAAATCCTTCCTTAGAGTCCCCGTATCAATTAACTATAATAAACATGAAAAACATTTATTCCCTATTTATGGTCATTTGTCTTTTTTCAAACCAAATTAAATTAAGACTTTTAGATGTTATTTAAACATAAAGGTTATGAGGTATCGACTATTCTCTTTAATAGTATTCATTGTTTTATTTTGTCTAAATGTGTTTTCTCAAAATTTGCCCTATGGCTTTCCAGATACAGATAGAACAAAAACCAGAATAAATCAAAATTGGAAGTTTCAGTTAGGTAATCCCGATGCTGAAAACTACACTCCTAATTTAGATGATTCTACCTGGAAAACTATCAACATTCCTCATACCTTAGAACTAACCTCATTAACACTTGATAATTTAAATGATGAAAAAACACAGCTTGTTTTCCATAGAAAAGTTGGATGGTATAGAAAAACTATTTCAGTTTCTGATTCAAATAAAAAAGTCTTTCTAGAATTTGAAGGAGCTCATCAAATCGCAGATTTGTGGATTAACAGTAAACATGTGGGTAAACATGCTGTTGGAGGTTACACGCCGTTTCATTTTGATATTACCAATTTTGTAGAAAAAGGAAAGAACAACCAAATTACCATACTTGTAGATAATAGGCGTAATGACATGATTCCTCCAGACCCTGGACCTTTTGACTATGTTAAATTTAGTGGTTTGTATAGAGATCTATATTTAGTAGAGACTAACCCTGTACACGTTACTTTTAATTGGGAGTCTTTAAATTCTGGAGTTAATATCACTACTCCAACTATAGATGTGATTAATAAAAATGCTGTTATTTCCATAAAAACTTCAGTAAAAAATGATACTGAATCTGCTTCTAAATGTCAGCTTATAACACGAGTTATCGATAAAGAAGGCATCGTTGTTCTTAAATTAATAAACGAAGCCAATATTCCTTCAGGAAGTGAATACCAATTCGATCAAATAGGTAGTTTAGAAGACAATGTTAATTTCTGGGGAATTGATAATCCTTATCTATATAGAGTAAATAGTGTTGTTATTATTGATGGTAAAGAGATTGATTTTGTTGAAAATAAAATAGGCTTAAGAAAGTTTGAACTAGACCCCATTAGAGGTTTTATTCTTAACAATGAACCTATTGAACTTATAGGCTCTAACCGTCATCAACAATACCCATATATAGGAGATGCAGTCCCTAATAGTTTACATTATAAAGACATGCTTCAATTTAAAGAATACGGATTTAATATTATGAGAACCGCTCACTATCCACAAGACAATGCTTTAATTGAGGCTTGTGACGAATTAGGTATTTTAGTATATGAAGAAGCGCCTACATGGATTTCAATTTCAGACAAAGGCCTTTGGTGGGATAATTTGGAAATGTCTGCCAGAACTATGGTGCGTAATCATAGAAATCACCCTTCAATAGTTATGTGGGGTGCTGGTGTGAATCACAGAGGGTATGTTCCCAGAATACATAATACTATAAAACAAGAGGATCCAAATCGTCTTACCGCCTCCCAAGGAGCTCGTTGGACAGGGTGGCAAGCTTCAGGATTAACAGATATTAATGCAAATATGCTTTATGGCCCTTTTATTTGGGATAGAAGTGAACCTATTTTTGCGATGGAAGGCAGACGTGGACCAGTAGCCGTTGCTCCGTACAAAAATGACCCGTTGATGGTAGGGTTAATTTCCTGGACAGCACATGCTTACTATACGTTTCACCCAACGCATGATAAAGCTAAAGACAAAAGAGACCGTACCAGAAGTGGTATGATGACTATTTTTAGAGACCCCAGACCTAACTTAGAATGGTACAAATCTGAGTTATTAGAAACACCTTTTGTAAGTATAGAGGAGCAATGGATTCCTAACACAAAAGAAATAACCGTTTACAGTAATGCTAATGAAGTTGAACTTTCTTTAAACAATAAAATAATTGAACGATTAAAACCTAGTAATGATACGATTTACAAAGGTTTAGAACACCCTCCTTTTCATTTTAAAAATATTAATTATAAATCTGGAAAACTAGTTGCTAAAGCTTTTTTTAAAGATGGTACTACTATTGAAACACAAAAGCTTTCTCCAGAAAAACCATATGCCATAAAATTAGACTTAGATACTAAAGGAAGAGAATTCATAGCTGATGGTAATGACATCTTAGTGGCTTATGCTACTGTTGTAGATAAAAACGGCACTCCTTTATTTAATACTGATAATTTAGTAACGTTTACAGTTAAAGGGGACGCTACCGTAATTGGAGATAAAGCAAATATAAATGCTAATCCTATGTTTACTGAATACGGTGTAGCTCCTGCTTTAATTAGAGCTGGTAATACAACTGAAGAAATAACAGTGATTGCTAAATGTAAAGGTTTAAAATCTGCAAGTAGTACAGTGAAATTAGTTGCCAATAACACTAATGAAATACATAAAAATGCTAAAGCTATTTATGATTTTAAGAGTGAGCGGGTAGACTTAGGAGCTCCTGATCAATTATTACAATTCGGATGGCAGCCTTGGTATGGTAAAGATGACATAGAAAATACATACCAATTCAAAAATTTTAAAGGAACAGCTGCAAAAGTAACCAAAGGATCAAAAGAAGGAATTATTCGTTGGTTAGGAGAAATGAATGTTATTGGCAAATATGGTTTTGCTTATGGTGAAGGTCTTATTGCTATTGATGATGAAGGTGTTAATCTCGCTTTTGAAAATTTACCAAAAGGCACTTATAAATTAACTACATGGCACCATGCACCAAGTAGTAACTCAGACTCAATGGATCCCAATAAGGAAAAACTGAAGTCAATTACCATTCATAAATTGCCTTATGAAAAAGACATTATAATTTCTTCCGAAGCGCTTATTGGTGATAAGCAAGTACAAGGAAAAGTTACTGAAGGTAAAGAAATGCAATGGGAATCTCCTGGAAAAAGCATTATAGAGTTTGTATCAGATGGTCAAAAACCTATAACTATTAACTTTAATGGCAAAGAAAATAAAGGTGTTTGGTTGAATGCTTTTGAATTAAGTGAATGGAAGTAAAAACAACTTCCATTGTCTCTAATGAGAGTTAACAAGCTGAGCAAAAATTAAAACTTCGAAGAGCAAGAAACAAGTTTTAATTTAAACTACTTTTTCTAGTTTAATAAACAAATTCTCAGGATACATTGTAAAGGAGAACTGCTCTTTAACATCTTCTGGTTTTACAGTCATTTTAAAATTAAAATGTTTACATAAAACAGATATTAAAATAACCATTTCGTTTATTGCTAGCTTCATCCCTGGGCAAAAGCGAGGTCCTCCTCCAAAGGCTTTTATCATTTCTGGAGAATGATTTTCTTTCATTGGACATTCAGATTTTAACCAACGTTCTGGATAAAAATCATTAGGGTTTGAAAAATAGGCATCTTGTGTTTGCGCCACCTTAGTTTGAAGTATCACCTTTGTGTTCTTTGGAATGAGCAGATTTTCAATAGTTAATTCGTCCAAAGCCTCCATATAAAGTTGTGGTGTGGTTGGTTTTAACCTAATTACTTCCTGAACAACTGCATTGGTATACTTTAGTTTTAACAACTCTTTATTTGTTTGAGGCACTTCAGATTTTCCATATACGGCATTAGCTTCTTCCCTTATTTTATTTACAACATCACGATTTTGTGATAAAAAATATGTGGCCCATGAAATGGAATTAGAGGTAGTATCTTCTCCCGCCAATAACATGGTGAAAATATTACCATATATTTCTTCGTTGGTGAAATCAACATCATTTTCATCTGATAAAAGAGCCTCCAAAAAGTTTGTTGGATTCAATTTCAATTCAGGATTTTCATCTAATCTAACTCGAGCCTCTTCAATAAATTGATAAATAATTTTCTCTATGGCGGCTATAGATTGATCAAGTACCTTATCCTTTTTTCTTTTAATGACTCTCCATAATGGTAAAGGCGCTGTAATCCGTTCATTTATCATAGGGAAAATGCACTCTAAATGTTGCTGAAAGCTATCCGCCTTATTATTTATGGTGTCTAACTCATACCCAAAAGCTATGGCTGTAGTAACATCTATTGTGAAAGCCATGAGCTCTTTTTGAATATCAATTTCCTTGTTATTTTGAGAATAACCTTTAAATTTTTCTAGAAGTCGATTGGTTTTACCCAAAATAACATCATAGTTTTCTCTTACTTTTTTAGCATTTAAAGCTTCGGCTGTAATTTTCCTGTGTCTTTTCCAAGTTTCTCCTTCAGCATTAAACACACCAACTACTCCCATTTCTCTAAGAATCTCATCAATTTTAGAAAAACGCCTGAACTTTTCTGGTCTTAATTTTAAAATTTCAGCATTGATAGTTGGGTTAGCAGAAACTACAAATTCCTTGCCTACAAAATTAATTTTGAACAAATCACCGCATTCCTCTACCCATCTTTCTAATACTTGGTGCTTATTATCTTTATTAAATTGAGGTAAGTGACCTACCAAGAAAGCTCCTTTGGGAGATGGCAGGTCTTTAATTTTTATTTGCTTTTTATCCAAGGCTTATAAAGTTATGCCTCTAAATTAGAATTATATAATTTGATGTAAAAGAAATGCATGCAATTATTTCTTTGTTACCCAAACTACCCAATCTTTGTCTTTATCCTTTGGTGGAGTTCCTAGTGATTGTTTCCCTGTTCCTTTAATGGTTTTTACTTTTCCTTTTTTCAATTCGCCACCAGTTCTTGGGTTATACCACATAACGGAATATTCTCCTGAATGATCTTTTAAATTTAGAGTAGATACTCCTCCATTTTTTAAAAATACCACGTAATTTTTGCCTTCTTCAGCTAGTACATAATCGCCTTTTGATGAAATTAAGCTATCGTTTGAAGTCATTTTCCAAAACGGTACCTTATTATTCTTGAAAAAGTCTAAACAAATTTTTCCCTGATCCCAAAACAAATCTCTAGATCTATAATCTTGACAACTTAGATCTGAATGCGCATGTTTGTAACCAAAATACCATTCTGTTCCCCAAGCGCCCGCCATCATAGCTCCCCAAAGGCCATTTTTCCTAGCGTTATTATGCTCCGGGTTATCTTTATCTGGTACTAAAGAATGTTGTGCATCTCCTGGCTCATCACAAGCTACTGCCCAAGTTTTTCCTTTGGCATCTGCTTCTTTTAAAATTTGCAACACTCTGTTATGTACTTGACTAAAATCGGTTTTACCAGTCTGTAAAGAAGCTCCGGTAAACTTACTGTCTTTACCATATATACCAGTGAACCAATTACCATTATGAATTACTAAATGGTGTTTATAAGGATCAACTGAATTAACATAATTTGCAAGTGTTAGCCTCCCTTGTACATCAACTGGCATTGTTCTAATAACCTTTTGCCAATCTCCAGTTTCTTCACATAAATTCCAATTCAACGCTAAATGATGTCCAAAACGTGCAATCAATTCACGATAATATAATTTGGTATAAAGACCAACGCCTCCGTTATCTAATAATCCTTGATTTTCTGCTTCTAAAGTTTTAAAATGCAAAAACATCCCTAGTTTTTCACCATGTTCAAAAACGGTTTCCCATTGGTCTAGTTTAGACACATCAAATCTATCATATGTATTATAATCTATATAAGGAAACACATTTTTATCATCACCTTCAATATTCATTGTTATAAATGAAAACACATTCATTCCTTTTGATGCTAAATAATTAATGGCTCCTATAATGTCTTTTCCTTTTCCGCTTTTCCAAGTTGGGTCTCCTTCTTTCCAATCTTTTTCATGTGCTTCCCAGGTTTTCACTAAATTGTCTTTAATACCATCATTATGAAAGGTTCCATCAAACTCTTCATAAGCTAAAAAGTTCTCTGGGGCATCTGCTCCACATTTTAAGAAATACTCACCTGTTTCTGCAAATTTCAAGTAACGTTCTCCTACGTATTGCAAACGCCCTTTAGCACGCATATCATCACCTATCTTATCAGTAGCACTAATTGCAAAAGCCCCCTCTTTTTTATCCATAAAACCTGCTGATTTCAACTTTTTTGAAACACGTACAGCTGCCCATTTATCCTTTAAAAAACGAACACTATAGGTCCATTCTCCTATTTCATCTGGTGAAAAGTGTACACGCCAAATATTCCCTGAAGAAGCACTTGTATTACCCGCATTACCATCGGCAGCAAAATAACCCGGAACCATATAAATTTTACCTGAATTTTGATGTTTGAAAGTAACATCTAACTTGTAATTTAAAAACGGATTATCTTCAGCATCTTCTGATGTTTCAGGACCTTGAAACTCTAACGTTATTTTATGCCATTTTTTCAACTCACCAGTTATCTCTTGAGATATAGCTCCTTGAAATGCATATATTAAAACGAGTAAAAGAACTACAGTATGTTTTTTCATAATTATGATTTATTACTTTTTATATAATTCTTCAATTGTATAATAATCTTCTTTTTCTTTAATCTCTTTTCTTATATTTTCTACTTGCCAACGTGCAACAGGAGAAGCGTTATTAAACTCTTTTCTTATATATGTTAAAACACTTGCGAGCCATTCATTATCTTGATGTTTCATTCCCACCATTACTCCAGAATAGTTCTTTCCATCAATTGGACCTGTAAGTCCATTGAGTAATATTTTTGTTGCAACAACTCTATCTCCTTTAAGTCTAGGTGAACTAATTAGCGTAGGAGCTAATCCATCAATCCCTTCTCCATTTTTGCCATGACATGCAGCACAAATACTGTTGTAATTTTTATAACCAGCAATAATATTTTTTCTAACATGTGCATTTTCTAAAACATACTTTTTCTTTAATTGTTCAATAACAGGAGGCACTTCTTTAATTCCTTCTTTTCCAACAACAATTACTACTTCATTATCAGGGTGGTCTTTCATAATTTCATTAATAAGCTCTTTAGCTGCTTTATATTTACTAGATCTTAATGACAATAACAGCTGAACTATTACATCAATATCCTTATCTTCTTTAACAGTTTTTAATGCTTCAAAAACAACATTATTTTCTTTAGAAAGAAAAGATTCGCTTAATCTAAGTGATGCTTGCTTTACTCTAGAATCTTCATCTTTTAATTTATCGATAACAATAGTTTCGTCTATAGCATCTAATCCCTCTAATGTCCATAAAGCATGAAGTCTTTCTAATGGTTCTCCTTTTGATAATATGTTTTTTAACTGTGGAATTACAGATCTATCTTGCCTTAATGCAATTAACTTCTGGGCATTAATTCTATACCAACCATTAGCATGTCCTAAAAATGAGGTTAATTCTTTTGTTGATTTATTGAGCAATGCTTCAACTTTAGCTGGTTTAATTTCATCATGAACAATTCTGTAAATTCTTCCTTTACCTATATTCTTATCTAACCCTTTACGCTCTACAACAGGTCTTAAAAAACTCCCTTTTCTTACCCAATTACCTTCTTGAATAATGCCTCTATACATATCTACAATGTATAAACATCCATCTGGTCCTGTTTTTGTATCTACAGGTCTAAAATTCATATCTGTAGATGCTAAAAACTCGGTTTCCTTGTAGGCGTTTTTTAAAACTGTTTTTCCATTAATGCGCTCTACTTTAGCTCTACGCACTAATCTCCCTACGGGTTCTGGAATGAACAAATCCCCATAAAGTCCGGGGGGTAATTTATCTCCTAAAAATATGGCTTGTCCACAACTTGCTGTAAAGTGGTTTAATGTGCCATCTTCTCTAAGACGTTTTAATCCTCCCTGAACGTCTGGTGTACCAATAACTGGCCAAACTTCCTCAAAACCTTCTTCCCATTTTCCTTTTAATTCTAAATTACCATAATAAGGGTGTTGTTGATATCCTAAAGCCGCTACTTCTCCTCCAGCACTTGAATAGTATAATTGTCCTATTTCATCTTGTGTTAATCCCCATTGCCCATTTGGAGCATCTCTAAGTGTATCGGTTTCAATTTTACCTCGTGTAAATCGATAGCGAATGGAATTTTTAGATAAATACGCCCAATTATCAATACTCCAAAGCATACTAGCAGATTGATGTTCTAAATTCGAATTATCTCTTTTAGGCTCATTTAAAAGCTTAATTTTTTCATCTGCCACATTATCTCCGTCAGTATCCCTATAACTCCATATATGTCTATTATATGTTTCACCAACTATCAACCTATCATCTAGAGGAAGAATGATTCTAGGTAAAATAATGCTATCAATAAAAACAGTGCTTTTATCCATTTTACCATCACCATCTAAATCTTCTAAAACAGAAATTCTACTCCAAGGTTTTTGCTGATCGGTTCCGTCTATATCTTGCATGTAAGTTAACATTTCGGCCACATACATTTTACCATTGCCATCCCATTCTACAGTAACGGGTTCATTAATCATTGGTTCACTTGCTACCACTTCCATTCGATAACCTTCAGGAAGATACATTGTTTTTATACTTTCTTCTGGAGATAAAAAGTCTACAGGCGGATCTTTTACAATCTCGGGTTTTTCATAAATGATGTCTGTATAAACTTTGGTTTTGTCTTTACAACTAGAAAGTAATATTGCTCCAAAAAGAAAAGCAATTAAAAATAAACTGTTTAGTTTCATTTTTTCAAATTTAGTATACTGCAAAATACAGCAATTGACGATAAATAAGGGATAAAATTTAACCATAAGAACATAACAAATCGTTCTTTTATATTTTTAGTTATTTGTAATTTGAGATCACAAACGATTTAAAAAAATGGCACCAACTATAAAATTTATGAATACACTCCACCTACTTTTGGTCTTTATTTCCAATTATATTTTTTATATACAAAAAAAGCGCCTTGAAAATTTCAAGGCGCTTTTTAAATGTATAATTTGTCTCGTCCTGAAATAGCGTTACACAAAATTTAAGTGTAATGAAAAGTAATTATGTAAAACGTACTCAAAAGG
>CANKYF010000018.1 GCA_947487895.1 uncultured Flavobacteriaceae bacterium
CAAACCATGGTTTGTTCAGAGATTTAATATATTTAATCCTAGTTAAAACTGTAACGGTTATTTAGGACTAGTCAATTGTTATTAATTATTATCCTAAAGTATTAGAGTAAGCAATAATTATTATACCTACAACCATACAAGACAGTCCCAGATATAAAAAGTTTTTAGCTTTGGATGATGCCTTCACCCATTCTTTAGTAATTAAACCACTTACTATTGCTGTTACAACACAAGCCGTATTAAAAATGGCATACCCTACACTTCCTCCTAGTTTTTGACCTAATCTAAAAGCTGCATAAGCAAACGTTACCGAAGCTGCGAAGTTGAAAACACCCATAATTGTAGTCATTAATAGGTTATTCCCTAAATGAGGTGTTTTAAATTTACCCCATAATTTTTTTGCTGTTAATTGCTGAGCAAAGTATAAAGCAATTGCAACGCCTCCTGCCATATAAATGATATACATGATTGCTATAGCACTTTTCCAAGACTCATTCCCTTTAGCTACTACTGCTTCATTTATGATTTCTGCTCCTTCTGCATTAGCATAACTAAATCCTGTTGCTAAAAGACCTCCAACAATAGCAATAATGATCCCTGTAACTACAGAGCCTCCTTTTTTATTTTCAGAGTCTTCTGATGCTTCATCTTTTTGACGAATAATCCCAGCTTTACCATTCGCTATTACTCCAACAAGCACCACTGCTAATCCTCCTAAAATAGTTAATAAAACATTTGTTGGAGGGAAACCTACTTTAATAAAAGGTAATAATGACCCTACTAGAATTATTGTTCCAATGAAAATGGCAAATCCTAAAGACAATCCTATATGGTTAATTGCTTTACCCCACATCATAGCTCCAATTCCCCACAAAACACTAAAGACAATCATTTTCCATAAAACGTCTCCAGGTATAGCACCTAAAACATCTGCAAAACCATCAATTAACAAAAAAGCTGCTACATTGGGCACAACAAATGTGTTGATAGCAAAGAACATACTCCATGTATTTTCAAACTCGTAATCTTTAGTAAACTTTTCAGGTAATGCGTATAAACCCAATAATAAACCTGCTAAAATGGCAAATAAAACACCTACAATCATAATATTTAGTTTTTAGTTAGTATTAAATTAGTTCTTTTTATTTAAACTTAAAAATAGTAGTACTTTTAAAAGTCTCTCCTGCCTTGGTTATTGACCCTGGAGAGTTTTCAATATTTGGTCCGTTAGGATAACGGTGTGTTTCACAACAAAAAGCTCTGTATTTTCCAAATGGAGTACCATCTTCACGCTTTAAATCATCTGATGTATACTTACCCGTATATAGTAGCATACATGGTTCTGTTGAAAACACATTTAAACTCAAATCTCCTGATGGATTAGAAACAGAAGCTGTTTGTATTAACTCTGAATTAGGATTATCAAACACATAAAAATGTTCAAAGCCGTCATTCATAGCTTGATGTACATCTGCAATTCTTTTTCCAACTCTTAAATCGTCTGCTTTATCTTCAAGATTTAAAATAACACCTGTTGCTGCTCCAGTATCATCAGTCTCTAAACGCTTGTCTGTATTTACTTGAGCTGTATGATTTTCGATACTTTCTGTAAAACCACTTAAGTTGAAATATGTATGGTTTGTTAAAGATAATGGCGTATCTGCGTCTGGTAACGCTTTATAGTTAATTTGAAGTTCATTCGCATTATTAATGCTAAATACTACAGAAACTTCAACATTACCAGGAAAGCCCTCTTCTAAACTTTTGCTAGCCAATGTCATTTTAAGTGCAGCAGAAGCGCCTTCAACAGTAACTTCTTCAGCACTCCATACTCTTTTATCATAACCCACAGCACCACCATGTAAATTGTTTGGTCCGCAATTATCTGCTAAATTATATTCTTTTCCGTTAAGTGTAAATTTAGCATCTTTTATTTGCGAACAATAACGTCCTACAGTACACCCAAAATAAGGTGAATTGTTTTTATAATCTTCACCAAAATAACCATCTAAGGTATCAAAACCACAAGCAACTTCTCTAACTTCATCATCAACCGGTACTTTTATTGAAGTAATTGTGGCACCATAATTAGTTATTTTAACAGACATTCCTTTATCATTTGATAAGGTATATAATTCTACTTTTTGATTATTAAAATCTCCAAAACTAGATTTAGTGGTACTCATAAGTCTTATTTAGTTTAGTTAGTTTTTATTTTTCGAATGGTTGTAATTTTTCCCAGTTAAAAATCACGCCTACTCCTGGATAATCTGGAGCTACAGCTCTATAATTTTCAACAACTAATGGTCTTGTTGTATATTCATCAATAGGGAAACTATGTACTTCTAACCAACCAGCATTAGGTTGTGCAGAAACTAAGCTTACATGTAATTCTTGCATACCATGTGAACATGCAGGAATACCATGTTTATCTGCTAATCTTGCTGCTGCTAACCAACCTGTAACACCTCCACAGTTAGAAGCATCTGGTTGTACAAATGATAGTTTAGATTGCTCCATAGCATATTCAAACTCATGAATGGTATGTAGGTTCTCACCCATTGCTAATGGAAACCCTGTTCTATCAACTATCTCTCCATATCCTTTATAGTTATCTGGAATAATTGGCTCTTCAAACCAAGTAATATCATATTGCTTAAAACCTTCAATAGCTTTTATTGCTTTTTCAATATCCATTGAATAGTTAGCATCTACCATAAAAGTAATATCTGGACCAACAAATTCACGTACCGCCTTAATTCTATCTAAATCTTCTTGAAGGTTCTCTCTTCCTATCTTAATCTTAACCGCATTGTGACCTCTATCTAAATAATTTTGCATATTATTTAGAAGCTTTTCAATAGGGTACATTAAATCTATGCCTCCACAGTAAGCTTTACAAGTATTATCTACGCCTCCAGCCATTTTCCAAAGTGGTTGACCTGCTTTTTTACAACGGATATCCCATAAAGCGATATCTACAGCCGAAATAGCAAAAGAAGCGATGCCTCCTCTACCCACATAGTGAATATGCCATTCAAGGAAATCATAAATGCCTTCTATATCTGTTCCATCTTTACCTTCTAGAACCTGAAAATCGTAATCTACCATTGCTTTAATGGCACGACCTCCTTTTCCTCCTGTATATGTGTAACCAGTACCCTCGGTTCCATCTTCGAGGGTAATAGTTACAGTGACTAACTCAAAATGATAATGGTCTCCGTGCTTAGCATCAGACATTACCTCAGGTAAAGGCACCTCAAATAAACGTGCCTTTACTTTTGAAATTTTTGTACTCATATTAAGCTTTATGTCTTACGTAAAACGTTTTCTTTTCTAAATACTGCTCAAATCCGTATTTTCCATCTTCACCACCAGAACCTGATAATTTGTATCCGTTATGGAACCCTTGGTGTTGTTCACCATGACCTCTATTAACGTAAATCTCACCATATTCTAACTCATCGTTACACTTCATGATAGTGCTCATATCGTTTGTAAATACCATTGCTGCTAAACCATATTCGCAGTCATTAGCATATCCAATAACTTCCTCGAAAGTTTTGAATTTTAATACTGGTAATATTGGTCCGAAAGACTCTTCATGAACAATAGTCATATCTTGCGTAACACCTGTTAAAACAGTTGGTTCAAACCAATATCCTTTTTCGAATTCAGCACCTTCTGGACGTTTACCTCCTGCTGCAATAGTAGCACCTTCCTTAACAGAAACTTCTACTAAATGCTCCATATGCTTTAACTCATTGGCATTTACTTTTGGCCCCATATCTGTTTCCTCTAACATAGGGTCTCCAACTTTAATTTCTGCAACTTTAGCCAAGAATTTTTCCATGAATACGTCATAGATATCTTCGTGAACATACATACGCTCATTACATGTACAAACTTGTCCGCAATTATCAAAACGCGAATGTAATGCTGCATCTACTGCTGCATCAATATCTGCATCAGCAAAAGCTATAAAAGGAGCTTTACCTCCTAACTCTAACTGTACATGCGTTAAATTATTTGCCGCTGCACGAGCAATACTTTGCCCTACAGGAGTAGAACCAGTCATTGTAATCATATTTGTCATTGGGCTTTCCACTAAAGCGTTACCCATTGCTCTACCTGGTCCTGTTAAAATATTGATAACACCTTTAGGTATTCCTACTTTATTAGCTAAATCTCCTAATTCTAATGTAGCAATAGGCGTTTCAGAAGTAGGTTTAATTACAATTGAATTTCCTGCTACTAATGCTGGACCTAATTTACGACCAGCTAATGCTAATGGGAAATTCCATGCTGTAATAGCTACTACTACTCCTTTAGGGATTTTTTGAATCCAGATTTGCTCGTTCGGATTATCTGAAGGTATAATATCTCCTTCAATTCTACGAGCGCCTTCTGCAGCATATCTAATAAAAGACGCTGTTACTGCGACCTCAAAACGAGCAACTTTTAAAAGTTTCCCTTGTTCTTTAGTTAATAATACCGCTAAACGCTCATTATTAGCATCAATTTCATCTGCCAATTTGTATAATAACTCACCTCGTTCTCTAGCTGGTACTTTTTTCCATTCTTTTTGTGCAGCCTGGGCAGCTTTTAAAGCTTCAATAGCTTCTTCAGCTGTACCATTTTGAACTTTTGCTACTACTTCTTCTGTAGACGGACTAATAATATCAATTGTCTCTCCAGATGTTGATGTTTTCCACTCACCATTAATAAATAACTGGTATTCTTTTACTTGACCCATAATTTTAGTTAATTATTTTTTGATTTTTTGTTTTCTGTAGTTATCCATTCTTAATGCAGCTTTACCTTCGTATGAACGTTTAAGTTGCCATAAAGGCCTTTCTAAGGTTAGCTCCCATTTGAATAACTTTTTATATAACCCTTTAACGAGTTTTGGTTTTTCTGAAGCCAAATTATTTACTTCAGAAATATCTTCTTCAATATTATAAAGTTCAGCAGGTCTATCTGGAAATCTAATAAGTTTCCATTCATTATGCCTTACAGCTGCCCTAGATTCCTTTTTCCAATATAATGTTTCATGAGGTTTACCTTTATTCTTTTTAGTTAAATAAGGCATTATGTTCACCCCGTCTAAATCTTTTATTTTAGAAACATCTTCTCCTGCTACTGAAACAAATGTTGGTAACAAATCTAATGTTGAAACCACTTCTTTATATTCTGAATTTGGTTTAAGCTTACCTGACCAAGACATTAAAAAAGGAATTCTTATACCTCCTTCTAAATGATTTGCTTTTGTTCCACTTAATGGATCATTACAAGATTCATTAGTATCAGAAGGCCCACCATTATCATTTGCAAAAACAATTAAGGTATTGTCAATTAAACCTAATTCTTTTATTTTATCAATAATACGACCACAAGCCCTATCTAAAGCTGTGGTCATTGCCGCCAAGGTTTTTCTTTTTCCTTTAAGATTAGAAGACACATTATTTAGATCTTCTTCTCTTGCTTCCATTGGCGTATGAACAGCGTTAAAAGATACATAGGCAAAAAACGGACGTTCTTTATTTCGTTCTATAAAAGCTACCGTTTCATTTGCTATACCATCTGTAAGATAAACTTCAGATTCTTTGTAACTAGCAAAACCTTTTTCTAATCTATCTTCTGGTTTTTTAAGCTTTTCGTCCTTAGAAAGCTCATAATAACTCCTAGCACCACCTCTAAAACCATAGAACTCATCAAAACCACGTTTTGTGGGGTGGTAACGATCTGCATTGCCTAAATGCCATTTACCAAAAATTGCTGTTCTATATCCTTTTCGTTTTAAGTAATCTGCAATAGTAGTTTGATTTAGAGGTAACCCCATATCATCACCACTTAGAGCCGAATTACTCATGTATCCTGGCACATTATTTTCTTCAAAACCAAATCTTTGCTGATACTTTCCTGTTAAAATACCTGCTCTAGATGGTCCGCATACAGCAGCCGTTACATATGCTTGAGTAAACTTAACACCGCTTTTTGCTAAAGCATCTAAATGAGGTGTTTTAAAATCTTTACTCCCTTGAAAACCAAAATCTGCATATCCGGCATCATCTGATAAGATGAAGAGAATATTTGGCTGTCGTTGCGCTACCAGGTTAAAATGACCACAACAAGTGGTCATTAAAACCAGTAGTAATAGTTTATTTATTGTTTTGGTTTTCATTAAACGTTTAGGAAACTATCTTCCCATCCATCCACCGTCAACAAGAACGATAGAACCGCTCATGTAAGATGCAGCATCTGATGCTAAAAACACCGTAGGTCCTGCAAAATCTTCTGGATTACCCCAACGTCCTGCTGGAATTCTAGATAAAATAGATTCTGATCTTACTGGATCATTTCTTAAAGCTTCCGTATTATCTGTTGAAATATAACCCGGTGCTATAGCATTAACATTTACTCCTTTTCCTGCCCACTCATTAGCAAATGCCATAGTTAACTGACCAATAGCCCCTTTACTTGCTGCATATCCTGGAACTGTAATTCCACCTTGGAATGTTAATAATGATGCTGTGAAAATGATTTTTCCACTTTCTCTAGCTACCATTTCTTTTCCTATTTCTCTTGTTAAGATAAATTGCGCATTTTGGTTTACTTCAATCACTTTATCCCACATTTCATCTGGATGTTCTGCAGCTGGTGTTCTTAAAATTGTCCCTGCATTGTTTACCAAAATGTCTATTTGAGGATGATCTCCTTTTACAGCTTCAATAAAAGCATACAAAGATTTTCTATCTGAAAAATCACATTGGTAAGCACTAAATGTTTTTCCTTTTGCTTCTACTGCTTTTGAAACATCACTTCCTTCTAATTCTAAAGAAGCAGACACCCCTATAATATTAGCTCCTGCCTCAGCTAAACCTACTGCCATAGCTTTTCCAATTCCACGCTTACAACCTGTAACTAAAGCTGTTTTTCCTTCTAAACTAAATTTATTTAAAATACTCATTTTTTTATAGTTTTTAATTGTTAGCTATTAGTCTTTAGTAATTTAGACCTTAATTTTTTCATGAAACTTTGACTAAATACTAGTGACCAACGACTAAATAATTTATTAAAGTTGACAATCCATTAAGACTTTCATACCGTCAGGATTATTATCTATATTTTCAAATACTTTTTGAATATTTGATAAAGGTTGTACGTCTGTTATCATATCTTCAAATGGTAATTCATTAGCAGTAATTAATGCTATAGACTTTTCATAATCTTCTTTTTCGTAAACACGTGCTCCAATTAATTTTAATTCTTTCCAGAAAAATTTAAATAAGTTTACTGGTTTTGGTTCACCATGTATTGCTACTACAACAATTCTTCCTCTAATCCCTGCAACTTCTGTCATAACATCTAAAGCTGGTTGTACACCTGCAACTTCAAAAACAACATCTGCCAGTCTACCATCTGTTTTAGAACGCACATATTCTACTAAATCTGTATCAATAGGACTTACTGCTTCAAGCCCCATAGATTTAGCTTTTTCAATTCTTACTGGATTTACTTCAGAAATAATTACTTGCGCCCCTACTTCTTTAGCTACCATAGCCACTAAAAGACCAATTGGTCCTCCTCCAAGAACTACTGCAGTTTCACCTGCTTGTAAGCCACTTAAGCGTACATCATGCGTAGCTACAGATAATGGCTCTATTAAAGCTGCTAATTTTAAATCTGTATTTTCTTTTAACTTGTGAAGAGTAAAAGCTGGCACATTCCAATATTGTTGCATAGAACCTGCACTATCAATACCAATAAAGTTAAGTTCTTCACAAATGTGATTAAACCCTTTGTCTGATGGTTTTGCTTTTCTATCATCTAATGGACGCACAACTACTTTGTCTCCTTCTGCAAAGCCTTCAACACCTTCACCAACGGCATCTATCACACCAGACATTTCATGTCCAATAGTTTGAGGCATTGCTACTCGCTTATCCATCATACCATGATAAATATGTACATCTGTACCACAAACCCCTGAGTAAGCTACTTTGATTCTTACTTCTCCGTTACCAGGAGCTTCTACTTCCTTTTCTACAACCGAAAACGTCTTATTTCCTTCGTATTGTGTTGCTATCATTTTTTGTTTAATTTAAACTGTTATTTATAATTTAAAGTGTAATTACACCAAACAAATTTACGCCAATATTCTATTATTAGAATAGTGTTTTTATAAACACTCTTTATTTCAATAAAAAAAACCTTAATTCCATGCAAAAAAGGCCTTAATTAAGTTTCATATAGGAAACAGGTTCAATATTTGAAACAAATATACAATAAAATATTTTTACAAATATCTATAAATCACCTAAAAATAGCGTTAATAAGTTAAAGCTTACATTCGAAATTTAACATAAGTAGAGGTTAAAAAAAAGTTATTTTACCCAAAGTATTTAAATAAACTTTAAAACCCCTTATTTTAAGGTGCTACATACCCTAATTTAGAAGAAATTTCAAGCGCATATTTAGATATTATTTTACCCTTCTCATCAAATTCTTCATGAGGCAATCTTCCATGTGGTGCCGTTATCCAGAGCGAAGCTACAGGATAGCCATATTCATTAAATATTGGCGCTCCTATACAGTGAATACCTTGAATATCTTCTCCATTATCTATAGCAAATCCCTTTTCATGTACCTCTTTTAACTGGTCTCTTAACACCAACTTTGATGTTATGGTATTTTTTGTATACTTAGTTAACACCAATTGCTTTATAATACTATCTGTCTCTTCATCTGGTAAGAAAGCTAAGATTGATTTCCCTCCTACTGAACTATGCAAACTAAACTGCGTACCACGTTCTACTGATAATTTCACTGGATAAGACGAAGACACTTGTTCTAATATGGTTCCTTTTTTAGACCCTAAAATAACACCAAGCATTACAGATTCTCTTAATTCATCTCTAAGCGCACGCATTACATCTATTGATAGCTCAACAATACTTTGCTCATTCATAGATGAGATTCCCAAAGTAAGCATCTTTCTAGAAAGTGTTATTTTTTTTGTGGTTTCGTTTTTTTGAAGATAATTTTTAAATACTAATGTATTCACGATACGAAATACACTTGTTTTAGATATATCAAGCGCTTCTATTATCTCTGAAAACGTTAGACCTTTAGGATGATTAGCCAATAGCTCTATAATTTGTAATCCGCGCTCTAAGTTTGGAACATTGTAGCTAGACTTAACCTCGTTAGATTCTTTGCTCATAATAACCTCTGTAGTTGAACAAAAATATAATTATTTAATAAATAGAAAAAAAAGACGGAAAGAGTAACTCTTTCCGTCTATATATAATTTTAGAAGAATGATTTATTCATCATCGTCTGTGCTTGAATCTTCACCTGGAGCTGCATGTACCGTTTTTCTTTTAGAAGAGAAACGCATAATACTTTGATAATGCCAGCTATTGTATACATGTGTTAATCCCCAACGTAAAATCTCAGTTGGATCTTTCTCAGTATCAGCAGTTCTGTTTAACCCTATAGCATGTGCATTAACACCTTTTAAAACAGACTTGATCTCAAAGTTAATACCATCTGGTGACCACTGAATTGTATTCTTTTCAGGACCATCTGTAGTAATTAAAGAAGCAACACCTCCGTTGTATGGCCACACACAAATTTCGTGTCCACTATTACTAATTGGGTTATAAGGAGATTTAACATAAGGACCTAATGGGTTGTCTGCAATTGCAACACCATGACGAATTTGACGTCCACCAAATGTAATTTCTTCCCCCATTTGCTCTCCTTTGTAGTATAAGTAAAATTTACCATTGTAAGGAAGAATACATGGGTCGTGTACTTTATGACTATCAAAATCACCTTTCTTTTCAACCATGAATCTGTTTTGCTTCGTACCTTTCCAAATACCGTTATCTGCAGGACTTAAAATTGGCTCTTCACTCTTAGTCCAAGGACCATCAGGAGAATCAGCCCATGCTAAACCAACTTGATTTTTAACTCTTACTGTGTAAGGTGATTTTACCGTTTGATATGATAAATAGTATTTACCTTCATGCTCCATGATTTCAACAGTAAAAACTGAACGATCATCATAAGAACCTTTTGGGCCTCGCTCAACCGCAGGACCTTCTTCTTTCCATGTCCAACCATCTTCTGAAGTAGCATACCAAATATCACATCTATCCCAAGGGAATACTTTTTCGTTCTCTATATCTCCAGCAAAACCTTGAGTTAAACCAGTACTTCTAGAGTACCATACATAATATTTACCATCATGTTTTATCATTGCACTAGGATCTCTTCTCACAACACCTTCCTCATACGCCAAATCACCTTTTAACGGTTGTAAATTTTCAAACTCAATAAACCAGTCATTGCCTAAATCTGTAGGCCATTTTAAGGCACGCTTAGAAGCAGCACTTAAATGATCTATGCTAGTGATTCCTAATTTATCTATTTGTGCATCGGTGGCCTCTACCTCTTGCGTTTCTTTTTTCTGTCCATTTTTATCACCAGAAGTACTTTGATTACATCCTGCCATGATTAACATCCCTAATAAAAAGGTTAATGACTTTACTGTTTTTTTCATTTTGTTTACTTAAATAATTAGTTGACTTTTGTTTAATTGACGTTTGTCACAAATCTAAACATAGATACCTTAAAACAGCTTATTATAAACTTGACAAAAACTATACTTCAAAAAATACCATCGAATAAACTGAGTAGTAATAAATCAAAATCATTTTATCATCAGAATGCTCAAAAAAGAAAGAACTATGAGTTAAAAATACTCTTAATATACAATGAAAACACTAGCTCAATTTTGAGTTTTTTGAAAAACTCAAAAGTTTAGTAACGTAGTTCAAAAACAAAATAACTATTAAAATTCACTTACTCAAAGACATTTGTTTCAGCTATTAAATCATTTGTCTTTGTAATTATTAATAACTATTACCAATTTAGCTTGTGAGAAAAAAACGCACATAACATAACTAAACACACAACAGTATACACATGAAATATTTCAAACAATTATTTGTTACCTTTTTATTTATATTGACCTTAATGTTTTCATGTTCAGGAAGTGATTCTGACCCTAAAGAAGAAGCTACTTGCACCAAAATATGTTCAACAGGTTTTACATTAAATTCTTCTTCTTGCGAATGCGAACCTGAACCTTGTAATAAAACATGCGAAACAGGTTTCACATTAAATCAAGATGATTGTGAGTGTAATTGCACTAAAACATGTGATGCTGGATTCAATCTTAATACAGATACATGTGAATGTGAAGAAGTAGTAGCGTTTGTTCCCGAAATTATTGAGATTGAAACAGAAACAGCTACTCTTTCTGCTGATTGGAAAGAAAGAACTACTATAGAAGATTTTTCTGGTGATAGCTACATTGTCTGGGAGGGACCTGATCAATTTTGGAAAGGCGAAGCTAACATTGGAAATGCAGGTAGATTAACTTATAAAATCAACATTCAAAAAACAGGAACATACCAGTTTGAGTGGCGTTCATATATTGCTAAAGTTGCTCCAACTAACCCAAATACAGAGCATAATGATAGCTGGTTAAGATTCCCTGATGCTGAAGACTTTTACGCACAAAAGGGAACCAGTACAGTTTACCCTAAAGGATCTGGAAAATCACCAAACCCAGCTGGAGAAAATGGCAACGGTTTTTTCAAAATCTATATGAATACGGGAGGTGCATGGACTTGGACAAGCGGAACATTTGACAACAACTTTCATTCTATTTATGTAAGATTTGATGAAGCCAAAGAATATACTGTTGAAATTGCTGCTAGATCATCATTTCATGCCATTGATAAATTTAGACTTACCGAACAAGAACCTCTATAAATATTATATACCCAAAATAAATTCTGGCGACTCATTCTCTAAATTAAGACTATCAATGTCTTTTTTAGAGATAGAGGTTCCCCAGATGTAAACCTTTTTAAGAGTAGGGATTTTTAGAAATGTTTTTAAACTTTCTTTAGTAACATTAGTTCCATATAAATTTAAGCTCTCTAATTCTAAACTTGAAATTTGAGACACTCCTGCATCTGAAATTGAGTTTTTGTTTAGCTTAAGTTTCTTTAAGTTTTTAAACTGGGTGACACCATTAAGATGCGCATCTGTTAACTGATTATCTTCTAAATACAACCAAAACACATTGTCTTTTATTTTTGATAAAAGCTCAAGTTTTTTATTTAATTCTGAACTATTTTCAGCTGTTATAGTTTTCGCAGGCAATTCTATTGAGTATATATTAGAATCGAACACTAATTCAGAAACCCTAAATCCTTCGGTCATCAATTCTTTTAATATACTATCATCAACCTCAGTTAAATTCGGAATTTTTCCTTTACCTGCTGAATGCCCTAAACCAAGCATCTCTGATGCTATTTTAGAAATATTCTCAGGAGTTTCTACATCTCCTACTTTACTTGAAAAATCAGCAGAAGCACCATTTATCCAATATTTTAAAACATCAATTTCTTCTTCTGTTAATGGTGTTTTACCTTCTGGCGGCATAAAATCATCATGATGAGGATCTAGTAAAACTCTTTTAATCATTTCTGATTTAGCAGCATTTCCTGCTATTAAAGCAGCTCCACCTTTTCCTCCTTTCATTATTGAAAGTGAATCAATTAAAGCTAAACCTCCTTTTTTCTTACTCTCATTATGACAACTAGTACATTTTGCATCTAAAACAGGCGCCACCAGGTAATCAAAAACTACCGCATCTTCAAGTTTTTCAATAGGGATCAATACTTTTTCCTCCTTTTTATTGAAAGGCAAATACTTAGTTAAGTAATCACTACCATGAGTTAAATTTCCACCATAATGACCTGTGATACTTAATAAAATTACTATGAGTGTAATTGCTGAAATATTCGCTTTTATTTTCAGCTTCTTTTTAAGCTTAATTTTTCCAATTCTAATTAACCAAGCTATTAAAACAATAATAGTGGTTGCTACTCCAAACCAAAAATGAATATCTAACATACCTTCGTCATA
This sequence comes from uncultured Flavobacteriaceae bacterium, assembly GCA_947487895.1. Classification (GTDB taxonomy): domain Bacteria; phylum Bacteroidota; class Bacteroidia; order Flavobacteriales; family Flavobacteriaceae; genus Seonamhaeicola. The sequence goes on from CANKYF010000018.1 coordinate 13,018, forward strand.
ATCACCACTCATAGAAAGCATATAACCTAAAACACAAGCAATAAAAGCAGATGCAAACCCACTTAATAATGCTAACGGCACGGCATTAGTTAACGCTTCATACTTTTTCTTTCTACCAAGTACTTCTAATAAAAATGCAAAAAATAAAAATCCGATAGGAAGGTGTACCACTAAAGGATGAAACCTTCCTAAAAACAAGACAAAGTCTGATGTATCACTCATAAAATAATTGGTAAATTCTTTATATACGTGTTAGTTTGTAAGGAGCAGAATGGTTAGCATTCCACTGGCAAACGTAAATATTCTTATCTTCATCAATACACACATCATGACCATGTAAGATAGGTTTCTCATCTATTTGATAAGACTTTTGAAGCGCTCCATCTTTATAAATTGGCGCTGTACCACCAGGATTAGAAACCACTTTATCCCCTTCCATTATAGTAACAAAACCTGTGTGATCTTTCCAATTGGTTTTTCCATCTTTTGGTTGTGACCAACATACTCCAGCATATAAATTGCTATCATCAAAAACTGCTCTACACACCTGCATATTAGGCATTTTAACGGTTTTGACATACTTACCATCTAAAGTAAAATATTTAAAACATTCTTCTGATCTTGACGTACAAACAACCATTGGATTACCTTTCTCCCTGTAATCTATAGCCACACCATGAGCGCTCACTAATTTATAATTTGGATCTGGGTTATCGAGCCCTCCCCAATGACGAATATATCTTCCATTAGAATCGTATTGAAGAATTCTACTTTGCCCATAACCATCAGCTACGTATATATCTCCATTAGGACCTATAGCTGTTTCTGTTGGACAAAAAGCCTCATCTGGTTTATAGACACCTATGGTTACAGGATGCCCTATATCAAAAACGACTCTACCATCTAATCTGGTTTTAGTGATTCTTCCATTATGTTTTGTCCACTTCCCTACTTTATTCAAATACCACCCTGAATCTGCTAAAAACAAAAATTCTTCATCACCTTCATCAGAAATTGTTAAACCATGCCCCCCTGGATATGCCGTTCCCCAATAATCAAGTAATTTCCCTGATTTATCAAAAATCAAGACATTATTTTGCGGATGATCACCAATCATAATCAATCTACCTTTCTTATCCATTTGCATTTCATGACAATTAAGCAATGGAATTTTAGTAGAACTTATTTGTGCCCAATTTTTTGTGAGCTTATACTTGTAATCTCCATGTCCCAGAATAGTATTGGTTTCATTAAGTAAATGACTAGAACTTTCTTTTTTTGTTATGATTGTAGCTCCAAAAGCTGATGAAGATGCAGCTATTGCTGCACTTGCCAATCCTGTTTTCTTTATAAAGTTTCTTCTTGTAGACAATGTTTTATGTTTTAAGTTAGGATATCTTTTGCGACATGACCATGTACATCTGTAAGCCTGAAACGCCTACCTTGATGTTTAAAGGTTAATCTTTCGTGATCAATTCCAAATAAATGTAATAAAGTCGCGTGAAAATCATGTACATGCAAAGGATCTTTTACTACATTATAACTAAAATCATCAGTTTCTCCATAAGTAAATCCTGGCTTCACTCCTGCCCCTGCCATCCACATTGTAAATGCTTTTGGATGATGATCTCTTCCGTAATTTGTTTTAGTTAATTGCCCTTGAGAATATACGGTTCTACCAAACTCTCCTCCCCAAACTACAAGGGTATCATCTAACATACCACGTTGCTTTAAATCTTTTATTAAAGCTGCTGTAGCTTGATCTGTCTGTTTTGCTTTAAATTTCACCCCATTAGGACAACCAATATGTTGATCCCAACCTTGGTGGTATAACTGCACAAACTTAACTCCTTTTTCTAGTAGTTTTCTTGCCATTAAACAGTTTGCTGCATATGTTCCAGGGTCTCTACTATCTTTTCCGTATAAATTAAAAATATGCTCAGGCTCATCAGAAGTATCTGTAACTTCAGGAATAGACGTTTGCATTCTAAATGCCATTTCATACTGAGACATTCTAGCCTGAATTTCTGGATCTCCATAAGCATCATGTTGAATAGAATTTAAATCCCCCAAATATTCTAACATTCTTTTTCGATCTGCCCCATCATAATTATCTGGATTATTTAAGTATAATACAGGATCTTTTCCTGAACGGAATTGAACACCCTGATGTTCTGTTGGTAAAAATCCATTACCCCATAAACTTGCTTTTAGCGGTTGACCTTTTCCATTTTTTGAAACCAAAGTAATAAAGGTTGGTAAGTTTTCATTATCAGATCCTAAACCATAACTCAGCCATGACCCTATTGATGGTCTACCAGGAAGTTGATGTCCTGTCTGAAAAAATGTTATAGCTGGTGTATGATTAATTTGATCTGTTTGCATACCCTTCATAAAGCATAAATCATCTACTACTTCAGCTGTGTAAGGCATCAATTCACTCACCCAAGCTCTAGACTCTCCATATTGCTTAAAATTAAATATAGATGGCGCTACTGGTAATGTGCTTTGACTACCACTCATTCCTGTAAGTCGCTGACCTTGCATAACAGATTCTGGTAAATCTTTACCAAACATATCTACTAACTTAGGTTTGTAATCAAATAAATCTAATTGAGATGGACCACCACTTTGGAATAAGTAGATAATACGCTTTGCCTTTGGCAAATGATGCGGCAACCCTAACTTATTTCTTGTGAAAGCATTAACAGATGCATTATCTGAATTACCAATAGACGCCCAAGTCTTTTCTGTATTAAGTAGGCTACCCAGAGCTAAAGCTCCAATTCCCAAAGAGGTCTTTTTTAAGAAATGCCTTCTGTCTAATTGTTTTTCAACACTTTGCAGATCTTTATTATTTGATTTTAATCTATCATGATGATCACACATAATGAACTCTTTTTATCGTTTAGTTATAAAAGCATCAGAATTAATAATTGTAGATGCTACCACGGCATTTGCAGCTACTAAGGCTATGTCATCCTTTGGGTCTACTTTATGTTCCCCAATACTAATCCAGCCTTGTGCTTTTGCTTTATTATTTTTGAACTTCTCAAATTCTGTTTTTTGTAATTTAGTAAGCACTTCCAATTCTTTAGGCTTTATAGACCTTCCTGTTAACTTCATATAAGTTTTTGAAATACCTTCGTCTATACTATCATAAGTTATCATTTTTTTACCTAACACTCTTGCCGCTTCAACAAATGTTGGATCATTTAAAAGTACTAAAGCTTGTAAAGGTGTATTGGTTTCTTGCCTTCTGGTAGTACACAAATCTCTTGTAGGCGCATCAAACGTTGCTATTGTAGGGTGCGGTACTGTACGTTTCCATACGGTATACATACTTCTTCTATAGAGCTCTTCACCAGTACCTTGTTTATAGGTATCTCCATTAACACGCCATAATCCTGGTGGTTGATAAGGACTTACACTTTTACCTCCAATAGTTTCTTTTAATAAGCCGGAAGCAAACAACGCATTATCTCTTAACATTTCTCCAGATAAACGTTTTGAAGGGCCTCTGGCCAACAGTTTATTTTCGCCATCTATTTCCATTAATTCTTTGGTTGCTAAACTACTTTGCTGATAAGTGTTTGACATCATGATTAACTTATGCAGCGCTTTAACATCCCAATCAGATTCTACAAACTTTATAGCTAACCAATCTAATAACTTTGGATGTGTTGGTAACTCGCCTTGGTTTCCAAAATCTTCAGCAGTCTTCACAATACCTCTCCCAAATAAATTTTGCCAATAACGATTCACAGTAACTCTTGCTGTTAAAGGATTATCTGGATTTGTAATCCATTTTGATAAACCTATTCTATTTTTTTCGTAACCCTCTGGGAATGCAAATATTTCTTCTGGTGTATTTGGAAATACAGAATCTGTTGGTGAATCATATTGCCCCCTATCTAAAACATAAGCTTGTCTCGGGGTTTTTCGTTCTTTCATCACCATGATCTGCTGAACAATATCCATACTATCAACCAAAGCTAACCTGTCTTTCTCTAGCTTTTTAAGTGCTTTATTCACATTTTTAGAATTAGCTGATAAATAGTACTCTATTAATTTTTCTTTTTCAATATTTGTTAAATCTGTATGAGATTTTTTCTTAATGTTTTCTATAGCTTTAGCATTAGATATTTGTAAAACTTCAACATCACTTAATTTTTTATTGAAAACCAATAAATTATCTACTGTTGCCCCACGAATACCTTTTCCTCTCCACACAGCTCCAATACGTAAGCCTGGTTCTAATTTAGGACTCTCAGGACCATACATTTGTAAATCATGAAAGATGATGTCTTTATAAAGATTATCAAAAATTGTTTCTGTTTCCAGTTTTTCGCCGTTCATATAAATACTTACACCGCTTGCTTTACTAGAACCATCATAAGTCATTGTGAGTTGTACCCACTTTTCTTTTGGTATTTCTTTTAAAGACTCTATTACAATAGCATTGTCTGGATATACATGTGCTAACAATGCCTCAATCTTATTCTCTTTTATTTTTAAATGATACCCTCTAAAACTATGTAATTCTGGACTATTCATTTTATGAAAAATAACCCCAGTTTCTAAATCTTTAGGCACATAAACTTGAATACCTATTGAAAAAGGTTGATTTCTTTGATAGAGACCAATTTTATCAAGATCTAACCATGTATCACCATCCATATAAAGCCCTTTTCCTATTGCTCCTTTTTTATAGATTGGTTTTTCATAATCTGCGAATTGTTGACGCATTCTTATTTTATTCTTGCCATTTCTTCCTGCTAGATTAGTAAGGTTTCCATTATCAAAATTAAGTGCAGCTACCAGACCTTTTGGTTTCTTGTTTACCGAAATTGATTTGTAACCCTGTGCAGCGATCCATTTTTCTGCTTTTACACTTTCAGTCTTTGCCGTTGTTTCAAGTTCTTTTTCTGTATCATCAACAAGTGTTTCTAAATACGCTAAAACTTTCTCTTCTTCTTCAGTAGGCAACATCATTGCAGGTACTGCCATTGCTTTATCCCATGGAATTAATCCTGTTTCATCTACATTATTGAAGAAACTATACATTTCGTAATAATTTTTTTGAGAAATAGGATCGTACTTATGATCATGACATTTGGCACATTCTAAGGTTAAGCCTAAAAAACCCTGCCCCATTACTGCTGTTCTATCGGACACATATTCAGAGCGAAATTCTTCATCAATAATTCCTCCTTCTAAATTTTGAGGATGTAACCTATTAAAAGTGGTAGCCAATTTTTGCTCTTTAGTAGAGTTAGGTAGCATATCACCTGCCATTTGCCAAAGTATAAACTCGTCATATGGCATATTTTCATTGAATGATTTAATGACCCAATCTCTCCAAGGCGATACATCTCTAAACCAATCTACACTATACCCATGAGTATCAGCATATCTTGCTAAGTCCATCCAATCTAAAGTTCTCTGTTCCCCATATTTTTCTGAAGCTAATAAACGATCTATCTGTTTTTCAAAAGCATTAGAGGAGTCGTCATTTAAAAAATCTTTAATTTCTTGAATTGTTGGAGGTAGACCTGTTAAATCTAAAGAAGCTCTGCGTAGTAACGTTTCTTTATCTGCTTTGGATGAAAACTTCAAATTAGCATACTCTAATTCTTCTAAAACGAAATTATCTATAGGATTCGCTACTAAGTCTTTATTTTTCACTTTTGGAATCTCGTGATTCTCCGGCTTAATAAATGCCCAATGATCTTTATATTCTGCGCCATCTTCTATCCACTTAATTAAAACCGCTTTTTCATAATCTGATAAGGTTAAATGAGAACTTGGTTCTGGCATTATGAACTTAGGGTCCTCAGTCATAATTCTATGAAAAAATTCACTTTTTTCTAAACTCTTAGGTTTTATAGCTACTTTTCCAGGACTTTCAGGTAGTTCTGCATATGCAAATTCTGCAGAATGTAATTGCAATCCTCCTTTAATATTTCCCTTATCAGGACCATGACACAAATAACATTTATCCGATAATATTGGTTTTACATGCTGATTAAAATCTAATTGCTTTGGAAGTTTATCATACTCCACTGCAACAGTTTCCGGTAAATCAGGACCACATGAAAGTGCAAAAACACCAATAAATAATAGAAGGATATATTTTAAATTATTCCACATACATCATAGCTTTTTATAGAACGAACCATTCATTGAATTCAAAATAAACTATTTAAAAATCTTTATAGAGAAACAAATAGCTCAAATTAAGAAACAAATAATCAAATGATTTGTGCAAATATAAATTCTAAGTATAAAAATGTTAATACTCAAATCAGTCTATAAATTGTACATTTCCGATATTTTTATTTATTTCATTATTATATTTGTGTTTAATAAATGATTAAATACTATCAAAAGCAGTTATTAAATGTTTAAAGAAGGGACCCCAGTAAAACTTGATTTGTTACATATTGGTTATGCTAAATTAGATAAAAAATGGAACTACAACAACGTGATTAGCCCTTTCACTCGTTTGTTTTATGTAACCACAGGTGAAGCTATAGCCTACCACTCTTCTCAAGAATTCAATTTACGCCCTGGGTATATGTATCTTATACCAAGCTATACTTATAATAGATACAAATGCGACAAATATCATGAGCAGTATTACACTGGTTTTTTTGAACAAACTACCGAAGGACTCTCAATATACAACTTACAAAGCTTTAAATATCAGGTTAAAGCATCACTTACTGATGCTCAACTTTTTAAGAGGCTTTTAGATATTAACCCTGACATGGCGGTTACTAATAGTGATCCAAAAGGACATGTTAATAAACCACTATTATATAACCTCAACAAACAAAACAAAACCAATGATCAAGGTAAATATCTTGAAACACAAGGTATTTTATCTATTTTACTGTCTAGATTTATAGATAACAGCTCTTATAACAAAGAAAAAAATAGCACTAAAACGAAACTAGAAAAGGTTCTTATTTATATAGCTGAACATTTACATGAGGAGTTATCTGTTCAAAATCTAGCAAATTACTGTCATTTTAGTCCAGATCATTTTTCTAGAATTTTTAATCAAAGTTTTGGTATGAGGCCTTTAAAATACATTCAAACAAAACGAATTGAAAGAGCTCAATTACTATTACTTACAACCAACAATTCACTACAAGAAATAGCAGGAAAAACAGGATTTCATAATATCTCTTATTTTTCAAGATTATTTAAAAAAACTACAGGAAAAACACCTGGAAAATTTAGAAAAGAGCAGCTCAATACATAATCAATTTTTAAAATAGCCTAGACTTTACAAAACCATTTGTGATGTAGTTCTGCTTAAAATTAACTTTGTAATGTTTATTTAGCCCTTAAATTTGTAATCATTGTAGTTGAATTAAACAACTCAAATAGTATGACACATAGATTACAAAAAATATATCTGCTGGCAATTATGCTTTTGGTATTTGGTTGCAGTAATAATCCTGAAAAGTATAATTATAAAGAAGAAACGACAGCAAAACCCAATGTAATAATTGTATTAACAGACGATCAAGGATGGGCAGATGTAGGATTTAATGGCGCAACAGACATACCAACTTCAAACTTAGACCGCATTGCTAAAGAAGGCGTTATTTTTTCTAACGGTTATGTATCACATCCTTATTGCAGTCCTTCTAGGGCAGGTTTATTAACTGGTAGATATCAAGCTCGTTTTGGTCATGATTGCAATTTACCTTACTTGGAAGAAAATGATGCTTCTATTGGCACACCTCTTTCAGAAAAAATGATTTCTGAAGCTTTAAAAGAACAAGGCTATAGAACTGCTGCTATAGGTAAATGGCATGTAGGGGATCATCCTGAATTACACCCAAATGCCCAAGGTTTTGATCACTGGTTTGGATTTGCTGGTGGAAACATGAACTTTTGGGGATATCCACAAACTCCATTAAAAACAATTTTAAGAAATGGAAAACCGGTGCCTCAAAACGAATTAAGCTATTTAACAGATGATTTTACTGATGAAGCGATTCGTTTTATAAATAAAAATGATGACAAACCCTTTTTTATTTATTTAGCATATAATGCGCCTCACGCTCCAGATCATGCCACAGAAAAATATTTAGAACGCACAAAACATATTGAATACGGTAGAAGAAGCGTCTATGCTGCCATGGTAAACGCAGTAGATGAAGGTGTAAACAGAATTGATTCAACTTTAGTTGCTAATAATATTAAAGATAATACCATTATAGTATTTTTAAGTGATAACGGAGGCAGAAAAGAACATGCAGACAATCGTCCTAATAGAGGGCATAAAGGTATGCTGTTTGAAGGTGGAATTAAAGTACCATTTTTTATATCATGGCCAAATGGTTTAAAAGAAAATAGGAGATATGAAAACCCTGTAAGTTCTTTAGATTTGTTTCCAACTATTTTAGATGCCGCTGGAGGTAATTCAAATGAAGAACCTCAATTAGATGGTGTTAATTTATTACCTTACCTTAAAGACAAAACCACTAAAAAGCCTCATAAAAGTCTATTTTGGCGTTCAGTTGGCGGGTTTGAATATGCTGTAAGAGTTGATGACTATAAACTTTACAAAAGCGCCTATAAAGGCAAAACTCTACTTTTTAATTTAAATACAGACCCTTTTGAAAAACATAATATTGCTGATGAACATCCAAATATAATTAACCAGTTAGAAAAAACGTATGCTCAATGGGATTCTAAAAATATAGAACCTGGTTGGGTTGACCCACACCCAGAAAATGTTATTAAAGAAGAACAGTATTTCAGAGCCATAAGAAACAAATCATTAAAGAAGAAAAAGTAAATGAACACGAAACTTCTATACATATTAGTTTTTACACTCTTTATTTTAAGCTTTACTAAAACTCAATCTCAAGAGCGCCCTAACTTCATCTTTATTTTAACAGATGATCAGTCTTATGGCATGATGGGATGTACTGGTAATGATATTGTTAAAACCCCAAATCTAGACAAATTAGCTAGTGATGGTATTTTATTTAATAATGCTCACATTACAAGTGCCATTTGCACACCAAGTAGAATCTCTATTTTATTAAGTCAATACGAAAGAAAACATGGAGTTAATTTTAATTCAGGCACTAGCGTATCAAATGAGGCTTGGGCAAAATCATATCCAGTAGTTATGCGAAACGCTGGTTATTATACAGGGTGGATTGGTAAAAACCATGCTCCTATTGGCAAAAGTGGATATAATAGTGGCCTCATGGAAAAAAGTTTTGATTATTGGTACTCTGGTCATGGTCATATAAGGTTCTATCCAAAAGAAGTACACAAGATTTTTAATGATGCAATAGCAGATACTCAAGTTGAAATTATTACTGAAGGGGTTAATGATTTTCTAGATCCTAATAAACGAAAATTAAAAGGCGCTATTAAGTTTTTAGACAACAGACCTTCTAATAAGCCTTTTATGCTTTCAATTAACTTTAATCTACCACACAGCGCAGGCACAAGCTCTATGAAAATGCGCAACACAGATGATGACATTTATAAAAGTTTATATCGTGATATAGACATTCCTTTACCTTTAAATTATATTGCTAAAAAAGACATTAAAACTCCAAAACTTCCTATTGATGTTTTAAAAGTTGAAGACCGACAAACTGGTTATAATTATGTAGATAAACCAGAGACCTACACAGAACGCTATATACGTCAACTTCAAACCATGACAGGTATAGATAGAATGATTGGTAATCTTAGAAATAAACTAAAACAACTTAAATTAGATAAAAATACTGTTATTATTTTCACTTCAGACCACGGTTTGTTTATGGGAGAACAAGGTTTAGGCGGTAAAGCTTTATGTTATGAAAAAACCACTCACGTACCATTAATTATTTTTAATCCTCACTCAAAGAAAAAACAGCGTAATAAAACCAGTAATGCATTAGTACAGAGTATTGATGTGGCTCCTACAATGTTATCTTTAGCGGGTATTGAAACACCTAAGGAATTTCAAGGAAAAGATATTTCTAGCTTAGTTAATGGCAATAGCACTGAAGTTAGAGAGTATGTTTACACGGAAAACTTATGGGCTACCCAGTTTGGGAATCCTAAAATTGAAGCTGTTCAAAATAAAGAATGGAAATATATTAGGTATTACAAAAACACAAGCTTCCCAGCGTCAAAAAAAATTGCAATAGCAAAACAATTAGAGTTAAACTTAAATGATATGCTTTACAAAGTGCATGATACTGATATAGCTATTTATAGAGCGCTTTCAGATGGTTCTTTAGAAGGTGAAACTCCTATTTATGAAGAACTCTACAATTTAAAAAATGATCCTGAAGAGCTTAACAACTTAGCTAAAGATTCAAAATATGCTTCAATACTAAATGATTTAAAAAATGTTTGGAAAACCGAAATCACAAAAGCGCGTGGAGAAGGCAATCCAAAAGTTTACAGATATACAGTTGACAGCGAATCCATTTCAAATTATAAAAGTAAATAACAATGAGAAAAACCATAGTAATCTGCCTAATGTTAGTTCAAACTTTAGTCTTCGCAACAGACTTTAATGTATTAGATTATGGTGCTAAAGCCAATGGCGTAACAAAAGACACTAAAGCAGTTCAAGCAGCTATAAATGCTTGCACAGAAAATGGTGGTGGTAAGGTTGTTATTCCTGCTGGTAAAACAGTGGTTATAGGAACGATCTATTTAAAAGATTATGTCACATTATATTTAGAAAATGGTGCCGTTTTACTAGGAAGTCCAGATATAGCAGACTATACAACAGATACACACAAAAACATGTATAAAAACGAACCACATATGGATCGTTGTTTAATCTTTGCGAAAGATGCTAAATCTTTTAGTATTAAAGGCGAAGGAACTATAGACGGAAATGGTCATACCAAAAACTTTACTAGAGAGAAAGGTGGACGCCCTATGATGATTCGTTTTTTAAGATGTAATGATATTTATATTGAAGGAGTTGCTCTAATAAACCCTGCCGCTTGGACCTCAGCTTGGTTGTATTGTAATGAAATTGTAGTTGAAGGCATTAAAATTGTTAGTAGAGTCAATAACAATGGTGATGGTTTAGATTTTGATGGTTGCACTAATGTTAGAGTTAGCAATAGTTCTTTTGATACTAGTGATGATTCTATTTGCTTACAAACATCCCATCCTGATTTTCCATGTAAAGATATAGTAGTAACTAACTGTGTTTTCACTAGCAAATGGGCAGGTTTACGTATTGGATTATCTTCTAGAGGAGATTTTGAATCTGTTACCGTTTCTAATTGCACCTTTCATGACATTCAAGATTCTGGCTTAAAAATTCAAATGAATGAAGGCGGTGAAATGAAAAATATGGCATTTTCAAATCTAGTAATGAAAAATGTACCAAGACCTGTTTTTATGACTTTCTGCCAACAAAGAGCAGGCGTTGATGCTCCATTGGAAATGTTACCAATGAAAGCAATGCATGGCTTTTTGTTTTCAGATTTTATAATTGACAACCGTGAGCTGGATAAAAATTCGGCTTTTTTTATTACAGGCATGCCCAATCATTATATTGAAGACATCCATATAAACAACATACAAATGACAGTTTCTGGAGGAGGCACTACTGAAGACACCAACAAAACCATTAAAGAATACACCTTAGAAACTTTAGGTGATTGGTGGCCAGAATTTCATCTTGTTGGCACATTGCCTGCACATGGTATTTATGCACGTCATATAAAGGGATTACTAATCAACAATGTTAATGTAAATACCGTTTCAAAAGATGAAAGACCTACCGTTGTTTTTGATGATGTGATTGATGGAACTCTGTTAAATATTTTTTCCAATAGAAAGAAAATTCATTAAACTCTTAACTCACAAATTTATCTTTTCAAATCTTACCTTTTTCTCTTGGGGTAATATTATTTTTAACTAGTTTATAGATTAGAATTATATTATTTATACTCAAACCAATCGAAAACAGCTTTCGCTTTGGAAGGCACTCCATTACTAGTTGCATACATGCCTACATAAAGCCCATTAAACCTTAAAGAAATCTCATCTGCTAAATTGGAAAGGTCTTGCTCGTTTCCAATAGTTTTAAAATCAGTTCCGTTTGTACTAAAACTGAAAGTAGCTTTATTATGTTCTTGAGTGCTAATTTTAAATACCACAGATCTTTTATCGCATAATTCTCTTGCAACAATCTTTTTGCCATTAATAGTCGTCTTTATCAACTGTATTTCATTAGTATTCTTTAAGAGTTGATAGTGCGAATCATGTGTTCTATAAAGTACTAACCCAACTTTTTCATTAGGTTTTAACTTACCAGAAGTAAACGAAGTTGATGCTGTAAAAACATGATCTAATACCCGCTTTGCAATAAAACTTGGTTGTTCCTTTTTCTCAATAACATCTGGTCTAATGTCAATAACTAATTTACTATCCCTCAGTTTATACCATTTTTGAGTGGGCGTTTTTAAAAAATTCCATTCTAACCCCAAACTAGTCCCATTAAAATCATCATTTACAGGGTTTTTAGACTGGGGTATCCAAAATAAATTAGGTCGTTTTTGTTCTTTTTTTAAAATCTCAAAACCAGGATTGAACACAGGTGTCATATCTTGAAATGTAATAGGAACTAAATAAGTTTCTCTAGCCAAAATGGAATATCCATCTACCTGTTTTTTGGCATGTAAGACAGCCCACCAATTGCCTTTTTGAGTTTGAACCAAATCGGTATGTCCTACTGCCCAAATAGGGTATTCTTTTCCTAAATGTCTATGTGTAAAAACAGGATTGGCATCATCAGGAACATAAGGCCCCCATATATTATCACTATGAAACACTGTTGTTGCGTGATAAAAAGACGTTCCGCCTTCTGCTACCATAAGTAGATATTTACCGTTTATTTTATATAAATGAGGCCCTTCTGTCCATTTAGCATTAGAAGCATGACCAAAAGTTAATACTTTTCTTTTCCCAACTAATTTTCCTGTTTTTAAATCTAATTCTTGAAGCCAGATAAAAGATTCTCCAATCCATTTTTTACCTTCTTTGACATTTTCATTCCCTGTATAATAGCATGTGCCATCGTCATCCCAAAATAAGGAAGGGTCTATTCCTGGAGCATTTTCTAACCAAACAGGATCAGACCAAGGTCCTGCAGGATTTGTGGCTGTAATATAAAAATTACCTCCACATTCTACACAGGTATTAATGATATAAAAAACACCATCATAATAACGAATTGTAGGGGCATAAACGCCTCTAGAATCATTAACTTCTTTCGGTATATTTACTTGATCTGGACGTGTGATACCATAGCCTATTAATTTCCAATTTACTAAATCTTTACTATGATGAATAGGGATACCTGGAAACCATTCAAATGATGAGTTTACTAAATAGAAATCATCTCCAACACTACATATACTGGGGTCTGGATAAAACCCTGGCAAAATTGGATTGGTATATTTTTCAGGAATTGTTTGTGCTATTAAACTTTTAAAAAAAAATAGTGTTAGTATACCCCCTAATGATATTTTATGTTTAAATTTCATAGCATGTCTTATACTTTAAACGAATTGAAATTACTGTAGAATAAACAAGAAATAGTATAACTCTTTTAATAAGATTATAGAGAATGAAGTTTTACCTCCATTCCCTATAAAATACTCTAAAACTAAACTAACTTGGTTTTTAAAATGTTTTAATCTAAATTCTTTTGAGGAACTTTTACATGCAAATTATTACTCATTTTGACTAACTCATTTTTTAACTCATTAACTTTTTCTGGATTTTCGCTTACCAAATTATCTGCTTCAGATATATCTTCTTTTAAATTATAAAGCTCATAGGTTTCGGTTTCATAGAAATAGATTAATTTCCAATCACCTTTTCTTATGGCTTGCCCTGGTGTCCATCCACTAGTATGATAATGTGGATAATCCCAAAATAAGACTTCATGAACTGAATTTTGATTACCCTCTAATAATGGTTTTAAACTAACACCATCTTTATGCTGTTCTGGCAGTTTTGGCAAATCTAGTACATCTAATATAGTAGGAAACAAATCCATGCTTATTACTGGAGCATCAATTTTCTCTCCAACATTTTCATTAGGTTTTTTTATAATTAGAGGTACTTTTATTCCACCTTCATATGCCCAACCTTTACCAGCTCTTAAAGGCTTCACACTTGTTGGAGGTATCCAATTGGATTCTGTTGTTGACAAGCCTCCATTGTCTGAAGTAAAAACAATAAGTGTATTTTTATCAAGCCCTAAAACGTTTATTTTATCTAAGAGCCTTCCAACATTTTCATCTAAAGCGTATACCATGGAGGCATATTCATCACTGTACTGATTTTGTACCGTTATTGAGTTGCCTTCAACTTTTGTAATTGGTAAACTATCTATTAATAGTTTTCTTTTTTCTTTAAATTTAGCTATGTGTTTTTTACTAGCTTCAATAGGTGTGTGAACTGTATAATAAGCCAAGTACAACAAAAACGGATTGTTTTTATTTTCTTCTATAAAGTTAATAGATGCATCGGTTAATCTATCCGTTAGGTATTCACCATCTGGACCATCTGCAAGTTTAGGATTTTTATATGGCGCATAATAACCACCAGGTGGTTGCCCCATATGATGCCCTCCTATATTAATATCAAAGCCTTGGTCTTCTGGAAAAAAACCAACATCACCTAAATGCCATTTTCCAGCAAAAAAAGTTTTGTATTTATGTTCTTTTAAAGCTTCTGCAATGGTAACTTCTTCTAAAGGCAATTGATTTAAATCTGTGACACCTAATAATTTTTTATTGTTTAGATCATGACCAGGTATCCAATCGGTTATCCCAACTCTTGAGGGATATTTCCCCGTAATAAGAGCTGCTCTTGTTGGTGAACAAACTGGGCTTGGCGTATAAGCATTTGTGAAAACATGACTTTCTGATGCAAATTTATCAATGTTAGGCGTTTCGTAAAAACTACTACCGTAACATCCTAAATCTGTCCATCCTAGATCGTCAACTAATATAAAAACGATATTCTTATGAGGCACCTCATCAAATGTGTTTTTGTTTTCAGTATTTATTTTTTTATCAGATTTACATCCAATACTAAAAACAAGCATAAAATTGATTAAAACCCAAGTTATTTTTTTCATGTTTAAATTCTGTTTGAGATGATCTCGTTTTTATAACTTCTAACAAATAACTCCTCTACACTATGTAGAGGAGTTACATTTTAGTTATTCTGGATATCCTGTGTTTTGATCTAAATTAGGGTTGTTGTCTCTTTGCGCTTGAGGTATTGGATATAGAACTTGATGTGATTGAGCCGCTTTCCCTCTACTAATAGCACTTTGTATAAATTTACCATGTCTTATTAGGTCTTCTCTCCTTAATCCTTCTATACTCAATTCACGACCTCTTTCTGCCAGTATAAAATCCCTTAAAGCTTCTTTAGATGCAAAATCTGTCAATAATACATCAGGTATACCAGCTCTATCTCTAATAGCATTAATTAAATCTATGCTGGGTTGGGTTGGTCCATCTAATTCATTTATTGCTTCAGCTCTTGCTAAAATAATATCTGCCAACCTCACAAACGGGACATCATTTCCATGATTATTTCCAGAGGCATTTGGGTCTGGGGTGTATTTAAAACTGCGAATATCATCTAAAGCTGCACCACCCGAATCTCTGTCTAGCGGTGTTAAAACACCAGTTGTAGTTGGTGTATACTCTGTAATGAAATGATCTCTTCTAAGATCACCTGACTCATAAGTTTCGTAAAAAGCTGTATACGTTCTAAATTGCGCTCCAAAATTAGACCAATTAGATTGTATTGGATAATTGGGAGGAAACGCATGTGGCATATAAACATTGTTTTGATTAGAGCCAACTAAGCTTTCAAAAGTATAAATAAACTCATTATTATCTTCACCTTCTACAGAGAAGAGTTTTGTTATATCGCCATATAGTTCATACCCTAAACCTATGACCTCTTGTGCTGCATCTGCTGCTTTTTGCCATTCTTTATTATTCAAATAAAACTTTGTTAAAAGCGCATAAGCACTTCCTTTGTTTGCTCTACTAGAAACGCCTCCTGCATCTAAATTATCTGCTGCAAACATAAAATCTGCTTCTACATAGTTTCTATATTCTTGTTCTGTGGGTCTCGGGGTTTCTTTACCAATCGCTTCAATTTCATCTAGTGATGCACCATCTGGAATTTCAATAATTGGTGTAGGCCCAAATGAATTATGAAGAATATAATAAGACATGCTTCTAATAAACCTTGCTTCTGCTATTATTTTATTAGATGCAGCCTCATCAAGACCATCTAAACCATTTACAACAGATATTACATTGTTTGCTGCTGCTATGGCCTCATAAAACCTGTTATACTGATTGTTAAAATAAGCTACCGAAGGATCCCATGTAAAATTTATGATTGGTAACACTCGGCCGTTAAGCCCTCCCCCAGTTTCCCATGTCTCATCTGTAGGCAACTGTGTTAGTACAAAATAATCAATAGCCTCAAAATTTGTTAAAATCAATTCGCTATATGCACCCGTTAACAAAGCATCAATACCTGCTTGGTCTTGTAGAAAAACACCTGGATCATATTCTGTAAAAACTTCTTCTTCTAAAAAATTCTCACAATTCGTTAATGTAAAAATTACTATTATGCTAAATATATATTTTTTCATTGCCTTATTTTTAAAATTTAACATCTAAACCAATTCTAACCGTTTTTGCTAGAGGGTAGCTATTGTAACTACTTCTTGTAACTCCAGTCCCTTCAGCACTAGCATCTGGATCGTATCCTTCAAAATCTGTTATAGTGAATACGTTATCAGCTGCAACAAAGAGATTTAACGAAGTAATCCCCCAATACCCTTTTACAGGTACATTATAACCAAGAGTTATATTTTTTAATCTTATGAAAGAAGCATCTACAACTGTTAATGAATTTATTTTACGTGCACCACCATAAACATCTGAATTCTCTCCTGATGGTAAACTGTTTGATGGGTTAGATGTTGTCCATCTGTCTTGGTAGTATTGAGATATAGAATTTCTAGCTGAATTGGTTGGATATAATGATTCGGTAACGTTTGCATCTAGAGATTCGATACCTTGTACGCCTTGTAAAAAGATTTCAAGAGAGAAATTTTTATATTTAAAATTGTTGTTAAAACCAAATGTTAAATCTGGAAATGGATCACCTAATACTACTCTATCATTGGCATCTACATCACCATCCATATCTTGGTCAACAAAACGCGGCATTCCTGGTGAAAACGTTGGAGTTGCTGAATTAGCAATATCATCACCTGTTTGAAAAATACCATCTATTTCATAACCGTAAAATGCCTGAAGCGGAGAACCTTCTCTAACAATAGTATATTGGGTTATAAAAGTACCAATTTCACCTCCTATAATTTCTTCAGTAAAGTCGGGTAACTCTATGACTTCATTTTTTAAGAATGATAGATTTAAATTAGTTGTCCATTTAAAATCTTCTTTATCGATATTGATACTTCTTAGGCTGAAATCTAAACCCTTATTTTGTACTTCTCCTAAATTGATTCGTACACTATTAAACCCAACAACTGAAGGCAAGGGTTTATTAAAAAGTTGATCTGATGTCTTTCTATTAAAATAATCAATAGAACCAGTAATCCTATTGTTTATTAGCCCGTAATCAATACCAACATTTATCTCTTTAGTGGTTTCCCATTTTAAATCTGGATTTGGTAATCTTGCAGCCACAACTCCTTGTGCTATATTACCTCCAAAAACGGCATTATTACCACCAGAGACTAATGTTTGTCTGGTCTCAAAATTCTCAATACCCTGATTACCTAATTCTCCGTAACCAATTCTAAGTTTAAGATTGTTAATGGTTTTATTATCGTTTAAAAAGGGCTCTTCACTTATTTTCCATCCAACTGATGCTGAAGGAAAGAAAGCATATTTATTATTTTCGGCAAATCTAGAAGAACCATCTACTCTAAAAGATGCTGTTAATAGATATTTACCTTTATAATCATAAGTTGTACGACCAATAAAACCATTTAATTGATTTTTAATTTTAGAACTTGAAATGGCATCATTTAAATCCCCATTTCCACTTTGCAATAAATTGGTTCCTGTAGCATCAGAAAGAAAACCTGCGCCACTAGCACCAACTTCACGTATTAAAAACTCTTCTAAGGTAACACCTCCAAAAATGGAAAAATTATGATCTTCATTAAACGTATTACTGTATTTTAATAAAGCCTCTACCAACCAATGCGAGCCTTCAAGAGAGTTTACTTCAGCAATACCACCTTGTGCTAAACCATTATTGGTTACTCGGCTATTGTAAAGATCTGTACGCGAATTATTTGTATCTGCCCCCAAACGTAGTGTCGCGGTAACATTTTCTACAATTTCATAATTCGCATTTAACGAAGCATAAAACCTATTTATAACGGTTTGATTGTCTATACCATCTATTAATGCTAATGGATTATCTAATGCTATAGAAGCATTTCTAAAATAACGCCCATTATTATCAAAACCCGAGGAAAGTGTTGGGTCAAATTGAATGGCTGAATTAATAGGACCCGCTCCTTCATTGGCATCATTAGAGAATAAAATATTGTTGTTGGTTTGTCTCGTATAATTTGCATTCACTGAAACCAATAAGTTTTCTAAAGGTCTGGTTTGCATATTCAATCTAATATTGTATTTCTGACTAGAGGAACTTTTCACAATACCCTCTTGGTCAAAATAATTAAGACCTAAATAATAATTTCCTTTATCATTTCCACCAGACATGGATATTTGATGATTTTGAACTGTAGCATTTTGAAAAATCTCGTTTTGCCAATTAGTTCCAGCTCCAAAAGAAGCTATATCTGCAGCCGAATAAGTTCCAGGGGTTCTAAGATTTACTAGATTTGCATAGTCTTGAGCGCCTAATACATCCAAATCTTTAGCTACAGATTGAAATCCAGTATACGCACTATATGATAATGTTGTTTTACCAACCCGTCCTTTTTTAGTGGTAATCAATACCACACCGTTTGAGGCTCGTGTACCATAAATAGCAGCTGATGAAGCGTCTTTTAAAACATCTATAGATTCTATATCTCCAGGACTCAATGATGATGGGTCTACGCCTGGTAATCCATCTACAACAAAAAGCACAGAATTATCACTATTTATAGAACCTGCACCACGAATTTGCACTTTCAACCCAGCTCCAGGTGCTGAACTTACCTGACTTACATTAACACCAGATGCCGCACCATTAAGTAATTGAACCGCATCATAATTTGCACCTTGGGTAAAATCTTCTGATTTTACTGAGGCTATGGCACCTGTAAGATCTGTTCTCCTTTGTATACCATACCCAACAACTACAACTTCGTCTAAAGCAGCAGCATCTTCCTCTAAAACGACATTAATTTCTGTTCTATTATCAACAAAAATCTCCTGAGTTTTATATCCGATATAGGAGAAAACTAAAACTGCGTTTTCATCTTTTAGTGTTAAGGTGAAATTTCCATCAAAATCCGTTTGGGCACCATTAATAGTTCCTTTTTCCAGAATATTAGCTCCAGATAAAGGCTGACCTGTATCATCTGTGACTACTCCAGACACCTGGTATTCTTGCTTATTAATAATTGGTCTTGGGTGTTGTTCTTTTATAAGTATAGCATTATTAGCCGTTACTGTAATATTAAGATTCCCCTGTGATAAGCTACGTTTTAGCAATTTATTTGTACTTATAACACCTCTTTTAAGATGTACCTTAGGAAAATTTTCAAATAGACCTTCTTCGTAAAAAAATCTATAGTCTGTCTGATTCTTGATAAGTTTGAATACTTCATCAACTGTTAACGTTTTATCTTCTTCTACTTTAATTTTAGAATTTTGCGACACTATATTAGTAGGCGTTAATGCAAAAATAGTTGTGCAGAATAAGAAAATAAATGTCCTCATAATAATCATTAAGAGCCATTTTCTGGATAGAAAACGGACATCAGTTAATTTAATTTCCATAAATTTGTGTATTATTTAGTTAGTTAAATACTTTTAATTAATTGATAATAATTCTAAGGGGATAGAGCTTTTTACTTTTGCCGGTTAAACTTTATCCTCGTTTTTGTTCTAGTTATTTTATGTCATAGGCTAAAAATTTTAGATGCTTTAATATTTAGTTTAAATTATTTAAGAGGTTTATATACTTAACTTACCTCGCTATAACTCATTTTTTATTTTAGTTTTATTATTTTGTTATCTATTTCGTAATTATTTATTGAACTAGATTTCATGATTAATAAAATTTCTTCTATACTTTGACGCTTATCTAAAACACCATTAAATTTCACCGATTTTAAATCTGTATTTTCAAAAACAATATCAACATCATACCATCTTGATAGTACTTTCATAATGTCTTTTAATGATTTGCCTTCAAAACTAAAAACGCCTCTTTTCCATGAAATCTCTCCTTCTACATCAACATTAGCTACTTTAATAGTATTATTTTCAGTATTTAAATTTGATTGTTGATTTGGACTTAGGTTTTGCTTTAAATCGCCATTTGCAATTGCTACTTTACCTTCAACCAATGTGGTTAGAATATTTGTCTCATCCTTATAAGCTTTTATGTTAAATTCTGTTCCTATTACTTCAACTTCCTGAAATTGATTCCAAACTTTAAATTTCGAACCTTTATGTGCAGTACTGGGGGATACTTCAAAATAGGCTTCACCATAAACAAGTTCTACTTGGCGCGTAGCTCCATCAATAAATGATACTGGATATTTTAGTTGAGATTCAGAATTTAGCCATATTTCAGTGCCGTCTGATAAAATAATATGAAATTGACCGCCTCTAGGTATGGTTAAATAATTATATGTAATCGCTGATGATTTTTGTTTGCCTTGATTATATACTATTTGTTCGTCATTACTAATGGTCGTTTTTGTTTGGTAGGTATTCCCACTTCCTAATGCTATATTAGAACCATCTTCTAAAGTTAAGATTGCTTTATCTGTACCTGGTTCAATATTATTTGGTGTTATGGAAATATCATTTACTATTGGGTTAGTATCTGTAGAATTATCGAAGTTGTTACTCCTAAAGAAATAACTGGCGGCAAAAATCCCTATAAATACTGCCGCCGCCGTATAACGCCAAACAAGAGTTTTCTTTTTTAATAATTTATTCTCTTGTTGTTCTGCAATCTCTAGGATATTATCATGAATGCGGTTGGCAACATGCTCTTCCATTTCAGGATATTCATCTAGTAGTTTATAGACCTCGTGAATATGTGGGATTTCAGATAAATCTTTTGAGGTTTTTAAATAGGTTATGATTTGCTGCACTTCGGCTTGTGAGCATTCACGCTTTATAAATTTTATAAAAAGTTCTTCCATTAGTTTTTTAACCTCTTTACTTTTATGATACACTATGCTACTATACACTTATAATACTCCTGAGACACTTTAGAGTACCATCCTATTTTTCATTTTTTAAATAAAAAAACCTCATACTCAATGAATACAAGGCTTAAGCGATTTCATTTATATCAAAAAACAGCTTGATTTTTGTAAAATTGAATTATATTTTCTTTGGGAGAAATAGAAAATATAAGTATAGTTTGAGTTTTATTATTGATATAGATTATATGAAATAGAAACGAATTTAATCGCTTATTTTAATTACATCCAATTACTTGAAAACAGAAGTAGTGCTAATGCCACATCGTGGTTATTTAATAAAAAATTACGAAGGGTTTCTAAAGCCATACTCATTTGATTGCGAACAGTATTTTGAGATATCCCTAATTCTTTCGCTATTTCAGCATAATTTTTACCATCGTTACGAGACATCTCGAAAATTAATCGTCTTCGGGGAGGTAATAGGTTTAGTGCCGATTGTTTTATTATTTCTAATTCTGCTTCACGAATGTATTTTTCTGTTGAATTAGCTGTTTTTTGACTCTCGTAAAAAATCTCCTCTCTCAGTTTTCTATTATTTGCAGCCTTTTTTAGAAAAGATATATTTTTATTTCGTGTAATGGTAAATAGATATGATTTAATAGATAAATCTGAATTTAGAGTCTCTCTTTTAACCCATACTTTAAAAAATACATCTTGAACAATCTCTTCAGCATAGTCTTTAGAAATTACCATGCTCAAACTAAATCTATATAAATCGTTTCTGTAGGTATCAAACAGTTTGCGGAAGGCTTTTTCATTCCCTTCCTTTATCTGCTCAATTAATAGCTTTTCAATATGTTTAGTCTTATTATTTTCCATTATTATATGAAATGGAAAGTTGGTTGTTTTTAGATTTTATCTTAGTTAGTAATAGATTTTTTAATTAAAACCCTATTCAATATTAAACAAATTTTATTGATATTTAATCAAAAAACTAATGAATTACACTAAAAAAACACGAACAAATTGTATTATTTGTATTTTTTGAATGATTTTTTTGATAATTTTTAAAAAAACAATAGTATTCAATAACCAAATAAATATTACAATTTTGCTTGTTTTTAAATCTACTAACTTTCAATAAAAAGACCTAACAGATCGGGTATCGTTAATAAAAACATCTTAAAATTAAAAGTTATACTTAACTCCTAATTGAGCACGCCATCTAGAATTAAACAAATCTGTTACATAAGGCTCTGTCCCTTCAGGGATATTGAATTGAAATTGAGGCTCGTTGTTTTCAATTCCTCTAAAATTTAAAAGGCTAAAACTAGAATTCACCACATTAGGCACAAAAACTAAGCGCCCCCAATCTTTATTAATAAAGTTAAATACATTAAGCATATCAAAAGAAAACAAAACTGCATCTCCATTTTTAAGTTTAAGTCCATATTCTAAATGCATATCTAACTCATGATTCCAAGGAGTTCGCGCTCCATTACGTTCAGCTAATTGTCCTCTTCTATCTCTTAGATAAGGGTCTTTTTCTATAAAAGCATTTAGACGTTGCCATTGTTCTGCGGCACTAAATGTTACATTTCCGTTAATATCTACAATGTCGATAAGATTAATTTCAGAGGCATCTCTGGGGACATAAAGAATATCATTTCTAGAAGATCCGTCTCGGTTTAAATCGCCTTGATATACATATGAAAAAGGGCTCCCCGCTCTACCATTATACAAGAAAGAAATAAATGCTTCTCCTTTTTTTCCAATGTTAAAATTATACGAATGACTACTTACAAACTTATGTCTGAGATCAAAATTTGAAAAAGATAAAGATGGATTGTTTCCAAATAAAGCTTGGTTCCATTCAAAATTAGCAGCAGGAGAGCTTCTTACTGTACTTGATATATCTTTGCTCTTAGCATAAGTATAGCCTAAATAACCACTATAATTTCCTGCTTGCTTGCTGAGCCCTAGGGTAAGATTATATCTAAATCCTTTATTCGTATTAGTTAACAAAAACACATTAGTAAAGTTTGAGTTAATTTTAATAGCATCTCCTGTTTCCAAAAAATAAGCGCGATTATCAGCCCCACTAAAACTCCCTAAATTATCTCTTCTATTTATAGATTGAAATAGTAACCCATTCACTACTTCTGTATAAGTTCCTTCAAAATCAATAGTCCATTTACTTGGTAATTTAGCTTTAAAAGCTATGTTGGTTTTCCAGTCTCGAGGCAAGCTAAAATTAGGATCCAATAAATTAATTTCTGTTAAATTAGATTGCACATTTCTAAGATCTTCTAAATTTTCGGTAAGCCGAACAGCTTCGTTAGGTCTAATATCAATATTAAAGTAATCTGTTCCCGAAATATACTCGGCATAAGCAAACCATAAATATGGGATTCTACCTGAGAAAAGTCCAGTACCCCCTCTAAGTGTAAATTTCCCAGCATCATCTATTTTATAATTAAACCCTAATCTTGGATTTAACTGTGGTTCTTTTGATATTCTATTATCAAAATGAGCAAACTCTGGAGTATTTCGAACTTCTTCACTAACTGGTAAACGTTTGGTAAGATATTGACCATCAAGCCTAACCCCAGCTGTTATTTCTAGTTTTTCGTTTATACGAACATTGTCTTGAAAAAAAGCGGCACCTTCAAAAACACCTATAGTTGCCGAAGGGCGGTTACTTACAAAATCAAAATCATTGTTATTCACATTATAAACGCCTCTTATACGTGCTGGTCTATCATTTAAAAAGTCATTTAGAGAACGATACTCCCATCTCCCATTCCAGGCAGAAAGAAACCCATAATCCACATTATGTAATTGCCCAAATACACCAGCAGTAAAATGATGATTACCAACATCAAAAGTGTATGTATCTGCTACCTGTAGTGTTGAAAAATCGGTATTGTACACCGAAGCTTCTCTATATGTTCCTGCAAATATTCTACTAGCAGACGAAGTAGCAATCTGAATATGAGGAAATACACGCCCTTTAAAATCACGATCTTCCTTTACTATATTATACCCAATAGACAGTTTATTAGTATGTCCTGTTTTAAAATTTGATTTTAATTCTACAGCAAGACTATTTGCAACACTATTATGTCTATATCCTTGATTTCCGAAATTAAAGAAGGTACTATTCCATTCTAAATTATCGGCAAAACTATTAACATAATTATTACGAAACGTAAGTTTATGTACTTCTGATAGATTGTAATCTAGTCTAGTAAATAATTTTGTACTAGCTGTTTGTAAATCTGCATTTTGAAAAGCCCCAGGATCATAATTATAATCATTTAACAATCTTTCTCTAACCGCTGTAACATCTTCTATAGAAATATTTGATGTACTACTTCCAGGTGCATTTAGCACAGGAAAATTAGACAAAGCTTGCTCAAAGTTTACGTAATAAAACAACTTATCTTTTATAATAGCCCCACCAATACCTGCTCCAAATTGAACATCATAAAAAGATGACACTTCTTGTTCTGCACCACCAGCAAACTCACCAATAAGGTTTTGGTTGTTTCCATAGCCATACAATTCTCTTTTTGTTGTATTTGTTCCATTTTTTGTAACTAAATTAATGCTGGCTCCATTAAAATTACCAATACTCACATCAAAAGGAGATAGTTTTACACTTACTTGTTTAACCGCCCCTAAACCAATGGGTTGACTTCGTGAAAGGCTCCCAGGTGTTCCATTAGCAGAAGAACCTGAAGCTCCACTAGCAGGTTCTTGAAATCCGATAATATCGTTATTAGCAACACCATCTATATTTAAATTATTAAATCTATTGCTAGCACCTCCAAAAGAGTTTAAATTATTTTCGGGTAAGTTTTTCGTAAGATCTTGAATGCTTCTATTTATTGTGGGGGTTCTTTTTATCACTTTACTATTGAGCAAAGTCTCATTTCCACTCTTTTTAGGATTAGATGCTCCTATTATTACTACTTCTTCTAGAGACGTATTCTGTTCAATTAATATAAAATCTTTTATTGTAGCACTTCCAAGATTTATAATTATGTTTTTCTCTTGAATGGTTTTATAACCTAAAAAAGACACTTTTACATCGTAGTTATTTCCTGGTGGAATATTATTAAACCTATAAAAACCATTTTCTTGCGAAATTGCGCCATAAGCAAAACTTGTTTCTATATCTATTAAAACAATATTAGCAAATGGTATTGGTTTGTTATTAATATCTTTTAAGCTGCCCTGTAGGCTTCCTGTTGTTTCTTGAGCGCTAAGAATTATACTAAATGTTAGTAAAAAAAGAGTATTTAGAATATATTTCATTATATATAATGAATTGATGCTTTTAAATACAAGGAATGCTTATACTTAAAGTAAATTTTTAAATTTTAAATGGATAAAACTGAGTATTTATACAGACAAAGTATTACTCTGTTCTTATTTGGATAGTAGATGGAATATTTGGTGATCCTTTGTTTAAAATAATATCCCTTAGAAATTGTAGTCTATTTAAATTATTATTAAAAAAGATTTTGACATTTATCTTTTGAATAGACTGGATAACACCTCTAAGCACTTTATTGAAGATTGTCTTAAGGGAAAATAGCTGTATATCTGAATAATAATCAACATCCCTAAGCCTCTGAAGAGTTACACTATTGGAAAGGCTACTTGATATTTCATTAAACAACGTGTCCTTATTCCAATTGAAGTTTAGAAATGTATTATAGTTAAAATTATCTTTTGAAATTCCCAACAAATAAAAGCCTCCATCATTGGTTGGACCAATAACTGTATTATCATTCAATAAGGCTTTTTTGGCTTGTACAATATGCTTACGTTCTAGTTGAGGACAATCATTACCAATCACAATAATATTATCATATCCTTCTCTATAAATATTTTGTAAAGCATTTGAGAATCTAGCACCAAAGTCTTTTCCTAATTGTTTAGTTTCATCATAAAAGATGATAGGCAAACCACTCTCCTTTGCTATATTGGTAGTATGAATTTGTAATATTGATGCCAAAGATTTTTGAGCTAAAAAAGGCTTATATTTCAGCTCTTCTTCAACAGAACGAGCAAAAACTAATAGCGCTATTTTTTTATTTGGCATTGTATGTTTACGGAGTTTAATTTAATAGAAAAATAAGTCGTTCTACTTATTTATAAATTACAGAATAGATGCAATTAATGCAAAAGAAAGTAGGTTGTAATTGTATTAAAATAAAACACTACTCGTTAATTCAAGAAAAAAATGAATCAAGTATTATTATAATTAACTGATTTATTAGGGATTGAATATCCCTCAAAGCTCCGCTTTGAAAATAAAAAAACTCTGTTTACAAATTCAAGAAAAGATGAATCAAGTATTATTTATAATTGCTCGGCTTATTAGGGATTGAATATCCCTCAAAGCTCCGCTTTGAAAATAAAAAAACTAAGCTTACAAATTCAAGCGAGCTTGATTTGATACTTAGTTTTTTTATTTATTCGTGACCCCGGAGGGATTCAAACCCCCAACCCTCAGAGCCGAAATCTGATGCGCTATTCAGTTGCGCCACGAGGCCATTATATTAGTGTTTTAGTAAATTCTCTACCTATACCACTTTTTAAATACTTTTCTCTTATTCTAGCTTCATTTCTTGTTTCAAATAATTCTTTATGAATAACTCTCCAAGGAACATAAGCTTTAGTTGACCTATTTTGTCTCGAATTATGCTCATACAACCTTCTTTCAAGGTTATTGGTCATCCCTACATAAAACCTTGTAAAATCATCACTATAAAGAACATATACTATATACATCTTATTCTTACCGAAACCTGCCTGCCGGCAGGCAGGTCTGATATTCTATTCAGTTGCGCCACGAGGCCCTAAATCCCAGACTAAAGGAATTCATTTTATAAATCTATGCTAATTTGGCTTTTACAATATTAGAAATGGTTTTACCATCTGCTTGTCCAGCAAGTTGTTTACTTACAAGCCCCATTACTTTACCCATATCTTTCATTCCTTCTGCACCTACTTGATCTATGGTAGCAACTACTACTTTTTCAATTTCTTCTTCAGATAAAGCTTCTGGTAAAAACTGGCTAATAACTTCTGCTTCTGCTAATTCTGGAGCAGCTAAATCTTCTCTACTCTGCTCTATAAATAATGCTGCACTATCTTTGCGTTGCTTCACTTGTTTTTGCAATAGTTTAAGCTCTTGTTCCTCTGTCAACTCATCTCCCGCTCCACTTTCTGTCTTAGCTAATAATATTGCCGATTTTACAGCTCTTAAAGCTGTTAAAGCAGTTTGATCTTTAGCTTTCATTGCTTCTTTTAAAGCTGTCATTACTTCTTGCTGTAAACTCATAGTTTTAAATTTTAGTCCCGATAGTTATCGGGATGCGAAGATAAGAAATAGATACATAAAACAGCTTGTTTGAGATTCCTGTTTTCACTTCGACTCCGCACTTCGGCAAGCTCAGTGTGACACTCAGTGGCCACACAGGAATGACTGTTTCAAAGGTACCCTCGAGTTTATAGGCTCGAGGAATTATTTTCAAAATTAAAAACCCGAAAAGCTAATTGAAACTTTTCGGGTTAAAAAATTAAATATTCATTAGTGTTAATCTACATTGTCATGTAAAAATGAATTATTACTTCTTAATTGAATATCATCGTTATCATCTAAACCAACGCTTGTTCTAGATATATCGTTTTCAGATGGTTTTTTATCACTTAAATCTACACCTTGACGTTTATAAGCTGGCACTTTTTCTATATCATCAATTTTAGCATTATTAAATTTATAGTTAAAGTCCTTCATTTTACGTCTACGTTCTTCTGCCCTCTCTTTCAATAATTCAGAAATTGGTGTATTCATTGGATCTATTTCCTCTGTTGCTTCTTCATCAGCAACATTTTCGCGAATCACTTTTCTTTCAAAAACCACATCATTATCTACCTCCTCTAAAACTTCTGAAGACTTCGTCTGATTCATAGAAGATTCCACCTCAGCGTAATCATCTAATACATGACGAATATCTCCTTCTTCGTTTGTCTCAGTAACCGTAATTAACTCTGTATAGTCATTTACTTTAATATCCTTAATTTCGGAATCATCCAAACTATAAGAAACTATTTCTTCTTCCTTTTCTTCGTTTACTTCTTCAGTTCTATTGGTTATAGGTAAATCGAAAGTTAACGTAATTTGTTGCTCTTCTTCAACCGTTTCAGATATAACATCTATATTTCTAATATCATCTACTTCGTTACCCATTTTGGTTACAGGTTTAATGATAAAATCTTCATCTTCTACGACATCTGGATCTGGATCTGAATTCACCTCTTCGTAAACTACGCCCATGTTTTTTATAATTTCAGAAGTAGGAATCAAATCCAATCCTTTTTCCTCTGGTTTGGGCTGTACTTTATTTGCAAATTCCTTTTTTCTAGCCACTGGCTTTTCTTCCTCTTCCGTTTCTAAATCTAACGTATGACGAACAACAACTGGCGGTTCTTCTTTCTTCTCTAATTCTATTACTGGCGCAATAATTACAGGTTCTTTTTCTTCTGAAGTTAAATCTTGTTCTTCTGAAGTTAAAGAATGAACTACTTTTTTAGTTTCCGTATTTGTTATTTCATCTTGCTGTTCTATATTAAAACCAGTTGCTATAATAGTTACTGCAATTGATTCTTCTAAAGATTCATCTTCTCCAACACCCATGATGATATTGGCCCCATAACCAGCTTCATCCTGAATATGATCATTAATTTCTCCAATCTCATCAATTGTAATTTCATCACTTCCAGAAACTATAAGCAGCAATACATTTTTAGCTCCGGTTATTTTATTATCGTTTAACAAAGGTGAATCTAACGCTTTTCTAATAGCATCTTGTGCTCTGTTTTGACCAGATGCAATTGCAGACCCCATAATAGCCGTACCACTATTACTTAATACTGTTTTAGCATCACGTAAATCTATATTTTGTGTATAGTGATGTGTAATTACTTCTGCTATACCACGAGCGGCCGTAGATAACACTTCATCTGCTTTAGAAAACCCTGCTTTAAACCCAAGGTTTCCATAAACTTCTCTAAGTTTATTATTATTGATAACGATTAAAGAGTCGACAACATTTCTTATTTTTTCTATCCCCTTTTGAGATTGCTCTAAACGCATCCTACCTTCAAACTGAAAAGGCATTGTTACAATACCTACTGTTAAAATGTCTAGATCTTTAGCCATTTTAGCAATAATAGGTGCTGCTCCAGTACCAGTACCACCTCCCATTCCGGCTGTAATAAATACCATTTTAGTGTTTGAGTCTAGCATTCTAGAGATTTCCTCAAAACTTTCAACAGCAGATTGCTCTCCTATATCAGGGTTAGCTCCCGCTCCTAATCCTTCTGTTAAGTTAATACCTAACTGAATTTTATTAGGCACACCACTATTTTGTAGTGCTTGCGCATCGGTATTACAGATATAAAAGTCTACACCTTTTATACCTTGTTGGAACATATGGTTTATGGCATTACTACCACCACCACCAACACCGATAACTTTAATAACATTTGATTGATTTTTGGGTAAATCAAATGCAATACTTTCGAATTCTTTGTTGCCGCTCATAAATTCTTTTTTTCTGGGGTTTTGTACTTACTTTTTTTGTTCAATGGTTTATTTTATTCTGCGTTATCTAGAAAATCTTTAACCCTTTCAGTTAATTTATCCAGAAACGATTTGCGTTCTTTTTTAGGTTCTTCAACTACAACATCTTCAGGTGTTTCATCGGCTTCATCAACCTGAATGGTTGTTTCTAATTCTACTTTTTTTCTGTCTTGACGTTTTAATCCATCTAAAACTAAACCTACCGCAGTAGCAAATAATGGGCTGGTTATATCTTCATCACTATCTCCCGCTAAATGCTCGTTAGGATACCCTATTCTGGTATCCATTCCTGTAATATATTCAACCAATTGCTTAAGGTGTTTTAATTGACTCCCACCTCCTGTTAAAACAATACCTGCAATTAGTTTCTTTTTTTGTTCTTCATGCCCGTAATTTTTAATTTCAACATAGACCTGTTCAATTATTTCAACTACACGCGCATGAATTATTTTAGACAAATTCTTGAGGGTAATTTCTTTTGGCTCTCTACCACGCAAACCTGGTATAGATACAATTTCATTGTCTTTATTTTCACCTGGCCACGCAGAGCCAAATTTTATTTTTAAAAGTTCAGCTTGTTTTTCTATAATAGAACAGCCTTCTTTAATATCTTCTGTTATCACATTTCCTCCAAAAGGAATTACGGCGGTATGACGAATGATACCATCTCTAAAAATGGCTAAATCCGTAGTTCCACCACCTATATCAATTAACGCTACACCAGCTTCTTTTTCTTCTTGACTTAACACAGCGTTTGCAGAAGCTAATGGTTCTAGGGTAATACCTTCAAGGTTTAGCCCTGAACTCTGCACACATCTTCCTATATTTCTGATTGATGACGCCTGACCAACAACCACATGAAAATTGGCTTCCAAACGTCCGCCATACATCCCTATTGGTTCTTTTATTTCAGCTTGTCCATCAACCTTATATTCTTGAGGCAACACATGAATGATTTCTTCTCCTGGTAACATAACCAATTTATGAACTTGGTTAATTAACCTATCAATATCATCATCATCTATAACACTATCTGAATTTGGTCTGGTTATATAATCACTATGTTGTAAACTTCTAATATGCTGTCCTGCAATACCAACAGTAACATCTTCAATCTTCATATCTGCAGCAGCTTCTGCTTCTTGTACAGCTTGCTGAATAGACTGAATAGTTTGTGTAATATTATTAACCACACCACGATGCACACCTAAACTTTTAGATTTACCAATACCTAAAATCTCAAGTTTACCGTAATCGTTCTTTCGACCAATCATGGCTACAATTTTTGTGGTTCCTATGTCTAATCCTACTGCTAAATTATGTTCCATAGTCTAAATTTTACTCAATATATTGAGATTTAAAACTTCAATATTTATTCAGCTTTGCTATATTTTTTACTTTTAAATGTATTAGAAACAATTATTAACTTTGTTTACTGCACACTACTTGGTTATCAAACTGTAAATTCACCTTCGTATAATCATTCAGCGTGTTTTCTTTTAAACTCTTTATGTAAAACGCTTTTAGATTATTAATTTTCTTATCTAATAATTTTATATCTCCTAATTTCACCAAAAAATTGCACTGTCTGAGTCTTAAAAACAATGCTTTATCTCTACTTTGATGTATTTCTACTACATGCTTTTTTAAAAATTCATCATTTTGAATTTTTTTGGCAACAGTAAAGATGTTTTTTAAATTGTTTTTCTCTACAGAACCTGTAACCAATGGTACCCTAGCTGAATAATTAGGCGACAAAGGCATAAATGAACCTTCATCATCAACGTAATACGAAGCATTTGTACTCACTCTTGCAATAGGTGTTTTTTGCTCTATTTTAGCATTAAGTATACCATTTACAGCAACATACACCTCCGCAGATTTAATCATCGGATTAGACTTTAGAGAATTCTCTAATTCATTCAAATCTAAAATTTCTTTTGGCACGTTTTTCACGCCTTGGTAATTTTGTATTAACAATTTACTAACATTGTCATGCGTTATAAAAGGTTTATTTTCTCCGATAAACATCACATTAGGGCTTGAAATTTCCCTAATTCCATTTTTGCGCGACGCAAATGCATATAGAAATACTATAAGCCCCAATAAGACTATCATTTTTATGTAATTCCAATTAACTCGCAACGCTTAATCCTTTTTTTATTCGTTTTACTTCTTCTCCTATATCTCCAGCTCCAATGGTTAAAATTACCTGAGCTTCACTCTCTTGAATTTTATTAACCAGAGCCTCTTTTTCAACCAATTGTTTATTATTGTTTTCTATTTTCCCTAACAACCATGAAGACGTCACCCCTTCTATTGGCAACTCTCTAGCTGGATAAATGTCTAATAGTAAGATTTCATCAAACTGAGATAAACTTTCAGCAAATTCATCTGCAAAATCTTTTGTCCTACTGAATAGATGCGGCTGAAAAATAGCCAATACACTTTTTGCAGGGTACATTTCTCTAACCGCTTGATGTACTGCATTAATTTCTTCTGGATGATGTGCATAATCATCAATAAACACCAATTCTTCGGTTTTTATTTGGTATGTAAACCTTCTTTTTACACCTTTAAATGATGCTAAAGCTTTGGCGAGCTGCTGGTGAGGGCAACCATACTCTACAGCCATCGCCAAGGCTATTAATGCATTAGACAAATTATGTCTACCTGGTAGGTCAAATCTTATATTTTCTATGGTTGTTACGGGTGTTTTTACATCAAAAACATAACTACCATTTTCTATTTTTATATTTTTTGCAGAATAATCTGAATCATCCTCAATACCATATGTAATCCCACTAATTGGCAAACCGTTTCTAACAAATAATTTCCCACTAGGTTTGATACGTTTTGTAAACTCTACAAACGATTCTTTTAAAGCATCAGCTTCTCCATAAATATCTAGATGATCTGCATCCATTGATGTTATGCAAGCTAAATTTGGAGATAATGTTAAAAAAGACCTATCAAACTCATCAGCCTCTACCACAGATACATCTGTTCCTTTTAAAATTAAATTAGAATTATAATTCTCTGTAACACCACCTAAAAAAGCCGTTACCTCAACATCACATTCATGCAATAAATGCCCCAAAATACTAGACGTGGTAGTCTTTCCATGTGTTCCTGCAACAGCTAAACAAAACGTGTTTTCAGTAATCAAACCTAATACTTGAGAACGTTTTAATACAGTATAGTTATTATCTCTAAAATAAGTTAACTCCTTATGATTATTAGGTATTGCAGGTGTATAAACCACCAATGTGTTTTCTGGATTTAAAAAATCACCCGAAACATTATCAATTGCATCATCAAAATGAACATTTATACCCAAGCTACCTAACGCATCAGTAATTTCGGTTGGCGTTTTATCATAACCTGCTACTTGCTTATTATTCGCCTTAAAATACCTAGCCAAAGCACTCATACCAATGCCGCCAACACCTACAAAATATATGTTATGTATATTATTTAAATTCATGCTTTATTTAAAAGTTTCTCAACTTCGTCTGCTATATCTTTTGTAGCATTTACCAATGCTAGTTTTTTAATATTTTCTCCCAATACCTTTTGTCTATCTGATGATGCTATTAATTGCGAAAATTTATTCTCAAAATCGGCATCTAAATCTTCTTCTTTAATAATCATAGCCGCATCATTCTCTACAATGGACATGGCATTTTTGGTTTGATGATCTTCCGCCACATTTGGAGATGGCACAAAAATCACAGGTTTTCCAACAATACATAATTCAGACACAGAACTTGCTCCTGCTCTTGAAATCACTATATCTGCTGCTGCATACGCACTTGCCATATCATTTAAAAACTCATACACCTGTACATTTTTTGTATTACCATAAATTTTATATTGCTGATAATATAACTTACCACACTGCCATATTATTTGAACATTTTGAGTATCAAAAAAGTCCAATTCTTTTTCTATTAATTGATTAACACGTCTCGCTCCTTGACTACCCCCTAAAACTAATAATGTATACTTTCCATGTTTTAAGTCGAATTGATTTTTCGCATCAACAGCTTTCGAACTTACATCTAATAGGTCTTGGCGCACCGGATTTCCCGTTTTTATAATTTTACCTTTCGGAAAAAAACGTTCTAAATCATCATAGGCTACACATATTTTTTGTGCTTTTTTCGCCAATAATTTATTCGTGATACCTGGATACGAATTCTGTTCTTGTATTAATGTTGGAATATTCTTTGAATTTGCAACATATAATAAAGGACCACTAGCAAATCCTCCAGTGCCTATAGCAACATCAGGCTTAAAAGACTTAATAATTTTTCTAGATTTAAGTACACTACTCAAAACTTTAAAAGGAAACATTAAATTCTTCAAAGTTAATTTTCGTTGAATTCCTGAAATCCAAAGCCCCTTAATTTCATATCCTGCTTGTGGCACTTTTTCCATTTCCATTCTATCTTCTGCACCTACAAACAAAAATTCGGCATTAGGGTAACGAGATTTCAACTCATTAGCAATAGCTATTGCTGGATAAATATGCCCTCCTGTTCCTCCTCCGGATAATATGATTTTATATATATTTGATTTACGATTCACAATTTATGATTTGCGATTTCTCATCGTTTTTATTGACGCTACTACTATTGATAATAATTCATTAGCTTCCGAGTGAAGTCTTTCAATTTCTTCTTTCTCTTTACCTCCAATTTCTAACAACAATTCTAGAAAATACATACTCTCATCCGCCTCTTCTTCGACTATTTTTAATTTATTTATAAAATCAGCAGTAGATTTCGCTCTACATGCTGCCCTATAATTTGCCCCAACAGAACTAGAACATCTTATTAATTGATTGCAATACGCATTAAATTCTCTTGAGATAGGAAATTTTGAACACAGCCTCCAACAATCAATTGCAAATCTTTTTGTTCTACTTTTAATTTTTTCTTTCATATCTATCGTAATTCAAAAATCGTATTTCGTAATTATCAAATAGTTTCTGATAGAATTTCTAACGGATTTTCCTCTACTCGTTCTTGTTCTTTTATTTCTTCTCTTTTTGCACTTACACTTAGAATAATTCCAATTGCTAAACAAGTCATCCAAATTGATGTTCCTCCGCTACTTATTAAAGGCAACGTTTGTCCCGTTACCGGAAATAACTCTACAGCTACAGCCATATTAATTAACGCTTGAAACACAATAGGCAACCCCACTCCCAACACCAATAGTTTACCAAAAATAGTATCTGCCTTTTGAGAAGCTATTACAATCCTAAATAATAACCACATGTATAAAATCATTATAAGCATGCCACCTAACAAACCATACTCTTCAATTATTATAGCGAAAATGAAATCTGATGATGATTGTGGTAAAAAGTTTTTCTGCCTACTTTTTCCTGGCCCTAAACCCCAAATTTCACCAGATGCTATTGCTACTTTTGCCTTTTCTATTTGATAATCTGCTTCAGTAACTTCATCATTTGAGAAATTCTCAATTCTACTCACCCAAGTATCAACTCTATTTGGCATCGCATCTGGAAATGCTTTAGCTATTAAGACAAATAAAGTTAACATAAGCAACCCTGACCCTATTATCACTACTAAGTACCTTAATGGATAACCTCCCAAAAAAGACAACACAACTACCATTAAAAAAATGATTGCTGTTGTTGAAAAATTTGAAGGCAATATTAGCCCAAGTATCAAAAACACTGGTAGCCAAAGCGGCAAAATAGATTCTTTGAATGTTATTTTTTTGTCTTTAATTTTAGACATGTATCTAGCCACATAAACCATTAACACCACCGATGCCAACGTTGATGTTTGAAAAGACATACCAACTATTGGTATTCTAATCCACCTACTAGCATTAGCACCTTCAATAACAGTTCCCTGTAACACGGTTACTCCCAATAATAGCAATATAACAGGTATCATGATAAGCGATAACCCTTTAAAGTACCTATAAGGGATTTTATGCACACCATACATAATAGTAAATCCTAAAAACAAGTGCATAAAATGCTTCACAAAAAATGCAAAGGTATTACTACCCCCTCCTTTGTATGCAAGATTACTTGCAGCACTATACACAGGCAAAAATGAAAGTATAGCCAACAACGCCACTATTGCCCAAATTAAACGATCTCCTTTTATGTTTTTAAATAGTGTTTGCACTTACTTATAAATTACGTACTGCATCCTTAAATTGACGCCCTCTATCCTCATAATTTTCAAATAAATCAAAACTTGCACAAGCTGGTGACAACAATACATTATCTCCAGAGTCTGCAACTTTGTAAGCTATCTTTACCGCTTCACTCATATATTGAGTTTCAACAATAATATCTACCATATTTCCAAAAGTGTTCATTAACTTTTCGTTATCAACACCTAAACAAATAATTGCTTT
Source organism: uncultured Flavobacteriaceae bacterium (assembly GCA_947487895.1). Classification (GTDB taxonomy): domain Bacteria; phylum Bacteroidota; class Bacteroidia; order Flavobacteriales; family Flavobacteriaceae; genus Seonamhaeicola. The sequence continues at coordinate 49,554 of CANKYF010000018.1, forward strand.
TACTTTTTCGTTTACAAATGGAAATAATTCATCATAGTTATTCCCCTTATCAACACCACCAACAATCCAGACTGTTGGCGCATCCATACTTTCTAAAGCAAAGTAGGTTGCATTTACATTGGTAGCTTTAGAATCGTTTATGTACTGAACTTTATTTATTTTCAATACACTCTCTAAACGATGTTCTACTCCTTGAAAGTTTTCTAAACTCTCCCTAATTGTTTGTTTACGTATTTTTAGCAAATGCGCTACGGTTGTAGCCGCCATTGCATTCTTTACGTTATGTTTTCCTTCTAATGTTAAACTTGTTGTTGGCATAGTAAATTCTTTATTATCTATATTTAGTTTTATGTTATTTCCTTCTAAATAGGTTCCGTTTTCAATTTTCTTTTCTAATGAAAATGGCAGTAATGTAGATTGAACTGGATTATTTTTAAGATGACTAGTAATCACCTCATCATCGGCATCATAAATCAAGTAATCCTCCTTGGTTTGATTTTCAGCAATTCTGAATTTAGATTTTATATAATTTTCAAATTGATAATCATATCTATCTAAATGATCTGGTGTGATATTAGTTATAACAGCTATATGCGGCTTAAAGCTCATAATGTCATCTAACTGAAAACTACTTATCTCCAAAACATAGTTTTGATAGTTTTCTTCTAAAAGCTGTTTAGCAAAACTGTCACCAATGTTACCTGCTAGTCCTACGTTTAATTCTTGTTTTAGAATATGGTGTGTTAAACTTGCCGTGGTTGTTTTACCATTACTCCCTGTAATTCCAACCACTATAGCATTAGTAAACATTGAAGCAAATTCGATTTCTGAAACCACTGTAATTCCTTTTTCTCTAATTTGTTGTATCAATGGTACTTTATCAGGAATTCCAGGGCTCTTCATCACAATATCTGCATCTAGAATTTTTTCTTCGGAATGCATTTTATCTTCCCACTCAATCTCATTATGTACAAGAACCTCTTTGTATTTTTCTTTTATTTCGCCTTTATCTGAAACAAACACCTCATACCCTTTTTCCTTTGCTAAAAGTGCTGTTCCTACACCACTTTCTCCGCCGCCTAACACAACTAAAAGCCCCATCCTAAATCCTTCCCCAAAGGGTAAGGACTTACCACTCTGCTTTTATTTGTTTTAACCTCTTTCATAAACGTAATTCTAAAATCGTAATTCGTTATCGTATCTTTAATGTTACTATTGATAGAATTGCTAGCAGTATGCCCACAATCCAAAAACGGGTTACAATTTTACTTTCGTGATATCCTAATTTCTGATAATGGTGATGCAACGGTGACATTTTAAAAATGCGACGCCCTTCACCATACTTCTTCTTGGTATATTTAAACCAACTCACTTGCATGACTACCGATAAATTTTCCGCTAAAAAAATACCACACAATACTGGAATTAGCCACTCTTTACGTACCGCTATAGCTATAACCGCAATGATTCCTCCTATGGTTAAACTCCCTGTATCTCCCATAAAAACTTGAGCTGGATACGTATTATACCATAGAAAACCAATAAGCGCACCAACAAAAGCAGCTATATAAATAGTAATCTCTTCTACTTTGGGGATGTACATTATATTTAAATAATCAGAGAAAATAATGTTACCTGATACCCATGCAAAAATTCCGAGTGTAAGCGCTATAATTACTGAAGTACCTGCTGCTAAACCATCAATACCATCGGTTAGATTTGCCCCATTTGAAACGGCTGTGATAATAAAAATGGCAGCAATTATAAAAACGATCAACGTATAATTTGCTAGATCTGGATGAATCCAAGTCACTAAATCTGAATAATTAAATTCATTTTTCTTAACAAACGGAATAGTTGTTTTGGTAGATTTTTCTTCAGCTTTAAAAAATGCTGATTCCACAGCATTAGGATCTGCTTCTCTTATTTGTTCCTGTTCCTCTATTGGTAATTTCTCCTTAATTACCACATCTTGATGAAAATACATAGTAGCCCCAACAATAATCCCTAGCACCACTTGCCCAAGCACCTTAAACCTTCCTTTTAAGCCTTCTTTATCATTTTTAAACTTCTTGATATAATCATCTAAAAACCCAATAGCTCCCATCCATAATGTAGTAATAATCAACAGGATGATATAAATATTCTCTAGTTTAGACAATAACAGGACAGGGATAAGTGTTGCCAATATTATAATGACGCCTCCCATAGTAGGCGTTCCTGCCTTTTCAGCTTGCCCCGCTAATCCTAAATCACGAATAGTTTCACCCATTTGCTTCTTTTGAAGAAAACGGATAATTCGTTTACCGTAAATTGTAGAAATAAGTAAAGACAAAATCATAGCTAAGGCTGCCCTAAAGGTTATAAACCCAAAGAGTGTTGCTCCTGGAAATTGAAATTGCTTTTCTAAATATTCAAATAGGTAGTATAACATTTTTTTCTTCTTGAGATTCTTCCACTTCGACTCCGCATTTCGACAATACTTCGACAAGCTCAGTATGACATCTCAGTGCGACATTCAGTGTCTGAATGACTTTATTTCTGTAACTGTTTTAAATATTCTTGTACTGTTTTATAATCATCAAAATCAAAACGTTCACCTTTTATTTCTTGATAGGTTTCATGCCCCTTTCCTGCTATTAATATGATATCATTAGGTTGTGCCAACTGACACGCTGTTTTTATTGCCTGCGCCCTATCTGAAATGGTTAAAGACTTTTTAAAGTTTTGTGGTTCTACACCATTTTCAATATCTCTTAAAATATCTTCTGGGTCCTCGCTTCTCGGATTATCACTTGTAAAAATCACTTTGGTACTTAACGATGTAGCGATATGTCCCATTTTAGGACGCTTTGTTTTATCTCTATCACCTCCACAACCAACAACAGTAATTAGTTCTTCATTTTTTGTTCTAATACTATTAATAGTTTTTAATACATTTTTAAGAGCATCTGGTGTATGTGCGTAATCAACAATAGCCGTTATTTTTTCATCTGAAATTAAATACTGAAAACGCCCACTCACGCTTTCTAATTCTGAAATCAACCTCAAAATTTCAAACTTTTCAAGCCCTAATAATTCCGCGGTAGCGTAAATTGCTAAAACATTGTATGCATTAAAGTTTCCTATTAGCTTAGTCCAGACCTCATTATCATTCAACTTTAAAAGCAAACCACTTAATTGATTTTCTAGAATTTGAGCTTTATAATCGGCATAACTTTTTAAAGCATACGTTTGCTTTCTGGCTTTTGTATTTTGAAGCATTATGAGCCCATTTTTGTCATCAACATTCACTAAAGCAAATGCTTTATTTGAAAGTCCGTCGAAAAACAGTTTTTTTACATCTCTATATTCTGCAAATGAATTATGATAGTCTAGATGATCATGCGATAGATTAGTAAAGACACCTCCTTCAAAAGTTAAACCCTCTGTTCTACATTGATGAATACCATGAGAGCTTACTTCCATAAAACAAAATTCAACACCTTCATCATTCATTTCCTTTAAATAATTATTAATGGTTAATGAATCTGGTGTAGTGTGAGTTGCTTTATACTCTTTATTATCTACCAATATTTTTACGGTTGATAATAAACCAACTTTATATCCTGCATTTTTAAACAACTGATACAACAAACTAGCCACCGTAGTTTTTCCGTTTGTACCAGTTACACCAACAAGTTTTAAATTTTCTGAAGGTGAACCGTAATAGTTAGAAGCCAAAATAGCCAACGCCTTATTAGAACTATCTACCTGCACATAAACCACTCCTTCTATTAAAATTTCAGGCATTTTTTCGCAGACAATTACTGTTGCGCCAAGATCAATTGCTTTTTCAATATAATCATGCCCATCAACTACAGTTCCACTAATAGCTACAAATACATCATTGTTTGTGATTTTTCTAGAATCAAAATGAATTGCATTAATAGACACACTTGTATCTCCTACAACTGCATTTATTGAAACCTTATACAATATGTCTTTTAATATTTTCACGATGCTATTAAAACAATGGTTTGATTATCTTTTAACTTAATATTCTTATCTATGGATTGTTTTTTAATAGTTCCACTACCTTGTATTTTCACTTTTACATTAACATTCATGTTTTCTAAAAGCGATAACGCATCCATAGCAGGCAACCCAATAACACTAGGCATAATAGTCTTATAGGTTTGTGCTGTTTTATAGTAAGCTTCATATTCTTTCTCAACAGATGCTTTTTTCACGCTCAACGTTCCTATTTCATCAACTAAAGGCGTATCTGTATATATTTTTTGAGCAATTCTTTTAAACACAGGTCCTGACACATCAGCTCCATAATACCCAACACTTGTATCTGGCTTATGAATAACTACAATACATGAGTATTTAGGATTCTCTGCAGGAAAATAGCCTGTAAAAGAAGAGATATATCGCTTATCCTTACTCCAGTCTTTCATCCAGTATTCTGTTTGAGCAGTACCTGTTTTACCTGCCATAGAAAAGTTCTTAGAATACAATCTATTTCCTGTACCATGCTTTTTCTCTACCACGTTTTTAAGCAATTGCTGTAACTTATTAACCGTTTCCTGAGAGCACACTTGCTTATTAATTACATCTTTATCAAAACTTTCTATGATTTTGCCAAATTCCTTGACTTCCTTTAAAAATCTAGGCCTCACCATTTCTCCATTATTAGCTATAGCATTATAAAAAGTAAGCGCCTGTAAAGGGGTTAATCTTACATTATACCCATAAGACATCCATTGCAAAGCAATACCACTCCATTTTCCATTTTTAATTCTAGGGTCTGGAATAACAGGCTTTCCTTCTCCAATAATTGGTATTTGAAGCGTGTCATCCAAATTCATAGCGTACAACCTATCAACAAATTTCTCTGGCTTTCCTTTGTAAGCATTATAAATAGCTTTTACAATACCAGTATTTGAGGACACTTCAAATGCTTCAGACACAGAAATCCTACCATAACCTCCCCATTTAGAATCTCTTACTTTTTTACCGTAGTATGTTAAAACACCTTTCTCTGTATCTACTACATCACTTGTATCTATTAATTTATCCTCAAGTGCAGCAGCAACAGCCATTAACTTAAAAGTGGAACCTGGTTCATGAGATTCCCAAACAGCATAATTTCTTTTTTCATAATAATACCCTTTACTACTTCTACCTAAATTAGAAATAGCCTTTATCTCACCTGTTTTGGTTTCCATAACCACCACACAACCGTGATCTGCTTTGTATTTCTCTAGCTGCTCCAAAAGTGAATGATGCGCTATATCTTGAATATTTACATCGATAGTTGTGTACACATCATACCCGTCTTTAGGCTCTATTTCATTAGCATCATTTAAAGGTTTCCATTGCCCTTTACCTATGCGTTGTTTTTTTCTTTGTCCGTCAACACCTCGCAAAAACTTAACTCCAAACGCTCCATCAATTCCTGGGCGCGTCACATTACCCTGCTCGTCCACACGCTCATAACCAATAGTTCTTTGCGCAATTCCCCCCATTGGGTGCTCACGTTTAGTAGATTGCTCTACGATTAATCCGCCTTTAAAAGCACCCAATTCTAACAAAGGAAAGTTTCTGATTCTTATATAATCAGAATACCCAATGTTTCTAGCCAAGAGATAATATCTATTTTTATTATCTCTAGCCTTCTTCAATTCGTGTTGATAATAGCTCGACGACTTTCCTTTGAAATTTGAGAGAGAATCTGAGAGAGGTTTTAAATATTTTTCGAAGTTTTTTGATGATGATGTTACAGCATCTAATCTTATATCATATTTTGTTATAGATGTAGCTAGCAAATTTCCGTTAGCAGAATACACATTACCTCTATTAGCTGGAATTACTACATCTTTCACCACACGCTTTTCTGCTAAAGCCTTATATTTTTCTCCATGCAAAAACTGAATACTAAATAACTTAAACACCACTGCAAGTCCGAAGACAAACATACACCCTGATATAAAATACAAACGGTTTAATATGTTTTTTTCGTTAACTGCCAATGGTCTCTAATTTGTAGATTTTACTTTTATTTTTTTTGGTGGAATTACAGATGGTGTAATTCCTTTTTCTTTCATTTTACTTATAATATTCGATTCCATTTTAAGCCGCATTAGCTTGGTGCGCCCCTCTAAAAAAGTGGCTCGAATTTCTTTAACCTCGTTTTTCAACCTAGCTATCTCATATACCTTTTTATCTGCACTGTGCGAGCTTGCTATCATTATAATTGCTAACACCGAAATAAATATGATGAACCTCCAATTTTTAAAGGAATCATCACTCACCAAAAAGGTACCTTTTAATATGTTATAAATGTTTTTCTTCATTTCTAATTCTCAGTAACTTCGACTCCGCTCAGCAATCACCGCTCAGTCACTGGAAAATATTTTTTTTATAATTTTTCTGCTATTCGCAGTTTTGCACTTCTTGCTCTATTATTTATTTTTATTTCTTCTTCAGACGGAACAATAAGTCCGTTTACTTTTTTAAGCGGCACTTCAAAATTCCCAAACACATCACGCTCAGGCTCACCTTCAAACAATCCGTTTCTAATAAAGCGCTTCACCAATCTATCTTCCAAAGAGTGATAAGAAATAAAACTCAACCTTCCACTTTCAACTAAAAGCTCTGGCATTTGCAACAAAAACTCTTTTAACACCTCAATCTCCTGATTCACCTCAATTCGTATAGCCTGATAAATTTGTGCTAACACCTTATTCTCATGTCTTAGAGGCAAAAATTTCCTCAACACAGTTTTTAACTGTTCACTAGTTTTAATTAGCTCATTTTGCCTGTGAGCTATAATCAACCTAGCCATTGCTGGCGCTGGTCGTAATTCCCCATACTGAGCAAACACCTGTCTTAACTGTTCTTCCTCATATTCATTTACTACATGAAAAGCAGATAGTTTACTTTTTTGATTCATGCGCATATCTAGATTCGCCTCAAAACGCGTAGAAAATCCTCGCTCAGCAACATCAAATTGATGAGACGATACTCCAAAATCTGCCAAAACACCATCTACTTGCTTAACCCCATGTAATCTCAAAAAACGCTTTACATATCTAAAGTTTTCATTTATTAGCGTAAATCGACTATCATCAATTATATTTTCAAGAGCATCTTCATCTTGATCAAACGCAAATAATCTTCCGTTTTCACCAAGCCTACTTAAAATTTCTTTACTGTGACCACCCCCACCAAAGGTCACATCTACATAAACACCATCTGGCTTAATATTTAAACCATCAACGGTTTCTTTCAGCAAAACTGGATTATGATATTCCATCGTTGTCATCATCTTGTCCCATTACCTCTTCAGCTAAATCTGCAAAATCTAATGCAGCATCATCAATAGCTTGCTCATATAAATCTTTATCCCATATTTCAATAATATTGACCGCCGAAGCCACAACTATATTTTTTGAAATACTCGCAAACACTGTTAAATCTTTAGGAATTAACAAACGCCCATTTACATCCACCTCAACCATTTTCACTCCCGCCGTAAACCTTCTAATAAAATCGTTGTTCTTTTTTTTAAACCTATTAAGCTTATTCATTTTCTGCATTAAAACTTGCCACTCCGCCATTGGATACAACTCTAAACACTTTTGAAAAACAGATCTACGCAACACAAAACCATCTGCTAATATCGCAGACATCTGTTTTTTTAAAGGAGCTGGCATCATCAACCTTCCCTTAACATCAACTTTGCATTCGTATGTTCCTGTTAAAAAGCTCAATACAGATTTTATAGGTTATAACATTTAAAAATCAAATATATTGAAAATTTTACCACATTTTACCACTTCTTACCACTTTGTTGATAAGTTTTACCACAAATACCTATTTCTTCATTAAATCTTTCACACAAAACACTGTAAACTCTAGCACTCAAACCTTTATAAACAAATCAAGCTATCCCAAAATATTCTCATAACTATAATTCAAATCATTTATTTTTAGTAAGCAATTATCATAGGTGAAATATGAATGAAATAACTATATTTGTTTTTGTGAACAGACTAAATAATTGATGACGCACAGTTTAAAAAAAGAAGGCAATTACAGCTATATTGAAGTTGGCGAAGGCACTCCAATTATAGTGCTTCACGGGTTGATGGGAGGATTGAGTAACTTTGATGCTGTAACACAGTATTTTAGTAAAAATGGCTATAAGGTAATTATTCCAGAACTGCCTATTTATACCATGTCTCTATTAAAAACCAACGTAAAAAGTTTTGCAAATTACTTGCACGATTTTATAGATTTTAAAGGCTTAAACAAGGTTGTTTTATTAGGAAACTCTCTTGGTGGTCACATTGGCTTGTATCACACAAAATTATTCTCTGAGAAAGTAAAAGCGCTTATCATTACAGGAAGCTCTGGACTTTACGAAAGTGCCATGGGTGGCGGTTACACTAAACGCAGCGATTATGAGGTTATTAAAAAGAAAGCTCAAGAGGTGTTTTATGATCCTGAAATTGCTACTAAGGAAATTGTTGACGAAGTTTACGCAACCGTTAACGATAGAAAAAAACTTGTTAAAACATTAGCAATTGCAAAAAGTGCCATTAGACACAATATGGCTAAAGATTTACCTAAAATGGATACACCAACCTGTATTATTTGGGGTAAAAATGATAACGTAACACCTCCTGAAGTTGCTGAGGAATTTCACGATTTATTACCTGATTCTGATTTATTTTGGATTGACAAGTGTGGACACGCTGCTATGATGGAGCATCCAAACGAATTCAATAACATCATGGAGAAATGGTTAAATGATAGAGGTTTTTAGTTAAATTTCTTAACACTAAAACTCTTAAATACCCAATAACATGAAAATTAAATCTGCTGAATTTGTAGTGAGTAATTCTGATGTTGATAAATGCCCTAAAAGCATGTTACCTGAATACGCTTTTATAGGCAGGAGTAACGTGGGCAAATCTTCTCTTATCAACATGCTGACTAGCAGAAAAAGTTTAGCCAAAACTTCTGGAAGACCTGGAAAAACGCAACTTATAAACCATTTTTTAATTAATAAAAATTGGCATTTAGTAGATTTGCCCGGTTACGGATATGCTCGCGTATCTAAAACTTCTAAAAAAACATTTCAAAAGTTTATCACTCAATATTTTAGCAAACGCATGCAATTAGTTTGTGCTTTTGTTTTGGTAGATATAAGACACAACCCCCAAAATATTGACTTAGAGTTTATGCAATGGCTTGGTGAAAATGGAATACCTTTTTCCATTATTTTCACAAAAGCAGACAAGTTAAAACCCAATGCTATTGAAAGACATGTTTTAGACTACAAAACCATTCTTTTAGAAACTTGGGAAGACATGCCAAACTACTTTATTACTTCTTCATCTAAAGACATTGGAAAAGACGATGTTTTGGGTTATATAGATTCTTTAAACAAGAATATGGAAGAATAAAACCTTATACTATCTTACATTTTTATTAAGTTTATTCTTATATATTTGCTTCTATAATTAATTAAAGCTTTTATGAAACAATTTCTTTCTGTTATAGTCTTGTTATGCTTTTATCTTAACTCAAATGCTCAAATATCTTTTGAAAAAGGTTATTTTATAAATAATGTTGGACAAAAAAAGGAATGTCTAATAAACAATAAAGACTGGAAAAACAACCCTAAGACTTTCACATACAAATTCTCAGAAGATGGGGTAGAAAAAACTATGTATATGGTAAATGCAAAAGAGTTTGGTATTTATAATTTTTCTAAATATATAAGAACCGAAGTTGATGTAGATTTATCAAGCCCTTATGTAGATAAAATGAGCTCAAAAAGAGAACCAGAATATAAGAGAGGAACTGTGTATTTAAAAACTCTTATAGAAGGAAATTCTAATTTATATTACTACGAAACTGGTAATTTATCACGCTACTTTTTCTGTACTGAAAATAAAAGCATTACCCCTTTAACTTATAAAATCTATGAAGCAGAAAACATTGTGGCTGTAAAATATAATAACGATTTTAGAAATCAATTATTCACCTCACTTAAATGTGATCATTTAACCTCCAAAGATTTTGAATCTTTAAAATATGATCAAAAAGACTTAGAAAAAGTCATTATCAAATACAATAATTGCAAAGACCCTAGTAATAAAGAACAAAAAATAAGAAAAAATGACAATATAGAACAAGTCCACTTAATAGCTAAAGGTGGTATAAGAAGATCTCAATTTAAAGCTACTGAAAACCCTGAATTTCTGTTTATCCAAGAAAGAAACCTTGATTTGGGGTACAATACAAGCCTTACTTTAGGCGTTGAACTAGAATATTTTTTTAATTTTGCTAAAAATAAATGGGCTGTAAGTATAGAACCTATTTTTCAATCTTACAGTGGCAGCGCTACTCTTGAAGTAAGAAACCCAATAGCCAACAGCATTAATATAGAAAATTATAGTTTAGACTACAAATCTCTAGAAACAAGTCTAGGTTTAAAACACTACATGTTTTTAAATAACAACTCTAAACTATTTTTAAATTTCAACTTTGTAATTGACACTGAATTCAATTACACATTTAATGCTCAAAGAAATTCAAGAAATTATAATGTCGATGAAAACAGGAAGTTAGAAAGTACATTTTCCTTAGGGACTGGTTACAGATATTTAAACAAATATAGCTTAGAATTGAGATACCTTATAGATAGAGGAAAGCTTGTTGCTCCTTGGAAATCAGATTTTTCAGGAGTTTCATTAATGTTTGGATACACTATTTTCTAGCTAATAGCAATTTAATATATGTTTATTGCTTAACATCAAATGCATCTCTAAGCGCATTACCAATAAGCATAAACGCCATAACTAGACTCATTATACATACTCCGGGTATAATAGCCAAGTAAGGCTTTCCAAGAATGATATAATTGTAATGATCTTTAATCATGGCACCCCAGCTAGCCATAGGTGGTTGAGCACCTATACCTAGAAAACTTAGTCCGCTTTCAATTAAAATAGCTCCAGCAAAATTTGCAGCAGCAATTACTATAACAGGCGCCATTATATTTGGTAAAATATGCTTAACTATAATTCTATAATCATTAAAACCTAGTGCTTTTGCGGCAGTCACATATTGCATTTCTTTAGCGCTAATTATTTGCCCACGCACTACTCTTGCTACTTCTACCCACATAGTTAAACCAACAGCTATAAACACTTGCCAAAATCCTTTTCCTAAAGCTAAGGTTATTGCTATTACCAAAAGTAATGTTGGAATTGACCATGTAACATTAATCAACCACATAATAACGGCATCAATTTTACCTCCAAAATAACCAGCAATACTCCCCATAAAAACACCTATTAAAAGCGATATAAAAACAGCCACAAAACCTATAAAAAAAGAAATTCTAGCCCCTACCAGCACCCTACTTAAAAGATCTCTACCATACTTATCTGTACCAAAAAGAAACGTTTTATTTTCAATATAATCGCTAACTTCAGCATTTGAAAACCTATTAATATTTATAGCTTTTTCAACTCCAGCAATACCATCAGAAGCATACTCAGTATATGTTAGTGTTTCATTTTCTATAGAAAAATCTGAAATTGGTACTTCTGTATCAGAATTTTTTCTTCCAAAGAACCATTTTTCAATACTATTTTGATCTGAACTAAACTGAGAAGGAATCGTTAGCATAGCCACCTTAAAACCTGGCTCCTTTGAATGAATAGATAAATGCATTTGATTGGCGTACATAGAATTATCTGGCGCTATCAAATAAGCAAAAACTGAAATCAAGCCTATTAAAACTAAAAAATAAAAACTGAAAACGCCCCAAAAATTCTTTTTAAACTTTTGGAGCGCTAATTGTTTTAATGAGTTAGATACACCACTCATATATACATTAATTCTTTACTTTATTACGTTTGTTTAAAGCTACCTTTTTAACAGGATAAGACATTTTTAAATCTTCTAATACATTTATAGCTTCTTCTACATAAACATCTTTAACTAAGTTCTCATGCCAACGTTCTCTTTTTTCTTGTAAATCTGTGGTATCTTGAGTAAACAAATTCTTCTCATAACCATGAGATCTAAATGTTAAATTAGTATTATACTTAGAGATAGCATTAAACTTTTTACCTTCCTCATCGTTTTTCTCTAAATCTTGTTTGTACATTTTATAATTTAAAGACACTTCTGTTTCATCTATTTTACTTTTAACCCATTTAGCATTTTCTTCAATAAGTTTCAATTGCTCATTAGCACTCATACGTTCCTTACTTTTTTTAATGGTTTTATCATAATCAAAGTAATACTCCCAAGGCTTATAATCTGCCGCAGTAATTTCATCATATGGTAGCGGATTATCTTTTTCTTTTTCCCCTACTTCAATAAAGCTAAAACGTCCTGGGACTTCTACATCACTTTGCACCCCTTCTAACTGTACTGAACCTCCATTGATTCTATAATATTTTTGTGTAGTAAAAGCTAAAGCGCCTAAATCTCCACTTGTACTGTTTCTTACTAAATCATTTAAATTATAAACATTTTGTACAGTACCTTTTCCATACGTTTGCTTACTTCCAATAACAATTGCTCTTTTATAATCTTGCATTGCAGCCGCCATTATTTCTGAAGCTGAAGCTGATAATTCGTTTACCAAAATAACTAAAGGACCATCCCAAGAAATAGATTCATCCATATCTTCTAAAACTTCCTTTTTTTCTCCTGTTGATCGTACTTGAACAATTGGTCCTTCTTTTATAAATAAACCAGCCATATCAACAACAGTTGGTAAAGACCCTCCACCATTATTTCTTAAATCTAGAACAAGACCTTCTATACCTTCCTCCTTTAAACGTTCAATTTCTTTTTTGACATCTTGTGCAGCATTTACGTTCTTATAATCATTAAAATCTACATAAAACTTAGGAAGATTAATAAGACCAAATGTTTTCCCTTCTTTTTCAACTACTGATGATTTTGCATAGGTTTCACCTAATTCTACAACATCTCTTGTGATGACAACATCTTTAATAGTGCCATCAACTTTTTTAATAGTTAATGTTACTTTAGTTCCTTTAGGGCCTTTGATATATTTAATGGCATCATTAATTCTCATACCTACTATATCTATAGGGAACTCCTCATCTTCTTGCTTCACTTTAAGAATGATATCTTCAACATCTAACTCTTTGCTTCTCCAAGCTGGACCACCAGAAATTAATTCTACTATTTTTATATAATCCATTCTTTTTTGAAGCCTAGCTCCAATACCTTCTAACTTACCAGACATATCCATATCAAAAGCTTCTTTATTTCTAGGAGCCAAGTAATAAGTATGCGGATCAAATTCTTCAACAATAGCATTCACATAAATAGAAAACCATTCCTCCCTTTTTAAATCATCTATATTATCATTAAAATAAATATTTAAAGACTTTAGAGTAGCTTCTCGAGCTTCTTTCTCTATTTCAGTTTCTGTTTTAGAAATATAAGAAGCATCTCTTTCCTTTGTTTGTTCTTCTTCTATGTGTATATCATCATAATTTGACAACGTCGAAAATTTCAATTGTTTTCTCCAACGTTCTTTTAACAGTTTTTTATTTCTAGCATACTCATCTTTGTCATAATCTGTGTTAAAAGTTTCATCTATAGTATAATCAAAAGGAGTAGATAAAACCTCTGCATAAATTTCTTTAGCCTCAGAAATTCTTTGAAGCAAACGACTGTACGTTACATTAAAAAAAGTAACATCTGTTGCTTTTAATTGATCGTCTAGTTCAAGTTTATACCTTGAAAATTCCTTTATATCAGATTCAAGAAAATAGCGCTTGAATGGATCTAATGTTTCTATGTAATCTTTATATAATTCTTCTGAAAAAGTATCATCCATAGCAATAGGATCAAAATGCCCGCGCTCTAAAACAAATGTGATAATTTGCACAAGTAATTTATCCTTATCTGGGTTATCAAATGTCTTAGTGGTAAAACTGCATGATGCAAAAGCTAAAAGCAGCAATAAGGATAGAACTTTATAATTCCTTTTCATAATTTTTCTCATCAGTTATTTTTTAAGAGTTCTATTAAAAAAATAGTAATAGTTTACTAAAATAAAGAAAAAACTATGCCAATAACTGCAAATAGGGCTAATTTTTTGTAAAACCAAAGAAAATAAGCTTTTACTAATGAAATTATGTATTTTAGCGATGATTTTATCTACTAAACCCATGTCAAAAAAACCCCTTATACTTGTTACCAATGATGATGGTATAAATGCACCTGGTATTAGAACATTAATTAGTATTATGAATACTATAGGGGATGTTGTTGTAGTTGCTCCAGATAGTCCGCAAAGCGGAATGGGACATGCCATAACTGTAAATGCTACGCTTTATGTTAACAAGGTTCAAGTTGATGATGGTCCTCAAAAAGAATATCGCTGTTCTGGCACACCTGCTGACTGTATAAAACTTGCTATAAGAGAATTACTTGATAGAAAACCTGATATCTGTGTTTCTGGCATCAATCACGGTTCTAATTCTTCTATAAACGTTATTTATTCTGGCACTATGAGTGCTGCTGTTGAGGCGGGTATAGAAGGCATACCATCTATAGGGTTTTCGCTATTAGACTATTCATGGGATGCTAACTTTGAAGCTACAAAATCTTTTGTAAAACGAATTACTGAAGAGGTTTTAGAAAACAAACCAAAAAATGGTTTAATCCTTAATGTAAACATTCCTAATCTGCCTGAAAACGATATTAAAGGCATAAAGGTATGCAGACAAGCTAAAGGTAATTGGGTTGAAGAATTTGACAAACGTACCAATCCTATGGGTAAAGATTATTATTGGTTAAGCGGTAAGTTTGTTGATTTAGACAATGGTGAAGATACAGACACATTTTTCTTAGAAAACGGATATATTACTGTGGTTCCCGTACAATTTGATTTAACTGCTTATAAAACTTTAGAAACACTAAAAACTTGGAATTTTAATTAAAAGAATGACAAAAGATATTTTTATAGGAATTTTTGTTGGCTTAATAGCCAATGCTATTGGTTTATTTGCCACTGCTAATTTTTTAGGTAATGGTGATGATTTTGTTACTGTTATTAAAGCCGCTGCTCAAGAAGGTTTTTTAGGTAAATTAATAAGTTTAGGGGCTGTTTTAAACTTGATAGCTTTTTTCATCTTCATTAAAAAAAGACAAGATTATAGAGCCCGAGGTGTTTTGTTAATAACTGTTTTTATTGCTGTTTTTACATTTGTATTTAAATTGTTTTATTAATTTAAAATGAAGTACTACATACTTGCTGGAGAAGCATCAGGTGATTTACATGGTTCCAATCTTATGAAAGCACTGCTAAAAGAAGACAGTGACGCTAATATAAGGTTTTGGGGTGGTGATTTAATGCAAGCTGTTGGAGGTACTTTGGTAAAACACTACAAGGAACGTGCTTTTATGGGCTTTACCGAGGTGATTATGAACCTCTCAAAAATCTTTAAACTCATTTCTTTTTGTAAAACTGATATCAAAGCATTTAATCCTGATGTAGTACTATTTATTGATAATTCCGGATTTAATTTACGTATTGCAAAATGGGCGAGAACAGAAGGTTTCAAAACTAATTATTATATCTCACCACAAGTTTGGGCATCTAGAGCCAGCAGAGTAAAAGCTATTAAAAGAGATATTGATGCCATGTATGTTATTCTACCTTTTGTAAAACCTTTTTATGAAAAGCATAATTACAATGTAGAATTTGTAGGTCACCCTTTAATTGATGCTATTTCAAATAGAATTCAAGTTGATGAAGCTACATTCAGAAAAACCCACAACTTAAGTGATAAGCCTATTATTGCGCTTTTACCTGGAAGTAGAAAACAAGAAATAAAAAACATGCTTTCTGTCATGTTAAGCTTAGTAGAAGATTATAAAGACTACGAATTTGTTATTGGTGGTGCTCCCAGTCAGGAATATAGTTTCTATGAGCAATTCATCAAAACCGATAATGTTAAGTTCATTTCAAACAAAACGTATGATTTATTAAGTGTTTCTCATGCCGCATTGGTAACATCAGGGACTGCCACTTTAGAAACTGCTTTGTTTAAAGTACCTCAAGTGGTTTGTTATAAAGGAAGCACCATTTCTTATCATATTGCAAAACGTATTATCACTCTTAAGTTTATATCATTGGTGAATTTAGTAATGGATAAAGAAGTGGTCACTGAACTTATTCAAAATGATTTCAACCAGAAAAATCTAAAAGAAGAACTTGATAAAGTTTTAACCTATGAAAATCGCCAACAAATGTTTGAGGAGTATTATGAGTTAGAAAAAGCTTTAGGCGGTAAAGGTGCCAGTGAAAATACTGCTAAATTGATTCACCAAGGTCTATTAGGAAAACAAGACCAATAAATTATTTCTTCAGGTTTTAAAACCTCTATAAATTCATATAAGGGTACATAAATTAAAATGAGAGCCATTAAAATTAACGTTATCCTAGAGAATAATGTTATTTTCTTTGAATGAAGCTCCCGTTCTTTTATCTGAATATTTGAGAAACTAAAAGTATAATCTGCAACATTTGTGGTTTGGCTTAAGGTATCCTCGTTAAAAAACACACCTTTCCTTTTAGAAAACTTAAATTTCTTAAAAAAGTAGTTTATAAATACACACCCAAATACTAATAATATAAACCATGAGGTTATCAAGCTATCAAAATCAGAATAAAAAAGAGAATATAACTTCATAGAAATAAATTCTGAGATTAATTTACAAAATTTTAAATTATTCTTTAATTTTCACGTATGAATAAAAAGCTCCTTTTCTTATTTACAGCAACCATAATTCTAACATTTACTAATTGTGGCTCTTCAAAAAAAGTTAAAACACGTAAAACCTCATCTACTAAAGTAGTTAAGAAAAAAGAAGACCCCAAAAAGATGTCTAAGGCAGATAATATTGTAGCCTTTGCTAAACAATTTAAAGGTGTTAGGTATAAATGGGGCGGCACTACTAAATCTGGAATGGATTGTTCCGGTTTGGTTTTTGAATCTTACAGAGCTCATGATATTTATTTACCCAGAATATCTAGAGACATGGCTAAAAAAGGCAAAAAAGTTTCTTTAAAAGATCTAAAAGAAGGGGATTTATTATTTTTTAAAACTTCAAAAAGAGGAAGACATAGAATTAACCATGTAGGTCTGGTTATAAAATCTACTTCTAAAAACATTGAATTTATTCACTCCACCTCTAGTAAAGGGGTTATAATAACTAAATTTTCAGAGACTTACTGGAATAAAGCTTTTGTAGAGGCACGTCGTATTTTGTAAGATTTTTATATCTTTCGGCTGCATGCAGCTATTTAATTTTACTATTATCAAACTTACCATATGTCTAATTACTGGCATTTGCATTGGTTATTTAGTAAATGTATCGCTAACAGTATCGTTTTGCATCACTGCTCTTATTTTACTTCTTTTAGCCGCATCTTACTATATTTCTAAAAAGCAGTTTATTAAAACTATTTGGTTTGGCTTTTTTAGTTTTTTAATAATGATTTCCTTAGGAATTCTATCCGTTAATCTTCATAATCAAAAGAATTTCTCAAAACATTATTCTAATAAGTTTTTACAAACAGAAGACTCTCTTAACACGATTTCATTTAGAATTAGAGAGGTTTTAAAATCGGGCAACTATTACGATAAGTACATTATTGATATTTTAAAAATTAATGATATTGAAGTTAATGGAAAATCACTTTTAAATATAAAGAAGGATTCACTGAAACCTACTTTAAATATTGATGATATTTTAATTACCAGAGCCGAATTTAAAAGCTTAATTCCACCATTAAATCCCGATCAATTTGATTATAAAAGTTATTTAGAAAAACAGCACATCTATCATCAATTATTTATTAAAAACCAGTTTTTATTAAGAGCAAACTCTAAAATTCATACTGTTTTTGGAATGGCAGCCATAATTAGAAAACACATTAATTTTCAACTTAAAAAATATAAATTCACAACAGAAGAATTAGCTATTATTAATGCACTTTTTTTAGGCCAGAGACAAGACATAAGCCAAGAAGTATTTTCTAACTATGCCAATGCTGGCGCTATACATATTCTAGCAGTTTCGGGTTTGCATATTGGTATCATTCTAATTATTTTAAATTTTTTATTTAAACCCATTGAAAAACTTAAAAACGGTTACTTATTTAAGACTATTTTGTTGGTTTCTATTTTATGGGGATTCGCAATTATTGCGGGGTTATCCGCATCGGTTACAAGAGCTGTAACTATGTTTAGCATTGTTGCTATTGCTATGCATCTTAAAAGGCCTACCAATATTTACAACACGCTTGCTATTTCCATGTTTGTAATTTTACTATTTAAGCCTTTATTTCTTTTTGATGTTGGTTTTCAATTAAGTTACTTGGCAGTTTTTGCTATAGTTGTTATAGACCCTTTTTTATATAATCTTTGGAAACCAAAAAATTGGTTTTTAAATAAATATTGGCATACGCTTACTATTACTATTTCAGCACAATTTGGCATTATCCCTATAAGTCTTTATTACTTTCATCAATTTCCTAGTTTATTCTTTATTTCTAATCTAGTGATTATTCCGCTTCTAGGTTTTATACTAGGTTTTGGCATATTTATAATTCTTCTAGCTTCTTTTAATAAATTACCTCAGTTTTTAGCAGATAGTTTTGGATACATCATAAGTACTATGAATAACTTTGTTGAATGGATTTCTCAACAACACACTTTTCTTTTTCAAAATATTTCTTTTAATCTTTTACAGGTTTTAGCTTCTTATGTTTTAACTATATCGATAGTTAGACTATTCATCAAAAAGAATTATATAAGGCTTCGTTTTTTTCTAATTGGTGTTCTCTTCTTCCAAATTTCATTTATTTATACCCAATATCAATCACCTAAAAATGAATTTATCATTTTTCATAAAAGTAGAAATAGTTTAATAGGGAATATATCTAATAACAAAATAACTGTAACACATAATTTTGATAGTATTACTTCTTCAAAAAACAATATTATTACAAATTACATGATAGGTAATCATATAAATTCTATTGAAAAAGACACTTTTAAAAACATTTACATGCTAAACAAAAAAGTTGTTTTAGTTATTGATAGTCTGGGTCTCTATAATATTAAGTCTCTTAAACCAGATTATGTTTATTTAAGACAATCTCCTAAAATAAATTTAAACAGACTTATTGATTCTATATCTCCAAAACAGATAATAGCCGATGGTAGTAATTATAAATCGTACATTCAACAATGGGTAGCTATTTGCGAAAAAAGAAAACTCCCTTTTCACCATACTAGTAAAAAGGGAGCTTTTATTATAAAGTATTAATGTCTTTAAATGGTTTTATTCACAATATTATTTGCTACATCTAACCATGCACTTGCCCCTCCCTTTACATAACCTGTACTACCTAAGCTTTGAAGGTTTGTTTTTCCATCATCTTTTTTCTCAGGTTTTACAAAATGAACTGTAGGGTAACCTCTTACTTTAAATATACTTTGGAGATATAAATTTTGATTTCTAATATCTTGATCTTGGGGTGTTCTTCTTGGAAAATCTAACTCTACTAAAACAACATCATTAGACCACTTTTCAAAATCATTTGTATTAAAAACTTCTTTTTGAAGTCTTTTACACCAACCACACCAATCTGAACCTGTAAAAAACAGCATCACTTTTTTATCTTCTTTATATGCTATTTCAATGGCTTCATTTAAATCTGTATGCCACTTAACACGTTCTTGCGCATCTATTTTTACACTGAATGCACAAATAACTAATACTATTAATACTATTTTTTTCATCTTAAAATTTTTATTTTATCCTTTAAATTCTGGTTTAAAAGCTTTCGCATACTCGTTAAACTTCTTCCTAGTATTCATTTCTTTATACATATCAGTTTCAAAAAGCTTTAAATATAACTCAAGATCAGTTGGCGTTTGATAACCTGGAATTGGCGCTATGACACCTCCATTTTCATCAAAAAACACAATAGTGGGATATGCTTGAATTTGTAAATATCTAGCAAATTCATGTGCAGAATTACGTCTGTTTTTGTTCGCAGCTTTGTAATTAGGATTTGTGAAAACCTTATTATTGAAGTTTATGCTATCATTTCCTTCTCCGTTAAACTTAACAGCGTAATAGTTTTTATTTACATAATTAACTACGTCTGCATTGCGAAACGTGTTTTTATCTAACATTTTACATGGCCCGCACCAATTGGTGTAGACATCCATCATTATTTTTTTGGGAGTTTTTTTTTGAAGCTCCATAGCTTCTCCTAAACTTACCCAATTAATCTCTTGTGCAAAACTATTTACTGTAACTAAAACAGTGAACAGAAGTATTAACTGTAGGTTCTTCATACTCGATTTGTTGCAAATTACATGCCCAACTTACAAAAAAAGCTCCTAAACAAGAGCATTTTTAATGTTTTTTAGTATTTATCTCGATTAACGAACACCATGCATAAGTTTTTTGACCACTGGTCCCATAATAACTGCAAATACGGCAACAACCAAAGATACTATGGTTAGTATCCAGAAAAAATAACTAATTCCATTCTCGTCAGCTATTTTATCCACATTTTCACCAAAAACTCCTGCCCCCTTCATTCCTATTGCAACTGCTAAATAATATAAACCAAACATAAAAGCTATCATTCTTGCTGGCACTAATTTACTAACATAAGAAAGTGAAACAGGCGATATACACAATTCTCCCATAGTATGGAATAGATAAACGAGAATCAACCAAATCATACTAACCGAAGCCGTTTTAGCACCAGGTTCTATACCCATAGCACCGAAAGCTACACATGCCATCCCTAATGCTAACAAAAACATCCCTATAGCATATTTCATATTTGCGGATGGATTATATTTACTTTCCCACCACTTAGAAAACAAGGGTGCTAACGTAATAATGTATAAAGAGTTCAAACTAGCAAACCAAGAGGCTGGTATTTCCAGCTTATCATCTTGAAATTGATTGATCAACATCCATATAGCAATCCCCCATACAATAATAAAACTTAGGCTTAACACCATATTGGCCCACTTATATTTTCCAAAAGTTTGCTTAAATAAAAGATATAGAACCCAAGTAATTATTGCCAAAGGTATAATTACCATACATGAATTAACTATTCTAAATACATTAGCTGATGTCCCGTCTAAACTCCTGTCAGTATAATCATTTGCGAAAATGGTCAGGGTTCCTGGAGATTGTTCAAAAATAGCCCAAAAGAACACGGATAAAAGTGAAAAAAATGTAACAGCAATTAGCCTATCTCTTGTTATTTTTGAATATTGTGTAAATCGGTATACAAGTAATACGATAAATAAGGCTAAAGCTGTTAAAATTGCGATAGTATTCCCTTGTTCACCTAAAAAGGAAAAAATATTAACTTTTCCTTGGGTTATTGTCGTAGCTGGCGCATTGATAATCCACAAAAGCCCTAAGGCTACCATAAGTATTATCATACCCAATTGCCAGTTAGCAAAAGGAACACGCTTATCATTATCTAAGGCTTCAATAGAATTTGCATCGTCTTTTTTAGGTTTTAAACCTATAGTTCCAAATATACCTTGGGCTAACCAAAACTGCACCAACCCAAAAAGCATAAAAATTCCTGCCAGACCAAATCCTAAACTCCAACCTACCTGTTCTCCTAAATAGCCACAAAGTATAATTCCAATAAACGCTCCAGCATTTACTCCCATGTAAAAAATTGTGTAAGCCCCATCTTTCTTTTCAGGTCGATCTTTATACATCTCCGAAATTATAGAGGTCATATTGGGTTTAAAAAAACCATTTCCAATAACCAATAGACCTAACCCTAAATATATAGACCAATCAGCTTCTAATGCCATTGAAGCATGACCTAAAGTCATTAAAAGCGCACCTACCACTACAGCCCAACGAAAACCAATAATCTTATCTGCAAAATATCCTCCCATCATTGTAGATAGATACACTAATCCTACATAAGAGCCAAATAATGCCATAGCATGTTCTCTTGGCCAGCCCCAACCTTCATCCATTAGGGATGCAGTAAGAAACAAAACTAAAAGAGCACGCATACCATAATAGGAAAAGCGCTCCCACATTTCAGTAAAAAACAGGACAAACAATCCTGAAGGATGCCCTAAAACTGTACTCTTAAAAAATTGATCTGTTGAATTATTATTCATGATATTTTTATTAAAAAAACAATAGGAATTAAATTTATCTTATACCTTTCATTAATCTCCTTAGTAACGGCACTAGGCATAGAAGTACAAAAGCACATCCTAAAACTACGTAAACACCCCATTGTAAATAAACATCAACATAAGGCCCTATTTGTTCTCCCATAGTTGCTCCTTCTTCTAGATTTTCAACACTAATTAATTTACCAATTTCTGTAGCCATTTTATTCCCAACTGAATATGACAAGAACCAAGCTCCCATAGTGAATCCTACTATTTCAGATGGAGATAGCTTTGTTATCATAGAAAGACCAACAGGGGATAGACATAACTCTCCCAAAGTATGGAATAAGTACATAAAAATAATTGCCCATATTATTATTTTTTGACCTGATGCAATTGCTGATGAAGCACCTAAAACAATAATTAAAAAGCCAATAGCCAACAAAACTAAAGAGTACACAAACTTTAGTGGAGTACTAGGCTCCTTTTTAAGTTTATTCAACTTCATCCATAACCATGAAAATGCTGGCGCAAAAATAATAATGAAAAACGCATTTAAAGCTTGGAATTGAGACGCAGGGATTTCAGAACTACCAATAACACGATCAACAAATCTATCTGTAATTAAAGTTAGTGATCCTCCTGCCTGCTCAAATAAAGCCCAAAACATTGCATGAAAAATAAAAAGCACTAGTACTACTAGAAGTCTGGATCCATTTTCATACTTAGTACTTAAATAGATAAGGTATGTTAATACAGCAATTGTAATTCCAGATAAACTAAATTTAAAAACCTCATCGTAACTAAAAAGCAAAGCCCATAGGGGGACCGCAATGAAGCTTAAGAGTATAATTATTTTATTTAAACTAAAACCAGCAAATATACTTTCACTGTCATATTTTTTATCAGGAACAAGACCTTGTTCTCCAAAATGTTTTAAGTTTTTCCAAAACACAAAAAGCCCCAATAGCATTCCTATTCCTGCCAATCCAAAGCCCCAATGCCAACCAACTTCTTCTCCCAAATAACCACAGGTTAATGCTGAAAGAAAAGCCCCTACATTAATACCCATATAGAAAATATTATATGCTGAATCTTTTCTAGGATCGTCTTTATCATAAAACTTACCTAAAAAACTTGATATATTTGGTTTAAAATAACCTGTACCAACTACAATAAATGATAGGGCAATAAAAAAGAACAATTCATTAGTCTCAGCTACAATTCCTTGTGCAGCCAAAACAATATGACCTATACTAATCAAAATACCTCCTAATAAGATAGCTTTTCTAAACCCTAAATATCTGTCTGCCATTATCCCTCCAATTATAGGTCCAAGGTAAATAGAGGCAGTATATGAACCATAAATGGCAAGCGACTTTATATCTGCTTCACCACTCGAAATTTGTTGAAATACTACCTTAACCATATATAAAGTTAATAAAGCTCGCATTCCATAATAGGAAAAACGCTCCCACATTTCAGCAAAAAAACAAACAAAAAGAGCTCTTGGATGAATTTTCCAATTTGCTTTAACCACAAGAGGTATCCAAACTAAACAAAATAACCATCCTACAATTATTAATCCCAATACAAAATCCATACTTTATCCTTTAGAGTTTTCAAATAATTAAATTGTGCTATAATAAAATCACCCCTTTATTTTAGGGTTTGAAGATTCCTTAACAACTTCTTCTTTTTCAACGTCTCTTTTGTCTCCTAATTTATCATGAATGAAATTAGTCATCTTTTTATACAGGTGAAGTCTTGTATTCCCACCATAAATACCATGATTTTTATCGGGGTATACCATCCATTCAAATTGTTTGTCAACTTGTATTAAAGCTTCTACCAAACGCATTGTATTTTGTAAGTGTACATTATCATCACCTGAACCATGCACTAGTAAAAAGTCACCTTTTAACTTATCTACATGGTTAATAGGGGAATTTTCATCATAACCACTAGCATTTTCTTGAGGGGTAGTCATGTAACGTTCTGTATAAACAGTATCGTAAAAACGCCAACTTGTTACTGGTGCTACCGCAATTGCCATTTTAAATACATCATTCCCTTTAAACAAGCAATTACTACTCATAAAACCACCATAACTCCAACCCCAAATACCAATTCTGCTAGCATCAATATACGATCTTTCTCCTAGTTTTTTTGCCGCTGCAATTTGATCTTCAACTTCGTATTTCCCTAATTCATTCTGAGTTACTTTTTTAAACTCAGCTCCTTTATAACCAGTACCTCTTCCATCAACACAAACTACTATATAACCTTCTTGAGCTAAATGTTGAAACCAGTAATCATTAATACTATTCCATTTATTAGACACAGATTGTGATCCTGGACCAGAATACTGAGTCATGAAAAGAGGATATTGTTTTGATTCATCAAAATTAGCGGGTTTTATCATCCACATATTCAAATCGTTCCCGTTAATATTTATAGTACTAAATTCTTTCTTTGATGTTTTATAATTTGATAGCTTTTGAGCTAATTTGTCGTTATCTTTTATACTTTTTATAACATTCCCTGAAGCAGAACTATTTAAAGTATATTCTGAAGGTGTTGTTGCACTAGAAAAAGAATTGATAAAATATGAGAAGTCTGCACTAAACGATGCACCATTAGTACCTTCGGTTTTAGTTAATCGTTTTTTATCTCGTCCGTTTAACTTTACAGAGTAAACGTCCCTATTTATAGACCCATTTTCCACAGATTGGTAAAAAATACGTTTTGTTTTTTCATCATAACCATAGTAGCTAGTTACATCCCAATTACCTTTGGTAACTTGATTGATTAGTTTACCAGTTTTATCATAATGGTAAATATGGTTAAAACCATCTTTTTCACTCGTCCAAATAAAGCTATTATTCTTTAAAAAAGTTAGATTATCGGTTACATCAACATAAGCCTTATCTTTTTCTTCAAGTACTAAATTAGACGTGTTATCTTCAGCGTTTATAAACCATAAATCTAATTCGTTTTGGTGTCTATTCATATAATGTGCACTCAGAACATTAGCTTCATTAGTCCACTCAATTCGTGGTATATAGAAATCATTATAATTTTTGCTAATATTTACTTGAGACGTTTTTTTAGATTCTAAATCATAAATATGTAATGATACTTTTGAATTAGCTTCTCCTGCTTTTGGATATTTAAAAACCTGTTGTGTTTGGTACAAACCTGTTCCATAAACATCCATTGAGAATTCCGGAACGTTGGTTTCATCAAACCTAATAAAAGCAATTTTATTCCCAACGGTATTCCATTCAAAAGCTCTAACAAAAGCAAACTCCTCTTCATAAACCCAATCTGTAATTCCATTTATAATACTATTCTTTTTTCCATCTGAAGTTATCTGTATCTCCTCTCCAGATTGTAAGTCTTTAACATAAAGATTGTTATTGAAAGCATAAGCTACTTTATTTCCATTAGGTGAAAACGTTGGTTCTTGGATAAGTTCTTCTGAAATAAGCTCTAAACTCTTATCTTCAACATTATAAACAAAATAGTTACCTATAGCAGAATGACGATAAATTTGCGCTTCATTAGTTGCTAAAATGACTTTTCTTTCATCTTCACTAAATGTATAATTTGTAAAATAATCAATAGCATTCAAATTGGCAGAACTCACTAAAGTTTTTACTTTTTTAAGTGTTTGATAATCATAAATATCAATAGATGTTGATCTAGTAGACCTATCAAAATTTAAAACCGAATATTGTTGCCCATTGCCCATAGAATGCAACACATCCATTCTTTCAGTTCTAAAAGTTCCTCCCCAAATGTCTTCTAAAGTAATGTTTTGATTTTGTGCGTTTAAAAATGAAGTTAAAAGAAAATAAACGCAAAAAGAAAATTTAAGATATCTCATCTAGTATGTTAAATTATTTCTGTTTCTTAAGATACAACATCCGCATAAGAAATCTTTCAATTTATAATTGAAAATAACAGATGTTTCACTAAAAAAACTGATTTTTTCGTAATTAGATGTCAATTTTACTAAAATTTATTCAAAAAACTACAACTATTAACACTTAATTAAGTGCTTTTATATAACATAATCTATATTCATAGTAAGAGTAGTATCTTTGCTGCACAAAAATTCACTTTATGAGTAAAACTATAGCTGGTTTTTCAAAACTTAATAAATCTGAAAAAATTGATTGGATAGTAAATACTTATTTTTCTAATAAAGACATTGCTAAAAGTATTTTAAAACAATATTGGAATACCAATGAAAAACTGCAACAGCTTCATGATGAATTCATTGAAAACACTATAACTAACTACTACTTGCCTCTTGGTGTAGCTCCTAATTTTTTAATTAATGATAAGTTGCACACCATACCTATGGCTATAGAAGAAAGCTCTGTAGTGGCTGCAGCTAGTAAGGCCGCTAAATTTTGGTTAGAACGTGGCGGATTTAAAACCTCTGTTATTTCTACAACAAAAATTGGGCAAGTGCATTTTATGTATAATGGAGATTTTGATAAACTAGTACAGTTTTTCAATAGTGTTAAGCCTAAACTTATAGAAGACACTAATACTATAACCGCCAATATGAGAAAACGTGGCGGTGGTATTCTTGATATTGAATTACGAGATAAAACCGAAGATATAAGCGGGTATTATCAGTTACATGCGTCATTTGAAACGCTTGATGCCATGGGAGCTAATTTTATTAACTCTTGCTTAGAACAATTTGCTAAAACATTTAAAACCGAAGCATTCAACTTTGAGTTGTTTTCTGATGAAGAAAAGCAAATAGATATCGTAATGAGTATTCTATCTAATTACGTTCCAGATTGTCTGGTAAGAGCTGAAGTAAATTGTCATGTAGATGATTTAGTTGAAAATAATACTATTTCAGGAAAAGCTTTTGCTGAAAAATTTGTGCAAGCGGTTACCATTGCTGAAAAAGAACCATACAGAGCTGTAACACATAACAAAGGTATTATGAACGGTATTGACGCTGTTATTCTAGCCACAGGAAATGACTTTAGAGCTATTGAAGCTGGTGTTCATGCTTATGCAGCAAGAAACGGACAATACAGTAGCTTAACACATGCTAAAATTGAAAATGATATTTTTAGTTTTTGGATTGAAATACCTTTAGCTTTAGGAACTGTAGGTGGTCTTACAGGCTTACATCCTTTAGTAAAACTATCTTTAGAATTACTAGGAAAACCTTCTGCTAAAGAATTAATGCAAATTGTAGCAGTTGCAGGGTTAGCTCAAAACTTTGCAGCGTTGCGCTCTCTAACAACAACAGGGATTCAACAAGGACATATGAAAATGCACTTAATGAATATCTTAAATCAGTTTGAAGCTTCAGATATTGAAAAAATCACTTTAACTGAGCATTTTAAAAACAATACAGTATCGCATAGTGCTGTGGTTGAAGCATTACATAAGTTAAGGAGTTAAAAGTGGCTTCGAGTGCCTCAGCCACCGTGCCGTATGTATTCCAATTATCGAGCACTAAATGTAAAATAAGGCAAAGTTTTGATGCCTGAGGTACTCGAAGGCATAAATGATAACTAAAACGATTTTGAAAAAAGGATACGTATACATATTAGAATGCTCTGACGGAAGCTACTACACAGGTAGCACCATTGACTTAGAAAAAAGAATTAATGAGCATAAAAATGGTCTAGGGGCAAATCACACTAAAAAAAGACTCCCTGTAAAACTAGTTTTCTTTGAAGAATTTACAAGAATAGATGAAGCTTTTCAAAGAGAAAAACAAATACAAGGTTGGAATAGAAACAAGAAAGAAGCTTTGATACATAAGAATTATGGCAGTTTGCCTGATTTGTCTATTGCATATAGGGATAGAGATATTGTGCCTTCGAGTGCCTCAGGCACCGTGATAGTTTCAGACGATCTGGTGCCTGAGGCACTCGAAGGCACCTCTTCTAATCGAAAGATCAATAAACAAACCTTCACAAGCAACGGAAAACTTCTACTAACTGGAGAATACGTAGTTCTTGATGGTGCAATATCCTTTGCTGTACCAACAAAATACGGACAATCATTAGTTATTGAAGAAACTGAAGATTCAATGATACTTTGGAAAAGTTTTGATGATAAACAACAGCTTTGGTTTGAAGGCAAATTTGAATTATCTAATGGAGTCTTGAAACAATTGCAACATGACGAGGTATCAAATAGATTAAAACAAATATTTGAAGCTGTTAACACTTTAAATCCTTCTTTTTTAAAATCTAATAAAGGATTTAAAGTTGAAACGCATTTAGATTTCCCTAAAAATTGGGGTCTAGGTACTTCTTCAACTTTAATCAATAATATAGCGCAATGGACTAACGTTAATGCCTTTAAACTTTTAGAACTTACTTTTGGAGGTAGTGGTTATGATATTGCCTGCGCACAAAATAATACACCCATAACCTACCAATTAGAAAATAAAAGTCCTTTTGTAGAAATAATAGATTTTAACCCAAATTTTAAAGAGCATTTATACTTTGTTTACTTAAACAAAAAACAAAACAGTAGAGAAGGAATAGCACATTATAAAGCCCAAGATAAAAAGTATTTGAGAGACTCAATTTCAGAAATCAATACTATTACCTCAAAAATTATTTCTAGTAATAACTTAGAAGGCTTTAAAATTTTAATAGGTAAACATGAAAGTATCATCTCTAAAATCACCAATCAAAAACCCGTAAAAAAGCTGTTTTTTAATGATTTTAATGGAAGTATTAAAAGTTTGGGTGCTTGGGGTGGCGATTTTATTTTAGTAGCCTCTAACGATAATCCTGAAGCTTACTTTAAAAGCAAAGGTTATACAACAATTATTCCTTATAAGGATATGGTTTTATAGAGTTTATCTTTCGTTTCTCTTATGCTTAAATTAAATAAAAAAATCCTCGCAATGCGAGGATTTTTTTATTCTATATTTTGAAATCTTATTGCACTTGAGACTTTGCTCTGCTATCTTCAATTTCAGCATTTTCTTTTAAAGCATTGTAAAGTTGATTATTAACAGTACTAGATTTTTGTTGCTCTACTCTGTTTGCTGCTGCTTGATAATTATCTAACTCAACTGCTGGTGTAATTTTAGTAACTTGAACTAAATATACACCATTTTCTCCTTCAATTAAACCAGAAGTTTCTCCTTCATTCAAACCAAATGCAGTACCAACAACCAATGGTTCTTTACCCGCACCAGAAATAGTTGGGTTTTTCATTGTAATCGCAGATGCTGTTCTTACTGAAGTACTTTCGGCTGCCGCTAAATCATCTAAAGTAGCAACAGATATTCTATCTTTTAATAATGCTGCTTTCTTTTCTTTTCTTAATATTGGTAATACTGTTGCACTAGCATTTTCAGTAGACATTAATCCTGCTTTATTCTTAGCTACTATTTGTGCTACTAAGTAACCTCCATTTGACAAACTCCAACGTTTTACATCACCAACTTCAGTATCTTCTTCAAAAGTCCAGCGTAAAATTTGTCTTTGGTTTCCAATACCAGGTATGCTTTCATCTAAAGCTTTGATACCTTCTAATGGTCTTACAGTATATTTATTCTCTTCAGCTAATGCCTCAAAATCACCTTTACCACCTTCAATTTCAAACTTAGAGGCATCTCTAAATATTTTTGAAGAAGTCGTCTCAGAAGGTTCAATCTTTCTTGCTATTGTACCAACTTGTACTGCTCTACTTTTGTCTTTTTGTCCTTCAATTTCTATAATATGAAAACCAAAAATTGTTTTAACAACTCCTAAGTCACCAACTTTACCTTCAAATTCAAAATCATTAAATTCTGGTACCATAGTATTATAAGGATGCCAATCATAACGACCTTCTTTTTCTAAACTTCCCTTATCAGAAGAAAATTCTTTTACCAATTCTGGAAATTTCGATTTATTATTTTTAATAACATTTAACAGGCTATCTGCTCTTTCTTTAGCTTGATCTTCTGTTAAAGTTACATCTTGAGCAGCACTTCTTGATCCTATAAAAGGTATTAAAATGTGTCTTACTTTAGCAGAATCTGGAATTTGCTTTTCTGCTATTAGTTTGGTTACTTTAAAATATCCATTCTCTTTATAAGGACCATAAGTTACTCCAACTTCTAGTTTTATTAAACTATCTGCTACTTGAGATTGTAAACCAGATTTAAAAAGGAAACGATTATCAAACTTTATATCAGATTTTGAATTGATATACTCTTCATTCTTTTCAACTTTAGAAAACGCTTCAATCACATCTTTTCTTCCAGTTTCATCAACTAATCTTCCGCTTAAGAAAGTATTTAACTCATTTTTAATAGCATTTTCATCGTCTACAGAAGCTACTTCTTTAAATTCAACAAATTTAATATCTCTTGTCGCTTCAACTTCAAATTCTTTTCTATGGCTATTGATATAACTAGAAATATCAGATTTAGAAACTTTCACAGTACTATCAGCTATAGATTTATAAGGCACTTGTACGTACTTAATATCTACTTTATCTCCATCTAACTTATGCTCTAATTCACCTTCTGCTAATGTTCCTGTTAACCCAGCTCTTACTAAATTGAAATAGTTTTGCTCTAAACCATTTTGAGCTAAAGATTTTTCATAATCTACCCAACTTTGATATCCTTCTGTTGAAGTATTTTTTAAATTAGCTATATACTCATTAAGCTTATTTTCATCAAATAAACCAGCTTCATTTGAAAATTGTGGATTAGTTGCCAGTGCCGTTTTAAGTAGATCTCTCATTTGGTCTTTCTCAACAGTAATTCCTAACTCTTCAAATTGAGTGCCTAACACACTGTTTCTAACCTCTTGATCCCATACTCTATTCATTACTTGAGTATTAGTAGCATTTTGTCCTAATCTCTGTTGAGCTACCTCTACTTTTTTAAGAAAATCTTCTCTAGAAATATCTTTTCCGTTTACTGTACCTATTGTATTTTGAGATTTACCAGAAAAATTTGCACTTCCATCAAAAAGACCCGATAGTACAAATGCAAATAAAGCCATTGCAATTACTAATATTAACACTAAGGTTTTTTGTCTAATCTTACTTAAAATTGCCATATTGTATATGTGATTTTACCTTTTTAAGGATTTTTGAATTATAAGCTTAAAAATCAATCAAATCTGTATGATTGACTCAAATATCGTGCGCGAAAATACCATTTTCTATTTAATAATAAAAGTAGAAATAACCATTAATTAGGTTAAAATATCGTATTAAGCCTCTTCTAACACTTTAAGGTTTACTAAATCTATTTTGGTGTTTGAAACTTCTGTTATTGTAAACTGAAAGTTTTCAATCTTTACAACTTCACCTTGTTCTGGAATTTCTTCGGTATGATTTACAATTAGTCCTCCTAAAGTCTCGTAATTTTCACTTTCAGGAAGGTTTATTTTGTATGTTTCATTTAAATAATCAACTTCTAATCTTGCAGAAAACACATAATTTTCTTCATCTATCCTCTCTTCAATTAAATCTACCGTATCATGTTCATCTTCAATTTCGCCAAATAGCTCTTCAACAATATCTTCTACTGTCATAATACCCGATGTACCACCATATTCATCTAAAACAACCGCTATACTTCTTCGTTTTTTTGTAAGCACATTTAGTACATCTTTAATTAGAACCGTTTCTGGAACAAATTCAACAGGCATCATCATTGATGTAATGTTTTTGTGTTTTTTAAACAATTCAAATGAATGTACGTATCCTAAAATATCATCAATAGTGTCTTTGTACACCAATATCTTAGTTCTACCACTAGTTATAAAACTTTCAGTTAACGTTTCAATAGATTCTTTAATTTCAACTGCTATGATTTCTGTTCTAGGTATCATTACCTCTCTAGCCTTTACATCTGAAAACTCTAATGCATTTTGAAATATCTGAATTTCTGAATCTATCTCGTCGTGCTCTTCAACAGATTCCATTTGTTCGCTTATGTAATTACCTAGTTCTACTTTTGAAAACGCCATTTGAATCTGATCGCCATCAGTTTTAAAAAACGTTTTTAAAACAAAATCTGAAATCCAAATAACTAATTCTGAAACTATGCTAAAAAGCAAATAGAAAACATATGCCGGTAGTGCTAAAATTTTTATAAGTGTATTAGCATATATTTGAAAAAACACTTTTGGTAAAAATTCTGCTGTGATTAATATTATAAATGTTGAAATAACTGTTTGCGTCAATAAACTTAAATCTAATAATAAGTAATTGACAAAGTCATAATTACTTGGTAACAATGTTTGAAACCAATTAACCAATAAGTCTCCCATAAAAAAACCATAAATAACCAATGCTATATTATTACCAATAAGCATCGTAGTTATAAATTTTGAAGGTTTTCTTGTGAGTCTTCTTAACACCTTAGCTAGTATACCTTCTTGTTTTTTTTCAATTTCAATATGGATTTTATTTGAAGATACGTAAGCTATCTCCATTCCCGAAAAAAACGCCGAAAGCATTAAAGAAACAACTATTATTACAACATAAATAGTCATTTACTTTTGATTGTTTCTGTCTTGAAACTTTTTATTAAACCTATTTCTAAAGAAAAACATAAATATTGAAGTAGCTGCTAACAATATGTATGCATAATGTATTTTACCTGTAGTTTGATAGGCTTCTATTGCCCTATAGATAAATAATGCACCAAAGATTAAATAAACGTATTTAAATATACTGAGATATCTCATTCTAAAAATTTAATGTAAAGATAATTAAAATAGGAAAGAATTGGTTGAATCTATTAATCTTCAACAGCAAAAATACCATTTACTTCCAAGACTTCAGCATTGGTAAAATCTCCGTTAGAATCAAAGCCATTACCGTGTATGATGTCTTGACTAGATTCAAAAGTAACAGGTACGTTTGTGAAAATCCATTGTTTTTTTCTGTCAAAATATAGTTGCTCAGACTTTAAAACTCTTTTATCGTGAGTGGTTATAACTACATTTTTTTGTAAATCTATAATGCTAGTAGCATCATAAACCACGGCATAATCTGCTACTATTGTACTTTTTTTATTATCATCAAAAATATGAAGTGTGGCGCCTTCAGGAAATTCGTAATACGGAAAATCTCTATTAGAATAATCTAACATTCTCTTTCCTATTAAATGCCTTGTAATCTTACCAGAATCTGTAAACTTTAAATTAATGTTTTCAGCTTCGCCTATAGGTTCATTCTCTGAAATACCAATTTTTTGTACTTCGTTATAGTTGTCTTTACAAGAAAAAAACATAGCCGCAGTAAAAACTACGACTATGTTTAGAATATATTTAGTGATTTGTTTCATGTATTGTTTTGAGTATAATAACTCAAATACAGCTGTTATATTTTAGGCACTGTAACTGATGTACCAATCCAACATCCAATTTTAATAACCTGTCCAGAACAACCACAAGTAAAAATATCAGCTTTACTTGGAGCTTTAGCTCTATAATTAGCAACAGACTTAGCTGCATTTTTCTTTTGAGTTGGATCTACTCTTGCTGCTTTTTGAGCTTCTTGAGCAGCTAACCAATAAACGGCTCTTTTATTAAATGTAGTATTCCCACAATTGTTAGCACTTGCTGCATACATCCCTGCAATTGATAAGTGAGGACGACCATTTGATGGGTTCAATCTTAAAGAATTTCTAAAGTATGTTCTAGCTTGACCATATCTTCCTTTCTTTTTAAGAATTAAACCAATTCTGTTTGCCAAACTAGCCTTCTTAAAGGTATCCTCTTCTAAATCATATGACTGTTTAAAATATTTGATAGCTTCGTTTTCTTTTCCATTCTTAAATAATACAGTACCAACAAAATATTTAGTATCAGCAGAAGGTGCAGCTCCATCATAAGCTTTTACCATTTTTTCGTATAACGGATCATCTGTACAGTCTTTATAATACATTCTACTTACTGCACGTTTTAACCAAACACCGTCAGTTTTATGTTCTTCGAAATCTTTAGTATATAATGGAATTAAGTTATCACAATTAGCACGTGGCCCTAATTTCCCATCAATTCCAGATGCAATTTTATCATACGCATTTAGTACTTGTCCATAATATTTTTTATACTTTCCTTCTTTTGAAGTTAAAGCAGTTCCTCCTTCTTCTTTAGCTACTAACTTGTTTAACTTCTCTGAAGCTATTTTTATCTCATCTTCTACTTTTTCAGCAACATCATCATAATTATTGAATAAAGCGGCAGCAGGTTTTTTACCAGCATCGTATAATTCAACCATTAAAGAGAAATATGCATATAAACTCTTAGGGTTTTTAAAGTTTTTCTTATCTGTTTTATATACAGCATCAAAACAATCATACAATTCTTGAGCAGATTTACCTAGTTCTTCTCTATTATCATACATTAATTGACATGACAAAGCTCCATATTTTCCTTTAGGTGTTTTGCTCGAAAAATACTGTGCTCTTTGATCGTAAAGCTTAATTAAATCATTAATAAATGCTATTTTTTCTGCTCCTGAAGAGTTTTTAATTTTGTGCGTTAATATTTTTTCACCATCAATATAAATTGCATTGTTAAACTTTGGACATGTTTCTCTTACAAACATCCAAGGCTCAAAAGCTGCATCATAATTCTTAGCTTTTGCATACTCATGAAATATTGATAGCTTAGACATACATTCTTCATTTTGCTGTGCAAAACTAAAATTTAGACCTATAAATAACGCTATCAATAAAGTAATTTTCGTCTTCATAATAAAAAGTTTTTCTTTTGTTAGTTATACTTTCTTTTCTGGAACCATCGATCGCCCAAAGATAAGCTTAATTGGAAATTAACAAAATTCTCTTGTATTAAATTATTATTTGTTGTTCCTCGTTTTCCAACCTCAATACCTAAGTTTACATTTGAGATTCCTCCTTTTAATGGTAATCCTACTCCAAAAGACATGCCAAACTCTTTTATTGACTCTATATTGCTAGAAGTGAGATCACTAAACTCCATTCCTAAATTTTCAAATCTAATACCAGCTCTATAAACAGCTCTTTTTAAGTAACTATTTAAAGATCTATAATCTGGTATATAAAAACCTCCTAAAGAAATGGTTGAAGCATCTGTGTATTGTAAAGTATTAATACTATACAAATCATTAGAAAAACTACCAGTGTTATGAAACGTATATTCTGTTCCCACAAACCATTTTCTTGGTTTACCTATTCCAACACCTAAAGACACGACAGAGGGCAATGTTAAACCTGTTTCTTTTAAACCTGCTGCTTCTAAATTTACATCTACAGAATTCTGAACAAACTCTTGCAGCGTTTCTGAATCTATTGTTACAGTTGCAACAGAGCGTTCATTTTTTGAAGTTAATTTACTTTCTGGTGCGTAGGTTGCGGTAGCCGATAATTGAAGTTTATTTGTAATTAACTTAGTATAGGCGATACCAAAATTATAATTTAAACCACTTAAATCTGATCTATTTGCTTCTCTAGATTG
Source organism: uncultured Flavobacteriaceae bacterium (assembly GCA_947487895.1). GTDB lineage: Bacteria > Bacteroidota > Bacteroidia > Flavobacteriales > Flavobacteriaceae > Seonamhaeicola. The sequence continues at coordinate 85,312 of CANKYF010000018.1, forward strand.
AAATTGTATTAGAGAACCATTATCATATAAGAATTCTATAGTACTGTTCCGTATATTTCCAAAATTATACTGAGCGTCTATACCAATGCTTAAATCTTTTGTAATTTGATACCCAAAACCTAAAAACGCTTTATTCAAGCCTCCTTGACCTCTAAACCTATTCTGTATATTACCTTCAGAATTTAGCGATTCTAATTTATAACCTACAGCAGTATAAGGTCTCAATCCAAAACCGAAACCAAATTTACCAACTGGTATATTTATAGCTAAATAATCAAACGATGCAGACTGAGCATTATCACTACCATTCTCAGCCTTCAAATTGGTTGCCGAATAGCCTCCACCAACAGCAAATTTAACCGGCCTGCTTTCCCCTCCCCAAGATTCAATATTTTTAGTCACATAAGATGCAGGGTTTCGTAAGTTCACATGAATACTATCTATGAAAACACCAATGCCTCCCATACTCCTATTTTCTACTGTTCCCTTAAATTTAAGGCTTCCTATACCATAAAAAGAATATGGAGAAGCAGTTCCCTCCTGCCCGTAACTTTGAATTGCTATTAAAGCAATAAAAACTAATACAAGTTTTTTAATCATTCGTCTGAATTAAATTGTAATATATAGTTCAAACCTTCTAAAAGAAAATTTGAATGGGCAAATATGCTACTTTTTAATTGTTTAGACAAAAAATTAGCATCGCCTCCTGTTAAAATAACTGTTAAATCTAGATATTTGAGCTTATATGCTTCAACAACACCGTCTAGCTCTTTTAAAACGCCATTAACTACTCCAGAATGAATAGATGAACTAGTAGACTGTCCAATTATATTTTTAGGCATTTCTATCTCTAACAACGGTAAATTGGCTGTTAAATTATTTAAAGATTTATATCTAGTATTTAGACCTGGAGAAATAGCTCCTCCAATATACTCGTTTTTAGTATTTATGAAATCATAAGTAATACAAGTTCCTGCATCTATAATCAAAACATTTTCATCTGGAAATTTTTTTACTGAAGCACTTACCAATGCTATACGATCCACTCCTAAAGTTTTTGGCGTTTTGTATTTATTTTTAAATGGTAATTTAACCTCAGAATTTAGTACCAAAAGTTCTAATTCTTTTTTCAAATCCACCAAATGGTCTGATTCTATACTTCCTACCGATGAAATAATACCTCTATTAATTGCAGGGTACTGCTTTTTTAATGCAACAACAGCATCAACTATCTCATCGTGATTTACAACTTTTCTGTGTTCTAATGAACTTGCTTTATAAACCGCAAGCTTAACAAAAGAATTCCCTACATCTATTATTAGATTCATACTTATTAGAATGCCCCAAAATTACAAAACAGCTACAACTATATTCTTAATTATATTATAATATTAATGTAACCTACTCAGCATTAACCTTAAAAAATGTTAAAGTGATTTTTTTGCAAATTTATTTTGGCGAATAATAAAAATGAGTATATATTTGCACCCGCTAGAACAACAATACTGTTATTTTAGCCCGCTTTAAGCGAGGTACCTTAGCTCAGTTGGTAGAGCAAAGGACTGAAAATCCTTGTGTCCCTGGTTCGATTCCTGGAGGTACCACAAAAAAATCCCGAAACTTCAATGTTTACGGGATTTTTTGTTTTATAAAATTTATGAAATACTGTGAATAAAATAGTATTTATTTGAATATAACTTTGATAAAATTGAAATATCTACTGATGAATTGGTCTAAACAACAATAAAAAATTTAGTTAAGCCCTATTGAAAAACGGATCAAGACCAATTGTTGTGTTTTAGGCAAAAATTTGAGTTAGTCTGAATAGAAAAAATTCGATGTTTTTCACTCCCCTGAATTGCCTTCTAAAAGATTTTATTTTGGCATTGAAGGATTCAGCAGAAGCATTTGTGCTTCTATTGATAAAGTAATTCAATATAGACTCATAATTTACGGTTATAGTATTTGCAATGGTATTGAACGCTCTAATCCGAGTTTTTTCCACGTCCTTATACCAGTGTGCTAACTTAGTATATGCAGTTTGTATGGAAGTAGCCGTATTGAATATAC
>CANKYF010000019.1 GCA_947487895.1 uncultured Flavobacteriaceae bacterium
GAACAAACCATGGTTTGTTCAGAGATTTAATATATTTAATCCTAGTTAAAACTGTAACGGTTATTTAGGACTAGTCAGTCTATTTTTAGTGACCACTTACTTCTTTTACTTTGTCTTTAGCGGCATCAACAGCTTTGTTTGCAGCGTCACCAGCAGCATCAGCGGCATCACCAGCAGCATCTTTTGCAGCGTCAACAGCATCGCCAGCAGCGTCTTTGGCAGCATCAACAGCGTCACCAGCAGCATCAACAGCATCACCAGCAGCGTCTTTAGCAGCATCAACAGCATCACCTGCAGCATCACCTGCAGCATCAGCAGCATCATTAGCAGTTTCTTTTACTGCATCAGCAGCATTATTAGCAGCTTCTTCTACAGCGTCACCAGCTTTTTTAGTTTCTCTACAAGATGTAAAAGATACACCTAGAGCTAATAAAAGAGCAGTGCTTAAAATTAGTTTTTTCATGATTTTCGATTTTAGTGTTAAATATTAATTACTAATGTAATAGAAATTATTAAAGATTAAAACGATTATGTTAAAAAATTTAACATTTTATCGTGATTTCAATTATATACGTAGATAATCGAGTATTTGGATTACGGCTCCTTTACTTTTATCTACATACTCAAAATTGTTAGACCCTGCTTTAGCTCTGAAGTCACTATCTTCAATTAACTTAAGAAGAATTTGATTAAATCCATTTTGATTTGAAATGGAGAACATACCTCCTTTATCAATCATGATTTGGGCTTCTGGAAATTTTTTATGATTGTTACCAATTATAATGGGAATTCCAAAAACAGCAGGCTCTAATGTATTGTGAAGTCCTGTGTTACCAAGAGCTCCTCCAATATAAGCGATATCGGCGTAAGCATAAATTTTTGAAAGAATTCCAATGGTATCTACAATAAAAACCTGAGCTCTTTTAAGATTGTTTTGATCTTTTTCAGAATATAAAACAGTTTCGGTGTTTAGTTTTTCTTTTAAACTGTTTATTTGATTTTTCTTGATATTATGAGGTGCAATAATGAGCTTTACGTCTTTGTTTTTCAAGGAGTTTATAAATTCTACCAACAAAAGTTCTCCTTCAGGCCATGAGCTGCCAGCTACAACACATAATTTATTGTCTTTAAACTCTTCAATAAAGTTAAGGGAATTATTTTGTGATAATTGATTGTAAACCCGATCAAAACGAGTATCTCCCGTAAAAGTAGTTTCGGTATAATTTATAGTCTTTAAAAGTACTCTTGATGCTTCATTTTGTGTAAAAATGTGATTAAAAGCAAAAAGTGCTTCTCTAAACTTTTTTCCATAAAATTTAAAATAAGATTGATTTGGTCTAAAACTAGCTGAAATTAAAATAGCCCTAAGGTTTCTTTGTTTTAATTCAATTAAAAAATTGGGCCAAATGTCATATTTAACAAAAATAGTGAGTTCAGGATTTACAATATCTAAGAAACGTTTTGCATTTTTTGAGGAATCTAACGGAAGGTATATTACAACATCAGCAATAGGAGAATTTTTTCTAATCTCATATCCTGAAGGAGAAAAAAAACTAAGAACAATCTTGTGGTCTTTGTATTGTTCTCTTAATTCTTTAAAAACTGGCAATCCTTGTTCATACTCGCCCAAAGAAGCACAATGAAACCAAAGTGTTTTATCAGTGGTTTTTAAACTTTGAGAAAGTTTTTTAAAAGTTTTTGCTCTTCCAAGAACACCTAACTTAATTTTTTCATTAACAGGCGCTAAAGATTTAAGTGCAAACCTGGTTAAATTTATGCCAATATTATAAAGAAAACTCAATATTCTGTATTTGTTGCTAAAATACATTTCTTTAACTAAATACATTGGTTTAACAACCCTATTTTTTGTAATTTCGTACTCTATAAACTCAACGGTAGTAGTTGTTAACTTTGAGTTGAATGTTCTAATTTTTTCAAATGAAGAAAATCCAAATGGTTGACCTAAAAGGTCAATATAATGCTATAAAAGACATTGTAAATCCTTCTATTCAAGAAGTTATTGAAACCACATCATTTATAAACGGACCTAAGGTTCGTGAATTTCAAAATAATTTAGAAAATTACCTAGGTGTAAAGCACGTAATACCATGTGCAAATGGTACAGATGCATTACAAATTGCAATGATGGGACTTGGTCTAAAACCAGGAGACGAGGTAATAACAGCAGATTTCACTTTTGCAGCCACAGTTGAAGTAATAGCTTTGCTAAATTTAACTCCAGTTTTAGTTGATGTTAATGAAGATGATTTCAATATTAATGTTGAAGCTATAAAAAGGGCAATTACGCCTAAAACGAAAGCTATAGTGCCAGTACATTTGTTTGGTCAATGTGCCGATATGGAAGCCATTATGGAAATTGCTAAAGAACATAATTTGTTTGTTATTGAAGATAATGCTCAAGCCATTGGTGCTAATTATACCTATTCTAATGGTGAAAAAGTAAAAGCAGGTACTATTGGTGATGTTGGAGCTACTTCTTTTTTTCCATCTAAAAACTTAGGATGTTATGGTGATGGTGGTGCTATTTTTACAAATAATGATGAGTTAGCGCAAACTATAAGGGGTGTTGTAAATCACGGCATGTATAAACGTTACCATCATGATGTGGTAGGGGTGAATTCTAGGTTAGATAGTATTCAGGCAGCTGTTTTAGATGCTAAATTACCGCATTTGGATAATTATAATAAAGCTAGACAAAATGCCGCTAAAAAATATAATGAGACTTTTAAAACTATTGAAAATATAATTACACCTCAGATTTCTAATGCTTGTACTGACATATGTGATAACTGTGATTGTCATGTGTTCCACCAATATACACTTAGATTAAATGGCGTAGATAGAGATGCATTAGTAAAGCATTTAAATGAAAATGATATACCATGTGGTGTATATTACCCAATTCCGTTACATAAGCAAAAAGCTTACATTGATGATAGATACAATGATGAAGATTTTAAAGTAACAAATCAATTGGTTAAGGAAGTGATTTCATTGCCGATGCATACAGAATTAGATAACGAACAAATAGAACATATCACATCAATCATTATTAAATTTATAAATGGATAAAATATTAGTTACTGGTGGATTGGGGTTTATTGGATCTCACACCGTTGTAAAGTTACAAGAAGCAGGTTATGAAGTTGTCATTATTGATGATTTATCAAATTCTTCGGAAAATGTATTAGATGGAATTACAGCTATTACAGGTAAAAGACCAATTTTTGAAAAAATTGATTTAAAAGAAAAAGCGGACGTTTCAGCTTTTTTTCAGAAACATAATGATGTAAAAGGTGTGATCCATTTTGCAGCAAGTAAAGCAGTTGGAGAAAGTGTAAAAGAACCATTATTGTATTATGAAAATAATTTAGGATCTTTGGTTTACTTATTAAAGGAGCTTAAAGAATTACCTGAAGCTAGCTTTATTTTTAGTTCGTCATGTACTGTATATGGTCAAGCAGATGAATTACCTATTACAGAGAATGCACCTGTAAAACAAGCGGAATCACCTTATGGAAATACCAAACAAATTGGTGAGGAAATAATAAGAGATACTTGTAAAGTTGTACCAACTTTAAAAGCAATTGCCTTAAGATATTTTAATCCTATTGGGGCTCATGAATCTGCAGAAATTGGAGAGCTACCTATTGGTGTGCCTCAAAATTTAGTGCCTTTTATTACACAAACAGCTATAGGGATGCGTGATGAATTATCGGTGTTTGGGGATGATTATCCAACTTCTGATGGCACATGTGTTAGAGATTATATTCATGTATTAGATTTAGCAAAAGCGCATGTTGTTGCTTTACAAAGATTATTACAAAATAAGAACAAAGAATCTTATGAAACGTTTAATCTTGGAACAGGAAAAGGAAGTTCTGTATTAGAAGTTGTGCAGGCTTTTGAAAGAGTTTCTGGAGAAAAACTTAATTACAAGATTGTTGGTAGAAGAGAAGGAGACATAATTTCTGCATATGCAGACACTAATAAAGCAAAAGATGAATTAGGTTGGAAAACCGAACTAAGTTTAGATGATGCTATGCTTTCTGCATGGAAATGGGAACAAAAAGTAAGAGGTAAATAGTTGAATTATTATATATATGCTTTTAAAACCGATTAAATTTTTAATCGGTTTTTTTATTGCTTTTTTCTTACTTATTGCTTTTTTAATGGTAAATTATTATCGGATTTTACCTTTTTAAGATTCTTTTAAGAGTTTTAGTTGGTAATATTTTTATTTTTCAAAGCAACTCAACTAACCATTTAAATGATGCTAAAGCCAATAAAACTTTTAGTTTTTATTGTATGCTTTTCTTCTTTATTATCAACAGAACTATTTGCAATAGTCTCTAGGGAACCTAATTTTTCCTATAAGACTATTCAAATTGATAGTTTAATTCTAGAGAAGAGCATAAATAGTGATATGACTCAGTTAGAGTTGTTAATTCTCTATGAAGATGCTTGGGTTCAAAAGCATCCAGACTCAATTAATATTTTAAAAAAATTAGCGCTTTTAAATGCTGAATTAGAACAATCTGAGGATGCTTTGTTTTATACAGAAAAGTATATAAAGAATACATTTGATTTTTCCATATTGGCTAACGGAGCTTATGATGAGTTAGCTGGCACTCCTGAGCACGATTTATTGAATAAGAAATACATGCCTCAGATAAGTGTATTGGCCTTTGTTTATTTCTGCGCAGCCTTAATTGGGTTCTATTTTATGGTGGTGATTAATTTTGTAAAGAATTCAAATAAAAAAACTAAGCTTTTTATTGGGGGCTTTATAGGATGTCATGCTCTGTTTATTTTTGAGTTTGTATTGTTTATGACTAATTTACAATATAGATTTCCTCATAGTTATAGAGTATCATCAATTGTTGCTTTGTTGTTTGGCCCTTTATTGTTTCTGTATTTTAAGTCTATTATTGAAAAAGAAAAATTAAATAGAATTGATGCTTTACATTTTTTACCAGGATTATTGTTTTTAATAATGTCCTTGCCTTTGTACTTTTCTAATTCACATGAAAAACTCGAGCTTATTTTAGGTGTAAATCCTCTTAAAAAGACTTATGATGGGATTGTATTCGTTGCTAAAGTGGTATCATTATGTGTTTATGCGTTTTTTATAAGTTCTTTACTGTTTGGTGAAAAAGGGTTGTTTAAACAAGAGGGTGAAATAGGTAAATGGAAAAGAAATATATTTATTTTATACATAGCTTATACAGTTTTGTATATAATATATGGTCTTTCTGTTTTTAATGTTTTAGGAATATGGTCTAGTGTTATTTATAATATACAAATTGGGTTAATGTCTATAACGGTTGTTTACATAGCGCATATGGCTTATGTACAACCTGCAATACTTAGAAAATATAATGAGAACTATTTAATAGAAAAATATCAAAAATCAGGTTTAACCAATGCTCTTTCTGAAGAATTAAAAGAAAGTTTGGTAAAACTTTTTATAGAGGACAAAGTTTATAAAGAAAGCAATATTAGTTTAGAGATTTTGTCTAACAAACTTAATACTACTAGGCATAATACGTCACAAATAATTAATGAACATTTTAACATGAACTTCTTTGAGTTAATTAATAAGTTTAGAATAAAGGAAGCGGTAAATATGTTTGATGATGATGTTAAGGGTAATCTTAATATTATTGATGTAGCCTATGAAGTTGGTTATAATAATAAAGTAACATTCAATAAGGCTTTTAAAAAAGAAATGTCTGTAACACCTTCAGAATATATACAATCTCAGAACTTAAACAGATAAAAGTAAATTAAGAGTAATTTTTCTTCGGAATAGTAAACTATTATAGGCTCTTACAGGTTTTAAAGCATTTATAGCGTCCTTTATTATAGCAATTGTAACAAGGTAAGGCAGATAAAGAGCTTTACAAAATATCACTTAGATTTCACTAAACTTTAGATTTCAATAGTAAAGTATAATTTTTTGAATTAGTCACTTAAAAAAAATCTTTACTGCCTTCCTTATTTCAATCTGCATTTGACTAACTCACAAAAATAATTATTCATGAAAGTAAAAAAACGCTATCTATTATTGGTGCTTTTTGGCTTTTTTGTGTCTTTAAGTTTTGCACAAGAAAAAACTATTACAGGGAAGGTTGTGGACAAAGATAATTTGCCATTACCAGGAACAACTGTAATAGTCAAAAACACTACAAAAGGAACATCAACCAATTTTGATGGAGAGTATTCAATTAAAACAAACGAGGGGCAAACCCTTGTTTTTAGTTTTATAGGTTATACTTCCAGAGAAATTGTGGTTAGAGAAACATCAAATACAATTAATGTTGTGTTAGATGAAGACGCAGCATCATTAGATGAAGTTGTAGTAGTAGCTTATGGAACACAAACTAAAAAATCTATTGTAGGATCTGTTGGTATAGTGTCTAGCGAAATAATCCAGAATCAGCAAGTAACATCTCCGCTTAGGGCTATACAAGGTGTGGTGCCAGGTGTAAATATTATTACAGCTGGTGGGCAACCTGGAAATAATCCTTCAATTAGAATTAGAGGTTTTGCTAGTGTTAACTTAAACCAAGAGCCACTTATTGTTGTAGATGGAGCTCCTTTCAACGGAAACCTTAATACTATAAGTCAAGATCAAATAGGTTCAATTTCTGTTTTAAAAGATGCAGCATCTTCGGCTTTATATGGTTCTAGAGCAGCAGGAGGTGTTATATTAATAACTACTAAAAAAGGAAATAGAAATCAATCTCCTAAGGTATCTATAAGATCTCAAATTGGAATATCAAACCCTACGGTTGGTATTCATGATTTAGCAAATCCAGAAGATTATTTTAAGCTTACTTGGACAGCGCTAAGAAATACAAATCAATATGAAAACGGACAATCTGCTTCAGAAGCTGCTATAAGCGCAACTAATGGACTAGTAGATTATTTGGGTTATAACCCATATAGTGTAAGTAATCCCATAGATACAAATGGTAATTTAGTTTCAGGAGCAAACTTATTATGGCAATCTAGTTGGGAAGATGAAGTAATTAGAAAAGACTATCAAAGGGTTAATCATAACATAAATATATCTGGTGGAGGAGAAAAATCTACCTATTTTATGTCTATTGACTATTTAAATGAAGATGGTCCTGTACTTAAATCTGATTTTGAACGTGTAGCTGCAAGGTTAAATTTAACAACTCAAGTAAACGATTGGTTTAAAGTTGGGCTTAATACTAGTTTTTCTAGATCGAGTTCAGGTAATCCAGATCAAACATCAGGTAATACTATACAAGCTATTTCATGGATTTATAGCCTCTCAAGTATATACCCAATTTATGCAAGAGATGCTAATGGTAATTTAATATTAGATAATGCTGGTGACCGTATATTTGATTTAGGAAATGGTCTAGTTACTGGGCAAGCTGTAAATAATACTAGGCCAGTTAATGGAGGTGAAAATTTATTAGCCACTTTATTATTGGGACAGGAGCGTAGAATAAGAACTAATTATTTAGGGAACGCATTTCTAGAAGTCAATTTATTTGAAGGTTTAAAATTTAGGTCACAAATTAGTTTTGAAAATTTTCTTTTTGATTCTTTTAGTTTTGATGACGATTTAATAGGAGTTGCTTCTAATGTTCAAGGTAGGGTAAGTCAAAATAGAGATATTACCACCACATTCAATGCTATTCAATCATTAAATTACACTAATAGTTTTGATAAGCATAATATATCTATTGATGCAATTACTGAAGCATATACACAAACACAAGATGATTTATTGTCTCAAGGAACAGGTTTTTTACCAGGGGTAGATAACCTTAACGGAAGTACAGTACCAGAAACTGTTGGGGGCAATATCATTACAGAAAGAATAAATAGTTATCTAGGAAGAGCAAGTTATAACTATAATCAGAAATACTTTGCTGAGTTTTCAATTAGAACAGATGGTTCTACCAGATTTTCTGAAGATACAAGATGGGGTACCTTTATGGGAGGTGGAGCAAGTTGGATAGCAACTAATGAAGATTTTTTAAGTAATGGCAATGTATTAACATATTTGAAGTTGAGAGGCTCTTATGGTGAATTAGGGAATAATAGAACTACTAATTTATTTCCATATCAATCAGTTTTTCAAACAGGTTTTGTAAATGAAGGCAATACAGGTGTTTTATTAGAAGGTATTTCAGATCCTAATTTAAGATGGGAGAAAATAGAATCTTTAAATGTAGGTGTAGATTTTGAATTATTTGCGGGTAGACTTTCAGGAACTATAGATTATTACAATAAAGAATCTGTAGATTTAATTTTAGAAAAACCAATAGCATCATCTTTGGGAGTTAATAGAATTACAACAAATATTGGTTCTATTAGAAACTTTGGTTGGGAGTTCTCATTAAAATCTATTAATGTAAGTACAGAAGATTTTACCTGGTCTACAGGTCTTAATTTTTCTTTAGATAAAAATGAGTTTACCAAATTGCCTCAAGACGAAATTATTAATGGTTCAAAACTTTGGAAAGTAGGCAACTCAATTTTTGATTTCTACATAAGAGAATGGGCTGGTGTAGATCCAGGAGATGGTAGAGGTATGTGGTTTCTGGATGAGTTAGATGCTCAAGGAAATGTAACAGGCAGAGTTACCACAAAAGATTATGATCTAGCCACTAGATACGAGCAAGGCAAAACATCATTACCAGACATACAAGGAGGATTTACATCATTTTTCAAGTACAAACAATTTGACCTAAATGTGCTTTTTAATTTTAGTTTTGGAGCTTACTTATTAGATAATGACTATGCAGGACTTATAAACCCTTTTGAAAGTCCTGGTATAAGTGCGCATCCAGATAATTTTAGAGCATGGGAAACTCCAGGAGATTTAACAGATACACCTTTATTGTTAGCAAGTAATAATGATCACTCATCAAGATCTACAAGGTTTTTGTTTAAAAATGATTATGTACGCTTAAAGAGTTTAACACTTGGATATAATTTACCAAGTAATTTACTAAATAAAATAGGATTAAGTAAACTAAGGCTATTTGTACAAGCAGACAACTTCTTCACTTGGCAATCACACAAGGGAATAGAACCAGAGCAGGCATTTAATGGGGTCACAAATAATAGGTCGCCATTGTCAAAAACTATCACATCTGGTCTTCTTTTAGAATTTTAAAAAAATAAAAAAATGAAAATAAAAAGTATAATATACAGCGTAATACTAGTAACGATAGTTACTGTAATTACCAGTTGTTCTAAAGAGTTTTTAGCAGAGCCTCAGAACACTGCGGGTTTACCAGAAACCGTTGTGTTTTCAGATAGAAGTATTGTGCAATCATTTATTACAGGCGTATTTGCTAGATATAAAGGACAATGGGATGATGATATAACAGATGGCGTAAATAATTCTAATTTAGACACTGGGGGCTTATACGCCATGTATTTTGCAAGAACTATTAAAGGTAACGATTTAATACAAGCACCTAGCTGGTTCTTATTTGATTATGCGCATGAAAACAGAGGCGCTTCTTTTAGAAGAGTAGATTTTACATGGAAATTTAACTATGAAATAATCAACTATGCCAATGTGTTAATACAAGGTGTTGAAAGTAGCGCAGATTTAGATGAGCCTACTAAAAAAGAATTTATTGCTGTAGGTAAGGCATTAAGAGCGTTTCATTATTTTCAACTGGCATTAGAATTTGCTCCAAATTATAATAACGATAGAACTGTAGCTAGAATTCCTATTTACACAGAACCAGCAACAGGATCATCAGAAGGAAATGCCGCAAGTCCGTTAAGTGAAGTGTTTAATTTAGTTTTAGAAGATTTAAAAGCAGCTATACAAGATTTACCTGAGGAAAGACTTGGAAAAAGTTTTATAAATAAATCTGTAGCTAATGGTATATTGGCTAGAGTTTTATTAGTAACTCAAGATGATTGGGCATTGGCATCTTCATCTGCAAGAGCCGCATATGGAGGGAATGCTTCAAGTGCTGTAGTATCTTCAAATTGGGGAAATGGATTTAGCGATCTAACAGATCAAGATTGGTTATGGGGGCATTTTCAAGACGGATCAAATGAAACTAATTTCTTCTGGATGGCCCCACATGTAATGATGGATCATTTAAATCTTTCTTTCCAAGCTACATATGCAAATACGAACTTTAGAGACAGATTTACAGATTCAGATAGAAGAAAATTGTTTCAAGATATATATAACTCTTCAACACCTTATAGAGAATTTGTAACTACAAAATTCACATTTACATTTGCTTCAGATGTGCCTTTAATGAGAAAATCTGAAATGGTACTGATTGATGCAGAAGCGCAATACTATTTAAATGATGAAGATGAAGCAAGACAATTACTTTTTGCTTTACAAAGAGATAGAGACCCAAATGCGGTAATGTCTACAAATACAGGACAAGCTTTACTAGATGAAATATTAATAGAACGAAGAAAAGAACTTTATGGAGAAATAGGGGTTGAATGGTTTGATGCAAAAAGGTACAGATTACCAATTGTTAGAGATCCTGAACATAGAGTGCCTTTAACCGTGCCAGCAGATAGTGAATTGTTTTATTTGAACATTTTACAATCTGAAATAGATGCTAATCCTAATATGGATGATAGTATCAATAATTAATAAGTTTTACAAAATTTAAAAAAATAATCATGAAAAAATATCATATAAAATATGTGTCATTTTTATGCTTACTGTTTCTTTTAATGGCATGTGAAAGAAATGATGATGACCGAGTTGTTGTAAGTAATATTAATTACGTGTCTTTTGAACCAACAGTAAATTTTGGAGTAGATCCAACGGGAGTAGCAACAGATCAAATAAGTATATTTTCGTCAACCATTATAAATTCTGATAGAAGTTTTAATATTAATATAGTTGAAGATGATACAACCGCTGACCCATCAAGTTATTCTATATCTTCGCAAACAATAGTAATACCAGCAAACTCAAATGAAGGGTTTTTGGAACTCACAGTAACGGGAGCTAATGTTAATCCTGACGGAAGTGTACTAACTCTTGAAATAGTTTCGCAAGAAGGTGTGCTGTTTGGTGATCCATTGGTGATTAATCTTTCACAAGTATGTCCATACCCTGAAACCTTTTTAAATATTACATTTGATGATTGGCCTGAAGAACAGTCCTGGCAAATTTTAGATAACAATGATGAAGTTTTATTTGAAGGTGGACCATATCCTGATGAAACAACATTAAATAAAGCACTTTGTTTACCAGCAGGGTCTTATAAAATTGTAATGAGTGACTCAATAGGAGATGGAGGTGGACCATATACAATAACCTATCAAGGAGAAGTAATAGTATCTAGAGATGGTACCTATACTTTTTCAGAAACAGTTCCATTTCAGATAAATTAATAAGAATAATAAATAAACTAACTCAACAAATTTCTAAAAACGGAATAGCCTGATAAATTTAATTTATTCAGGCTATTTTTATTCTACAGGTTTAGGTTTCTTTTTAAATAATGTGATAAACACTAAAATAATCATTCCAGTAGTAACAAATACGTCGGCGATATTTATAATTCCAGTTTTGAAAATATCATTTAATCTAATATGCCAAAAATCGGTGACACTACCATATGCAAATCTGTCGTAAACATTGGCAATACCACCACCAATAATACTTGAAAAAGCAAAAAGAGACCAATTATCTAAGCTTTTATCTTTAAAAAGATAACGTAAAACAAAGCCTAGAACTAGTACAGGTAGAATTAATAACAAAATAGTTCTCCAAGGATTTTCTAAGTCACTACCCATACCTAAAAAAGCACCAGTATTTTCAACATTGTGAAGTGTGAAATAATCACCTATAATTGAAGACTGACTTCCAGGTTTAACGTTTGCTCTTACCCATATTTTAGATATTTGATCTAAGGCTACAAATATAACAACTGTGATAATTATAAAAAGTGAACGACGAGATATTTTCATTATATAGAGCCTTCAAAAGTTGCAGATGCTGTTTCAGAAGCTCTGTTAATCTTTTTTACTAAACCTTGTAATACTTTACCAGGACCAACTTCAGTAAACAAAGTAGCACCATCTTCAATCATCTGTTGTACAGATTGTGTCCATCTTACAGGTGCTGTTAATTGTGATATTAAGTTATTTTTAATGTCAGATTCATTAATTACCGCATTAGCAGTAACATTTTGATAAATAGGACAGTTTGGTTTGCTAAACGTTGTATTTTCAATAGCAGCAGCTAATTCTTCACGAGCAGGTTCCATTAAAGGTGAATGAAAAGCGCCTCCAACAGGTAATACTAATGCTCTTCTAGCTCCAGCATCTTTTAGAGTTTCACAAGCTTTATTAATAGCTTTAACTTCACCAGAAATCACTAATTGTCCAGGGCAATTATAATTTGCTGCAACTACTATACCTTCTGTATTAGAACATGCAGCTTCAACAATATTGTCTTCTAATCCTAAAACAGCTGCCATAGTACTAGGTTGTAATTCACAAGCTTTTTGCATGGCTAGAGCTCTTTGAGATACTAACTTTAAACCATCTTCAAAATTCAAACTACCGTTAGCAACTAGAGCAGAAAATTCACCAAGAGAATGACCAGCAACCATATCTGGTTTGAAAGAGTCTCCTAAAGTTTTTGCTAAAATTACAGAATGTAAAAATATAGCTGGCTGAGTTACTTTGGTTTGTTTTAAATCTTCGGCAGAACCTTCAAACATTACATCTGTAATATTGAAGTCTAAAATATCGTTAGCTTGTTCAAAAAGTTCTTGTGCTTCGGCTGAGTTTTCATATAAGTCTAAGCCCATTCCTGAGAATTGAGCACCTTGACCTGGAAATATATATGCGTTCATTTTAATTCATTTTTAAGCGCGACAAAAATAGGAATAATTTTTCAGCATTTATTTATGATAAAAATTAAAAGAAGTATAGGTGTTTAGTTTTACGCCGTATGCCTTTAGAGGTTTATGTTTAATAGTTTTGATGTAGGCTTTAAATTGATTTTCAAAATACTCTCTATGCTTTTCATTTTTCGAATTTTGAAAAGTTGCTTTTACAAATAAGCTGTCTATTGTACCATCTTTTTTAAGAATAAAATCGGCTGAAGTATAAGAAAAACTCCTTTCATTTTTATAGTTATAATCTTTAGGGTATATAAAATGCTTTTCGAATGTTTTAAGAATTCTATTGTGATATTCTTGGTATTTCTTGGATTGATAGTTATCTAAGAGAGCATCTGAATTTAGAATTTCAAACGTTTTGTTTTTGTTTTTTACATGATAAATACTATCAGATTCAATAGATAATTTTTCAATAAAATCTATACCAAAACGCTTTTCAATTTCATTTTGCATAAGTTTTTCATAACAGTAATTGTATTCAGAGCTATCATTTACAATACAACCTCTAACAGTGGTGACAGAACTTATATTATATTTTTCTTTTAATATATCGAACAATACATCTAAACTTGAATAATGCTTAGCATATTTGTACCCAAAACAAAAGACTAGTTGATTTTTTTTAATATCTCGATGAGCTCTTTTAGTTTCTATTATACATAACTCATTATAAGATAGCTTAAGATCTGATAGTTTTATATGGTAATTAATATAGGCTTCTTCATCTGTTATTGTTAATGTGTCTATTAAAATCAGTTTGTTATTATCCCTAATAGGAAAAGGTTTTTTTTTACATGAGCATATTGAAACAAAAAATAAAAAAATAAAATATTTCATGACTAGGGAACGATACTTTTCAAATAAAAGTATAAGCTAATAACTACTAAATTAGTATATAATTGATCAGATGTTACCTTATATTGAGTTACTTAATTAAAGACTAAGTTTTCTGATATTCAAATTTATTTACTAACAAGTCGAATAACTTCTTTTTTATTATTATTGTATAATATCTCTAAATTAGCATAAGAGTTAGGTGTTTCTGTATGATTTTTAACGCCTATTTCAAATTTGGAATTTGCTTCAACCAAAGTGTAATTGTAATTTTTTTTAAGCTGAAAATCTTTTGAGTTTAAAATTTTTATTTCAATTATAAAACTACCTGTATTGCCACCTTCATTTTTAATAACTATAGTTTTAGATGAATTAGTTTTAATTTCTACCTTCTTTGGAGCTTTTAAAGATGAAGTTGTTAAAATATTCCCCTGTGGCATATCTTCATTATAAACTTCCATGTTTAATTGCTTGCCACCTCCACGTATTGGCGATCCTGCGGCTATGTATATACCTTTTCCACAAACAATGGCTTGG
The DNA here is from genome assembly GCA_947487895.1 of uncultured Flavobacteriaceae bacterium. Taxonomy (GTDB): domain Bacteria; phylum Bacteroidota; class Bacteroidia; order Flavobacteriales; family Flavobacteriaceae; genus Seonamhaeicola. The sequence goes on from CANKYF010000019.1 coordinate 14,310, forward strand.
GTACCATGTCTTGCATAATGCATCTCTTGTTTGTCTATCCAATTACCTGTTTCCGGATTAAAAGCTTCAACAACTTTATATGCTGGTCCTTGTTTTTCGCCTTCACCACCCATAACAAATAACTCTTCATTATATACTGCTACACCAGGAGCCGCTCTAGGAGTTGGGATATTATTTTCTAAAGTAGTCCATTCTTTAGTGTCAAAATTATAAACATCAACAATACTAACTAAAGGGGCGAAAAAACCACCTTCACCACCAGAATGTCTACCAGCTGCAGCATAAAGCTTATTGTTAATTATAGCTGCACTAAAGTGATCTCGAGCTTGCGATGCATCTGATAAGATAGTCCATGTATTAGTTTTAGGGTCATATTCATCAAACCAGTTTACATAACCACCATCATGTCCAATAGTATTACCTCCAACTAAATAAAATTTATCTTTATAAACTACTAAACCAGCACCTCCACGTCTTCTGTTTTCTGGTATTTCAGGTCCTTTAATCCATGTATCAGTAGATGGATGATATAACCAAATATTATCAGCAGGAATTTCTCTAGGGAACTGATTGGTTTTAAAAGCACCAATTACCCAAATGAAACCTTTGTGAAAAGTAGCTTGAAAATGATTGAATTCTTTAGGAGCTTTATTTTTTGCTGATGTCCAAGAGTTAGTTTTAAAATCATAGATGTCTAATTTTTGAGCAGATTCTCTGCCTCCAAACATGTAAAATTTATCACCTGCTTGTACAAAAGAACATTCATGACGTGCGGTGTAGTTTTCGTCTTCATCTTTATCAATCCATTGGTCTTTGATTTGTGAATTAGATTGGCATGAAAAAAATGTAATTAATAAATAAAAGAATATGCTATAGGCTCTCATGATACATTGTTATGATTTGCTTCACAAATTAACAATTTGTTTTAAAACGAAATAGCTATTATGAACATATATTGTAGCTTATAGTCTTTTTGTTGTGTAAATAGATATTTTACAAATAAGGATTGCCTTTGTTTATTTCTAAATTTGTAGATAGTCTATTTTGTTATTATTATATTCTTGAAAATCAATTAATAAATATTTAAAGATGAGAAAAAAAGCCTTTTTAATTTTTGGATTAGTTTTAATGATTCATATCAATTCTTATTCTCAATCATGGGGCTATAATAATAATCGTATGGCGGTTAGTTTTGATGGCAATAGTGCACCTGATCACGCTTATAAATGGCCTACTGGAGATCCAGATGACTGGGGAGCTGCAGCTGCTTCATTAGCTATAGTTGCTAAATTAGGTTTACAAGAAAAACTAGTACACTGTTCATATAATAATTTTATTGATGCTCCTTCTGGTCCTGATAGTGAAAATCAATTAAAGTTAAGTTGTGATGGTGCAATTGACCGATGGAATTTTGATGACAAAAGATTTTTTGATGTTACAAATCAATTACGAGAAGCTACGCTGCATTTAGCTAAAGAAATGGGGAAATCTACAGAGTCTGATCCATTATATTTTATTCATGCTGGTCTATCTGAGTTTGTATATCAGGTTGTTGAAGAGGTAATAGAACAAGGTAATATTGAAGCTTTAAATCATGTCTATCTATTATCTCATAGTGGTTTTAATGAAAATGAAAAAAGGCGAGAATATCATCATACATGGGCAGATATTCAAAAGTTATGCAACCATAGGATAAAGTATAAAAAGATTAAAGACCAAAATAATAAAACAAATCCCAATGATTTATGGCACTCTGGAAAAGATTTTTCAGTGTGGTATTGGATGCGAGATCATACAGATTCTAATATACAATGGATGTATACAAGAGTGCAAGCTCATAAAGAGGGAGTTGCAGATATTTCAGACTGCGGTATGTTCTATTACTTATTGGTTGGTGATGATAATGGGAATCCGTATAAGTTTAAAAACTTTATAGGGACTGGCATATAGATTTAAAAAACTAATTCCTAATTTTTACATTAGGAATTAGAACTGATTAGTTTTTTGATGAATTGATGAAAGAACCCTAACTTACTCTTGGGTTAATTTTTATATTTTATTTTTTTCATAATATTTAATAACATGAGATGGTATTTCAATACTATCATCTAATAAATCATCACTTATTGGTGTTTCTGCAATTTGCTTTATGGGAACAACTCCTGCCCAAATAGGTAGTTTCAAATCAGATTTTTCGTCAATAGCCCCTACATCTCTAACTTTTGCAGAAGCAGTTTCAATATTAACTTCAATTACTAGAGTTGCATTAAACTCCTTATCCGTCATAGGTCTTAGTGAATTCCATCTATTTGGAATCATTTGATCTATAACACATTTTAATGCTTCCCTTTTAAGGTTATCATCTTCAACTTTAGTAGCATTGCCAAATAGTGTTACCGATCTGTAATTTACTGAGTGATGAAATCCAGATCTGGCTAAAACCAGGCCATCTAAATGCATCACAGTCATACTTACCTTTTTGTTCTGTAAAATAGATAAGAGCATTCTGTTTTTTAAAGACCCATGCAAATAAATTTTGTTGTCAATTTTGCCATAAGCCATAGGAATTGAAATTGGAGTACCTTCAAAAACATAACTTATGTAACCAATAAAACCATCATTAAGAATAGTGTTAATAGTCTTTGTGTCATAAGTAGCCCTGTTAGATCCTCTAATCACTTTGTTTAAACTTGATGTATTATAAGAACTCATTTTTGATGTTTTTAGGTTTAGTTCAAGACAAAATTATTAGTTTTATGGTATGTTATTATGATCCAGAAGTAATCTTTTAAATAGTCCAGTTATGATTCCTTATAAAACCATTATTACTATTGAAAGGCAAAGTAAAATGCCTATTTATATTCAATTAACAAATCAATTCATCAAATTAATTAAAGAAGGAACGTTGTCACCTAAAGCTAAGCTACCAGGAAGTAGAACATTAGCAGACTTATTAGGGGTTCATAGAAAAACGGTAGTCGTCTGTTATGATGAATTAATATTACAAGGTTGGGCAGAAAGTGTTCCTCAAAAAGGAACATTCATACATGCTCATTTACCCGAATTAAAACAACAAAAACTAGCAGAGTTTACTGAAAATAAAAATGAGCAATTGGCAGGTTTTTCTTTTAAAAAAGATGAAATTTTAGATAGACAGCTTCCTAAGCAGTTAAATGATAGTTTATATGTAAATGATGGTGTAAATGATGAACGCTTAACACCCGCAACAGAAATTGGGATTATATACAGAAGGTTACTAGGAAAGAAATCTACTTTAAATGATTTTGGATATGGAACTACTTATGGAAGTTTAGAGTTAAGAGAAACCTTAGTAACTTATCTAAACGAAACCAGAGGGCTTAACATTTCGGTGGAAAATATAATGATTACAAGAGGAAGCCAAATGGGAATGTTTTTAGCGGCTCAATTATTATTTGATAATGGAGGAAATATAGTTGTAGGTGAAACAAATTATAGTTCTTCAGACACAACTTTTGAATTTTCAAAGGCGAACATTTTAAGAGTTAAGGTTGAAGACGATGGGTTAGATATTGAAGCCATTGAAGATTTATGTAATACTAAAAAAATTAAAGCAGTTTATACTACCTCACATCATCATCACCCTACTACGGTAACTATGTCTGCTCAAAAAAGATTACAATTGCTCAATCTAGCTAAAAAATATGGTTTTGCTATTATAGAAGATGATTATGACTATGATTTTAATTACAATCATGCACCAATTTTACCGTTAGCTAGCCACGATGTTTCAGGAAATGTGATATATGTAGGGTCTGTTTGTAAAATAGTAGCTCCAGTCTTTAGAGTTGGGTATTTAGTGGCTACTAAAGATTTTGTAGATGAATGTGCTAAACTAAGACGCTTTATAGATAGGCAAGGAGATACAATATTAGAGGCAACTTTTGCTAAATTTATTAAAGAAGGGGCTTTAGATAGGCACATTAAAAAAGTAGTTAAAATTTATAAAGAACGAAGGGATTTATTTTGCAAACTGCTTGAAGAACATCTTAAAGAGTATCTTTCTTTTGAAATTCCTAAAGGAGGAATGGCTGTTTGGGTAACTTTAAATAAGAAATATTCATGGACTCAAGTTGCTTCAATTGCAAAAGAACAGAAGTTGCTATTCATAGAGCCTCTAAGATATGATATGGCTAACACAGGGCATAATGCTATTAGAATAGGTTTTGCTCGTTATAATACAAGTGAAGCAAATGAGTTTGTCAGTAGGTTTAAAAAAACAATGGATATTCTTAAAAATAATTAAGATAACTACTTTTTAACGTAAGTAATAAATGAAAACTCGTGTAAATGTTTATCATCTTTTCTGCGGAAGTCATTAGCGATTTCCTTCCAAACATCTAAATCTATTTCAGGGAAAAAAGCATCAGCCTCAAAAGTTTCATGAACCCTTGTTAATTCTATTTTATTAGCAAAATTCATGGCTTGCTCATAAATTTGTCCGCCACCAATTACGAATGGTTGAGAGTCACTTTTGCAAGCTTCTATGGCAGCTTCTAAACTATTTACAACAATAACACCTTCAGGAACTTTATAATCAAGTTGTCTAGTAATAACAACATGTGTTCTATTAGGTAAAGGACTAGGGAAGCTTTCAAAAGTTTTTCTTCCCATAATAATATGGTGTCCGTTTGTTAAGTTTTTAAAACGCTTTAAGTCATCACTTAAATGCCAGATTAATTTATTATCTTTTCCAATAGCATTATTTTCAGCAGCAGCGACAATGATAGTGAGTTGATGTGCTGAATTTGATTGATTAATAGTTTCATTATAAACTTCACTTTCGGCAATTATTGGCGCTTCTTTTTTTAATTCGCTTTTAATTTTTTCAATTCTATTTTTTTGAAGTGTCACTAACTTGTCTAATTGTTCTTGCTCCCATTTTTTTCCAAGGAATTTATGAGTAACAAATACATTAAAAGTATGATACAATAGAATGAAGAGCCAAAGCAAAATGGCAAAAACAAACCATTCAAGATTTAAAATTTTAAAGTCTTCACCAATGCCTAAAATAGTGTTTGCAATAATTAAGAAAACGGCACCTAATAAAAACAAGACAAAGTGAGCAAAGAGGCGTTTTTTTTGTTTAACACGTTTTTGTGCATTTTGTATTAGTTCTAATTGCTCTTTATCTATTTGAGGCGTGTTTTTCTTTTTTCCGAACATACATTTTAAATAAGGAGCATAAAGTTACTATTTTTAAATGAAATCTTACAATAAGGAAGGATTGGTTTGTGATGTTTTGAATAAAGAAATAGGTGATGATGTTGGTAATCAAGCTTTAAACGAGAAAATCTACATTGAGAATATTGTATTTTATGATTTGTGATTTTTTGATACTTTAAAATAGTGTTAGCCTATATTAATAAATTGATAATTTTTTTCTGTTTGTGGTTAAAATGTATTTACGTAGGAATTTGTTTTATAACTTTGTTTTATAAAGCAACACACAAAAAATAAAATTATGGCGATTAAAAAGCAATATTTAAAAAGTAAACCGGTATGCAAGGTTACTTTTTCTATTGAAGCAGAAGCAGCAAAAAGCGTTTCTGTAGTTGGAAGTTTTAATGAATGGAATGCAAAAAAAGCACCTCTTAAAAAATTAAAGAGTGGTGTTTTTAAAGGAACTATTGATTTAGATAAAGATAGTTCTTATGAGTTTAAGTATTTAATAGATGGAGAGTATGTAAATGATACTGCTGCTGATGCTTATGCTTGGAATGATTTTGCAAATGCAGAAAATAGCGTTTTAAACGTGTAAGTGAGTTTAAAAATAGTTTAAATTAAGAAAGCGCTTTCATTTGAAAGCGCTTTCTTAATTTTTAAACATATTATTTCTTGACGAATTTTTTTAATCCTAATTCACCATCAATATCTAATTGAATGAAATAAATACCAGATGTTAAACTTGAAACATCTATTTGGTTATTATATAATGTACCTTTAGAAACAACTTGTCCAGATACATTTATTAACGCATATTTTAAATTGTTTTTTGAAGTAGGTACTTCTAAATTAATAGTTGTACTCGCTGGGTTAGGATAAAGTGAAATTTCATTACTAACATTGTTGACGTCATTCGTAGATAAAACATTACTCACAGTAGCTTCGTACATACCATTACCATGGGTTCCTATTAAGAGATGATTGTCAGAAGGTCTGTAAGCCAATGAGCTTACAACAGCAAAACCAATTTGGCTAGGAGCTTCTCTAACCCAAGCATCAGATGAAGTCACTGTAGGGTCCGTTGAACTATATAATCCTCTAGCAGTGCCTACAAAATAGAGTGTTTGGTTATTAACTTCTGTTATAGCAGCAGATCTTATAGAATGAGACGATAAATTACTTTCAACTAGAGTCCAAGTTGGTGTAGCAGCTGTGGCATTAGTTGTTAAGTAAATGCTATTTATTCCATAATTAGAATAGGTAACAAGAACTATGTCTGGATTTGATGGATGTATTGCTAAACCTGAAACAATAGAAGGGAAGCTTGTACTAGCTGTTAGAGGTGTAATATTTACAGCTGAGGATAAATTAGTTGCGTTTTGCGGATCATTTAATCTGTAAATGTGGCCATGATCACCTCCCATAAGTAAATAACTTGAAGCTGCATTATAAGCACCTCTTGTAGTTGCAAAAATCTCAAAATGATCAGAGTGACCAAAAGCTGTTGTAGTATCCCCTAAATCAGTCCAACCATCTTTGGTTACATTTGAAGCATCTGTAGATATAAGAAGATTATCTGTTGAAGCATAATAGATAGCGTTATTATTATCAGGATCTAAATGATAATATGTAATAAATTGACTGTCATAAGGTGTGTCTGGTGCAGATTCTGGTGTTATTTCAGTAAATCCATCACAAAATCTATACATAGTTCCATTTTGAAGACTTAGAAAATAAGTTAAGTTGCAGGTTGGGTCAATAGAAATTGCAGCAGCACCACCATCTCCTCCAGCTCTTGAAGTTTGATCTGTTAAATTTGCTTCACCCACATCGGTTCCCCCAATAACGGTTCCATTATCTTGAGTTCCTCCAATTACGAAATCTGATCCTACAGCAGGACTGATACCTACATGATAAAACTGAAATGTTTGGTAATTTTTATTTAAGCTTGACCAAGCCATTGTTGAGGCTGTAATATCATTAGTTCTGTGTACACCACCATCAGTTCCAGAAAAAAGAACATTGCTATTAAAAGGGCTGAAAACAAGCGCATGAATATCTGGATGATGATTTGAATACGCAGCATAAGTAGTATTAGATGCGTACCCACCAATTCTTATAAAACGACTTCCTGAATTAGTAATATTTTCTTTCTTATAAACGTTTGTCCCTCCAATTACAACAAAGTTTGCATTATCTGGTTTAACGCTTACAACAAGATCGTAGCCACCTTGTACAGATAACGGATTATTTCCTCGATTTGAAGGGCTTCCATCCATATCACAACCTTCAGACGGTAGTACTGCAGAATAATTAGTGAAAGTCGTAGTTCCTTGATCCCATCTCCATAGATCGGCTTCTTGTGTATCGTTAGAACAATCAGATGTATTTCCGTTTACAAACAAAACGTATAATAAATCTTCGTCTGAAGGTGCTAAAGCTAAAACTACACGTCCTGCTGGTGTAAAATCACTAGTATTAATTCTAGACCAAGTACCTGTAGAACTGTTCCCAGTTGCAGAGGACCATACACCTTCCAGAGCATCATCACACTCACCCGAAAAAGCAGCATAAACTCTACCAGCTGATGTAATGGTTAAATCTGTTATGTCATTAGTATTATTTATTGAACTATTTAACTCTGTAACCCAAGATGTACCGTTAAATCTAACAATTCTCCCCAAAATAGCAGCAAATAGCTCTCCAGTTACAGGATGAACAGCTAGATTTGTAATAATATCGAACCTACTATTAAACCCTCCTTCATGAGCTGAATCAGTTGATGAAATTTGAGACCATGTTATTCCTCCATTGGTAGATTGCCATATACCATCTCCGTAGAAAAAAGCTCCAATATCTCCTTGAGAAGATGCATTTGCAGAATTCCCTAAGGCCTCCCCTGTACCATAATACCAGATGTTTTCAAATCCAGATCTAGGATCCTGTACTATAGCTGTTACACTATGTATTTCATCATTTGGAGATACTTTAGTCCAGTTAGCACCACCATCAGTTGTTCTAAAAACACCACCGCTAACGCCACCAGCTATAATTGTGTTACCAGTGTTATCACTTCTGTCCACAACAAGTGCTCTTGTTCTTCCTCCTAGATTGCCAGGACCTCTACTAACATATGCAGCTTGTGGTACTTTAGCAGTTAAATTATTAGATACTCTTAGTTGCGCATTTTTAGCTTGTTTAAACTCTCTGTTTTTTTCTGTTTTAGGAATATCACCAGTATTAGGGTTTGCTCGTCTGTAAAATTCATACAAACTACGAGCTTCATTGTATAAAGCACGTTCTTCTAATGTTTTTTTCTTACCCTTTTTTGTAGGATTAATAATTTTTCTTTCAATCTTTGATGTTTTTTTATCGTCAGATTGAAAGGGGTTAATTACTAATAAATAAATTAAACCACAGCAGAATAGTGAAGCTAAGAGTAGTTTTTTTTTCATGATTATAGATTGATATATGGTTTTGGTATAAAGTCTTAGATCGCTACAGCACCTTTTATGTGAGGGTGTGGATTGTAATCTAATAAGGTGAAATCTTCAAACTTAAAATCGAAGATGTTTTTAATATCAGGATTTAAAACCATTTTTGGTAATGGTCTTGGATCTCTAGATAATTGTAATTCTAATTGCTCAAAATGATTGCTGTAAATATGAGCATCACCGAAGGTATGAATAAATTCACCAGGTTGGTAACCACATACTTGCGCCATCATCAAGGTAAATAGAGCATAAGATGCAATGTTAAATGGGACTCCTAGAAAGATATCTGCACTGCGTTGGTATAATTGACAAGATAATTTACCGTTTGCAACATAAAATTGAAAGAATGCATGGCATGGAGGTAAAGCAGCTTTACCATTAGCTACATTCTCGCTAAATGATACAGATGTGTCTGGTAATACTGAAGGATTCCATGCAGATACTAACATTCTTCTGCTATTAGGATTGTTTTTTAAAGTTTCAATAACCTCTTTAATTTGGTCAATCTCATCACTGTTCCAATTACGCCATTGATGACCATAAACAGGTCCTAAATCGCCGTTTTCATCTGCCCATTCATTCCAAATTCTAACACCATTTTCGGTTAGGTAGTTGATGTTAGTATCCCCCTTTAAAAACCAAAGGAGTTCATAAATAATAGATTTTAAGTGTAATTTTTTAGTAGTGACCATTGGGAAACCTTCGTTTAAATCAAAACGCATTTGATAACCAAACACACTTTTAGTGCCTGTACCTGTTCTGTCTCCTTTTTCGTTACCGTTTTCTAAAACGTGTCTTACTAAATCGTGGTATTGCTTCATATAATCAAGTCTCTTTTACTTCAGAATTAAAAATATGAAAATACTTGCATACAGATTTGTTTATTGCAAGAAAGTTATTAACGAGATGTTTATAGATGGATTAGCCAATAATCATACCTGCAATGGTAGCAGTAAGTAAGGCTGCAACTGTACCTCCAATAAGAGCTTTCACTCCAAATTTAGCCAGATTATCTCTTTGAGATGGAGCTAAAACACCAATACCTCCAATTTGAATACCTATAGAGGCAAAATTAGCAAAACCACAGAGTGCATAAGTTGAGATGACTATAGATCTATGATTTAAAATTAAGTTAGCGTTTTTCATTTCACTCAATGATGCATATGCAAAAAACTCGTTTAAAATAGTTTTTTCACCCAGAAGTTGACCAACTAATCTAATGTCTTCATAGGGGACACCAATCAACCAAGCCACAGGAGCAAAGATATTACCTAAAATATATTGCATAGAGAAGTTTGAGTATCTACCGTTAGTAGATGAAGCAATAATATCATTTAGACCAGTATAATTACCAATTATATCTCCAGTGAACCAATTTAGTACAGCCATTAGTGCGGTAAAAACAAGTAGCATAGCACCTACATTAACAGCAAGTTTTAAGCCGTCTGTTGTACCTCTTGAAATAGCATCTAATATATTAGTTCCTATTTTATCTTTAGATATATTGAGATTGGTATCTACTTTTTCATGTTCGGTTTGAGGATATAGCATTTTTGCAATCATAATTGCCGCTGGGGCAGACATTATTGATGCTGTTAATAAGTGCTTAGTGAAAATAACTTTTTCAGCATCACTATCACCACCTAGAAAAGTAATAAACGCAGCTAAAACACCTCCAGCAATTGTTGCCATACCTCCTACCATAAGAGAAAGTATTTCAGATTTAGTCATTCTCTCTAAATATGGTTTTACTACCAAAGGAGCTTCGGTCTGTCCAATGAAAATATTCGCTGCTGCTGCTAAACTTTCTGCTCCAGAGAGTCTCATAGTTTTACTCATTATCCAAGCAAATACGTAAACAAACTTTTGGAGTATACCGAGGTAATACAATAGAGAGGTGAAAGCCGAAAAGAAAACTATTGTAGGTAAAACTTTAAAAGCAAAAATATACCCAAAAGTGTCAGTATTGGTAATTAAACCTCCAAAAAGGAATTCAGCACCTTTATCGCTTAAAGCTAGAAATTCTACAATTTTTCTTGATAAAAAATCAAAAGCCTGGGCTACAAATTCTACTTTTAAAACTAATAAAGCAAAAATAATTTGTAAGCATAGGCCAGTAATAACTAATCTCCAATCAATAGACTTTTTATTTGAACTAAGTAAATAACACGAAAAAATAAGGAATATTAAGCCAAGTAGTCCTCTCCATAAACTATTAAAACTAAATCCTTGACTAGGAATTATTGAACTAGAAGTTTTAGGGCTTTCGCTTTTAACTGGATGATCTACTAAAGTTGTTTCAGTGCCTTCATGAACATCAACTTTAGTTGAGGTATTAACTATGATTTCTTTTTCTGATTCTTGTGCTATTGTTGAAGTTGTAAAAACTAAAAAAAAAGCAAAAAAAAGCAGAAAAAAGTGTTTCATAGTAATAGGTTTATTGACGTTTAGAAATTTCGTCTCTAATGTGAGCAGCTTTTTCGTAATCTTCGTTTGCTACAGCTTCTTCAAGAAGCTTTTGCAATTCTTCAATAGTTTTGCTTGTATAGCTTTCCTTTGGTCCATCTGGCTCTAATTCACTTGCTACTAACTCATCCATAAGAATGCTATCTTCTTTTGGTTCGTCTTCATCTTCTTTGGAAGGATTTACTTTTAGATAAATTCCTGCTTTATCTAAGATGTTTTTATATGTGAAAATAGGCGCGTCAAAACGCAGTGCTAAGGCAATAGCATCACTAGTTCTGGCATCAATAATCTCTTCAATTTTATCACGCTCACAAATTAAGCTAGAATAAAATACACCATCTACTAATTTATGAATGATAACTTGCTTGACTACAATATCAAATCTATCTGCAAAATTTTTAAATAAATCATGAGTTAAAGGTCTAGGAGGTCTAATTTCTTTTTCTAATGCTATAGCTATAGATTGGGCTTCAAAAGCACCAATAACAATAGGTAACTTACGATCTCCATCAACTTCATTTAATATAAGTGCATAAGCACCATTTTGGGTTTGACTATAAGAAATCCCCTTAATATTTAATCTAACTAGACTCATAATTTTTACAAAAGCACAAAGAACTGTTTAAATTCGGAATTTACCAAACTGCCAAAGACAGATTTGTTATTATAACACCAAATTATAACAGTTCCCTGAAATAAATTTATAAAAAATAATTTATTGTTGCGCCTTAAAGGCTTTTAATTTCTCTATAAGTTGCGGTACAACGGTAAAGGCATCACCAACAACGCCATAATCCGCAGCTTTAAAGAAAGGAGCTTCTTCATCTGTGTTAATTACCACTTTAACTTTTGAGGCATTTACACCAGCTAAATGTTGAATAGCTCCAGAGATACCAATTGCAATATATAGATTTGAAGCTACAGGTTTTCCTGTTTGACCAACGTGTTCTCCGTGCGGTCTCCAGCCTAAATCTGAAACAGGTTTAGAGCATGCTGTAGCAGCACCTAAAACATCTGCCAATTCTTCAATCATTCCCCAGTTTTCTGGTCCTTTTAGTCCTCTTCCTCCAGATACTACTACGTCTGCATCTGCAATAGTTACTTTGTCTGTAGCTTTGTCAACAGACTCAATAGTAACATTAGAAGCTGTAATTGAAGGTGAAAAATCTTCAGCCGAGGCAGAAGCACTATTTTCAACCAGCCCAAAAGCATTGCTTGAAACCCCTACTATTTTAGTAGCTGTGTTTATTTGAGATACTTCAAAAGCTTTATTGGTAAAGGCATTTCTTTTTACAGTAAATGGAGCTGTACTACTAGGAGCTTCAACAACGTTAGAAGCATATCCAGCGTTTAAGCCAACAGCTAGAAGTGGTGCTAAATATTTGCTATCTGCACTAGAACTTACAACAACAACTTGAGTGCCTTCTTTTTCAGCGGCTTGTTTTATAACATCTGCATACACTTTTGCATTAAAGGCATCTAAATCACTGTTAGATACATTTAAAACTTTATCTACTCCATAAGTTCCTAATTCTGAAGTGTCATTAGCGTTAATGGCTAAGGCTGTAACAGTTGTGCCTAATTGGTCTGCAACTGCTTTGGCATATGAAGCGACTTCTAAAGCGCCTTTTTTAAATTTTCCTTGATCTGATTCTGTATATACTAAAACTGACATATATTTCTTTTTTTGTTATCCTGAACTTGCTTCAGGGTCTCATTGAATGATTTATAGATTCCGAAACCAGTTCGGAATAGTTTAGCTTAAGCTAAATCACCTTAGCTTCATTATGTAATAAGCTAATTAACTCATCTAAATTATCTTCAGAAACTAATTTAACAGCGCCTTTTGGAGCCGGTTTTTCAAATTTAATTGAGGTAGTTTCTTGATTACTATCAATACCTTCAACAACATTTAAAGGTTTTTTACGAGCCATCATTATGCCTCTCATATTAGGTATGCGTAAGTCGCTTTCTTCAACTAATCCTTTTTGTCCGCCAACAACAAGTGGTAACTTAGTAGAAACTGTTTCTTTACCACCATCAATTTCTCTACTTGCCTTAGCAGTATCTCCATCAATCTCTAAACCTATACAATTGTTTACAAAGTTAGCGTCAATCAAACCAGCTAACATACCTGGAACCATCCCTCCATTATAATCAATAGATTCTCTACCAGCAATAACTAAATCATAGTTACCATCTTGCGCTACTTTTGCTAATTGCTTTGCAACAGAAAAACTATCTGTAGCTTCAGTATTTACTCTAATAGCAGCATCTGCTCCAATAGCTAGGGCTTTTCTTAAAGTAGGTTCTGTTTCAGCACCACCAATATTTACCACCGTAACTTGAGCTCCTTGTTTTTCTTTAAACCACATAGCACGAGTTAAACCAAACTCATCATTAGGATTAATTACAAATTGCACACCATTAGTATCAAATTTAGTGTCGTTGTCACTAAAATTTATCTTCGAAGTCGTGTCTGGGACATGACTAATACAAACTAGTATATTCATATTTCAACAATTAAATGTTTATATTTTGTTAGGTGTTATTTCACATTTTCAATAATAACCAATGTTTAAAAAACAAGAGATTAAATACATACACCTTTTAAGGATACGAAAGTAATTATTTTATTTGTAAAAAGTACTATGCGTGCATAATAAATTTAAATAAAAATTATTAAAAAATAGATTTTAAGAGAGAATCCTTTTTAAATTTATAATTGTTTGATTGATAAGCTGCGGAATAAATAAAAGAATTTCAGCTTAGTTAAAGTATTAATTTTTCATTTTTATAATGCAATTAATGTAAAATCATCAATTTTGGTATATAGTGCACTTTAGTGTTAGTTTTTATGCTATATAATTAGCAATTATTCCTATTTTTGCTTTCCGAATAAAACAATTTAAATGAAGACAATTCAATTTAGAGAGGCTGTTTGTGAAGCCATGAGTGAAGAAATGCGCAGAGACGAAAGCGTATATTTAATGGGTGAAGAAGTAGCTGAATATAATGGAGCTTACAAAGCTTCAAAAGGAATGTTAGATGAATTTGGACCTAAGCGCGTAATAGATACACCTATTGCTGAGCTTGGTTTTGCAGGTATTGCAGTAGGTTCTACAATGACAGGTAATAGACCGATTGTTGAGTACATGACTTTTAATTTCTCTTTAGTTGGAATTGATCAAATTATAAACAACGCTGCTAAAATTAGACAAATGTCTGGTGGGCAGTTTAAGTGTCCTATTGTGTTTCGTGGACCAACAGCTTCTGCTGGTCAATTAGGAGCTACGCACTCGCAAGCTTTTGAAAACTGGTTCGCTAATACACCAGGTTTAAAAGTAGTAGTGCCTTCAAATCCTTATGATGCTAAAGGTTTGTTAAAAGCAGCTATTCGTGATGACGATCCGGTAATTTTCATGGAAAGTGAGCAAATGTATGGGGATAAAGGAGAAGTGCCAGAAGGAGAATACGTATTACCAATTGGTGTTGCAGATATTAAAAGAAAAGGAGAAGATGTAACTATTGTTTCTTTTGGAAAAATCATCAAAGAAGCTTATAAAGCGGCAGACGAATTAGAGAAAGAAGGAATTTCTTGTGAAATCATTGATTTACGTACCGTTCGTCCTATGGATAGAAAAACAATCATTGAATCTGTTAAGAAAACAAATAGATTAGTAGTATTAGAAGAAGCATGGCCATTTGGTAGTGTTGCTACTGAAATTACGTATTCTGTACAAGCTGAAGCATTTGATTATTTAGATGCACCTGTTGTAAAATTAAATACGGCAGATACGCCTGCACCATACTCTCCAGTATTATTGAAAGAATGGTTGCCAAATAGCGAAGATGTTATTAAAGCAGTAAAGAAAGTATTATATCAATAAAATAAAACTTTTCACGTTATATAAACTTCATTAGCACGATTGTTGATGAAGTTTTTTTGTTTTTAAGGTAATTTGAAATATTTTTTTTCGACCTCATGCAACCAAATCCATTTTTTATGTGTCTTATAGATAGAACTAAAGATTTTTAGATGAAGTTAAAACTACTATGTATCCTTTTATTTAGTATAAGTTTTGCTATGGCTCAAACTAAAGTAAGTGGATATGTTTTTGATGAATATAATGAGCCCGTTTCTTTTGCAAATGTTATTTTTCAGGGATCTACAGAAGGCACTATTACTAACGAAAATGGGAAGTTTTATTTAGAATCTGATGAAACTTGGAGCGAGTTATCAATATCTTTTATAGGATACGAAACCTTAGTAGTTCCACTTTCCAAAAAAGTAAACTATAATTTAGAATTTGTTTTAAAAGAAGAGGCAGCACAATTGGATGCTGTAGTCTTAACTACCGGAAAGCAGTCTAAAAAGAATAACCCTGCCATAGATATTCTTAGAAAAATTTGGGAACACAAACGTAAAAATGGACTCAAGCAGTTCAAACAATACGAATTTGACAAATACGAAAAAGTAGAGTTTGATATTAATACTATAGACAGTGCTTTAATAAAAAGTAGACTGTTTAAAGGTATGGAGTTTGTGTTTAATGAAGTTGATACCTCTAGTGTAACGGGTAAGACCTATTTACCCATGTTTATTAATGAAGCTGCCTCTAAAGTGTATGGAGATAATACGATTGATAAGACGAAAGAGGTTTTAAAAGGAAATAAGAACTCTGGATTTAGTGATAATCAAGTAATCATTGACTTTGTGGATGATTTGTATTCAGATTTCAGTGTGTATGACAATTACTTAAAGTTTTTTGATAAGAGTTTTGTAAGTCCGTTATCAAGAACGGGTATCAATACATACAATTATGTATTAGCAGATAGCGCATATATTGATAATAAGTTGTGTTTCAATATTATTTATTATCCCAGACGAAAAAATGAGTTAACCTTTAAAGGTGATTTTTGGGTAGCCGATACTACTTACGCTGTAAAAGAGATCAATTTACAAGCCTCAAAAAGTGCCAATATAAACTGGGTAAAAGAAATTTACATAGAGCAAGAATTTGAAGTTTTAAATGACTCATTGTTTTTGGTGAAGCGCGATTACATGATGTCAGATTTCGCGTTTAATAAAAAAGAAAAATCTAGGGGCGTTTACGGAAAACGTACTACGCTTTATGATAATTATAAGTTTGATATTCAGAAGGAAAAAAAATTCTACGAAAAAGAAGTTTATAATTATGATCAAGATGTGTATGCAAGAGATGATGCTTTCTGGGAAGAAAATAGGTTAGAGGCTTTAAATAAAGACGAAAAAGGGGTGTACAAAATGTTAGATACCCTTAAAACCGTTAAAAAGTTTAAAAGGCTTTACAACTTAGGAAGTATATTATCATCTGGTTATATTGAGTTCAATTCGTTGCCGTTAGATTACGGACCAATTTTCTCGACCTTCGGATTTAATGACGTTGAAGGATTACGTTTACGTACTGGCGGGCGTACCTATTTTGGTAGAAACGACCTTTGGAGGCTAGAAGGCTTTTTAGCGTATGGATTTAATGATGATAAGTTTAAATATGGCATTTCTGGTAAGTGGTTATTAGATAAAAAGAGCCGACTTATCATTTCTGGAGGTAATAGGAGAGATGTAGAACAAATAGGCGCTAGTTTAACTACAAGTACCGATGTATTAGGACGAAGTTTAGCTTCTTCATCAGTAGTTAGTACAGGCTCAAATGATAAGTTAACGTCTATTAACTTAACCAGTTTTGCTGTTGAAGCGGAGCCTTTTAGAAACTTTGTTTTAAGATTAAGTGGTAATTACAGAACTTTAGAATCTGCATCGCCAACTTTTAGTTTAGATTATAATACACCAGATGGCGGTATAGCATCAGAAATTAAGCAGTTTGAGACATCGGCATCTTTATTTTATTTTCCAGGACGAAAAACCACAGGCTTTGGTGTAGAACGTAGAGATGCAAATGATGATTACTCGCGTATTTTTGCCCAAGTGAGCAGAGGTGATAAAAATTGGTTTAATAGTGATTTTGATTATACCAAAGTACAGTTTTCTTATATACAACCCTGGCAATTAGGTGGTTTTGGTAGGTTGACGACTTCTATTGAAGCTGGTAAAACTTTTGGAGAAGTACCATTAGGGTTATTGAGTATTATTCCAGG
The DNA here is from genome assembly GCA_947487895.1 of uncultured Flavobacteriaceae bacterium. Lineage (GTDB taxonomy): Bacteria > Bacteroidota > Bacteroidia > Flavobacteriales > Flavobacteriaceae > Seonamhaeicola. Next base: position 31,613 of record CANKYF010000019.1, read on the forward strand.
TAATCAAACGTATTTTTCAATTTATAATACCTTTTCTCAGTTAGACTTTTACGAGTTTGTGTCTGATACTTATACTTCTTTTCATGTGGAGCACAATTTTAACGGGCGTTTATTCTCAAGAATCCCATTATTAAGAAAACTTAACTTGCGTGAAATTATAAGTGTACGTGGTGTATGGGGAGACTTGTCTGATGAAAATATTGCACTTAGTAATGTGCCGAGTAATCCTGCTAATTTACTGTTAGTGGCGCCTACCGATAAATTATATTATGAATACGGATTAGGTATTGGTAATATTTTTAAAGTATTTAGAATAGACTTTAATTTTAGAGGTAGTTATTTAGATAACCCTGGCGCTAGGAAATTTGGAGTTACTGGTACGTTTGGGTTTAATTTTTAAGGGTTTCGTTTAACGGTGAATATATGCAGTCGTGCGAGCAGAAGTTCAGGGAACTTTTGGTAGAGCACGAGTGCATATCTTTTTGTTTGACGCTAACTTAATTCAAACCAGCGACTAATCAAAATTATATGCACGGCTTAGCAAAAAGAAACCATGCATTTGCTCAAAAAGATTACTTCGCATGATGTATATATGGTGTTGTCTAGCGTTTTTTCAAATTAACGCAAATATTACTACGATGATTAGAACAATTAAAATAAAATATCCACAGCCCGAATTACTTTTTTTCTCAGTATTTTGATCCCCTATTAACCCTTTTCGAGATAGATACTTTAGTTCTTTATTAAAATCATTTTCGAGGCCTTCAGGAGTTTCAAATATAATTTCCCTTTCAAATTTATCAGGTGCATTTTCAGGGTTTTCATCATAAAAAATACTGAGTTTAACAATTTCGTCAAGTTGATTAGGTATTTCAGCCATTTTCTTAACCTGAGAGCCAATTAAATTAGAAAATAGAGTTACAATTTTTACATACTCATCAGGTACAATTGTAAATCTTATTTTTTCTTCGAACGAGATTACATATTTTAAATAATCAGAAATTAATTTAGTTATATGGTGTATTTCATTTAAGTTAACATCTTTATTTGGTTGCCCCCAACTCATAGATAATCTCTCTAAAAGTTGAATTGCTGGATCAACTAATCGAGGCATTTCATTTAACAAATCATGAGTCCAGTTGAAAGCTTTATCCATAGAGATATGCTCGGGCTCTTTTATGTATAATCCATCCTCTAAATCCTGTAATTTTCTAAAAATAGGATCATTGAAAAACCTCATTAACTCAGCTGTTAATCTATAACCCCAAAAATCAGGTTTATCTATAATAATTCTCTTTATGATTATTGGGTAGTTATTAAATTCCTTTAATGTTTCATTTAAATTTTCATAGTTAATTTTCTCCGTCGTATTTCCTAAAGTAAGAGCCACATATTCCTCATGTTTTTCTCTCCATTGATATAAGAGTTTAGAAGAATATTTTATCTCATCTGTATCAATTAATTTATGGCAATTTCTGCATAACCATATAGCATTTGTGATTTCACTTCTCGTAATATCTGTCATTTTGGGATTAAATCTTTTGGATTTTTTCCTTGCCCCGTAAATGTGAGCAGCTTCTCCGATTGATGTAGATTTTCGAATATCAGAGTTCGGACCAATTGTATTTTTTCTACAATCAGGGTTAGAGCATATATAGGAAGCTCTTTTTGCTATTGTATCTATTGTATTTTTACTAAAATCAGGAGCCAAAATTATTTAATGCTAGACAATACCAAGATAGACTTCCGTTTTAATGAAGTTTATCGATTGTTAAACGAAGGTAGTTGAAAATTTCTACAAAGCCAAGTGAGGTTATTTTATGCAAACCTGTTCAACTATTTCATATTGTTTATCGATTACTGCTTGATTAAATTTAGTTTTCCAAAAAGAAAGTGACGTAATTTTAAAAGCTAAAATAGTCGTATTAAATAGTTTTATAAGTGGTTGATTGATTTATGAATATGATGACTAAAGTGTTTAATTGTTACTATTTTTTATATAGACTTAAATGCCCGCTTTACCATACTCTTAACAACAACTCTATGAAACGGAGCAACAATAGCCATATAAATTTTTCCAAATGTGTTATTGTATTCAACCAGTGTGGTGACTTTTATATTGAATTGTATTTCGGTAGAGTTATAAATGCTTACTCTAAATTTTAAGTGTTTATCATCTGCACCTATTATAAGCTCATCATCAAGGATATTATAAATCTTAAAAAAGCCATTGTAACCACCAACTTTATAATCTACGTTATAATCTTTGGGCATATCTACTTTTAGCCCAAAGGGTTTTACAAGTGCATTTCTAAGGTTCATTAAAACAGATACCCATTTTGGGAAGGTGCCAAATATTAAATGAGCTACTGTTTTTAGATTGTCTTTATGGTTTGTTGTTGAGAATGTATCTTTAAAATCTACTTGTTTTAAAGCAGTTTCAATAGCTTTTGTTTTGGGGGCTTTTTCTTCTTTTACTTTCATGATTATTAATAATTAGGTCAAATGTACTAATTATTTTAAAATTAGGTCAAGAATACTAAATAATTATATTTGTGTTATGAAGAAGACTAAAGCTATTATTTTAGAAACTGCGCTAGAATTGTTTAATGTTGAAGGCTTGCCAAAGGTGACGTTGAGAACTATTGCCAATAAAATGGGAATAAGCCAAGGTAATTTAAATTACCATTTTAAAAAGCGAGATGATATAATTGAAGGGTTGTATTTTCAATTGGTTACAAAGATTGATGAAAATATAAAACATAATGAACAGCTTGAAAATTCTTTAGAAGGTTTTTTGAATATCTCTAGAAATATGATGCATAACTTTTATGAGTATAGATTCTTTTTGTTGGATTTTGTTCAAATAATACGCGAAAATCCTAAAATAAAAGCACATTATATGATGTTATTACAGCTTAGAGAAAAACAATTCTCTGAATTGCTACAAAAGTTAAAAATTGATGGGGTAATTAGAGAAGAGCGAATACCAAACGAATATAAAAACTTATACAAGCGTTCTCATATTTTGGCAGATTTTTGGATTGCTTCAGCTCAAACTCAGAACAAGGAGATAACTTCCAATTCAATTCATGAGTATTTCAATATGATGTCGCAAGGATTGTTTCCTTATTTAACCGAAAAAGGGCAAAACTTGTATAAGAGACTTATGAAAGGTTTTTTAGATTAAACTTGAAAATCAAACAAATGAAAAATTATATTACGCTATTTATATTTTTAGCTTTCTTCGAAATAGCTAATGCTCATGAACTTAATGGAAAAGTAATTTCTGAGGATGATGAAAAACTTATGCAAGGGGTTGTTGTTTATAATAAAAATACAGGAACCTTCACCTATACAGATGTTTCGGGTTATTTTGAAATTGATGATACATCAGTTGGTGATGTGATTTACTTTTATCAATTAGGGTACGAAAATTATGAGTTGACTATAGATGAATCTCATTTAGATAGTACAGTAGATATCACCATGAAAATATCATCAGCATCTTTAGATCAGGTGTTAATTGTTTCAAAATTAAATGTACTAAGTAGTATTGTTGATGTAGACTTAAAAACAAGTCCGGTAAAATCATCTCAAGAGATTCTAAGAAAAATTCCGGGATTAATAATTGGTCAGCATGCAGGAGGCGGAAAAGCAGAACAAATATTTTTAAGAGGTTTTGATATAGATCATGGTACAGACATCTCTATAGATGTAGATGGAATGCCAGTGAATATGGTATCTCATGCACACGGACAGGGATATGCAGATATGCACTTTATAATACCAGAAACCATAGAGAATTTAGACTTTGGAAAAAGCTCTTATTATGCCGATAAAGGAAATTTTAATACTGCTGGTTATGTAGATATTTCTACTAAAAAAACCATTGATAAAAATGTACTTTCTGTTGAGGCTGGACAGTTTAACACACTGCGAGCTCTAAGTATGATTAAAATTTGGGATGGAGAAAATAGTAATGCCTATATAGCAAGTGAAATGAATTTAACCGATGGTGTGTTTGAGTCACCACAAAACTTTAATCGTTTAAATATCATGGGAAGATATAATTACAATAATTATAATGACCAAGAGTTTAACTTATCACTGTCTCATTTTCAAAGTAAATGGGATGCATCTGGGCAAATACCACAGCGTGCAGTAGATCAAGGTTTAATAGGTAGGTTTGGCGCTATTGATGATACAGAAGGGGGTAATACCAGTAGAACCAATATCTGGATGAATCACATCAAACATTTTGATGAGCACTCAAGCTTAAAATCATCTGCTTATTTGTCTAAGTATGATTTTGAGTTATTTTCAAATTTCACGTTCTTTTTAGAAGATCCTGTAAATGCAGATCAAATTCGTCAATTTGAAGATAGAACCATTATAGGTGCTAAAAGTGAATATGAGGAATCATTTCATTTGGAAGATCATGATCAACAATTAAAATACAAAGTAGGTGTAGGGTTTAGGTATGATGATGTAAATGATGTACAATTATCCAGAACGAGAAACAGAAAAGAGCTTTTAGAGCGATTAGCGTTTGGAAACGTAGATGAATTAAACGCATTTACATTTGCAAACCTTACTTATAAAGTGAATAAATGGACTATAAACCCAGGAGTACGTTTAGATTATTTTACGTTTGATTATCAAGATTTATTATCAACAACTTATGACAGTAAGAGCGAAAATAAAGTGCTTCTAAGCCCTAAATTGAATTTTATCTATGCAGCATCTCCAAAAACACAATTCTTCTTAAAAACAGGTTTAGGATATCATTCTAATGATACACGAGTTGTTGTAGCTAATGGTGGCGAAGAAATTTTGCCAACAGCATTTAGTACAGATTTAGGAACTATTTTTAAGCCAACAGACAGAATAGTGATTAATGCAGCACTTTGGAGTTTATTTTTACAACAGGAGTTTGTGTATGTAGGAGATGCAGCTATTGTAGAACCAAGTGGGAAGACAACACGTTTAGGGATTGACTTAGGCTTAAGATATCAAATTACAGATTGGCTATATTTTAATACGGATTTTAATTATGCGCATGCTAGAAGTATAGATGAGCCTAAGGGAGAAGATCATATTCCTTTAGCACCAGACTTTACATCGGCTGGAGGGATTAATTTTAAAGATATAGGGGGCTTTTCAGGCGGATTGAGTTATAGGTTTGTTAATGATAGACCTGCAAACGAAGATAATTCCATTGTGGCAGAAGGATATTTTATAACAGACTTAAATCTTAACTATAATCACAAAAATTGGACTTTTGGTTTAATAGTAGAAAATTTATTTGATAGCGAATGGAATGAAACACAATTTGCTACAGAAAGTAGGTTGTTTAATGAAGCTAATCCAGTGGAAGAAATACACTTTACACCAGGAACGCCATTTTTCTTAAGAGGAAAAGTGTCTGTTCGTTTTTAAAGTATTATTAACGCTGCGTTATGTAAACTATAGCGCAGCGATAGTAATGTATTTATAAGTTAAAGAACAAAGTTCGGTTTTAGTTGAGTGTAATACAACGTTTTGTGTATGATGCGTATCTCGCAGGCTTTATATAGGACACTTTGTTAGCACCAGTTATATTTCATTTTTTTTCTTAGCCACCACAAAATAACTGGATGCACCTTTATAAATCTTTTCAGAATCAACTGTTTGAAAATTTCCTTTCGCAATTAAATCATCTAAATCAGAGCTTTTCAGCCTTCTAATTGGAATTGGGATTATTCCAATTTTACACAACATTTGAACAAGTCGAATCTGCAACCCAACTAAAAATGACATTTTGTCCCCTAGACTAGGTGTTACAGAAATAAATAATCCATCAGATTTTAGTAATTCGTTTATTCTTTTCATCACCTTTTCGGGATTAGGAATAGTATGCAACACGTTAAATGCCAGTATTCTATCGAAAGACTCTTTTTTTAGATTCTCATCAAAAATATCCCCTTGAGTAAATGTTACATTTTCGATATTTTTTTCAGCTGCCTTTCCTTTTGAAATTTCGATCATTTTCGAAGATATATCGATAGCATAGATCTCTTTAACATCATTAGCGATCTCGCAAGCCGTTGTACCCGTTCCACAGCCATAATCCAAAACAACATTAGAGCTTTCTACATGCTTTTTAGTATTTTCCCTTGACTTTTGATGGATGTACTCGAATCGTTCTTCTGTTTTATCGTAATTTTTTGATGCATTATCCCAAAAACTCTTCGCTTTACTCATTCTTATCTTAATTTTTTATGGAAATTAATGTGTCTGTAAAGTTCCAAAGTGTTTGAGATAAACGTCATACATAATGGCTCAACTAATGTCCATTTTGGCTCAATCTGAAATCTAATGGCGAAATACCAAACAAACTTTTGAATGATCTCGAAAAACTAGAAGGGTCAGTGTATCCACACTCGTAGCAAATTTCGCTTATTGATTTTTGAGAATGAATTAGTAGTTTTTTTCCTCTTTCTAGTTTCTTTTGTCTTATATAATTCGCTGGAGAATCGTTGTATGTTTTCTTGAACTTTCTTTTAAATGAAGCAAGACTATTATTGGTCATGGCAGCCAAACGGTTCAAGTTTAAAGGTTCATATAAGTTAGCTTCAATAACTTCTTCAAATGAAAAAGTTCTATCCGAAAATAAACTCCTTGCAATTGCATTTAGATTTGAAGATTCCTGAGTTTGCAGAAGTAATAAAACGATCTCTTTTAGCTTAACTGATAAAAGATCTTCATTAAGCGCACTTTTGTGATTAAATAAGTTAGAAAGATTTAAAAAGTAAGAACTCACTAAAGCAGAGGCGTCTTGTTGAGCAAAATCTTTTTTTAATGGGTGTTCTAGTTCTTTCCAAAATTTAGGTTTTTCGTAGTTGAATACCTTTTTTAGTACATTTCTATCAAAATGAACAATAATTGTATTTAAAAATCCAGTTTCTCTTTTTGAAAGGGAATTACCAACTGTTTTTCCGCATAAAGAAAGTATAACGGTTCCTTTTTTAGCTGCAAAACCTGAATTCGTTAAATCTTGATTCTTTCCTTCGATAATATACGCAAAACAAGATTCAGTAGGTAAATCTAGCTCTTTCTCAAGGGGCAAGGATAATTGATACTGTGAGAACAGTGGTTTTTCAAAGAGCAGGATTTGATTAATATTGCTGGTCATGCATTCTGGTACTTAGTATCAATGTTTTTTGGCTTTTTTGATGTTCGTAAAGGGACATTGTTTACACAAGTTAAAGATTAAGGTTTACACTAAATTAATTTCTAATCTTGTTGATTGTTGTTTATTTCTAAGATGTTTTTCATCAAAGAAACCTAAAAATACATTTCTAAAAAACACTTTCCAAATACCATTGCCAATATCTTCAATAGCGACATATTTTCCTTGTAAAGCTGCCGATACATATACCCAGTAATATGACTTCCATCTTACAGCTCCACTTTTAGTTACTTTAAGGACTTTGTACTTAGAGTCATAGTCAAAATTTATTATTTTTTCAGGAAAAGGTCTGTTAGCAAAATCATGAATTTTAGCTGGTGTTTTCATGTCCAATGCTTCATGTGGTCTAATGTTATTATATTGTTTTACAAAGTGATTTAATCGCCTTTGTTGTGCTTTTAAATCATGAGTTGCGGGGGTTTTGCGCAAGCGTCCTTTAAATCGCGATGCATACGCTCATGTCTACCATTTTGTTGTGGTTGTCCAGGATCGGAAAATACTGGAGTAATTCCCAATTCAATAAACCAATAAGAAAGCTGAGTAAATCTTTGAATAGCCCGTACCGAACCAAAAGGGCTTCCGTTATCGGTGTGTATTTGTTTTGGGATGCCATATATTCTAAACACCCTTTTAAACTCTGCTTTAGCAGATTTTAAGGTTTCTTTATAATGTCCTTTAGCGGTAAACAAAAATCGGCTTTTAGAGTCTGCAATAGTTAGTGGATGACAGTAAATTTTATTCCCCATTAAAAACTTTCCTTTATAGTCAGCACTCCACACTTCATTACAGTTTTTTGGGTCAAAAATAGGATGTGTTGGCTTGACTCTTCTCATTCTTTTTTGAGGACATACCAACCCATTTTTTCTTTAGAATATTATGTACAGTAACCACCGAAGGGACCTCCTGTTTTGTAAATTCTTTAAACAATAATTCTCTAATTTTTTTAGCACCCCAAAGTTTGTATTCAGCTTTGAGATTTAGAATACTTTCAATGATATTTTCTTTAGTTGCGTTGGGATGATTAGCAGGTGCTCTCGAGTGCTTTTTTAAGCCCTCAAAACCTTCTTTTTCGAACCTGCTTATCAACTTATAAGCCGTTGGTCTGGAGATGTCAAAACTTCTACATAATTCAGTGATGGAATATTTTCCAGTACGCCATTCACAAATAAATTCAATTTTTTGTTCCATAGTTGTTGTGTTTTTCCAAGGCATAATAATTTGATTTTTATCTCAAATTATAACTTGAAAAAGTGTAAACTATGTCCCTTTAACTTTGTAAACTATGTGCCTTTAACGTACCTGATTGGTATTAACGGTTTGTGTATGAAACGTAGCGTGTAAAAAGACGCTTACTTTTCGGATAAACACAGAGCCGAATTTTTATATTTTACTATTTATCTTTTTATTTGGAAATCGTCAAATTTAAAAATTTGGCGACTTGCCAAAAACGCCCAAAACTTAGTGTTAGCAAAGATTTTCGCTATTTTTTATGTACAATGTTGTGCAACGTAATTTATTAATGATTTGTTATTGACATTGTTGAATAATCAGTAACTTTTAATCCATTCAGCCAATTAAATTCAGCTACCCTATACGATTTACTATTCCCTCTTTTTTCTGTCAGAAATTCAAATGTAAAACACATTATATTCTTTTCCTTGTTATAAGTCAATTCAACCGAGTAATTATCTGTTGGCACAGAATTGGCATTTGCCCATTTCATAGCGTTTTCAAACATTAATTCGTTACTCTGAAAATTATTCTTAAATGGTGTAGTCGTTTTTTCATTAAAAAAATATGTATAGTTAAAATCTTTAGAAGGCCAATTACAATTAATAATTTGACCATATTTATCCATATCAATTTTTATGTAATATTTCGAAACCCCTATATTCTCATCTGACAATAGATAAACAAATTGGTATTTCGTTGCCAACCAACCTCTTTTGTATGCTAATGGATTTTCTTTAAAATAGCCATCTAAATCAGCTATCAATCCTTCATAAAAAGTTGTTTTGTCAAACCAATCTCCTAAAATAATTTTTAGATAAAGTTCTAAATTTATTTTTATGTTTTCTGGTACTTTTTTTGTGTCTTCAAGAAATTCACTATAATCAATAAAACTAGAAACTGGATTGAATCTTCCTTCAACAATTTTGTTTTCTTGAGAAGAAATATTTGAAGTTGTAAAAGTCAATATTATAATTATCAATATTCTTTTCAAGAGTTTCGTTTTATGTTGCACAACTTCTGGCTAAACAGAAGGTGCGTTTATATTGATTTTGCTTCAATTTACTTAAAAACAACTATTTAATTTGGTGATAAGTTTAAAAAATACCTCCCATCAGCTAAGAGTATGTTTTTATTAAGCAAAATTATAGCTCTAAAAATAATAAGAATTTAATATATTTTCGTACAAATTCAATTTATTTTCTTCCAAGTATTTCCTTTACTTTTGCATTGATGCAAACCCAAATTCAAGAATACATTCCGCAGCCTGCTTTACATCAAGTTTTAAAACTGTTAGAACATGATAATTTGGTGGTTAAGATTAAAAAGGAACGTAAAACCAAGCATGGAGATTATAGATCTTTACCAAATGGGAAGCATCAAATAACTGTAAATGCTAATCTTAATAAGTATAGGTTTTTAATAACACTAATTCATGAGATTGCTCATTTTGAAGCCTATTCTAACTATGGCAGATTTATAAAACCGCATGGTAAAGAATGGAAACGGACATTTCAACATTTAATGCTACCATTTTTAAACCCTAAAGTATTTCCAGATAGTTTATTACCTTTATTAGCAAAACACTTTAAAAACCCTAAAGCATCTAGCGATACAGATGCGCAACTGGTCTTAGCTTTATTGCAATTCGACGAACCTAATAACAAAACTTATGTGTTTCAATTACCTTTAGACAGTGTTTTTAAGATTTATAACGGTAAAATATTTAAAAAAGGCCAAAAGCGAGTTAAAAGATTTGAATGCATAGAGTTAAAAACAGGCAAAGTATATCTTTTTAACCCAAACGCAGAAGTGGAATTACTAAAATATTATAAAAATGAATAAAAATTATTACGCCATTTTAATGGCAGGAGGTGTAGGTTCAAGATTTTGGCCAGTTAGTACACAAGAATTCCCTAAACAGTTTCACGATATGTTAGGAACTGGAGATACGCTTATTCAAAAAACATTTCACAGATTAGCAAGACTTATACCAAAAGAAAATATCTTTATTTTAACCAATGAGCGTTATAACGATTTAGTATTAGAGCAATTACCAGAAGTTGAACAGCGTCAGGTAGTTTTAGAACCAGCAATGAGAAATACGGCACCTTGTATTTTGTATGCATCTTTAAAAATTCAAAAAGAAAACCCAAATGCGGTAATGATTGTAGCACCAAGTGATCATTGGATTGAAGATGAGGTAACTTTTTCTAAAAATGTACAATCAGCTTTTGACTATTGTGAAAATAATGATGCATTAATGACCTTAGGGATTCAGCCAACATTCCCTAATACGGGCTATGGGTATATTGAGTTTAACAAGGTGTCTGAGGTTCTCGAAGACACAAAAGTGAAATCAGTCAATCAGTTTAGAGAAAAACCAAATTATGAAACAGCAAAAGAATTCTTAGCGCAAGGTAATTTCCTTTGGAATGCAGGTATTTTTATGTGGAGTGCCAAGTCTGTTATCACAGCATTTCAAAATAATCAACCAGAATTATACCAATTATTTGAAGTAGGAATTAGTGCTTATAATACCAAAGCTGAAAGTGATTTCATAAAAGAAAATTATCCGTTAGCAGAAAACATTTCAGTAGATTATGCCATTATGGAAAAATCTAAAAATGTACATGTCATTGCTGCAGAATTTGATTGGAATGACTTGGGTACCTGGGGAAGTCTTTATGATAAACTAGAAAAAGATAATAAAGATAATGCACTAGTTAGTGATAAGGTGCTACTAGAAAACGCAGAAGGAAACATAGTAAGAGCACCAAAAGATAAAGTAGTGGTTATAGATGGTCTAAAAGATTATATCATTGTAGACCATGATAAAACCTTACTTATTTACCCTAAAGGAAAAGAACAAGAGATTAAACAATTACAAAAAAGAGTAAAAGATAAATTTGAAGTGCAACTAGTATAATCTTCAAAAGAAATTATTTCTATATTAGTGTTTTGATGGAAAAATACTAAAATGGAAGAAAGTAAATTTAATTTCACCGAAGACGAATCTGTTAACCAAGACAAAGCTGTAGCCCAAAGTAAAGAGGCAGTAAAAAAAGATGCCCAAGGACTGTTTCAAAGTATAAAACAGTTTTTAAGTGAGCTACTAGCTTTTAAAGAAGATACAGATAGAGATGCCACCATTGAGGCAATAAAAGGAGATATTCCCTTTAAAGGTGCTACCGCATGGATCTTAATCTGTTCTATTTTTGTAGCGTCCATTGGTTTAAATGCTAACTCTACAGCGGTTGTAATTGGAGCCATGTTAATTTCTCCATTAATGGGACCTATTTTAGGTGTTGGAATGTCCATTGCCATTAATGATATTGATTCTCTTAAAAAATCATTAGTCAATTTAGCGGTGATGATAATTTTAAGTTTACTCACTGCATATTTATTCTTTAAATTTTTTCCGTTAGGAAGTCAAGAAACTTCTGAACTTTTAGGAAGAACCAAACCAGATTTGAGAGATGTGTTTATTGCCTTTTTTGGTGGTTTAGCACTTATAATTGCCAGAACTAAAAAAGGAACCATAGCTTCTGTAATATTTGGTGTAGCTATTGCAACTGCTTTAATGCCGCCTTTATGTACTGCAGGTTATGGTTTAGCTCAAGGTAATATGGATTACTTTGGAGGCGCCATGTATTTATTTGGTATTAATACAATTTTCATTGCTTTAGCCACTTTTTTAGTGTTGAAAGTTTTACGCTTTCCAATGTTGAAGTATGCAAATTCAAAAAGACGAAGAAATATTTCAAGGTTAGCGTTATTAATTGCTATAATTGTTATGGTTTGGCCAGTTTATACATTTATAAAAGTATTTAAAGAAAGCCAAGTTGAAAATGAATATGAAATGTTTGTTTTAGATGAAATTGAATCTAATGAATCTCTATGGCTACAGAGAAAGAAATTAGATTCTGAAAATAACAAAATCACGCTTTACTTTAATGGAGAAATTAATCAGGCTACCGAAACTGATTTAAGAAATGAATTAAATAAGTTTGAACATATAAAAGATTTTAATTTAGTTATCAACGGAAATAAAAATGTAAGCGCCGAAAGGTTAATGGACTTATATGATAAAGCCTTAATAACAATTGAAGAAAAAGATAGCTTAATCAAGGCTATGCAACAAGAAATACAATTACTTAACAACCCAAAAAATAGAGGGATGTTAACCGTTAATGATTTTACAAATTTAGCTAAAGATGCTAAAATCAAATTTTCAGATTTAGAACATTTTGGTTTTGCAAAAATGTTGAGGTCTAACGACTTTAAAAAAGTAGATACAGTTGTAGTAGCTAATGTAAAATGGAAACCTTCGCTAACAGATAGTATAATTAATTCAAAAGAAAAAGAGCTTCTTAATTGGGTTAAGAATGAGATGAAACTTAAAACCCTTGAAATTAAGAGAGATTAAAGCAGTAAAAATCGTTAATAAAATTTGTACGTATTTAAAAATTTACATTTTTATTTTTTATCTTCGAAAAATACAATCGATTGTATTTTTGACTAAATAATTAAAACTAATTGAACTCATGAGACAAATTATTCTTTATTTGTTTGTAATCTACTTATGCTTTAACTGTGCCGAAAAAAAAGTAGAACCTTTAAAAACTCCAAATCCTAAAGACGTTATAAAAATTACTGAGAAGGTTGCCAATTGGCAAATAGAAACGTTTGAAGAGATGGGTAAATATAGGGCGTTGCCATCACCAGAAAACAGAAAAAAATGGAATAATAGAAATAAGCATCATGAATTAGATTGGACCAACGCTGCTTTATATGCTGGAATGTTTGAGTTAACAAAAGTTTCCCATTATCCAAAATACATAAACTGGCTAGTAGAACTAGGAGATAGAAATCATTGGGAATTGTATAATCGTATGTATCATGCAGATGATCATGCCGTTGGTCAGATGTATTTAAGCTTACATCAAAATAATCGCTTAAGAAATATCGCTTCTATAAAACCTACTAAAGCTAAGTTTGATTCAATAATGAAAAGTGATAAAGCTAATGATTATCACTGGGATTGGTGTGATGCATTATTTATGGCACCACCAGTTTGGGCTAGATTAGCTAAAATTACTAAAGATAGTACCTATTTAGAATATATGGATAGCCAGTATCATAAAACCTATAATGAGCTTTGGGATACTAATGAACAATTATTTTTTAGAGATAAATCTTATATTGAAAAACGAGAAAAAAACGGCAATAAAATATTTTGGTCTCGTGGAAATGGTTGGGTTTTTGGCGGTTTAGCCTTAATGATTCCAGACTTACCAAAAGATTGGGAAGGAAGAACATTTTATGAAGATACCTTTAAGAAAATAGCTAAAACATTAGTTAAAACCCAAAGAGACGATGGTACATGGTCTACAGGGCTTTTAGGAGATGTAGATGTATATGAAACTGTAGAAACTAGCGGAACTTCATTTTTTACATATGGTATAGCTTGGGGAATCAATAATGGCTTACTAGATAAAGAAACTTATGAGCCTATTTTATTTAAAGCATGGAATGCCTTAGCTAAATGTGTAAACAAAGATGGCATGTTAGGGTATGTGCAACCTATTGGAGGTTCACCAGGAGAAAGTTTTAAAGATTATACAGAGGTTTATGGTATAGGTGCATTTTTAGCAGCTGGTTCAGAAGTATATAAATATCTAAATAAGTTTCACCCTTTGGTAAGGGATACGCAACATGTAACGTTCATGAAAGATGGTGGTTGGTGCTGGTATCAAGACCCTAGATCAATCATTAGTAATGGTAAATTATTAATAGGAGGCTTGAGCGGGCAAAGTGGTGATGTGCGTTTAGGTGTTTATGATTTAAAAAGTGAAAAAGCAGATAGTACAATAGTGCTTCATGAAAAGCTTCAAAAAGATGACCATAATACACCAGCTTTATATCAAAGACCAGATAAAAGTGTGTTAGCAGTTTGGGCAAAACACGGCCGTGAAAAAACACATTATTATAATATATCAACATCTAATAGTTATATAAATTGGGGAGAAACAAAACAGTTTCAACATGACTATGATTACAAGAATGGTGTTACTTATATGAATCTATATTATCTTAAAAATGAAGGTAAACTATATAATTTCTTTAGAAGCGGAGCTACTTACAATCCGTCATTTATAACGTCTAATGACCATGGTGAAACTTGGGGCAATTCTACACACTTCATAGCTAATGATATTAAGGGATATCAACGGCCTTATGCTCGTTATTTTCAAGTAGATGAAAATACTATTGGTATTTCATACACAGATGGTCATCCACGTCAGTATGGTAATAATCTATTTTATGCAGAATATACAAATGGCGCATTTTATAAAGCTGATGGTACAAAAATTAAAAATGTTGTAGATGGACCTTTAAGAACTTCAGAAGGAGAAAAATTATTCCAAGGTAGTGATTCTTATAAAAAACTACTTATAAATGAAAGTGTGCCTAATAGTGCTTGGACCTGCGCTATGGCAACAGATAAAAATAATAATCCTCATGTTGGATATTCCTTATACTTAAATGATAATGACCTCAGATATAGAATAGTTTCTTGGGATGGTGAAAAATGGCATGATAGAGAAATAGCCTATGCTGGGAAATGTTTATATAAAGTTGAAAGTAGCTATACTGGCTTAATGGCTTTTGATCCTGAAAATCCAACTAAAGTGTATATTTCTACAGATGTAGATCCTTCAACTGGAAAAGATCTGGGTGATGTTCATGAAATTTACGAAGCTACTATTAACATCACCGATGATATCAATACAATTAAATGGAAAGCAATAACTAAGAACTCTAATTACAGAAATATTCGTCCAATAGTAGTTGCCAATGAAGGCTATAAAGTACTGTTATGGTTAAACGGTCCTTGGGATGACTTTACTAATTACGCTTCTGATGTACAAGGAATTATCTTAGAAAAACCTGAAGCTTTATAATTTGGCAATAGTTTCATAAAGATCATCATCTTTTAATAAATTCATTTTTTTTCTAAGCCTATATCTAGAAGTATTTACACTTTCAGGTGAAATTCCTAGTAGCTGAGATATTTCTTTACTTGAAAAATTCAGTTTTATCAAAGCACACAATCTATGGTCTTTTCTGGTTAATTCAGGAAACTCTTTAGATAGGGTTTTATAAAAGAACTTATTTACAGAGGTAAAACGCGCATTAAAATGTTTCCAGTCAAAGTTTTTATTTATTTTTATTTTGGTAAGAATGTTTTTAACGTCTTCATTATTATCCTTATCAAGCAGTTTTAAACTGTCTTTAATTTCAAGAATAAGTTGATCTTTTTGAATAAGTTGAAGTGCAGAGCTAGTTAGTTCGCGATTCTTTAGAGCCAGAATTTCAGCGTTTTTCTCAAGACTCAACTTCTGCCTACTTAAGAAATCGTTTTTCTCAGAAGTTCGTCTTTTATGTAAATACCATACTATAATACCAGAAATAAGAAGCAATGAAACGATAGATACGGTTAAAGCTACATTTCTGAAGAAAAGTGTTTTTTGTTGTTGTTCAAGTTTGTTTAATTTCTCTGTCTCAAGTATTTTTTTTTGCGTTTCATTTTCAATTCTGAAGGCGTCTTTAATTTCTAAAATATCACTATTACTTTGACTTCTTACACCAAATAATTGTTCTGTTAAATCTTTAGAAAGTTGTAGATTTTTATAAGCTAAATCTTTTTTATTTGTTTTAAAGTATAAATCTCCCAGTTTTTGATATAAATCGGGAACATAATTAGAATGACTTTGGTATATTTTTGAATATTCTAGCGCTTTTAAGTAGTAAGATTCTCCTGTGTTATAAATTCCTTTTTTAAAATAAATATCTCCTAAAAATGAATAGAAAATAACAAGGTACTTAGGGTGTTTTTCTTTAAAATAGTTTTTATGAGGCAATAATTCATTCAGAGCATCATCATATCTTGATAAATGATAATAAATATAACCTTGTTCTGCATGCACAAATGGGAATTCTGTTTTTTTTAATTTAGAGAGCATTTGTCTACAACTATCTAAATATTTTTCAGATAATCCATAATTGCCGTTTTCTCTATTATGGCTTGCAATTATATAATAGGTGTCGCTTAGATTTTTATATTGCTTATTAGATGACTTTAAAAAATCCTTAGTTGTTTTTAATGATAATTGGTAAAAATGTTCAGCTTTATGTTCTCTTCTAAAAATACTATACAATGTTCCCAATTTTCTATAAATCTTAGCTATGTGTGTACTGTCTGATATCGTATTAGAATATATTAAAGCTTCCCAATAACCATCATAAGATTTGGGGTAATTTCCAGTGGTAGAATAAATAGAAGATAACTCAATTAAAGATTTTATAGCAGATAAAGTATCACCTTCTTTTAGGTTTTCTTTTTGTTCTTCTTTATACTTTAGAATTAAACTGTCTAAGTTAATTGCTTTTAAATTCTGTAGTTCTGGAGTACCGCTTACTTGCCCTATTAAATTGAAGGGAATGAAGAAAATTAAACTAAAAAACAGTTTTGTTAATTTCACGGTCAGCTTAAAACCTAAAAATACATAAAGAAGTTTTTAAATCAAAAATTTTGTAATACACGGTTTTTTATAAAAAACTTAAAATCAATTAATTAATATAGTTATGTCCTTTTTTGTCTATACTGTTTCTATATAAATTTAATTTTTGTCTATAGTGTTGATATATCAAAAATTAGTTTTTAACGGTATTAGTAAACAAATTAGCATGAGCTTTAAAAGACAGAATAAAACTTGAATAAAATATCAATTAATTAAACAAACTACTATGTTCAAATCAATTCACAAAAATTTCAAATTATTATTTTTTGGTATATCCATTATTTTATGTTTTGGTTCTTTTAGTACATATGCTAAATCTGATTTAGTGATTACTAATATTGAAATCAAAAAAGAAGAAAAGACGGCAATTATTACAGGTTCAAACAGAGGTATGGGACTTGGTTGGGTTAAACATTTTCTTAGTGAAGGTTATACCGTTATTGCCACAGCTAGAAAACCCGAAAAGGCAACAGATTTAATAGCTTTAAAAAAGGAGTATAAGCAAAAATTATACATTGAAAAATTAGATGTTACCATAGAAGAAGAACACAAGGCTCTTGGAGAGATGCTTAAAAAGAATAACATTAAAATTGATATAGCTATTAGTAATGCTGGTGTTACAGTTGAAGAAGATTTCGGAGAATGGACATCAAAGTCTTTTTTAATAAATTATAAAGTAAATACAATGGGAGTTGCATTTTTTGCGCAAACCATCTCTCCATATCTTAAAGAAGGCGCAAAATTAGTACAATTATCATCAGGACATGGAGCCATAAGTACTCATAATAAAGCAGGTAGTATTGATGCATATGGGGTAAGTAAAGCCGGAGTGAATATGCTTACTAAAAAATTGTCTTTAAGATGGAAAGACCGTAAAATTATTGTTGTGTCCATTACTCCAGGTGGTGTTAAAACAGATATGAATCCTTGGGGAAAATTATCTGTAGCAGAAGCAATTCCAATTATGTATGAAACTGTGACCAAACTAACACTGGAAAATAGCGGAACTTTTATAACTAATAAAGGTGAAGTAATGCCTTGGTAATAATGTAGAAGTCTAAATCACATCACATTTAAATTCAATATATAATATAGCAAGCATTTTTAATAAAAGTGCAAGAATTCAACACCCTATTTTTAAGTTTCAAATTCTATAAAAAATGATAAAAAAATTATTAAAAAAGGCTTCAGAAATTGAGACGCATGAAATAAAGGCAACAACACTATCTTTTCTGTTTGTGCTTATCCTAATGTTGGCTTACTACATTTTAAGACCAGTTAGAGATGCCATGGCAAGTGATTGGTCTGATGGGGAGGTAAGTCAATTATGGACACTTAATTTTTTTATAAGTACTGGTGTGGTAGCGTTTTATGGTATAGCGGTTTCAAAAATGAAATTTAAACTACTGGTACCAAGTGTGTATACATTTTTTGCAGTAACGTTTATGCTATTTTATTCATATATGTCGTCTGTTGAGAATAGTACATTAATAGATAAATGCTTTTATGTATGGTTAAGTGTTTTTGCCATGTTTCACTTGTCTGTATTTTGGAGTTTTATGTCAGACATATTTAATAAAGATCAAGCCAGACGCTTATTTGCAACTATTGCTGCGGGAGCAAGTGCTGGTGCTTTG
This sequence comes from uncultured Flavobacteriaceae bacterium, assembly GCA_947487895.1. Lineage (GTDB taxonomy): Bacteria > Bacteroidota > Bacteroidia > Flavobacteriales > Flavobacteriaceae > Seonamhaeicola. The sequence continues at coordinate 50,302 of CANKYF010000019.1, forward strand.
CTAGGACCAATGGTTCCAACATTATTTTCAGAAATGGGTACTGATAATTTAATTCTAGTAGCCTCTATATTACTACTAGTACCTATTCCAATCATTCTAACTTTAACAAAGCTTAAAACAACAGAATTAAAGAATGAAGATGAAACAACAGACAAAAGTAAATACAAAATTGGCGGTAACCCTTTTGCTGGTTTCAAATATTTTGTAATAAACCCCTATCTACTAGCTATTGGTATTTTTATTTTGCTATATACCATGATAAGTACGTTTGTATATTTTGAGCAAAAGAATTTACTGGCGGAATTTGACAGAGCCAAAAGAACTCAAATTTTAGGAAGTATAGACTGGGTTGTTAATGTTTTAACGTTTACAATAGCATTTTTTGCAACGTCTAGAATTGTTAAAAAAATTGGTATGGGGTATACATTAGCACTAATGCCAATAATTGTTTGTGCTGGTATTTTAATATTAGCATTTGCACCAATTATTGTGGTGTTGTTAGCACTTCAGGTGACCCGCAGAGCAGGTAACTATGCAGTAACAAAACCAGCTCGTGAGATGTTGTTTACAGAAGTTGATAAGGAAACAAGATTCAAGGCCAAACCAGTTATAGATGTAGTAGTTTATAGAGGAGGGGATATGGCTACTGCATGGCTATTCACAGGTTTAACCGAAGGGTTAGGTTTAGGCTTTACAGCTGTTGGTGTTATAGGTGGAGCTATAGCGGCTATATGGGCAGGAGTAGGACTCTGGATGGGAAAATTTTACAATCGTAAGAAAGCAGAATAGTAAGATTGTCAAAACGACAATATTTCAATTTTACAAAAAATAATTTTAAGAATATGTATTATAAAAAATCAAATTATAGTTTATTAAGTATGAAGAAAGTATTGTTCTTCATCCCATTATTTTTAATGCTTGTTGTTTTTCAATCAACATTTGCACAGAAAGATACTTCTGTTTTAGTAGTAAGAGGTGGTCATCCATATGATACACCAGATTTTGAAAATATGTGTGAAAGCCTTAAAGGAGTGAAGGTAGATTTGGTGTTAGATGCACACTTTAAATCAATGAAATTAGATGCAATCAAAGAGAATTATGATGCCATTTTATTTCTAAATCAGAATAAATACTACGAAGAATCTAAATACACAAAAGAGAAGTATGTTAATCTAACTAAAGAAGGAGTGGGAATGGTGTTTCTTCATTTTACATTGTCTTCTCAACCAAATTGGGATGGTTACCATGATATAGTAGGAGGAAAGTGGTTTTTAGGAGAATATACTCCAGATCAAGCAAAAAGATCAACATATTTTATAGATCTTGAAGTTGATGTGAAGGTGTTAGATAACAAGCATCCAGTAACAGAAGGATTGAAAGATTTCACAATGACAGATGTTTTTTACGGAAATATTCATATGGAGCCAGAAGTGCATATTTTATTAGGATCAGATAACCCTAAATTGGCACCAATTGCTTGGACTCAAAAGTACAATAACTCTAAGGTTGTTTATATAATGCCAGGATATTCTAAGAGAGCTTTTGAAAATCCTTCGTATAAAAAATTAGTGACAAATGCCCTAAAGTATGTAGGTAAGTGATAGAGGTGTTTTAATTAAATGTAGATTTAAATTAATCTCTAAAAATTGAAATGAGATCTTAAGTTTTAGAGGTTTTTATAAGAAACTATTCGTTTTCTTCAATATACATTTGACGTACTTTTTTAAATAAATTAGAAGAGTAAACAAAATCGGTAACAGATTCATTGTCTGTTTTAAAAATGTTAGCTTTAGAGCCTTCCCAAGCTTTAAGTCCGTTTCTAAGAAATACTATTTTTTCACCAATTTCCATAACAGAATTCATGTCATGCGAGTTAATTACAGTAACTATTTGGTATTCATCTGTTATCTCTTGTATGAGATTGTCAATAACAATAGCTGTTTTAGGGTCTAATCCAGAATTAGGTTCATCACAAAATAAATATTTCGGATTGTTCACAATTGCTCTAGCAATGGCAACACGTTTTTGCATCCCTCCAGAAGCTTCACTAGGCATTTTATTATGAGCATCGGGCAAGTTAACACGCTTTAAAACAATATCTGCTCTATCCTCCATTTCACTCTTGCTCATTTTTGTGAACATTTGTAATGGAAACATCACGTTTTCAGCAATGGTCATAGAATCAAACAGAGCACTTCCTTGAAATACCATCCCTATTTCGGCACGTAAATCTCTCTTTTGGTCTTCAGAAAGTTCAGAAAATATTTTTCCATCATAAGAAATACTGCCTTCTTCATAAGTAAATAAACCTAATAGACACTTTAAAAAAACGGTTTTACCAGAACCACTTTGTCCTATAATAAGGTTGGTCTTTCCTTTATCAAAAGAAGTACTTATACCCTTTAAAATTTTAGTGTCACCAAAAGACTTATGTAAATTGTTTACCTCTATCATTATCCTAGTAGCATTCCTGTTATTATATAATTTAAAAGTATAATTACTACAGATGTCCAAACAAAAGCAGTAGTACTCGCTTTACCAACTTCTAAGGCACCACCTTTCATATAATAACCATAAAATGAAGGAACAGTGGCTAAAATAAAGGCGAAAACAAACGTTTTAATAAAAGCATATGTTACATGAAATGTGTCAAATTCATATTGAATACCAGAAATATAATCTGTTAATGTAGAATAACCACCAAAAACAGAGGCAGCCATACCACCTAGAATACCTAAAAACATACCAATGGCGATAGCAAACGGATATAGCATTAAAGCTATAGCTTTAGGGAAAATAAGATAATTTAAAGAGTTAATTCCCATAACCTCAAGCGCGTCTATTTGCTCTGTAACTCTCATAGTTCCAATGCTTGAAGTAATAAAAGAACCTACTTTTCCTGCCATAATAATAGATGTAAATGTAGGAGCAAATTCTAATAGTACAGATTGTCTGGTAGCAAAACCAACCAAATATTTAGGAATTAAAGGGTTATCAATATTTAAAGCTGTTTGAATGGTAACAACACCACCAACAAAAAACGAAATAAAAGCAATAATACCTAAAGAGCTAATAATTAAATCATCAATATCTTTCAATATTAAAGAGCGCATCACAGACCATTTAGTTGGTTTACGAAACATTTCGGCTATCATTAAAAAATACCGACCGATATTATGAAGATATTTCATATAAAAATTTGTTACCGCTAAAGTAAAAAAAAGATACAGGTATTTAACCTTAATTTTAAATAATGATGTTTTAAAAACAGTATTTTTGAGATTATAAATATGTATTAAAATGAAAAAAACAGTTATTCTGTTACTCGTATTTATTAGCTTTTCGGTTAAATCGCAAACGATACAAGCTAATAAACCTAAATTAATAGTTGGTATTGTGGTAGACCAAATGCGTTATGATTATTTAACAAGGTTTGAAAGTAAGTATGGGGAAGGAGGTTTTAAACGAATGATTAATGAAGGTTTTAACTGCAAGAATAATCATTTTAATTACATACCAACGTATACAGGACCAGGGCATGCATCAATTTATACAGGAACAACACCTAAAATGCATGGAATTATAGCCAATAACTGGTATGATAAAGAAGCAAAAAAAATGGTGTATTGTGCTAGTGATGAAAGTGTTTTAACTGTTGGTAGTACTTCTGAAAAAGAGCGTATGTCTCCACATAGAATGAAAACGACCACTTTTACAGATGAAAATAGGTTATTCACACAAATGAGAGGAAAAAGTATTGGTATTTCAATAAAAGATAGAGGAGCTATATTACCAGCGGGTCATTCAGCAAATGCTGCTTATTGGTTTAGAGGGAAAGATGAAGGGAGCTTTATTAGTAGTACATATTACATGAATGAATTGCCAAAATGGGTACAAGACTTCAATACTTCAAAAAAAGCAGAATCTTATTTAAAAGAATGGAATACACTATATGATATTGATACTTACATTGAAAGTGGCGCTGATTTAAACAATTTTGAACGAGGATATAAAGGAAAAGAAACAGCAACATTTCCTTATAACTTAAAGAAATTAAGTAAGAAAAATGAAGGATTTGATATTATTAAAGAAAGCCCTTTTGGAAATAGTATAGTAGCAGATTTTGCTATCGAAGCTATTAAAAATGAAGGGTTAGGGAAAGATAATGATACAGATATATTAGCAGTAAGTTTTTCAAGTACAGATTACGTAGGGCATAATTTTGGTGTAAATTCAAAAGAAGTACATGATACGTATTTACGTTTAGATAAAGATTTAGAACGTCTTTTTAATACTTTAGATGTTGAGGTTGGTAAAGGTAATTATACCGTGTTTTTAACAGCAGATCATGGGGCAATTCATGTACCTAACTATCTTAAAAGTGTAAAAATACCAGCAGGATATTTAAATAATAACAAATTTAGAAAACAATTAGAAGACTTTTTATTAGCAGAATTTAAAACGGATAATTTAATTGAAAACATAAGCAATCATCAAATATTCTTGAATAGAGAAAAAATTAAAACGTTAGATTTAGACCTTGATGATGTTCAAGAAGCCATTGTTAATGAAATTATAGATTATAAAAATATTTATAAGGTTTATACGGCTACTATAATGAGTACCGTTATGTTCTCAAGCGGTATAGAAGCCTTGTTGCAAAATGGATATAACCAAAAACGTTCGGGAGATGTTTTAATTATAGAAGATCCTGCGTATATTTCGTACCCAAAAACAGGGTCTGCACATGGTAGTGGGTTAAATTATGATACGCACGTACCATTATTATTCTTTGGCAAAGGTATCAAGCAAGGAGAAACACTTCAAAAAACAGTGATTCCAGATATTGCACCTACCATGTCAGCACTTTTAGGAATTAGTTTTCCTAATGGGGTAATGGGAAAACCTCTTGAATTTGTTTTAGATTAAATGAATAGAAAAACCAAATTATCTTTAATAGCAGTTCTAATTTTATTTGCAGTATTCGGTTATGAATATTTTTTAAATGAAGAAGAACACTATGAAATTATAGTAAATGGAAAAGAAGTAAAAAAAGATACCAATGAATACTTTTTACCCTCTTCAACCACCAATCAAATAATTCATCATTCTAATTATTCGTTGTCATATAGTGAAACTCATGAACAAGCAGAATGGGTAGCTTATGAATTAAAGAAATCTCATTTGTCTAACAGTAATTTTAAACGCCCATATTTTGAAATTGATAAAGCTGTTACAACGGGAGCGGCACATTGGCGTAATTACAAAAAATCAGGATATGATCGGGGGCATTTGTGTCCGGCAGGAGATAGAAAGTTTAATAGAGAAGCACACGATGAAACTTTTTTAACTAGTAATATAAGCCCGCAACGTCATGACTTTAATTCAGGTGTATGGAATCGATTAGAACAAAAAGTACGCTATTGGGCAAAAAAATATGATGGTGTTTTTGTAGTAACAGGTGGTGTTCTAAAAGGCAATTTAAAAACTATTGGATCAGAAGATGTTGCAGTGCCAAATCAATTTTACAAAGTATTAATTGATAATAATACAGGTGAAACGAAAATGATCGCATTTTTAATGCCTCATAAAGATTCTAACCAGCCTTTATATGAATTTGTAGTATCTGTTGATGAGATTGAAAAACTTACTGGTATTGACTTTTTTCCGGAATTAAATGATACTATTGAAAACCAATTAGAAGCTTCTTCAAATTATAAAAATTGGTTTTAAACAATGTAACTTTTTGTAAAAAATAGAATAAAATTTGTAAATGTTAGCTGTCTAACATTTTTTGTTATTTGTTAAACATAATTTTATCGATATTAATTAATTGATTCTATTATGAAAAAAGAAGTACGCTTAAAATTTACTTTGTCAGAACTCTGGCATGGAGTAAATGCTTTTTTAATTGTGTTCTTTTTGTTAGTTTCTCAAAGTTTTAATGCTCAGACAGAAAAGGGCATTATTAGTGGAGGAGAAATTGGCACAAAAGATAACACAACGATCTGTCTTGATGGGAATTCACAACCCATTAATGTTTTTTTAGTTGGAGCAAAAGGAACTTACCAACAGTGGATTATTACAGACTATGATAATAACGTTTTAGCATTACCAAAAGCGCCTCCTTTTAACTTTGAAGGAGCAGGTGCGGGAATTTGTAAAATTTGGAGCGTATCATATAAAGATATATTTAACCTTGAAACAGGAGTAAATTTATCAGATTTTGAAGGTTGGTTTGACTTCTCTAATTCAATTACTGTTTACAGAAACCAGCCAGACGCCGGAACCTTAGTAGGCGGTCCGTTTGAGTTTTATGTAGGCGATGGAGTAGCTGATCACATAGCAGAAGA
>CANKYF010000020.1 GCA_947487895.1 uncultured Flavobacteriaceae bacterium
AATCCAATAGATAATCTTTTTAAGCAAAGATCTTATTCTTTTCTCAATTCACACACAACTTTTGAGATTGATCCAAATAAACGTTTGCGGATTTAGGGAAACAAAAAAGCCAGAACTTTCGTTCTGGCTTTTCATCTGTACTGAAGGCGGGACTTGAACCCGCACGGCCCAAGGGCCATTGGATTTTAAGTCCAACGTGTCTACCAATTCCACCACTTCAGCATGCTTCGACAGTGATAAACACATCGTCGCTATTGGTATATTTTTAAAATAGTCTCAGAGCGAAAGACGGGATTTGAACCCGCGACCCCCACCTTGGCAAGGTGATGCTCTACCCCTGAGCTACTTTCGCAGTTTTTTATGAACGTACAACCTCTCGATTGCGGACTAGCCCGATAACGTTTTATCGTTCTAGCGGGTGCAAATTTAAACTATTTCTATTAATTGCAAAGCCTTTTTAAAAAAATAAATGAAAATTTCTTAAAACTATCTATTACTGAGGTAAATCAATAAATTTATTAATTGTTTAATTTTTATTTTGGGATTAAAAAAGTCGACATTTTGTATTTAGATGGCTATTTTAACTTTGATGCTTTGAAGAGATTCTTCAGTCGTACCTCCTTCTGAATGACAGGGTCTGTTTTTTTAAAGTTTGAGTGTCATGCAGAACGCAGTGAAGCATCTAAAAAATAAGTTTGAGAAAAGAGATTCTTCACTCCATTGCTTTCCGTTCTGAATGACAAGCCAAATGTCATGCAGAACGTAGTGAAGCATCTTTAATATAGTATTGAATATTCTTAATAATGAGATTCTTCAGTCGTGCCTCCTTCTGAATGACAGGGTCTGTTTTTTTAAAGTTTGAGTGTCATGCAGAACGACTTGTGCTGAGTGTCACATTGAGATGTCATACAGAGCTTGTCGAAGTATTGTCGAAATGCGCAGTCGAAGTGTAGTGAAGGAAGCTCTAAAACTTAAGTCTTTTAATGATGAGATTACTTCGAAATACTATTTCTCGTAATGACGTCTGACCATTGTTTTAGGCTTGTTTTTTCTTTACCAGCATGCGCTTTATTTCATTTAATTTCATGAGCGCTTCTACTGGCGTAAGTGTATCAATGTCAGTATGTAAAATTTCATCTTTAATATTTTCTAACAACGGATCGTCTAAATTAAAGAAACTTAACTGCATATCATTTTCAATAGATTTTACCGTATCGGTTAGCTCTTCACTAGAATGCGATTTTTCCAGTTTCTCTAAAATCTTGTTAGCTCTATGTAACACTTGTTGTGGCATACCCGCCATTTTAGCTACATGAATACCAAAACTATGATGACTCCCTCCTTTAACCAGCTTTCTTAAAAACAATACATTGTCTTCTAATTCTTTTACAGACACATTAAAGTTTTTAATACGTTCAAATGTTTCGGTCATTTCATTTAACTCATGATAATGTGTTGCAAACAAGGTTTTAGCTTTTGCAGGATGTTCGTGCAAATATTCGCTAATGGCCCAAGCAATAGAAATACCATCATAGGTACTGGTTCCTCTTCCTATTTCATCGAGCAATACCAAGCTTCTGTCTGAAATATTATTTAGAATAGATGCGGTTTCATTCATTTCTACCATAAATGTAGATTCTCCCATAGAAATATTATCACTAGCTCCTACTCTGGTAAATATTTTATCTACCAATCCAATTCTAGCAGTATCAACAGGTACAAAACTTCCTATTTGAGCTAGCAATACTATTAAAGCCGTTTGACGTAAAATAGCCGATTTACCAGACATATTAGGTCCTGTAATCATGATGATTTGCTGTGTGGTTCTATCTAAAAACACATCATTGGCTATATAGGTTTCGCCTAATGGTAATTGTTTTTCTATAACAGGGTGACGCCCGTTTTTAATGTCTAAATCGAACGACTCATCAATAATTGGATATACGTAGTTATTATCCTTTGCCAATTGTGCAAATCCGCACAAACAATCTAACTGACCAATTAAATGTGCATTCTGTTGTACAGATTTAATGTACTGCCCCATCCAAATCACTAAATCTGAAAATAATTCTTGCTCTATGGCTTGAATTCTATCTTCGGCACCTAAAATTTTAGCTTCGTATTCTTTAAGTTCTTCAGTAATGTAACGTTCAGCATTAACCAAGGTTTGCTTTCTAATCCACTCTTCAGGCACCTTGTCTTTATGCGTGTTGCGCACTTCAATATAATACCCAAACACATTGTTAGAAGCTATTTTAAGCGAAGGAATACCAGTGCGTTCACTCTCACGCTCTAGCATGCCATCTAAATAGTCTTTCCCAGATTGCGACAAACCTCTTAGTTCATCTAATTCAGTAGAAAAACCATCAGCAATAGCATTGCCTTTTAACACATTTACAGGCGCATCTTCATTAAGGGTTTCTTTTATTTTTTCTCTAAGAATTTCGCAACTCTGAAGGTTTTCACCAATAATTTTAAGCGATTCGTTATCGCAATTAGACGCTAATGATTTTATAGGCACAATAGCTTCTAATGAGTTTTTAAGCTGAATGACCTCTCGCGGATTCACCTTAGCCGTGGCTATTTTAGAAATTAGACGTTCTAAGTCGCCAATATGTTTTATATGATGCTGCACTTTTTGATGTACCTCATCATTTTTGGTTAAAAAATCAACAACCTCATGACGTTGCTTAATTTTATCAAGTTTCTTTAAAGGTAATGCCAACCAACGCTTTAACATACGCCCGCCCATGGCAGAAATGGTTTTGTCAATTACCTGAAGTAATGTTACAGCATTGTTATTAGTTGAATGATACAACTCTAAATTCCTAATGGTGAATTTATCCATCCAGACATAATCGTCTTCTGCAATTCTAGAAATAGACGTAATATGCTGTAATTTGTGATGCTGCGTTTCCCCTAAATAGTGTAAAATAGACCCCGAAGCAATGATGCCTTCATATAAATCTTCAATACCATACCCTTTTAAGGTTTTAGTATCAAAATGTTTAGTTAAAGTTTCATACGCATAATCTGTTTGGTAGACCCAATCTTCTAAATAAAACGTATGGAAATCGTCTCCAAAAGTATCATTGAACACACTGCGTTTTTGCTTAGAGACTAATACTTCACTTGGGCTAAAGTTTTGAAGCAGCTTATCAATATACTCAGCATTTCCTTGAGATGTTAAAAACTCTCCTGTAGAAATATCTAAAAACGAAATACCTATACGTTGTTTGGTCACTGAGCTTGTCGAAGTGTCGAAGTACACCGAACATAAAAAGTTGTTAGATTTAGACACTAACACCTCATCATTCAATGCTACACCTGGTGTTACCAACTCAGTCACACCGCGTTTCACAATCTTTTTGGTTTGTTTAGGATCTTCTAACTGATCACAAATTGCCACACGCTCTCCTGCTTTCACCAACTTTGGTAAATACGTATTTAAGGAGTGATGCGGAAACCCTGCCAATTCGGTTTCACTTTCACTACCAGCACCACGTTTGGTTAGAATAATTCCTAAAATACCTGCTGTTTTTACAGCGTCTTCACCAAAGGTTTCATAAAAATCACCCACACGAAATAACAATAAAGCATCTGGGTATTTAGCTTTGATGCTATTGTATTGCTTCATTAACGGGGTTTCTTTTTTTGCTTTTTTAGCCAATGGAAAAGTGATTTATATATGTTACTTTTGACAAAATTGTAGCATGCAATGTACTATTAATTTCATGTTTTTTGAAGTTGAAAAAACACAAGTTATCTACAATTAAGTTAAGATTTCAACAATATTGAATTGTCATTCAAAACGTGATGACTGAGCAGAGTCAAAGTCAAGGAAAAAATCTCATTCTAAGAGATGCTTCGACTGCGCTCAGCATGACACAAGATCAAGTAATGAGAAAACTAAAAAATAACGAACTAGGTAGATTAAGTATAGATGATTTTAAATCGACTAAAAAAACGCCCATTATTATAGTTCTAGATAACATTAGAAGTTTAAACAATATAGGTTCTGTATTTAGAACTAGTGATGCTTTTTTAATTGAAAAAATTTACCTCTGTGGCATTACTGCTACACCGCCACATAAAGACATTCATAAAACAGCCTTAGGTAGTACAGATACCGTTGCTTGGGAATATGCCGAAGACACCATAGAATTAATTGAAAAACTAAAAGTGGATGGTGTAAAAATATGTGCTATTGAACAAGTTGAAAGCGCTACCATGTTAAACAATTTTGAAGTTGAGAATAACACCAAATATGCTTTAGTTTTTGGTAATGAAGTAAAGGGCGTACAACAAACTGTGGTTGATGCCAGCGATACTGTTATTGAAATTCCGCAGTATGGTACTAAGCATTCTTTAAATATTTCTGTAAGTTGTGGTGTGGTGGTTTGGGATATCTTTTCTAAGTTAAAGCCTATGAATTCTTAGTTTCGCATTGCGATTATTTTATCTATACGTAATCTGAAATCTGGTCTTTTTCCATCTACATCAATAAACGTTTCAGAATGCATTCCCTTAGAATATAAATTAAGGTAGACAGGATTTCCATACCAGTTTTCTAAATCTTCATTATTCATATTATTCTCTATGAAAACATTCCCTTTACACTTATTAAAGTAAGAATTAACAAATTGTATTTTTTCCAGATTACCTGTATTTAATTCAATGGTTTCATCTAATATAGCCGCCTTACTAAAACCAGATATTACACTTTTTTCAATTTTAAATTGGGTATGTGCTCCTACGTAAATTGCCTCACGAATTAATCCAGACTGTAAATCGAATTCTAAATCTTTAGTATCTGTTAAAAGTGTCATGTTTTTAGCAAAAACCTTCGTTTCATTCTCACTAAAACCTATGCCTTCATTTTTGTTAAAAGATGATACATCTAAACATCTTGATCCGTTTGTGCTTGATACATAAGGAGATCTTATTGCTAAAGAATTCATTATGTTACACTTTACGCCAGAATTGAAATTATAATCATTCCCTCTAGCTCTATAAGACACCATTTGCTCCATTGTAACATGGCCTCCCATTACATTAATAGCATTAGCTCCAGAATAACTAACCATTATATTATTTATAACTGTTTTATTTCCAATACCTCCAAATATAATAGCATTTGAAGAACTGGCATTCTTAACCTTCTTACCCGCATATTCTATTCTAACAAATTGTAAAACTCCAGAATTACTTTCTTTATTTTCACCCCCAAAAACTGCTTTTGCATAATCTGAAGGTGCTATATTAGGATAATAACTTGTTGCTGAGCTACTACCAGTTCTATTTGTAGGGGCATCTCCTAACAAAATTACTCCTCCCCAATCTCCAGCTTTTTTAAAATTTTTATTTGAAGAAAAAACTATAGGATCGGTTAATTTACCTTCAGCCATAATTTTGGCTCCTTTTGTAATAGTTAATGTAGCTTTAGAATCTGCATCTCCCAAAATAATAGTACCTGGTTCTATAGTAAGTGTTGCATTATTAGTTACAAACACATTTCCTTTTAGCAAGTAAATATTCCTTTTAGTTAATGTTATATCCTCCGAAATATCTCCTGAAAGTATATAACTAGCGGTTCCATAATTAACAGTTTTTAGATTAAATTCTGTCCAGTTATCGAGCCAATTTTCTTCACCAATAATGCCTCTCTCCTGTTGAGCAAAAGCAATACTATATATTAGTAATAGTAAGTAGGTTAATTTTGTAGTAGGTTTCATTTTAGTATGTCTTAGATTTGGTACTTTGTTTTTGTAATCTTTATTTCAAAGAAACTACACTATTTCATAAACAATATCTGTGCCATTTATAAACAACTGCATGAAACAACCTACACCTATACATAAATAAAATATTGATAATCAGTAAAATACAATCAATTTAAAACTTACGAATTATGGGAGTAAATTTTATATTTTAGCTAATATCCTTTTATGATTTTGAAGAAAAAAGTAAAAAAACCTTGGCCTACAAAAGATGCCATGACCCAAATTTATGAGCAACACTTTTGGGGCGGCACTGACTTCGATTTTTATTCAGGTGAAGGGTCTCACAAACTAGACATTATAAATCCTTATCTAGAAGCAGTTGTTTCCTTTTTACATGCTTTTGAATCTCCTTTAACAGTTTGCGATTTAGGTTGTGGCGATTTTAATATTGGCAAGCACTTAGTAACATATACCAAAAAATATATAGCAATAGATATTGTGGAATCTCTTATTGAGCGTAACAAACTTCTTTTTAAAGCCGATAACTTAGAATTTTATTGTTTAGATATTGCTAAAGACAGCCTTCCTGAAGCCGATTGCATCGTTATTAGACAAGTATTACAACACCTATCAAACACTGAAATACGGAGCATCACCCAAAAATTAAAAGCTTACAAATACATTATTCTTACCGAACATTTACCCAATGGTGATTTTACACCTAATAAAGATATTATTTCTGGGCAAGGTATTAGGCTCAAACAGAATAGTGGGGTTCATTTATTAGAGTCTCCTTTTAACTTAAAAGTTGAAAGTGCTAATATTTTAAATGAGTTTGTTTTAGATAGTGGTCAAGGAAAGATTGTTACCACGCTCTACAAGGTTTAACTAACAAATCTCGAGTAAGAAAATTCATGTTAGTTTGAGTGGTTTTTGGAAAAAAATCGTATCGAAAACAAAATGAATTTCCGTTAAATAAGACTTCTCAGCGCAAAAATTTTGCAAAACTTCACTCGACAGTGACATCATGAACTCTTAAGCAAGATTAACGTTAATAAAAAACGTTTGAGATAATTATATATTGAAAAGTATAAAGAGCATTAAAAATGCCCTTTATACAGTGTTTTGAGATTCTTAATGAGCTATTGTAGTACTCCTTAAAATCATGTCATTAAAATCATTATCAACCCAGTCTTCCGACAGAGCAGTAATTACTTCTATTCCGTGATCGTTAAATGCTATATTAGGAAACACTTTATTTCCTGCATTTGGAGTAAAAGAACCATTAGGATCATAAAAAAACTCTGCACTTAATGTTAATGGGAGTTTTGCATTTTCATAGGTTAAAACTGTTCCTCCTTCTGGAACTAATTTAGCTGGAGCATTATTCTCTCCTTTTCCTTCAAAAGTTCCTGAAGCTACGGTTTTACCATCTGCATCTGTTATTGAAACACTTACTTTTTGAGTAAATCCTGCATTAGTAATACCTGAGATTGTTCCTGATGCAACAGTATTTGTTGCTCCAATTGGGTTAATGGTTTGTGAAATTGGGTTGGACATGTTTTTTTTATTAAAAAATTATATTCCTACTCTCTTTAAGGCTTTTCGGATTCCGCCTTTAAATCAGAAAGAAATAATGTTAAGGATGTTCAATCTGATATTTTGTAATTACAATTTAAAGTTGAGAAATTGACGTATTGATTTTTTAAAAAAAGGTATAAGACACTGATATTTAAGTATGAAACCTAGAATTTTTGGCATAAGAGAAAAGAGCCTAACAAAATATAGAAAGGAATGGCAAAATTTCTAACTTAGCTTTTTTTCGAAATTACATGTAAATGACACACCCTCTTCGTAAGCATATAGAAGAAATCATCCATCTTACTGATGAGGAATTTGAATTTATTCTCAGTCATTTTGAACAAATTAAAAAACGTAAACACCAATACTTAGTACAAGAAGGCGATATTGTAAAAAAAGAATTTTGGATCATAAAAGGCTGCCTAAAAAGCTCATTTATTGACAATGAAGGAAAAGAACATATTCTTCAATTTGGAATGGAAAATTGGTGGATTACAGATTACGAATCCTTTGTAAATCAAACAGCATCTAAAATTTCTATTGATTGTATTGAGGATAGCGAACTCTTATATATTACTGCCGAAAATAGAGATGCTTTAACAGCCAAAATGCATAAAATGGAACGTTTTTGGGCTAAAAAAAGTAAATATGGTAGAATTGCGCTTCAAAACAGAGTGTTATCTCTTTTGCAAAATTCAGCTAAAGAACGTTATGATGTACTACTCAATCAATATCCTCAACTTTTTCAGCGTGTTCCAAAAAAAATGATTGCTGCCTATCTAGGCGTTTCTAGAGAAACTCTAAGTAGATTAAACTCTTAATCTCCCACATTAATTACTCTTAAAATGTGATCTACATCACTTTAAAACTGTGACAAACCTCCTGTGTCACAGCTTAAAATCGCTTCAACTTTGCAAGGAAATTATTTTTAATTAAAAGAAAATATTATGCCTTACATTAATTTAAAAGTTACTGATGAACAGGTAACTAAAGAACAAAAACAGAAACTAGTTCAAGGAATGACACAACTTCTTGCAGACATTCTAAACAAAGATCCTAAAACCACTCACATAGTTATCGATGAAGTACCAATTGATAACTGGGGTTACAACAGTAAACTATATTCATCAACTTTAAAAATCCATTAAAATGAAAAACAAAACAGTAATAGTTACGGGAGCCTCATCTGGTATAGGAAAAGCCATTGCAAAGTATTTTATAGATAGAGAAAGCAATGTGGTCATGACTGCTTCTTCAAAAGAAAATCTTGAAATTACATTTAACGAATTTGGCGCACCAAAAAATGCAATTTGTTTAGTTGGTGACATTTCGAAAAAAGAAACGTCACAAAGATTAAGTGAATTAGCTTTAGATACATTTGGTACTATTGATGTTTTAATTAACAACGCGGGTGTGTTTTCGCCAAAACCGTTCTTAGAAGTTGAAGACAAAGACTTAGATCTATATTGGGATGTAAACCTAAAAGGTACATTCTATGCATCTCAGGCAGTTATTCCGCAAATGCTTAAACAAAAAAGCGGCTCTATTATAAATATAGGTACTGTATTGGTAGATCATGCTATTGATGGGTTTCCAGCAACAGCTCCCTTAACAAGTAAAGGAGCTATACATGCTTTAACAAGGCAATTGGCTGCAGAATTTGGCAAAAGCAATATTAAAGTGAATACCATAGCACCAGGAATTATTAGAAGCCCGTTACAAGGAAAAATGGGTGTTGAGGATGCCGATAGTTTAGCAGGTTTACATCTTTTAAACAGAATTGGCGAAGCTCATGAAATAGCTGAAGCTGCTTATTATTTAGCAAATTCAGATTTTATAACTGGGGAAACTATTAACGTAGCGGGTGGTCATACCATTGGTCATGCTATTTAAAATTAAAAAATGATGTATCAAGAAACTATAAATAACATAGAAACCCTCATCTCTAATTACTTTAATGGTATATTCTATGGAGATGTTGATAAACTAAACACTTGTTTTCACTCTAGCATTACGCTTTTTGGAGATATAAACGGTGCAGATTACTTGAAGAGTAAAACAGATTATTTAGACGGTATTAAGAACAGGCAAAGCCCTCATGATTTGGGTGAAGCTTTTAAAATGAAAATTATAGGAATAGATGTTATGGGTAAGATAGCCATGGCAAAACTTCATGTACCTATGTTAGGTTACAATTACTACGATTATTTATCTCTAAATAAAATTGATGATAACTGGGTGATTGTTGGAAAGATATTTACACATGTTGAATAAACAAACGTAATTCAAACATAAGCGGCGATCTTGCTTGTCGCTTTTGTTTACTCCTCACAAATCTCATTCAACACCCATAAATAATCAGCTCTATTACTCACAAAGTCTTTATCTGAAATATCAATAATTTTTACATTAAAGTCTGCAGATTGAGTTTTTAAAAAGCTTAAATAGCCTTCATTTATTTTCTCTAAATAGGCGTCTTCAATATTTTGCTCGTAATCTCGTCCTCTTTTTTTAATATTCTCTTGTAGACGTTGAGTATTTTGGTATAAATACACATACAACTCTGGTTTAGCAATGTCCTTATACATTAAATAAAAGAGCTTTCGGTACAATTTAAACTCATCTTCTTGTAACGTAATTTTAGAGAAAATTAAAGATTTGAATACATCATAATCGCTTACAATAAAATCTTTAAATAAATCTAACTGAGATAAATCGTCGCTAATTTGTTGGTATCTATCGGCTAAAAAAGACATTTCTAAAGGAAACGCATACCTAGACGCATCTTCATAAAACTTAGGTAAAAAGGCATTATCGGCAAAACGTTCTAGAATCAATTTTGCATTAAAATCTTGCGCCATTAAAGTTGCTAAACTTGTTTTTCCTGCACCAATATTACCTTCAATAGCAATATAATTATATTTTGAAAAGTTATATGATTTTCTAGGGTTCTTCAACCAAATTTTAATGGGTTCAAGCACTGACTCATCTTCACATTCCTCCAATAAAACAATAACCTCTTTATGCAATTTTGGGTGTATAACTTTTGTTGCTATATCACTGAGTGGCTGTAATACAAAGCGTCTTTTCTCCATTTCTGGATGCGGTACTTGCAACGTATCTATATCAATAATTTGATCTTCAGCGAGAATAACATCCAAGTCAATCACCCTAGCCTCATACCCTTTACCATCAGAACGCGTACGTCCCATTTCCGTTTCAATTGCTAGTAACTTTTGCAAAACAGTTTCTGGATTCAAATAACTTTCCAATACCAAACATGCATTTAAAAAATCATCACTTTCAAAACCAAAAGCAGGTGATTTATACACTTTAGAAATGAGCTTAATATTCCCAATTTCAACATGAATAGCATCAACAGCCTCTTGTAAGTTTTTAAGTTTATCACCTTTATTACTTCCTAAAGCTATATGGTATGTGGTTGACTGCATCATAGAAAAGGCAAATTAAAAAAAAGTAAATGGTTTCTTTTATATTTACAAAAGGTATTTATTCACAATTGAGTTCTTAAACTAATACATTGTAACCCCAATAATAAAAGAGGCAACTAAATGCTTACCAAAGCAAAAAAAACAACGCAAGAATATATTAAACGTTTAAACTATGCACTAGACTTTATAGAAAAAAATCTTGATGCAGATTTATCTCTTGAAAAAATTTCACATAAAGCGCATTACTCTCCTTACCATTTTCACAGGATATTTTCAACAATTATAGGTGAAAATTTAAACGAATATGTAACACGCAAACGCATAGAACGTATAGCATCCATTTTGCTTTTGGGCACTAAAGATTCTATAAAAAATCTATCTTACAAATATGGCTTTAATAGTGAAAGTTCGTTCTCACGAGCTTTTAAAAAACACTACGGAATTGCCCCCTCTAAATTTAAATCTGAAGGACAAAACAAACTTAGCAAGATTGGTATAGAACCTTTTAAATCTGAAAAATACATTTGTGACATTAACAACATTAAAAAATGGGTTGAAATGAATGCACAAATTACTTTGAGAACAATAAAAGATATAAAACTTGCTAGTATTATGCATATAGCTGAATTCGAGAAAATGGGCAGTATGTATCAAAAATTAATTGAATGGGGGCATAAAAATGATGTTTTATCTACTTCAGATTTTCAAGCCATAACTATTTACCATGACAACCCTAATGTAACACAAATCTTAAGAGTAAGATATAGTGCTTGCGTAACAGTTAATAAAAATATTAAGGCCGAAGGTGAAATTAGGCCTTATATTTTAAAAGGAGGTAACTATGCTGTTGGTCATTTTGAAATTAATTCTAAAGACTTTCCAAAAGCATGGAAAAGTATGTTAATCTGGGTTATTGAAAATGGTTACCAATTTAGAGATGCCGATTATTTTGAAGAATATCTTAATGATTATAAAACACACCCTGAACAAAAACACATAATAAACATTTACATTCCTGTTGTACAAGTTAGTACTAAAAAAAACAAAGCAAAGATTTCAAACTGTGAAAGTACAACAGAACAGAATCAAACCGTATTTGATTATTTTCAATTAATAAACTTTATGAAAGACATCAAGTCTTTCTTTGATAAAAAATATGGTTTAGATTTTAAATTTGGAAGTATTTATAAAGGAAGTAAAGATTTCTCCTATTTTTCATTGACTACAGAAGCATTAAAAAGACAAAAATTAAAATTTGTTCTTATTTTTAATCATAAAATACTGAACTTTAGAATTTGTTTATCTGGTCAAAATAAAAGTATTAGAAAAAAATATTGGAATCTATTTAAGGGTAGCGATTGGAATACATACCGTTTGGCAGAATCGATAGATAATAGTTTATCTATTATTGATTATCTAATAGTAGAAAAGCCAAATTTCAATAATATGGAGACATTAATAAATCAAATTGAAACAGAATCTTTTAAATTTATAAATGAAATTAGAAGTATCCTTGAACAATAGAAAAGAGCATGACACTAAAAGATAAACTAGCCGCCCAACGTATATACATGCTTTTAGGAGCACTTTTTATAACATCATTAGTAGTATCAAACCTCATCTTCCAAAAGTTTTTTTATTGGCATCCTTTTGATGTTGAAATATTTGGAAGCAAACTTTTTGAAATTTCGGTAGGCATTTTACCTTACCCTATCACTTTTTTAATCACAGATTTAATAAGCGAAATTTATGGTAAAAAACGAGCAAACCAAATAGTCATAGCAGGTATTTTTGCATCATTCTTCTCACTCTTAATTGTGTATACTTCTAGCTTGGTTCCTGCTACATCTTGGTCTCCGGTTGATAACAAAATGTTTGATACCGTTTTTGGTAATTCCATTCTCGCTGTTTTTGCCAGTATGATGGCTTATTTATTTGCGCAATTTGTTGATATTCAAATTTATCATTTCTGGAAACGTTTAACCAAAGGCAAACATTTATGGTTAAGAAATAATTTTTCAACTTGGTTCTCTCAGTTTGTAGACACTTTTACAGTAGTAGGCTTATTATGCCTATTCAATATTATTGCTTGGGATAAATTTTTAGGACTTTTATTAAGTGGATTTCTATTTAAAGTACTAGTTGCCGCATGTGATACGCCTTTTCTTTATATTGGTGTTTCCCTGTTTAGAAAACGCTTTAAATTAAAAGTAAACGAAGAAATTGATTTCATGTAAAGCAGGTTAAATTTTAATTAAATATTAGAACCTTTCCAACCAAAACTTTTAGAATAACGTATATTTATTCAAAACCGTTACTCATGAAAAAAGTTTTAAAGGTTACCGGAATAATTCTTCTCATAATTATCCTTTTATTAATTGCCCTTCCTTTTGCATTTCAATCTAAGATATCGGACATCGTAAAAAACTACATTAATCAAAACCTTAATGCAAAGGTAGATTTTAGCAGTGTTAACTTAAGTTTTGTTAAAGATTTTCCGCAAGCACACGTTGCTGTAAACGATTTGGTGATTACTAATTTTGAACCATTTAAAGACGAAACTTTAGCCACAGTTAAAAACATTGCTTTTACAATGCCAATAAAAGAGCTTTTTAAAAAAGCAGATGATGAACCTATTGTGGTAAATGCTTTTAACATTGATGAAGCGCTTTTAACTTTAAAAACCGATAAGTTTGGTAATACCAATTATGATATTGTAAAAGAAAGTGAAGAAATTCCTGCTCAAGATAAAGAAGCTAGTAGTTTTTCTCTAAGTATTGAAGATTATAGTATCAACAATAGTGCTTTAACCTACATTGATCAAGCCTCTAATATGCACATTCATTTATCTGAATTAAATCATGAAGGACATGGTGTTTTTTCAGCAGAAACTTCAGAATTAAATACTAAAAGCGAAGCCAACATAAGTTTTAAAATGGATAGCACCAGCTATTTAGAAAACAATAATTTAAAACTAGATGCCTTAATTGGCTTAGATTTAAACAATAGTATTTACACATTTAAAGACAATAAAGGCTTTATTAATAAGCTACCTTTAGAATTCCATGGCTCTATTCAGCAAAAAGGTGATGGTCAACTTATAGACATTACTTTTGAAAACCCAGAATCGTCATTCAAAAGTTTCTTAGCAGTAATGCCTAAAGCTTACACAGAAAACTTAGATGATGTTATTACTACAGGAGATTTTAAGGTTAATGGTAAAATAAAAGGCTTGAGTTCAGATGAATCCATTCCAAATTTAGATATTAATATCACATCAAATAATGCGTCTTTTAAATATCCTAACTTACCAAAACGTGTTAAGCAAATAGATATTAATACCTCTATAAAAAATACCACTGGCAATGTTGATGACACCTATATCTATATTGAAAAATTAAACTTTAAAATAGATGAAGATATTTTTAGATCTTCAGCCACTTTAAAGAACCTGACTAAAAACATGTTGGTAAATGCCAACATAGACGGTAAACTAAACTTAGGCAACATTACTAAAGTCTATCCTATTGAATTTGACAAAAAACTCAGCGGTATTTTAGAAGCTCACATAAATACAACTTTTGATATGAATGCTGTTGAAACTAATGCTTTTGAGCGTATTAAAAACAGTGGCTCTGCTAACATTTCAGAATTTATTTTTTCTTCGGAAGACATAGTGAATCCCATTCATATTTCTACCGCAAATATGAAATTTAATCCTAATGTTGTTTTATTAAATTCTTTTGAAGCGAAAACAGGGGATAGTGATTTAGACGCTACTGGAAAAATTGAAAACTTATTAGGTTTTCTTTTAAGTGACAATAATTTAAAGGGAAACTTCAACGTAAACTCCAACCTATTTAAGGTGAGTGATTTTATGACTGAAGACGAAGAAACCTCTACAGATAACAAAACTACAAGTGATGAAGAATCATTAAAAATACCGGCGTTTTTAGATTGTACAGTAAATGCCAATGCTAAAACAGTTGTGTATGATAATTTAAATCTAAAAAATGTAAAAGGCACACTTGTTATAAAAGACCAAAAAGCAACATTTAAAGATGTTACTTCTAATTTATTTAACGGTTCTATTGCCGTAATTGGAAATGTATCTACCAAAGAAAAAACACCAACATTCGATTTGAATTTAGGAATTGATGGTTTTGATATTGAGCAATCTTTTACAAACATGGAATTGTTACAAAATCTTGCCCCTATTGCTAAATTATTTCAAGGTAAATTAAATTCTACTTTGCATTTTTCTGGTGATTTAGACGAAGAGTTTTCACCTAATTTATCTAGTGTTTCAGGTACAGCTTTAGCCGAATTACTAACTACAAAAATTAATACCAATAAAGGGGAGTTATTTAGCGCTTTAAAAAGTCAGAT
The DNA here is from genome assembly GCA_947487895.1 of uncultured Flavobacteriaceae bacterium. GTDB lineage: Bacteria > Bacteroidota > Bacteroidia > Flavobacteriales > Flavobacteriaceae > Seonamhaeicola. The sequence goes on from CANKYF010000020.1 coordinate 15,146, forward strand.
GAATTTTATAGATTTTGATAAATTAGATTTAAAAGATGCTAAAACTGAATTAAAGTTTGCTAATGGTGGCGTTAGTGTAAAACCTTTTAAATTAAAATATGAAGATATTGCTATCACCGTTTCAGGAAACCATAAGTTTGATAAAACAATTGATTACAATGCCGTTTTTAACGTACCTGCAAAATACTTAGGAAGTGAGGTAAACCGTTTAATAGGCAAAATTAATACAGATGATGTTAAAAACATTTCCATTCCAGTAACTGCAAATATTGGTGGTAGCTATACATCTCCTGCTGTTAAAACAGATTTAAAATCGGCTGTTTCAAATCTTACAAAACAACTTGTAGAAATTGAAAAACAAAAACTACTTGATAAAGGTAAAGACAAAGTAACAGATTTATTAGGTGGACTTTTAGGTGACAAAAAAAATAAAGAAACAGATTCTACCGCGACTGAAGATGCAATCTCTAAAACAGACTCTACAGATACTACTCCAACTATAGAAAAAGAGGTGAAAAATATTCTAGGCGGTCTCTTAAAAAAGAAGAAAAAAGACACAAACTAAAGGTTAAACACAATAATTTTCACTTTAACCAAAAGAAATCATCCATATTATTAGGTTTTTTTAATTAAAAGCTTAAGTTTTGCAAACGCTTTTAGGAAAAGCCTAAGAAGACACAATAGATACAAAACAAACATATGATAAAAATTATTATCAAAGATGGTGAAAACATTGAACGTGCCTTAAAACGTTACAAAAGAAAGCACCGAAACGTAAAAGTGATGCAAAATTTAAGAGAAGGACAGTTTTTCACAAAACCATCTGTTAGAAGACGTCGTGAAATCCAAAAAGCATCTTATATTCAAAATTTAAGAGATCAAGAGGAATTTTAAATCTTTCTTTTGTGAAAAACATATAAAATCCTGTTTACATGAAGTAAACAGGATTTTTTTATTTGTAAGCTTTTTATCGTTTTTGCAACAAAGCATCTATGATACTATTATATCTACTCATAGGATTTTTTGCTGCAACACTAAGTGCTTTGCCTCTTGGAGCTTCCAACATTGCGGTAATTAACACCACCTTAAAAGAAAATGCCAAACAAGCTTTTAAAATAGCTATTACTGCTGGCATTGCCGAAGTGCTTTTATCATATTATGCTTTAGATTGTAATGTGATTATAAAAGATTTTTTTGATAAAAATCTTTATATTCAGATAACAGTAGCGGTATTGTTATTTGTTATTGGTCTATTTTTATTTTTCAAAAAGCAGACTAAGAACGAATCGAAAAAAATAAAGTTAACAAAATCAAAATATGCAACTGGATTTCTTTTAGGTATTCTAAACCCTCCTGTTTTAATATTTTGGGTAATTGCTTTTAGCGTATTAAATAGTAATGACTTTATGCTATCAATACAATCTTCTTTTTCTGTATTATTTCTTTTTTTCTTTGGTGTATTTTTAGGAAAGATCTTAACGCTATATAGCTACAGTAAAATTAGTGCAATTATTAAGCAAAGATCTAAAAACATCAATTTGCTTGTAAATAAAATTACTGGAATACTTTTAATTATTATTGGTGTATTGCAAAGTGTACAACTTTACTTTTCATAAAGTAGTATCTTTATTTACGATTTACAATACAGATATTTTTACTACTAAACCTTCATTAGCTCTTACATTAAAAACAGTGTCATCTTCAAAAATTAAATATTGCCCTTTTACACCTACCAATTTCCCTGTATAAGATGCTTCCTTTTTAATATTTAAACTCTTTGGTTTTTCAGGGTATTTACCAACTGGAAAATCTAAGTTCGTTTCTGTATTACTTTCAATAAAATAATCACTTACCTCATCTGGAATAAAACTTTTTAATTTTTCGCGCCATTCCACCAAATTCACATCTTCAATCTCATTCTTTAACATTTTCCGCCAATTGGTTTTATCAGAGACCTGTTCTTTTAAGGCAACTTCAGTAATACCTGCTAGGTAACGGTTAGGTACTTCAACAATTTCTATAGCTTCATGAGCTCCCTGATCTATCCAACGTGTTGGTACTTGATTTTTTCTGGTTACACCTACTTTTACATTACTAGAATTTGCTAAATACACAATATGCGGTTGTAGTTGCGCTCTTTTTTCAAATTCTAAATCACGTTCTTCTATCCCTAAATGTGCTTTACTCAATTCTGGTTTCATCACCCAATCGGCCGCTTGAGGCGCTTCATAAAAGCACTGTTTATCAAAACCCTGTCTATAAATTGGCTTGTCTAATCCGCAGTGTAAACACTGATACTTAACAAATTGCATAGTAATATTCTTGTTTAGCATCTGGTTCATATTAATAAAATCATTTTCAAACACTAAATAATACTGAATAGGGTTTGCAAACTCAGTTTCCATTTTTGTTAAAACACCTTGGTAGAACATGAAAAAAAAATATTATTTTTAAAAAATAAAGATAGAATAAATATGCCAATTCCTTTAGTAAATTCTATTGCTTCTTGGTTTCTTAAAAAACGTTTTCATCAAATTGAATTGTTTTTAAAATACCCTAACGAAGTACAAGATGAACTGCTGTTAAGTCTTATAGACTTTGCTAAAAACACAGAAATTGGTAAGCTATATGATTTTGCCTCTATTAAAAACTATGAAACGTTTGCTGAACGTGTTCCAATAAAAAATTACGATGGTTGGCAAGATACTATTGAACGCTCTAGACGAGGAGAAAGCAATATTTTTTGGCCTACACCTATTAAATGGTTTGCTAAATCTAGTGGCACTACAAGAGCTAAAAGCAAATTTATCCCTGTTAGCGAAGAATCTTTAGAAGATTGCCATTATGCTGCTAGTAAAGATTTACTATGCATGTATTTAAATAATAACGAGGACTCACAGTTATTTAACGGTAAGAGCTTACGCCTTGGTGGTAGTAAAGAACTTTACAAAGAGAATGGTACTGTTTTTGGCGATTTATCTGCAATTCTAATTGATAATATGCCTTTCTGGGCAGAATTTAGCAGCACCCCCAGTAGCAAAGTCTCCTTAATGAGCGATTGGGAATATAAAATGCAAGCTATTGTAGATGAAACTATAAACGAAAATGTAACTAGTTTAGCTGGCGTTCCATCTTGGATGCTTGTATTATTAAATAATGTATTAGAAACTACTGGTAAAGATAGTTTGTTTGATATTTGGCCTAATCTTGAAGTTTATTTTCACGGTGGTGTTAGTTTTACACCCTACAAAGATCAATACAAAAAGATATTACAAAAAAAGGAGTTTAAGTATTATGAGATTTATAATGCTTCGGAAGGTTTTTTCGCCATTCAAGATCAAAATAATTCCAATGAATTATTGTTAATGCTAGATTACGGTATTTTTTATGAATTTGTTCCTATGGATATTTATGCTACTTCAAATGAAAAAGCAATTCCGCTTAGCCAAGTTCAATTAGGTGTTAATTATGCTGTAATTATAACTACCAACGCTGGTTTATGGCGTTATAAAATTGGAGATACTGTAAGGTTTACTTCTTTAACACCTTACCGTATAAAAATTTCAGGTAGAACTAAACATCACATTAATGTTTTTGGAGAAGAGCTTATTATAGAAAATGCAGAACAAGCCCTTAAAAAAGTTTGCAAACGCACTAAAGCTGAAATAGTTGACTTTACAGCTGCCCCCATTTTTATGGTAGATAAAGAAAAAGGAGCTCATGAATGGCTTATTGAATTTAAAACACCTCCAAAAGATATAGATTACTTCAATGAATTATTTGACAATGCACTCAAAGCTTTAAATTCAGATTACGAAGCTAAGCGCTATAATAATATCACCTTAAATAAACCAAAAATAAACATTGCAAGACAGCAATTGTTTCATGATTGGTTGAAAGCCAATAACAAATTAGGGGGGCAACATAAAGTACCAAGACTTTCCAATACCCGAGATTATATTGATGATTTACTAAGGTTAAATCTGTAAAACGTTTATTAAATAGCAGTTAATATCAATTAACGAATTAAATGGCTATTTATCTAAAAAATTAGGGCTTATTTTTTCTTAGCATCTATCTTTAAATTCTAATTAATCCTAATAAACCCTCAAAAAAATGAAAGCTAAGTTTTTAATTATCTTTTGTTTAGCTGCAAATGTCATAATAGCTCAGACTTCAATTGCTGCAAATAAAACCAATAATACGTATCATTCATCAAAAACCTCAACAGAAACACCTGTTGAAGTAAAATCTAACGGTTATGATTTTGAAGTTACTGATACTGGTGTTAATTCAAAATATTCTGAATTTGGATCTGGTTTCTTTAGAGATAAACTAATCATGGTGTCTTCTAAAAAAATGGGAGGTTTAGGAAAAATAGACCCTAACACGCAAGAAGGTTATAAAAACATATTTTGTTTAGACGTTGCTAATAGCGGTAAATTGAGTGCTCCTCTTCTGTTTTCAAGAATATTAAACACCAATGGTAGTGAAGGTCAATTATCTTTTACACCAGATCAAAAAACAGTTTATTATACAAGAAGTTCTAAATCTAATTCTCTTGAATACAAATTATATAGAGCTACCCTTCAAGAAAACTCTCATGGAAATTGGATTAAAAATGAGTTGGTAAACATAAACTCAGATGGCGCTTCTATTGAAACACCATATTTAAGCAAAGATGGTAACAAGTTATATTTTGCATCCAATATGAAAGGTGCTATAGGAGGTTATGATATTTTTGTTTCTGAAATTAATGAAGATGGCACCCTTAGCGCTCCTAAAAATTTAGGACATAGTATTAACTCAACTTCTGATGAAAAATACCCTTCTCTTTCTGTAGATGGGAAACAGCTTTTCTTTTCTTCTAAAGGTCATAATGAAAACCTTGGCGGATATGACGTTTTCATGAGTAAGATTAAAAACGATGATAGTTATAAAGCTCCAAGAAATTTAGGGAATACTTTGAACACAAGTCATGATGAAGTTGCTTTCTTTTTTGCAACAGAAAATCAAGGTTATGTATCATCTAATAAACCTCAAGGAAAAGGAGGCTATGATATTTACAGTGCTATTAATCGTGAAGTCATTCAGGTGCTAGATGGAACTATTCAAGATTTAGAAACCAAAATTAAATTACCAAATACGCTTGTTATTTTATTAGATGAAGATAATAATGAAATTGACCGACAAAAAACAGATGAAGATGGCGTTTTTACATTCGATCATATAACGCCTCTAGAAAAATATACAGTTCGTACTGAAAAGGATGGATTTGAAAATGGAAGTTTTGAGTTCTTAGCTGATAAAGGACATGAAACTGTTTACACCAAAGACTTCAACCTTAAAACTACAGCTCCTGTTATTGAAGAGGTAAATGATAAACTTCAAATTGTATTAGAAAATATTTATTTCGATTATGGTAAGTACAGCATTAAAGAAGAATCTACTATTTCTTTAACTAAAATTGTAAAGGTTTTAAATGATAATCCTGAAATGAAATTAAATATCAATGCACACACAGATATTAGAGGAAACAATGCTTATAACTACAAACTATCTAATAAAAGAGCTGCGTCTGCTTTAAAGTACTTGTCCAATTCTGGAATAGACAAAGACCGATTAGTTTCTAAAGGTTTTGGTGAAACCGAACCATTAATTGACTGTACATCTAAATCTTGTTCAGATGGTGATCATCAAACTAATAGACGTATTGAATTTGTAATTGTTGATTAGGTTTTAAATCTCGACTAAATACAACGCTAAAAGTTTTTAAACGAGTATTTCGTCTTATCATCTAAAAGGAATTAAAACGCTTTGTAACAGTTGTAAATAAAACTACTTTTACACCAGTATTAAACAAAATATGAGAAATAAATATTCATAATGTTTATTATTAATTAAAACATCCATATAAACAAAAAACCACGCTGTAAGCGTGGTTTTTTAATATATAAGATTTTCTCTTCCTTAAGAAACCGCTTTAAGTTTCTTTAAAGTTGTTTTTGTTAATTTATCTTCAGCGTATGTTTTTGTAACATTCAATTTCTTTTCATCAGAACTTGGCAATTCAAACATAGCATCTGTTAAAATCTCTTCACATAAAGAACGTAATCCTCTAGCGCCTAACTTATACTCGATAGCCTTATCTACTATAAACTCTAAAGCGCCATCTGTAATAGTGAATTCTATTTCATCCATAGCAAATAATTTCTTGTATTGCTTGATGATGGCATTCTTTGGTTCTGTTAATATAGCTCTTAACGTATTAGCATCTAACGGATCCATGTGTGTTAACACTGGTAAACGACCAATAATTTCAGGAATTAAACCAAAGTCTTTTAAATCTTTTGGAATGATATATTGTAACAAATTATCCTGATCTATCTTCTCATCAGATTTAGAAGCACTATAACCAACTGCCTGCATATTTAAACGCTTGGTAATCACGCGCTCTATACCATCAAATGCTCCTCCAGCTATAAATAAAATGTTCTCTGTATTAACTTCAATAAATTTTTGATCTGGATGTTTTCTTCCTCCTTTAGGCGGAACATTTACAACTGTTCCCTCTAAAAGCTTCAATAATGCTTGCTGTACACCTTCACCAGAAACATCTCTAGTTATTGATGGGTTATCACTTTTACGAGCAATTTTATCGATTTCATCAATAAAAACAATGCCTTTTTCAGCTTTTTCTAGATTATAATCTGCTGCCTGAAGTAAACGTGTTAAAATGCTCTCTACATCTTCACCTACATATCCCGCTTCTGTTAAAACAGTTGCATCCACAATAGCTAATGGTACATTTAACATTCTAGCAATTGTTTTTGCCATTAATGTTTTACCTGTACCTGTTTGCCCCACCATAACAATATTGCTTTTTTGAATTTCAATATCATCTTGAGAAGGTGGCTGTAATAAACGTTTATAATGATTATATACAGCAACAGACATCACCTTTTTGGTCATACCTTGCCCTATGATATACTCATCTAAAAACTCTTTTATTTGCTGTGGTTTGCGAAGTTTTAATTCAGCCGATAAATCATTACTTTCATTTTGCTTAGATTCTTCTAACACAATACCATGTGCCTGCTCTATACATCTGTCACAGATATGAGCATCTAAGCCTGCTATTAATAAATTAGTTTCGGGCTTTTTCCTACCACAAAACGAACATTCTAACTCTTCTTTTGCCATTAATCGTTATCAGTTTTGAGTAATATTAATTGCTAACTTTTGGTTAACAGTTAATTAAAATTACAAATTTTTATTTTAATCTCGTGTTAAAATCTCATCTATCATACCATATTCCTTCGCTTTGTCTGCTTTCATCCAGTAATCTCTATCACTATCTTCATATACTTTGTCGTAATCTTGACCTGAGTGCTTACTTATAATTTTATAAAGCTCCTCTTTTAAGATTAAAATCTCTCTAGCTGTAATTTCAATATCACTAGCCTGTCCTTGAGCCCCTCCTAAAGGTTGGTGAATCATTACTCTAGAATGTGGTAAGCCACTGCGTTTACCTTTTGTACCTGCACATAACAAAACGGCACCCATAGAAGCTGCCATACCTGTACAAATTGTCGCCACATCTGGCTTTATAAATTGCATAGTATCATAGATACCTAAACCGGCATAAACACTTCCTCCTGGTGAGTTTATATAAATTTGTATGTCTTTATTAGGGTCTGTACTTTCTAAAAATAATAACTGTGCTTGAATGATATTAGCTACTTGATCATTAATTCCCGTACCCATAAAAATGATTCTATCCATCATTAAACGTGAGAACACGTCAAAGATTGCGATATTCATTTGTCGTTCCTCGATAATATTGGGAGTAAGGTTGGTTGGATACATACTACTCATTATTTTATTATAGTATGTACTACTAATACCTTGATCTTTTATAGCGAATTTTTCAAATTCTTTTGCGTAATCCATAGTCGTTTTTTGAGGTTAAACTCTTGATTTACATCAAGATAAAATTAATATCTCTTTTCAAAGAGTCTTTCATTTGAATAAAAAACGCTTAAATCTTATTGATTTAAGCGTTTAAATATAATGAATTATTCCATTATTTATTTATCTCCGTATACTTCTTTAACAAAGTTTTCGTAACTCAATTCTTTAACCTTGATATTCGCTTTTTCTTTGTAAACCTCTAATAATTTCTGGCTTATTAGTTGTTCTGAGATTCTTCTAGCTTCATCTTGATTAGATAATACTCGAGCTGCAATACCATCTAATTCTTCATCTGAAGGATTCATTTGTCCGAATTGAGCCATTTGAGCTTTAATCATTTCTTTTGAATGATCTTTAATGTCATCCATTGTTACTTTAATCTCATTTTCCTCAATTAACTTACCTTCAATTAATTGGTAACGTAAACTCTTTTCAGACTTCTCGTATTCTTCTTTAGCTTCAGTATCATCTAATTGCTTCTCTCCTGCTGTTTGTAACCATTTGGTTAAAAACTCTGCTGGTAAATCAAATTTAGTACTATCAACTAAATATTCTGTAACATCATTTAAGAATTTTTGATCTGCTTGTTGCGAAAATTGCTTTTCAGCGTCTTCTTTAATTTTATCTTTTAATTCTGTTACTGTTTTTACAGTATCTTTTCCGAACAACTGATCGAATAAATCTTGATCTAAATCTGCTAATTCACGCTTATTGATTTCAGAAACTGTAAAAGTTACTTCAATATCTAAACCATGAACATCATCATGACCTAATTTTAATGCGTGTATTAACTCATGCTCATCACTGTAAAGACCTTTAGTTTTTAACGTAATTACATCTCCTGCTTTTGCTCCAATAAATTTCTTCTCTGTAGCTTTTCCTTTAAACTTATCTAAAGTAATAGTAACAGTGTTATCTATTTCTTTTTCTTCGTTTTTGAAAGCTCCTGTAATTTCGCTGTCTTTCTCTATAGCTTCTTGAGACACTAATTTTCCGTATTGTTTTTGAATACGTTCAATTTGCTCATCAATCATCTTATCATCTGCAACAATACTATATTTAGTAATTGCTTTTTTACCTTTTAACTTCACATCAAACTCTGGCGCTAAACCTAATTCAAATTCAAAAGAAAAAGCTTCAGAATCCCAATCTATATCATCTTGTGGCTTTGGTAACGGTTGCCCTAAAACATCTAACTTCTCTTCAGTTAAATATTTGTTTAAAGCATCTTGAAGTAATTTATTAACCTCATCTACTAAAACGGCTTTTCCGTATTGCTTTTTTACCATTCCCATTGGCACATGTCCTTTTCTAAAACCTGGAATGTTAGCCGTTTTACGGTAATCTGATAATATTTTCTCTACTTTATCGCTATAATCTTCTTTAGCAATATCTACTTTCACTACCGCATTTAATGCATCAACGTTTTCTCTTGTAATGTTCATTTTTAAAATGATATATAGCCCTAAGGCAATTAACAGTTTTTAGATTCCCACCTCCATGGGAATGACAATTTCAATTGAAACTTAGAGACTTAAACTCTCTAAGAGTTTTTCATGACCAAAATCGGGATGCAAAAGTAACATATTTTTACATCCCAACAAAGTTTTTAATCTGCTGATTATAAGGCTATTTTTTCTTTTCTTTTAAAAGCGAATAAAGTATAGATTGTAGGACCGAAAGTAGAATACTAAAAAGCATTGCCGTGAATATATTATTCACTGAAAAACCATCTATTAATTTGTCTGCCAATAGTATAATTAAAGCATTTATTACAAACAAGAATAAACCAAGTGTTACAATGGTTATTGGTAATGTTAATATGACTAAAACTGGCTTTACCAGAAGATTTAAGACAGATAGAACTATTGCGACAATTATAGCCGTAATATATGTATTTACAGTTACACCATTTAAAAAATGGGCTATTGTATAGACTGCTAAAGCGTTTATTAAAAGTTTTAGTAAGAGTTTCATGTTTATGAAAATAAAAATTATTCTTTTGCATTTCCTATTACCTGAAAAATAATTGGTAAAGAATAAGGCACTGTCACAGGCTCACCCCTTATAGTTCCTGGTTTCATTTTAGGTAATTTACCAATAATTTCTTTTGCTTTTACTTCTAATGTTTGATCTGGTGCATCTACTTTAATATTAGAAACATTTCCTAATGTATTAATGTTAAATAACACATGCATTCTTTGCTTTCCTTCTAAACCTAAATTTGAAGCAATTGTGGGGTCAAAATTCTCGTTTACATATTCTGAAATGCTCCTATACAAACATTTTTTTTGAGCAATAGAACCAAGTTCATTTTCACACCCAGGAAAAATAGGTGTTTGCTCTATATCTCCATCAGGTACTTTAGTTTCTTTTTCAGAATTTTTCTTTCCATCTTTACTGTAACCAGATAAAATAGCTTTTCCTTTATTATCATACTTGGTCCATAAACCATTTAGATTGTTTTTAAGGTAATTACCTTTCCATATCAAATTACCATTTTCATTATATCGTTTCTCTTTTCCACTTTTTAAATTAGACAAATGAGACCCTTTTACACTAACATTTCCATTCCTGTGGATTTTTTTATAAGAACCTTCTTTATACCCATTAAAATACGTTACTTCCCATTCTTGTTCTCCAGTCTTATAAAACTTCTTCCATAAACCATTAAGCTGATAATCTTTATAGTTACTTTCTATTTTTAATTCGCCATTTCTGTAATATTCTTTATAAAGCCCATTTGGAATTTCATACTCAAACTTAGCTTCACTAAACTTAGACGTTTTAAACCTATTTCTGCTAATATTAGAATACTTATAGCTTTTCTGCTTTGCAGTAAACATTTCATAAAACAAGCCCCCATTGTCTTCATAATAACCTTTAGTTACATAACTACCATCATCTAACTTATAGGTTTTGCTTTTTAATTTTCCACTTTTAAAAAAAATTTTATGAAAACCTGTTTCTTTCCCATTATTATCATACTCATAGACATGAGCAATCTTTCCCGATCTATAATATTCTTTCCATTCTCCTATCTTTTTCGCTTCTAGATATTGACCAGATATTCTAATATTTCCATTTTCATAATATTCCTCATATAGACCATTTTGTTTGTTTTCTTGAGAAAAAACTAGGCAGTTTGAGGCAATAAATAAGATTAAAAAAAAATGTTTCATTATTAACGTAGATTAAGTTCTAATACGAATAAAAATAATGATTTTTATTTTAATCATTAAAAGCTACCTACTTAATAAAATCAATTACAGCCAAATAAAAATCTTTTGGGTTTTCGGCATGTAACCAATGCCCAGAGTTAGCTATAGTAATAATATTAGCATTTGTAAATTGATTTTTGATGAGCCTTTCATCTTCAGCTCCAATATATTCAGACCTATCTCCTTTTAAGAATAGCGCTTCTTTTTCAAAACGCAAATGAGATGGTAAAGATTCTCCTATTTCAGATACTTCATCTTTTAGAACTTCTAAATTAATACGAAGTGCTAATTGTCCTTTTTCAATCCAATACAAATTTTTAAGCAAAAACTGACGCGTTCCAAAATCGGTGACATAGTGTCCTAAAACTTTATCAGCTTCTCCTCTGCTTTTAATTTCAGAAAAATCTAAAGCACTCAGACCTTCTAAAATTGCTTGGTGGTGAACGGGATAAAACCTTGGTGAAATATCTGCCACTAATAATTTAGATACAAACTCTGGATACAAGCTAGAAAATAACATAGCGGTTTTACCTCCCATTGAGTGACCCAGTAAAACTATTTCTTCAAGGTTATGGGCTTCACAGTAGTTTTTTAAATCTTCAGCTAACAATTCATAACTAAAATCATCTCCCCAAAAACTTCGCCCGTGATTTCGCTGATCTACCAAATGCACCTGAAACCCTTGTTCACTAAATTGCCTACCAAGTGTTTTCCAGTTATCACTCATTCCTAAAAAACCATGAAGAATTATAAATGGTTTTCCTTCTCCTAAAATATTTGAATGTAATATCATAAGCCTCCCTTAATCCCTCCAAAGGAGGGAAACTGCTATTTATTAAAATTATTTAAAAACTATATTCACTAATACTGTTTACTATATGCGATTCACTTTCTACTGAATACTGAGACTCCCTACTGACTGAGTTTTCTCAAATACATTTGAATAACATTTTCAACACCTAAATACAGACTTTCAGCTATCAACGCATGCCCAATAGACACCTCTAAAAGGCCAGAAATGTTTTCTTTAAAAAACTCAATATTATCTAAAGACAAATCATGTCCAGCATTAACACCTAACCCTAAATTACTTGCTAATTCAGCACATTCTGCATAAGGTTTTATACCATTTTCATTTCCTAGAGCGTAATCATGCGCAAAAACTTCAGTATATAACTCAATTCTATCTGTCCCAGTTGCTTTAGCACCTTCTATCTGGCTTTTAATTGGATCAACAAAAATGGAAGTTCTAATACCATTTTGTTTAAATTCTTTAATAACATCTACTAAAAAATCTTTATGCTTAACGGTATCCCAACCAGCATTGCTAGTAATAGCATCTTCTGCATCTGGTACTAAAGTAACCTGAGTTGGTTTCACCTTTAAAACTAAATCTATAAACTTGGGTATTGGATTCCCTTCTATGTTATATTCTGTAAAAACAACATCTTTTAAGTCATGCGCATCTTGATAACGAATATGCCTTTCATCTGGTCTTGGGTGTATAGTCACACCTTCCGCACCAAACCTTTGAACATCTTTAGCAAACTGTACCACATTAGGCACATCACCTCCTCTAGAGTTTCTTAAAGTAGCTATCTTGTTAATGTTTACACTTAACTTTGTCATAAATAAATTTTTAAACCACAAAAATACAAAGATGCAAGGCTTAAGTACTATTTTTTTAATTAATTTGCATTAGACATTTAACAGCATTATGAAACTACAAGAATATATAATTAATGATATAAAACCAGTTGAAAGCACTAGCAAGGTTTCAGATTTACAATCATTATTTAACCAACTTACATACTCGCACATTCCTGTAAATGACTCTAACGGTGTATTTATGGGCGTTCTATTTGAAACAGATGTGCATTGTTTTGATAGCAATAAAACGGTCAATGAATATTTGTACGCTGCTGAAGTTTTTTTTGTTAAGGAAACCACCTTGTGGTTAGACGTCTTAGAAGCTTTTGCTCAAAATTCGGCTAATATAATGCCTGTTTTAGATGAAAAAAACAACTATTTAGGGTATTATGAACTTAATGATATTATCAGTCTTTTTAATGAATCTCCATTCTTTAATTATGCTGGTGGTGTCTTAGTTGTTGAAAAAGGCATTAATGATTATTCTTTTAGTGAAATAAGCCAGATAGTTGAATCTAATAACGGAAAACTTTTAGGCGCTTTTATTTCTAAAATGACGAATGATGTGGCCCAAATTACCTTAAAAATTGGGAACACTGGTCTTAACGATATCATTCAAACGTTTAGAAGATATAGTTATAATATTGCTGCTGGTCATGAAGAAGACAGTTATATTAAAAATCTTAAGGAACGGTCTGATTATCTAAACAAATATTTAAACATTTAAGACATTACCAACTCAACACATACTAAAAACCATTCCAACAAATGAAAGTTGCCGTATTTGGAAGATATTATAACAACACAACAACTCCTTCATCAGTAGAGATACTTTTTAATTTTTTAATTAAAAATAATATCGATGCCTATATTGAGACTCAATTTCACCAACTCATTGAATCTGAAAATCATGGTATTAAAGATTTTCAAAATTATAAGACATTTTCAGAATTAGATAATTCGTTTGACTTCCTAGTTAGTATTGGTGGAGACGGCACTATTTTAAGGTCTACTATCTTTGTGAAAGACTTAGGCATTCCAATAATTGGTATAAACACAGGAAGATTAGGTTTTTTAGCTACTATTCATGTTGATGAAATTGAAATTGCCATTCAAAATATAATTGATGGAAAGTATAAGCTATCTGAAAGAAGCTTACTTTCTGTTGAAACTTCACCAGAAAACAAAGACATAACAGCTTTAAATTTTGCTTTAAATGAAGTAACGGTTAGTAGAAAAAACTCTACTTCTATGATTACTGTAGACACCTTTTTAGATGGGGCTTACTTAAACTCTTATTGGAGTGATGGTTTAATAGTATCTACCCCTACAGGTTCTACTGGCTACTCTTTAAGCTGTGGTGGCCCTGTAATAACTCCTGGAGCCAATAACTTTGTTTTAACGCCTATTGCTCCTCACAATTTAAGTGCCAGACCCCTTGTTATTCCTGATGATGTTGAAATTGAGTTAAAAGTAGATAGTAGAGAAGAACAACACTTAATTTCTCTAGACTCTAGAATTGCTACTTTAGATAATGGTACTACTATAAAAATTAAAAAAGCTGACTTTAAAATTAAAATGATTGATTTACTAGATGAAAGCTTTTTAAGCACATTACGCAAAAAATTACTTTGGGGCGAAGATAAACGTAATTAAGTCCATATTTCACAATAAATTAGAAGAAATCCTGTTTAACACTAACACAATTTAGCTCAAATTATATTTGGCTCATCTTATTTATTATATTTGCAAACTTTTGAACCTCTATGAAGTATTTAACTGTATTAGTAATTAGTGTTTTAAGCATTCATTTATGCCATTCTCAAATTAACGAAATTGGTGTATATGTTGGCGGAAGTAACTTTATTGGTGATGTTGGTGCTACAAATTATATTTCACCCAATCAATTAGCTATTGGCGGTATTTACAAATGGAATAGAAGTAAGAGACACTCTTACAGAGCTTCTTTAATTTTTAGTAAGTTAGAAGGTATTGATACTAACTCTGATGATCCGAGACGTATTCAAAGAGGGTATGATTTCTCTAGCAATATCATGGAAGCTTCTATTGGTATTGAATTTACCTTTAAAGATTTCAACTTACATTCTGAAAGAAAAATAGGCACGCCTTACTTACATACTGGTATTACAGCTGCTAAACATGACAATCATTTCTTTTTTGGAGGTATTCAAACATCTGAAAACACTTCTAGCTGGGCTTTTGGTATTCCTATGACCATTGGTTACAAGGCTACTTTTATAGACAATATTGTTTTTGGTGCAGAAATTGGAGCTCGCTATACCTTTTCAGATGAATTAGATGGGAGTACTCCAAGCGATCCCAATGGACAGGCATTTAGGTTTGGAAATATAAATAATAATGATTGGTATGTATTTTCTGGTATAACACTCACCTATACCTTTGGAGAAAATCCGTGCTATTGTGTAGATTAACATGAATTTAAAAGAAAGCGTATTAAGTAAAACTTTACCAAAACATATTGCCATTATAATGGATGGTAATGGAAGATGGGCTAAGCAACATGGTATGTTACGTGCTTTTGGGCATGAAAGTGGCGCTAAATCTGTTAGGACCACCGTTGAGGCTTGTGCAGAATTAGGTGTTAAAAATTTAACACTTTATGCGTTTTCTACAGAAAATTGGAATAGACCTAAATTAGAAGTTCAAGCCTTAATGAAATTATTAATTTCTTCTCTAAAAAAAGAAATTAACACATTGCAAGATAATAACATAAAACTTTCGGCTGTAGGTAACCTTAGTCTTTTGCCTTCAAAGGTTCACAAAGAACTTAATGAAGTAATTGAAAACACAAAAACTAACAATAGAATGACTTTAACGCTTGCCTTAAGCTATGGCTCTAGGGAAGAATTATTAAATACTGTTAAAGAGATTAGTATTAAAGTTAAAAATAATATAATTTCGCCAGCGTCTATTGACGAATCGGTTATAAATGAGCATCTTTACACACATAATTTACCAGATGTAGATTTGCTAATAAGAACTAGTGGAGAGCAACGCATCAGTAATTTTTTACTGTGGCAAATTGCATATGCAGAATTGTATTTTACAGATGTACTTTGGCCAGATTTTACTAAAGAGCATTTGTATGAAGCTATTATTGAATATCAAAAAAGAGAACGAAGATTTGGGAAAACAAGTGAACAGCTTAACTAGCATTTTATCATATAACACATACTTAAAGCTCTTAGTACTATTATTTTTTTCTGTTAGTTGCTTAAATATACAGGCTCAAAACTTAGATACTAGTAAAAAATATACTATTGCAGAAATTACTGTTTTAGGTAATACCAGTTTTGGAGAACAAACCATAATTAACTTCTCTGGTCTAAGAAAAGGGCAAGAAATAAATATTCCTGGTGAAGAAATTGGTTCAGCTATAAAGAAATTGTGGGGCACAAAACTTTTTAATAACATTGAAGTATATGTTACTAAAATAGAGAAAACTACTGCCTATCTTCAAATAAGACTATCCGATTTACCACAATTAAATGAACTAAAAGTAAATGGTGTAAAGAAGAGCAAAGTTCAATCAATTGTAGACGAAAACAAACTTAAAAAAGGAACTAAAGTAACAGAAAACCTTATTACTAACACCAAAAACTTTCTAACTAAAAAGTATAAGAAAGATGGTTTTCTAAACACTAAGATTCATATAAATACTATTGATGTTAAAGATTCTATTAACACCGCTCGTGTTAACATGGTGCTTAACATAGATAAAGGAGATAAAGTAAAAATTAAAGACATTGTGTTTACTGGTAACAAAGCTATAAGTGATAAAAAACTTAGAAAAGCCATGAAAAGCACAAAAAAAATAAATCGTATAAGAATACTAAAACGCTCAAAATTTATAGATTCTGCATATAGAGCAGATTTATCTAGTGTGGTAGATAAATTCAAAGAGAATGGATATAGGGATGCACGTATTATATCAGACAGTATTACAACTCATGATGACGGAACTATCTCTTTAAATATTGGTGTAACAGAAGGAACTCAGTATGAATTTGGAGATATTAAATTTATTGGAAATACAGTTTACTCAGACAAGCAATTACACAATATTCTTCGAATTAGAAAAGGAGACACATACAATGGTGTTCTTTTACAAGAGCGTATAGCAGATAATTCTAAACCAGATGCTAACGACTTGACCAATCTATATCAAAATAGCGGTTATCTGTTTTCAAACATAAGACAAGTTGAAGTAAGTGCAGATAGTAGTGTGATAGACATGGAGATTAGAATCACTGAAGGAAAACCTGCATATTTTAATAAGGTTAGTGTAGTTGGTAATGATAAAACTAATGATCATGTTGTTTACAGAGCTTTAAGAACACGTCCTGGTCAACTTTATAGTAAATCTGCAGTTGTTAGAACTGTAAGAGAGCTTGGGCAATTAGGTTTCTTTGATGCTCAAGAAATATCTCCAAACTTTAATAATGCGAACCCTAATGAAGGGACTATTGATATGGAATACTCTGTTAAAGAAACTGGTTCGAGTCAAATAGAACTTCAAGGTGGTTATGGAGGCGGTGGCTTTATTGGAACACTAGGTTTGTCTTTCAATAACTTCTCCATGAAAAACATCTTTAAAAAAGAGGCTTACAAACCAATACCAATGGGAGACGGACAAAGCTTAGCTTTACGCTTACAAGCTAGTAGGATCTTTCAAACTTTTAGTTTTCAATTTTCTGAACCTTGGTTAGGTGGAAAGAAACCTGTACAGTTCTCTGTTTCTCTATCTCATACTAAACAATTTCAATTTGACTTCTTAAACAGAAGTAGAAATGGAAGTGTTGATAGAAGTAGAAGCTTTAATATTACAGGAATTACCCTAGGATTAGCAAAACGTTTAACCGTACCAGACGAATACTTTACCTTTTCTAACGCTTTAAGTTATCAGCGCTATGATTTAAATAATTATAACATTGGTCGTTTATTTACTTTTGGTAACGGGTTTTCTAATAACTTATCATTCACAACTGGTTTAAGTAGAGATAATACAAGTTTTGATCCTATTTTTCCAACTGGTGGTTCTAAGTTTTCTGTTTCTGCTAAATTTTCTTTTCCTTATTCTTTAGTTGATAATGTAGATTATTCTGCTTTGAAAACTGAAAGAGAAGATAAACAAACTATTATAGATCAATTCCCTCTTATCTCGTCACCATCAAATGATCAAAGAGATGCGTATACTGAAGCCTTAGATAGAAGATCTGAAATAGACCAAGAACGTTACAAATGGTTAGAATTCTACAAAGTGAATTTTAAAGGTGAATGGTACAATGAGATTGCCAAAAACCTGGTATTAAGACCTCTTGTTGAGTTTGGTTTTCTAGGAGCTTATAATAATGATAGAGGCGTAATTCCTTTTGAAAGATTCTTTGTAGGAGGAGATGGTTTAGGGCAATTTAGTTTAGATGGTAGAGAAGCCGTTCAATTACGTGGGTACCCTAATCAATCTTTATCTCCAATAGATGGAGGGGCTATTTATAACAAATATTCTTTAGAATTAAGATATCCTATTACTTTAAAAGCATCTGCTAAAATTTATGGCTTAGCGTTTTTAGAAGCTGGAGGTTCTTATGATAGTTTTAGAGATTTTAATCCATTTAACGTTAAACGTTCTGCTGGTGCTGGTGTTAGGATTTTCATGCCTGCCTTTGGTTTACTAGGTATTGATTTTGGTTATGGATTTGACCCTATTATTGGTACAAACGGACCTGCAAATGGAATGGAAACACACTTCATAATTGGTCAACGATTTTAAAGCTTAAATTACTTTGGCACGATATTTTCTAATAACTCATTGATGTTTTGTAAGAGATTTAAAATTTTTAAGATTAAAATTCGTTAATTTTGAAGATGTTAATCTAATTAAAAGTAAATAAACTTAAAATAAACAGAATGCAAAACAAGGTTCTTTTTTTATTGACATTAGTTTTACTAAGCTTGTCTTTACATGCACAACGTGGAGTTAGAGTTGCTTATATAGACACTGAATATATTTTAGAAAATGTTCCTGAATACCAAGAAGCTCTAACAGATTTAAATCAAAAGGCTGATAAGTGGAAAAATGAAATTCAGGTGAAATTAAGTGATATTGAGCAAAAAAGAAAAGACCTTAGTAATGAAAAGGCACTTTTAACTAAAGAGTTAATTGAGGAACGCGAAGAAGACATCTATTTTGAAGAAAAGGAGATTTTAGATTATCAGCAAAAGCGTTTTGGCCCAAACGGAGATTTGTTTATACAACAAAAGCAATTAATGCAACCTGTGCAAGATCAAATTTTTGCTGCAGTACAAGATATTGCCGCTAATAGGAAATATGATTTTATATTTGACAAAGCTTCTGATGCAACAATGCTATTTTCTGCTAAAAGATTAGACGTTAGTGAAACTGTAATAAGAAGTATAACTAGAACATCAAAACGTAAACAAGCAGAAACTAAGGCAGAACGTAAAGCTGCTGAAGATGAAGATTTAGTTCCTGAAGTGAATTTAGAATTAGAAGCTCGTCAAAAAGCTTTGGAAGAAAAAAAGAAAGAGCGAGAAAGTTCTATTGAAAAAGCCAGACAAGAAAAATTAGCAGCTCGTGAAGCAAAAGTAAAAGCTGCCGAAGAAAGACGTCAAAAAATATTAGAAGATAGAGAAAAGGCTAAACAAGCTAAACTTAATACTAGAAAAGGAGGTACCGAAACGGTAAAAGATAGTCAAGAAGCAGTTAAAAAGGAAGAAACTGAAACTACTAAAACTGAAACCAAAACTAGAGAACAGTTAATTGAAGAAAATAGACAAAAAAAATTAGCTGAAAGAGAAGCAAGAAAAAAAGCTTTAGAGGAAAAGAAAAGACAAATATTAGAAGAAAGACAAAAAGCAAAAGACAGTACAAACAATAAAAATTAAATATTTATAACACACTTAATACTATTTTAAAAATGAAACACTTAAAAACTATTTTATTAGCAACGGCATTATGTATAGGAAGTATTAGTTTTTCTCAAGCTCAAAGTAAAGTTGCCCACATAAATACCCAAGAATTAATTGCTGCAATGCCCGCTATGAAAGCTGCACAGCAAGAGTTACAAGCTTTACAAAAAACATATGAGACAGATTATCAAGCTTCTGTAACTGAGTTTCAAACTAAAATGAAACAATACGAATCTGAAGCTACATCAAAAACGCAAGAAGAAAACGCTAAAAGAATGCAGGAAATTCAAACTATGCAACAAAATATCCAGCAATTTCAAGCAGATGCAGCTCAAAACTTAGAAAAAAAGAGAATTGATTTATTACAACCAATCACTGAAAAAGCGAAGGCTGCTATTTTAAAAGTAGGAAGAGCTCAAGGTTTTGATTATGTTTTAGATTCTGGTGTAGGTGTTGCTATTTTAGCTGACGGTACAAACTTACTAGATGATGTTAAAAAAGAACTAGGTATTTAAATTTGCCTGAATATAAATAACTTACTTTAAAAGCTGCTTTTCAAAAAGCAGCTTTTTTTTGTTTAACTTGTTAAACTACTTTGATTACCTTGATGAAAATCATAATCTTTGAATATGTTAGATAAAATTCAATAATTTTATGATAAATTAAACCCCATGAACAAACAACCTATAGGTATTTTTGACTCTGGTGTTGGAGGCACTTCTATTTGGAAAGAAATTCACAAGCTTCTACCTAAAGAAAACTCTATTTATTTAGCTGACAGTATTAATGCACCGTATGGTCCCAAAGGGGAAAAAGCCATTATTCAGTTATGTATTAAAAATACAGAATTATTACTAGAAAAAGGTTGTAAACTCATAGTAGTGGCATGTAATACTGCCACAACCAATGCCATAGATTATCTAAGAACAACTTATAAGGTCCCTTTTATTGGTATTGAACCTGCCATTAAACCAGCAGCTCTAAATACCAAAACAAACGCAGTTGGAATTTTGGCAACTCAGGGTACTTTAACCAGTGCTTTATTCTCTAAAACATCTGGTAAATTTGCTAATAATATTAATGTTATTGAACAGGTTGGAGAAGGCATAGTTGATCTCATAGAAAGTGGAAAGCTATATTCTGAAGAAATGACAACGCTTTTAAAAACCTATTTAGAACCAATGATAAAAGCCAATATTGATTATTTGGTTTTAGGGTGCTCCCATTACCCTTATTTAATTCCGCAATTAACAAAACTTCTTCCTAATGATGTAAAAATTATAGATTCAGGTGAAGCTGTTGCTAGACAAACAAAAACTATTTTAGACAAGCACAATTCATTAAATAATGAAAATAATTATCCAAAAATTGAGTTTTTCACTAATGGAAATCCTGAAGTAATAGAGAAACTTTTAGGAAATAGTTTTAGAGCTGATTATCTCAATTTTTAATTTTCTCTTGCAATAAGATTAATATTTCTGAGAGGGAAAAACCTGAGAACCTTTAAACACTTTGGCTAACAATTAGGTTAATAACAAATATTTATTTAAACCAACTAGAATATTTAATGTAGGCATCTGCTATTCTATTCACCTCTCCAGAAATTAATTCTTTACTAATATCTTTTATTTTTTTGGCTGGCACTCCCGCATAAATACTACCCTCCTCTACTATAGTATTTTGTGTAATCACTGCACCTGCAGCTATAATAGTATTACTTTCTACTACACAGCCGTCCATGATAATAGCACCCATACCAACCAATACATTATCTTTTATAGTGCAACCGTGCACTAAAGCATTGTGCCCTATAGAAACATTATTACCTATTGTAGTTGCAGCTTTTTGATAGGTCCCATGTATTACAGCTCCATCTTGTACATTCACTTTATTACCCATTTTTATATAGTTAACATCGCCACGAACTACAGCACTAAACCATACACTACATTCGCTACCCATAGTTACATCTCCTACTATAGTAGCATTTTCTGCTATAAAACAATCTTCTGGTATTTGAGGTGAAACACCTTTTACTGGTAATATTACTGGCATAGATAATTACATTTTTTCATTTCCGTAAAAACGGAAATCTCATATTTTATTTGCTATTGATTATTTTAGATTCTTCACTTACTTCGACTCCGCATTTCCACAATACTTCGACAAGCTCAGTATGACATCTCAATGTGGCACTAAGTAACCACTCTCCGAATGACAAAATTATTTAAAATACGATAATAAGTCTGCTTTTTTAGAGGCAGAAACACTAATTTCTTTTCCATTACTTAATACAACACTTCCTCCTTTTCCTTTTACATATTTGACTACCTCGTTTACATTTACTAGGTAGCTTTTATGTACACGTGCAAAACTAGAATGATTTAATGCATCCTCAAAATATTTAAGTGTCTTACTTACTATTTTCTTCTTTTCAGTATTTAAATAGATTTCAGTATAATTATCATCTGCTTTACAGTATAAAATATCTGAAGTTTCAAGCACTTCAAATCCATCTAATTGAGGTATGGTTATTTTTCCATTTACACCATTGGTTTTTGGTACTAACACTTGATTTTGTAATGCATTTTCTTTTGTTTTTATGTCTGTAATGTAATCTACAGCCTTTATCAGTTCGTCTATAGAAATAGGCTTCATTAAATAATAAGAAGCATGTGCATTTAAAGCCTCTATAGCATAATGATCATAAGCTGTTACGAAAACTGTTTCAAAATCTACATCACCTAACTTATCAAGTAAATCAAAGGCGTTTCCATAGGGCATTTCTACATCTAAAAAGGCTAAATCTAAATCATTATTTCTAATTAAAACTAAAGCTTCATCAATATTAGCAGCTTCACCCAATACATTTACATTTGGACAATACTTGTTTAAATAGTTTCTTAAAATATCTCTACTAGTTTGCTCGTCTTCTACTATAATGGCATTTAGCTTCATTTAATCCTTTTTTAGCGTTACAATTACTTTAGTACCTGTATCTTCAGCATCTTGATAATCTGATACAGATACATCAACCTTATCTTTATACATATCATTTAAAATAGATACTCGCTTCTTGATATTACCCATTCCTTTAGAGTTCTGTTTCTTTTGGTGTTGGGTTTTTAAAGCCTTAGACTGTTTTCTCCCTATACCGTCATCTGCAATTGTTATACTTATTTCATCAGGATTGTTTTGAGAAATACTTATATCTAAATGTCCTTTAGTTTTCTTATAGCGTAACCCGTGCCATACCGCATTTTCTATATATGGTTGTAATAACATTGGCGGAATCACAAAATTTTTCACATTAATTGCATCATCAACAGTAATTTCATAATCGAACTTATCTTTAAATCTAAAATGTTCCAGTTTTGTATAAAGTTTTAAAAGTTCCATTTCTTTTTCTAACGGAATAAAATCTTCTTCACTATTTTCTAAAACAGCTCGCATAAGCAACGAGAAATCAGATAGGTATTTATTAGCTGTTCGCTCATCATTTAAAGCAATAAAGCTATTTACTGAATTTAAAGCATTAAATATAAAGTGTGGATTCATTTGACTTCTCAAAGATTTTAAAGCCAATAAATTATTTGCTAAACGCTGTTGCCTAATATATTTAAACATTAAAAACGCTGCAATTAATAATAAAACCAGTCCACCAGTTAATGAATAGATAATTAACTTTTGGCGTTTAGTTTGCTCTGAATTGAGTTGAAATTCTGTCTCAGATAATAATTTATCACTTTCTAAACTGGTAATTCTATTTTGTTTACTTACCAAATCTTTACTGAATTTGGTAGCTCTAGATATTTCTTGTTCCTTTTTTATATATAATTTATCAACTAACTCTACATAACTTTGGTAAGCTAATAATGCTTTATCAAATTGTCCTACATTTCTATAAATTTCAGATAATTTCCTTGTTGCATCTTTTTGAACAATTAAATCTTCTTTAATATCTGCTTCTTCAATACTCTTTTCAAGATATTTAATAGCATTATCTACATCATTTTGAAGTGCATAAGCCCTACCAATTTTATAATTCTGCTTTTGAGAAGTTAACGGGCTTTTATTATCAAAAACAGAATCTAAGACATTGTCTTCAATATCTTCTATAGCCTGCTTTCTTAATTCTATTTCATAACCATAATTACTATTTAAATTTTGAAAATCTGCTACTCTAATTTTTTCCTCTAATGCTCTTTTTTTATTTTGACTTTCGGCTAGTTTTAAAGAATTACTAAAATACCCTTGTGCTTCTTCTTCCTCACCTTTTTCATTATATGCTTCAGCTATTTTAGAATTTAAGTCCGTTACTTTAGGCTTTATTAAATGTTTTTTGGCTATAACTAATCCCGCTTGATAATATTTAATGGCGAAATCATACTGTTTAGTAGCTGCATATACATCACCTAAACCCTCATTTAAAACAACGCGTTGGTAATTAGAGAGTCCTCTTATTACAATACTGTTATAAATTTGAATGCTTTCCTGGTAATTTTTGCTCTCTTTATAAGCAACAGCTAATTTTAATTGAACTTCATTATTACTATTATTTTTTAAGCTTGTATTATAATTTGAAACTGCTAAATCAGGCTGCTTCCAGAACATATTAATATCTCCCAATACTTCGTAAGCTTCAGCATTTTCTTTTTTAGAGTCACTAAGTTTTAGAGCATTTGTAACAAATTGAATACTTTTCTTAGCATCTTTTTTTAGATAGACTTCGGCAGAATCTATCAACCAATTAAATTGAGGCTGTGCCTTTTTTAAACGTTTGCTTATAAATTTTTCTTTTTTATCTTCATAAGCATTCTCTGGCTCTACTTCAACAAGAATACGTTCATTACTTTGTATGGTATAATAAACGGTTTCAAAATCTTTATGCCTTATGGTGAGTTCATCTCCTTTTTTAGCTTCGATTCTAAAATCACCAAACATATCTGTTGTGGTGTAAGCGCCTCCGTTAACTTCAACATTAACATTTATTATAGGATCTCTAGTATCTTTTTCAACTACTTTACCTCTCACTGTAAATTTAGAAAACGGTCTTAGATCATCTTGTCCATACATATTAATGGAGCAACATAAAAAAAGTAAAACACCTATATATTTAAAAGTTTTCTTCATGTATTATTTTAAACCAGATAAACTTACGCACTTATATTGGTTTAATAAAATAGCATTTTTACAATTCTAACAATTTTATTGGTAAAATTAAAGCTCTTACAAATTAGCAGGTATTGTTCACTCATTGTAAAGCTACCTTCACTCATTCTGCTTTTTTTAAGAAAAACCTTGGGTATAGATTTACTGCATAATTAGAAATTAAAATTTTATGAAAATTGTTAAAAGTTTAGTTCTGTTACTTCTTTTTAATCATGTTTTGGTTGCTCAAACTGGTGAAAAAAACTTTATAGATCAACCTTATATTGAAGTAGCCGGTAAAGTAGAAACCGAAATTACTCCTAATGAAATTTACCTTAAAATAACTATAAATGAAAATGATAAAAAAGGAAAATTAAGTGTTGAAGCACAAGAAAATAAATTGACAAATACTTTAAAATCTCTTGGGATAGATATTAATAAAAACTTTTCAATACTCGACTTTGACGGTTATTATCAAAGAAAATTTTTAGCCAATAATGAAGTCTCAAAAATTAAAAATTATCAGCTTATTGTTAATGATGGTAAAACTTTAAATACAGTATACGAAGCATTAGATCAAATTGACATTTCTAACATTTCAATTACAAAAACTAGCCATTCTAATATTGAAAATATAAGACGAGAAACAAAATTAAAAGCTCTAAAAGTAGCTAAAGAAAAAGCTAATCAATATGCAAAAGCTATAGAGCAAACTATAGGGAAAGCGCTATTTATTCAGGAAACACAAAATAACAATCCATTTATAGAAAATAATAATATCAAATTTAGAGGATATAACTCAAGTTATAGATTAGAATCACAATTATTTGACAAAACTCAAAATTTAAATCTTAAAACCATAACTGTTAGCGCAACGGTTTTAGCAAAATTCGCATTAAATTAAAAAACGATAAATATTATGAAAACCTCAATTAAAACATTCATTTTAGGCTTAACCTTAATAAGCTTTACTGCATGCAATGCAAAGAATAAAAAACCTCAGCAACAAGAATTAGCTGAAGTTATAAAAACAGAAACACATCCAGAAAAAAATAATCAATTTATAAAAGTCGCACTGTTATTAGATACAAGTAATAGTATGGACGGTTTAATAGATCAAGCAAAAGCACAACTTTGGGATGTTGTAAATGAGTTATCTTATGCAAAATGTGGTGATGAAAAACCCAATTTAAAAATTGCATTATACGAATATGGTAATGATAGACTAAATAGTAGAGAAGGTTATATAAGACAAGTTATAGCTTTTAGTGATGATTTAGATGAAATCTCAAAAGAACTGTTTTCTTTAACTACTAACGGCGGTAGTGAGTTTTGCGGTCACGTTATTCAAACCTCATTGAATCAATTAGAATGGGGCAATAATCCAGACGATTTAAAACTTATTTTTATTGCAGGTAATGAGCCTTTTACACAAGGATCTGTAAACTATAAAGATGCTTCTACCAATGCCAATGAAAAAGATGTAACTGTTAACACTATTTTCTGTGGGAACTATGACCAAGGTGTTTCTAGCTATTGGAAAGACGGCGCTATTTTAACTAATGGTGATTACATGGCAATTGACCATAACAAAGCTACTGTTCATATTGCCTCACCTTATGATGATGATATATTAATTTTGAATAAACAGCTAAATAAAACCTATATTGCCTATGGGTCTGCTGGAAGGCTTAAAAGCGCAATGCAAGCTAATCAAGATACAAACGCCGAAGTTTATAGTAAAGCCAATGCAGTTAAAAGAACCGTGAGTAAAAGCTCTAGGTTTTACAAAAATAAATCTTGGGATTTAGTAGATGCAGTAGAAGAAAAAGAAGTTGTTATTGAAGACTTAAAACAAGAAGTATTACCAGAAGAGCTTAAAGGTAAATCTGAAACCGAAATAAAAGCTTATGTTTCCAAAAAGAAAGATGAAAGAGCTAGTATTCAGAAAAAAATTCAGGAACTTAATACCAAACGTAAAAAGTATATTGCTGAACAAACAAAAACTGAAACCAATAATGGTTTAGAAAACGCTATGACAAAAGCGATAAAAGAACAAGCTAAAAAGAAAAAATACACTTGGGATTGTCTCGTCCTGAAATAGCGTTACACAAAATTTAAGTGTAATGAAAAGTAATTATGTAAAACGTACTCAAAAGGAC
>CANKYF010000021.1 GCA_947487895.1 uncultured Flavobacteriaceae bacterium
TTTGTAACGAGTGCAAAACAAACTTTATTTCCTACTCTTATCTTTAAAGCACCCGACACAGTCGAGCGCTATCGGGGGGACTACCATTTTTAGCTTATAATCTGCCAAAATTAGAACTCAATTAATCAAAAATACTACTTTCTTTTTTCTGCTGTTAGTAAAATAATTGAATCAAAACAGGGAAATCTACCATATATAAATTCCTGAAAAACCTCTCTATCATAAATGTTTTTGGAGAGACAACCTTTTTTTCTTATGAAAACTTTAAATTCTTGAAACTTGTTATCATATTTATCATTACAAATATCTTCTAAATTATTAATTTCCACTCTATAATTAGGATTGTCACTTCCAATTTTGAATAATTTCTCTCCCTTTTCTTTATTCTCCAAATATGCTTGATAAAAATATCTTTCATAATTTTTTAAAATTATAGAATCTACAACAAACTCATCACTTAAAAGTCTAATTTCATTATTAGGCGCATCAATCTCTAACTTTTGATAATCAAAATTTGTTTCACAGCTTAAAAACAATAATAAATAAAATAATACAATAATCGAATTATAACTATTCAGATTTGCCATATTTTCTATCAATTTCATTTTGTTCATTTTGTACTCTATTAAGGGTTCTTTCTAAAGACCTTTTTGCTCTTGAATATAATCTATTAAGGTACTCATCATATTCGTAACGATACTTCCCTGTCCGATTTATTACAGTTCTATTTCTTTCCTCTATTTTAGATATTTCTTGTTCATAATAGTCAATTCCTTTTAATGCTTCTTGTTTGATTTCCTCTAATATAAAATCTCTTCTGAATTGAGCCCCTAAAGATTCCATCATCCAAGATTTTTCACCATCGGTTAAATTGTTCTTTGAAGAATCCATTAACTCTAAAACCCTACCGTTTTTGTATTGAAGAAGCAAAGGCATATATTCATCTCCAATTTTAAAAGCTTTCTTTTCAGTAGGTATGTCTCGATATTCATTTTCAATACCATCTACTCCATACTTTACATAAAAATCAAAGCCGCCAAATACCCGTAAATCTTCTTGATGACTTTGTTCATGCGCAACTAACTCCATCCAATATGGAATTGACCTATTTTTCAATCTATCGTCAAAAATAACACTCTCATAAAAAACAGTTGCATTCGGTTCTCCTGTTATATCAAAAAAATGTATTTTTTGTGAAGTGCTAATATTAGGGTTTTTAGAAGAAATCCATGATGTACTTTGTAGTCTTGTTTTATCATATGCAAAAGCTCCATGTAATAACCCTATCATTGCTTTACTCAATTTACCATTTTTATCCATTACTTCTTCAGGTTCTAGTCCTTCAAGCTCAATCATATCTATAATCCTATTACCACTGAAAGCATATGGGCTATAATATGGATATTCCTTAGTCAAAGGGTCAACTGCAAAAAACCTTCCCACACGTGGGTCGTGCATTCTAAACCTGTAGTTTATGCTATTACCTTCCCCTTTAACCTCGTCATCTTTCTCCTGTCCTTGGAACCCATAACGGTAAGAACCTACGCTACCACTACGATTAGGCAGTGTCATACCGAAAGGATAGTAATAAAAACTACCAAAACATCAATATTTATAAGAACTTACAAGGTTCTAAAAATCTTAATTTTTTACCATTTTATGCGATTTTTGGGCTTTTTTAAACCCAAAAACCAAGCAAAAATATATGTAAATGTAACTAATATTTTGTTATGCTAAACCATTTAAAAAATGAGAAAGAATTAACACTTTTTTTATGATAAAATAGGCGCATAAAAAACCACGCTTTTAAGCGTGGTTTTCATTTTATATGTTTAAAATTTTTATAGAACCAAAGACACACTCAAAATTAATTGGTCTGGCCTGGTATCTAGTCTATCAACATTAATGGTGTTGTTTTGTAAAAAGGTAGCTTCGTTTTTATTAAAGCCTCTTTCGTATCTTAAATCAATACCCACTTTTTTAAGGTTAAAGCCAAAACCAAAATTTAGGCCTACCGAAAAATCGTTTTCAATATTATTAATAGAAATACCATCAAATTCAGAATCTAAAATATATTGAAAAGAAGGTCCACCAAAAACACTTAAAGGACCTAAAATTTTAGTACCAATAAGTAATGGTACATCTAACTTTTGCATATCAAAGCTATCATTAGAATAGTCACTTTTAGTACTTGTATAAACAACTTCTGGTCTAAAATAAATTTTGTCTCCAATTTTACCAAAAACACCAATATGGTAGCCTATGTTCCTATCTGGGTTTTTAGAGTTTAGGTTTACAGAATCAAAATAGTTTCCGTTTGCATTGTAGTTTAATCCGGCTTTTAACCCAATACCTTTAGCTGTTTGTGCCATAGCACCAGTAGAGATACATACAATGGCTAATAAAGCAAAAAAATGATTTTTTAATAGTTTCATAACTGTTCGTTTTAAGATTTGATTAACATTATCAAAAACGTTGCCAAAGCTAATTTATTTTTAGTGAAACTCAACTTTGAGAAGTCCGCAGGACGCACTCAAAGTTGTAAGTTGAACTAATCCCGCTGCAGAGCGGGATCTCAGAGATATCGAAATATATGTTTTCCTTTAAATTTTTTTAGCGAACAATACATTGATTTAAGAGAATTTTTCCGAAACTCAACTTTGAGAAGTCCGCAGGACGCACTCAAAGTTGTAAGTTGAACTAATCCCGCTGCAGGGCGGGATCTCAGAGATATCGAAATATATGCTTTCCTTTAAATTTTTTAACCAACAATACATTTATTTAAGAGAATTTCCCCGAAACTCAACTTTGAGAAGCCTATAAGGCGCACTCAAAGGTTAGTTGAACTCTTGCCTGCTGGCAAGCAGGAATCCCGCTGTTTGTACAGGATTTATTTTAGCATTTAACCTAATATCAAGTAAAAATTTATGTTAATGAAGTCATATAATAATAGGAGAAACCTAAAATAGAAATAAAAAAATATGTAGGTTTGCCAACGGAATAAATGAATAGAATGAAGTTTCAATTAAACGCACAAGATTCTCAAAGTAAGGCAAGAGCAGGAAAAATAACTACCGATCACGGAGTTATAGAAACCCCAATATTTATGCCAGTAGGTACGGTGGCTACCGTAAAAGGAGTGCACCAAAGAGAATTAAAAGAAGACATTAACCCAGATATCATTTTAGGGAATACCTATCATTTGTATTTGCGTCCGCAAACAGGTATTATTGAAAAAGCTGGCGGATTGCATAAATTCATGAATTGGGATAGAAATATTTTAACCGATTCAGGAGGGTACCAAGTGTATTCTCTATCAGCAAATAGAAAAATAAAAGAAGAAGGTGTAAAGTTTAAGAGCCATATAGACGGCAGTTATCATACATTCACACCAGAAAATGTTATGGAAATTCAGCGTAGCATTGGTGCAGATATTATTATGGCCTTTGATGAATGTACACCATACCCATGTGATTATAATTATGCCAAAAGGTCTATGCACATGACTCACCGTTGGTTAGACAGGTGTATAAAGCATTTAGAAAAAACACCTTTAAAATACGATTATAATCAAGCATTTTTTCCGATAGTGCAGGGTAGTACTTATAAAGATTTAAGAATGCAATCTGCAGAATATATTGCAAATGCAGGCGCCGTTGGTAATGCCATTGGAGGTTTATCTGTTGGAGAACCTGCCGAAGAAATGTATGCCATGACAGATGTAGTTTGTAGCATTTTACCAGAAGAAAAACCAAGATATTTAATGGGAGTAGGTACCCCAATCAATATTTTAGAAAATATAGCGTTAGGTGTAGACATGTTTGATTGTGTGATGCCAACGCGTAATGCCAGAAACGGCATGTTGTTTACAGCCCATGGTAGTATAAATATTAAAAATAAAAAGTGGGAAGATGATTTTTCACCAATTGATGAAATGGGAATCACTTTTGTAGATACAGAATATAGCAAAGCGTATTTACGTCACTTATTTTCTGTGAATGAGTTACTTGGAAAACAAATAGCAACCATACACAATTTAGGGTTCTATTTATGGTTGGTTAGAGAAGCAAGAAAACATATATTAGCAGGAGATTTTAGAACCTGGAAAGAGACTATGGTAAAACAAATGGATAAGAGATTGTAGTAATTAATGAAGATACTAGATTGGTACATATTAAAACGTTATTTACTAACATTTACCATGATGATATTGCTGTTTATTCCTATTGGAATTACAGTACATTTAGCCGAAAAAATTGGTAAAATATTAGATAGTGAAGCAACTATGCCAGAGATACTTCAGTATTTCTTAGACTTCACCATTTATTTTGCACATTTATTATTTCCGTTATTTTTATTCTTATCGGTTATTTGGTTTACCTCTAAACTGGCTAACAATACAGAAATAGTAGCATTTTTAAGCTCTGGAGTATCTTTCACGCGTTTTTTAAGGCCTTATATCATAGGAGCTACAATAGTGGCTATGTTTTCTTTGTTATTAGGGATGTATCTGGCGCCGAGAGCCAGTAAAGGGTTTAACGACTTTACCTATAAGCATTTAAAAAAACACAAAAAAGCGGTTGATAACACCAATGTGTTTAGGCAAATTAATGACAACGAAATTATTTATGTAAGTAGTTTTAATGTTAATAAAAACTATGGTAGCAATTTTACATTAGAACATTTTGAAGACAACAAACTTAAATATAAAATATCTGCCACTACCATCACTTATATTCCTGAGGATACTATTTATAGGTTGAATAAATATACCAAACGTGAAATTTTAGAATATAAAGATATAATCACAACTCAAAGTGTCAAAGACACACTTTTCGATTTTAAAGTTGATGACCTCATTCCTGTTATTTATGCTGCTGAAACCAAGGATTATGGTGATTTAAGGCGTTTTATTGCAAAAGAAGAGGCTAAAGGGTCTGCACACGTAGGGCGTTTTAAATTAGTGCTTTATAGAAAATGGAGTTTACCAGTATCAGTTTTCATTCTTACCGTAATAGGATTAGCAGTATCTTCTATTAAAAGACGTGGCGGTATGGGGGTTAATCTTGCATTAGGCATATGTATTGCCATGGTATTTGTCTTTTTTGATAAGGTATTTGGTGTTATGGCAGAACAATCAGATTTTCCGCCATTGGTAGCAGTATGGTTTCCCAATGTCATTTTTGGTATTTTAGCTATATACCTTTTATACAATGCCAAACGTTAAGTTACAGAATTTTATACACCTACATTTTTTAGTTTTAATAGCTGGTTTTACAGCCATATTAGGGGAGGTAATTACCATTTCGGCAATACCACTTGTTTGGTTTAGAATGGTTATGGCATCTATTTTAATGTTTGTATATATTAAAATGGCTAAGATTAATTTAAAGGTGAAGCCAAAGTCGGTTTTAAAACTTTCTATAGCTGGAATTCTTATAGCAGCTCATTGGATTACTTTTTTTGGAGCGATAGACGAAGCTAATATTTCAATAGCATTATCTATGTTTTCAACAGGGGCGTTTTTTGCATCTTTTATAGAGCCTATTGTTTATAAGCGTAAAATAATTGGTTACGAAATTCTTCTGGGTATTTTAGTAATTGTGGGAGTGTTTATAATAACGCAAAGCGAAATAAAATATCTAACAGGCATTATATTAGGAATCTCTTCGGCCTTTTTATCATCATTATTCGCAGTGCTTAATGGTAGTTTTTTAAAACAGCATTCGGCAACAACCATTTCGTTTTACGAATTTTTAAGTGGCGTTTTCTTCATTTCAATGTATTTAATATGTTTTAAGGGAGGCTTCAATCTAGAGTTTTTCAATATACCCGCCGCAGATTATATATACCTATTTATTTTGGCTTCTATCTGTACAGCATATGCCTTTATAGCTTCGGTTTATGTTATGAAAGTTATAAGCCCGTATACAGTGGTTTTAACTTATAACCTAGAGCCTGTTTACGGAATCATTCTAGCGCTAATTCTGTTTCCAGAAAAAGAAAAAATGAGTGCGAATTTTTATTACGGAGCCATTGTTATTATTACTACTGTAGTACTCAATGCATTATTGAAAAATTCAAGAAAATTAAAAAGAAAAAAACTTAGAGCTTAAACAAGTTTAAAGTTTTTATATTTGTAACCTTAACCAAAAAGTTAGTAGCCAAAAATAAAATTCTTATGGAATATTTAGAATTTGAACTTCCAATAAAAGAGCTTGAAGAACAACTTCAAAAGTGTAAAGTTATTGGAGAAGAAAGTGAAGTTGATGTTACAGAAACTTGCTCTCAAATAGAAAAGAAATTAGCAGACGCTCAAAAAGATATATATAAAAATTTAACGCCTTGGCAAAGGGTACAATTATCGCGTCACCCCAATAGACCTTATACATTAGATTATATCAATGCCATTTGTGGAGATTCTTTTTTAGAGTTACACGGAGATAGAAATGTAAAAGATGATAAAGCCATGGTTGGCGGTTTAGGTAAAATTGGTGACCAAAGTTTTATGTTTATTGGTCAGCAAAAAGGATACAATACCAAAACAAGACAGTACAGAAACTTTGGTATGGCTAACCCTGAAGGTTACCGCAAAGCATTGCGTTTAATGAAATCTGCAGAAAAATTTGGGATTCCTGTAGTTACCTTTATAGATACACCCGGAGCTTACCCTGGTTTAGAAGCTGAAGAGCGTGGGCAAGGAGAAGCCATTGCTAGAAATATTTTAGAAATGTCTCGTTTAAAAGTACCAATTATAGCTATTGTTATAGGTGAAGGCGCTTCTGGAGGAGCTTTAGGTATTGGAGTAGGAGACAAGGTATTAATGTTAGAAAATGCTTGGTATTCTGTAATTTCTCCTGAAAACTGTTCATCAATTTTATGGCGTAGTTGGGAATACAAAGAGCAAGCAGCTGAAGCTTTAAAGCTAACTGCTAGCGATGCTAAGAAAATAAAAGTGGTAGATGAAATAGTTAAAGAGCCATTAGGCGGTGCACACAGAGATAGAACAAAAACGTTTGAAACTGTGAGCAATAGAATTCTTAAAACTTATGAAGCTTTAAAAAACTTATCACCAAAAGATTTAGTTTCTCAACGTATGGAGAAATATGAAAATATGGGTGTCTTTAAAGGGTAACCCTTTTAAAACCTAATTGATACAAAAATCTGAAGTTAAAGCTTCAGGTTTTTTTTATGCTTATTCACAATATAATTAAGTTATTAACAGTTAAATTGTTAACTGTTAGTGGAAAACCGAATGTTAAGTAATTGTTAATCAAACCACCTTTTTAGTTACTTTAGTAGTCATGAAACAGCCCAACCAAGTCAAAGGATATAAAGTAGATAAGAGCACACTTATCAATCTTGAAAAAGGTAAAATTCCACCACAAGCTATTGATTTAGAGGAAGTTGTGTTGGGCGCAATGATGATTGATAAGAAGGGTGTAGACGAAGTAATTGATATTTTAAGCGCAGATGCGTTCTATAGAGAAGGGCATCAACATATATTTGAAGCTATATTTCAGTTGTTTGAAAATAGCGAACCAATAGACTTATTAACCGTTTCTACCCAATTAAAGAAGAATGCAAAGTTAGAAATGGTTGGAGGCGATTTTTACCTCATTTCTTTAACTCAAAAAGTGTCTTCTTCTGCTCATATTGAGTTTCACGCTAGAATTATTCTTCAGAAATTCATTCAGCGAAGTTTGATAAAGATTTCAAACGAAATTATTGAAGATTCTTATGATGAAACAAAAGATGTTTTTGATCTTTTAGATAAAGCAGAATCAAAACTTTATGAAGTAACACAGGGTAACATAAAAAAATCCAGTGAGTCAGCTCAAGACTTAGTAATTCAAGCTAAAAAGAAAATTGAAGAAATTTCTAATAAAGAGGGGCTAAGTGGTATTCCTACCGGATTTACAAAACTAGATAAGTTAACCTCAGGTTGGCAACCATCAGATTTAATTATTGTGGCGGCAAGACCTGGTATGGGTAAAACGGCGTTGACGTTATCCATGGCAAGAAATATTGCAGTAGATCAAAATATTCCAGTGGCGTTTTTCTCATTAGAAATGGCATCGGTACAGCTAATTACCCGTTTAATTTCTAGTGAAACGGGCTTGTCTTCAGAAAAATTACGTACGGGTAAACTAGAAAAACACGAATGGGAACAGTTAAATGTTAAGGTAAAAGGTTTAGAGAAAGCACCACTATTTATAGATGATACACCTTCACTTTCAATCTTCGATTTAAGAGCAAAAGCTCGTCGTTTATCATCGCAGCATGGTATTAAATTAATCATGATTGATTATTTGCAACTTATGACGGGAGGAAGCAGTCATAATGGAAACAGGGAGCAAGAAATCTCCATGATTTCCAGAAACTTAAAAGCTTTAGCAAAAGAATTAAACGTACCTGTTATAGCATTATCACAGTTATCTCGTGCGGTTGAAACGCGTGGTGGTAGTAAAAGACCATTACTATCAGATTTACGTGAATCTGGTGCGATTGAGCAGGATGCAGATATTGTAAGTTTTATTTATCGTCCAGAATATTATAAAATTGATGAATGGGATGATGAAGAACGCTCTCCAACCGAAGGACAAGCTGAGTTTATTATTGCTAAGCACAGAAATGGTGGTTTAGAAAATATTAGATTAAAGTTCTTAGGACATCTTGGTAAGTTTGATAACCTTGATGATTTTGATTCACCGTTCGAGTTCCATTCAAAGATGAATGCAGCTGCAAATGATGACACCTTCAAACCAGATAATTTTACTGCTACACCAGATCAAGCGTTTGGTAGTTCTTTCAATGATGAAGATGATAATGATGTACCTTTTTAAAGTTCATATCTCATTGAGTGAAATCTAAACGTAGTTGGAGTAAACACTTAGTGTAATCAAAACAAAAAGTTAAACTGTTTTAATAAGTACTTTTTTTAAGTATCTTTCAACAAATAAACAATTGTCATTTCGAGCATAGCGAGAAATCTCATTAAAGTTTGCTTCAATTTTGAAAAAAATATTTTCAGTAATACTATTTCTTTTTATTTCCTTTAATGCCTTCGCATCATACATACTTATTCCTATGGATGCCGAAAGTCAAAAAAATCACTTAAAGGCATACGGAATCACATATTGGACGCTTAAAAAAGAATTAAAAGTAAAGTGGTTGCTAAATTATAGAGGCGGTTCGTTTTTATTACCAGATACAGAAGAGATTCAGAGAGAATGCCAAATACGAGGTATTTCTTTTGAAATAATTTCTAATAGTTTAGCGCAAACCATTCTAGAAGAAATTAGCAGTCCTAGTAAAAATATGGAAGCAGTTGTTTTAGAAAAAGCACCTAAAATAGCAGTTTATTCACCAAAAGGAAAGCTACCATGGGATGATGCCGTAACTATGGTATTAACTTATGCCGAAATACCTTATGAAACCATTTATGATGAGGAAGTACTAGGAGATGAACTTTTGTTATACGATTGGTTACACTTACATCATGAAGATTTTACAGGGCAATACGGAAAATTTTACGGTGCTTATAGAGCAGCTTCATGGTATATAAATGAAAAAAAATCTGCTGAAGCTTTGGCTACTAAATTAGGATATGATAAAGTGTCTCAAGAAAAATTAAACGTAGCCTTAAAAATTAGAGATTATGTAGTTGGTGGAGGCTTTATGTTTGCTATGTGTAGCGCTACCGATAGTTTTGATATTGCACTTTCTGCCGAAGGTATAGATATTTGCGAGCCTATGTTTGATGGAGATGGGAGCGAAGCTGCTTATCAAAATAAAATAGACTATAGTAAAACGTTTGCATTTTTAAACTTTACACTAGAAAGAAACCCATTAGTTTATGAGTTTTCTTCAATAGACATGACAAGAAAGCGTAGAGAAGTGACCAGAACTACAGATTATTTTACCTTAATGGAATTCTCTGCAAAATGGGATCCCATACCAACTATGTTATGTCAAAACCATACAGCATTAGTTAAAGGTTTTATGGGGCAAACAACGTCTTTTTCTAGAGAAGAAATAAAACCTAATGTACTAGTAATGGGAGAAACCAAAATAAATGGCGAGGCCAAATATATACATGGGATAAAAGGCAAAGGCTTCTTTACATTTTATGGAGGTCATGACCCTGAAGATTACCAACATAGAGTAGGGGATGCAAAAACAGAGTTAGATTTGCATCCAACATCACCCGGCTATAGACTTATCTTGAATAATGTGTTATTTCCTGCTGCGAGGAAAAAGAAACAAAAAACGTGATTTTTAAATTTCTACGACTCTTGTAGTTCTTTTAAAAGTATAAACAAACCCATCAGAACCTTGACCTGTTGATAAACTATTTTGGTCAATTACCATATCTTCATTATCTGTTCCAGATATAATAACTTCACCAAATTCTTGACCGCTAATCCTTAAAAATAAGTCATCGTTTGTCTCAATAAAAGATATATTATAACTCCCAGTTGATAAACCATCTTCTAAATCATCTTCAGTATTGTTATTGTTTACAGTTAATAAGGCGTTAATATTATTAAAACTCCACACAATATCTCCAATTTCAAAATCATGATCTACTCCAGCAATGCCTCCAGTTACATTTATCAGATTCCATTCAGTTATGGTGATTTGCGAGGGTTGATTATTACTATCGCCTTCTATACTACAGCCTGTAAGTGTAAAAAGAATAATTCCAAGGATTAAAATTGTTTTTTTCATCATAAAGTTTTTATAATAGATTGTAAAATACTAAAATGGTTGCGTAAAACTTTAAATTATATATTTAGTTATAAATACATTTACAAATGAAAATTTTCCAAAAGCACATAAAATTAAAACCATATAAGAGAGGGTTTCACTTAATCACAGATAACATTATAGATGCAATGCCTCAAATAAAGGATATTCAAATAGGACAGTTACAAGTATTTATAAAACATACCTCTGCAAGCTTGATAATTAATGAAAATGCAGATTATACAGTTAGAACAGATTTTGAAAGTCACTTTAATAAAATGGTACCTGAAAACGCACCGTATTATAAACATACTCATGAAGGGCCAGATGATATGCCTGCACACATAAAATCCTCTTTACTAGGAGCATCAGTTCAAATACCAATTACTGATGGTGCATTAAATTTAGGAACATGGCAAGGCATCTATTTATGTGAACACAGAGATTATGGAGGTGGTAGAAATTTAGTGATTACAGCTTTTGGGAATTAATTAATCTATCCTTAACATTGGCATAATATTTGATAGTAATCATCAAAAAAACAAAAGCTATGAAAAACTGCCCTAAATGTGGAAAAGACAAAAGAAAATTAAAACTATTTAGCCTAGAATTTTATGATTGTTACAGTTGTAAAAAACAATACGCGTGGTTCGAGCTATTCAAAAAAAGGCTCATTGTTAAGAATACTACTATTTATTAGAATAACAGAAAAAACTACCACATAAAAAAATCCGATTCAATTAAGAATCGGATTTTTTATTAAGCGAAATATATGTTTTACAATAGGCTAAGCGCCTTATTTTACTTTATCAATTACAGCTTTAAAAGCTTCAGGGTTATTCATAGCTAAATCAGCTAAAACCTTACGGTTTAACTCAATATTATTAGCTTTTAATTTTCCCATAAATTGAGAATAAGATAATCCGTGTTCTCTAGCACCCGCATTAATACGAGTAATCCATAAAGCACGGAAGGTTCTCTTTTTGTTTTTACGGTCTCTGTACGAGTATTGCATCGCTCTATCAACCGCATTTTTAGCTACTGTCCAAACGTTTTTACGTCTTCCAAAGTAACCTTTTGCTTGTTTAATAATCTTTTTTCTTCTAGCTCTTTTAGCTACAGAATTTACTGATCTTGGCATAATTTTAAAATTTTTGTAGTAGGCGACCGATAATCGATACTTTGGTATTTTCTCTAAAATCGTAAATATAAAATCTACAATCGTCAATCAAATGAGCCTAACTCCAGGGTTATATAATTTGTTTTAACCTATTAAAACAGTTATTACTTTAAACGTAACATTGTTTTAATGTTGTTTTCGTCAGCCTTATGCACTAATGTGTCATGAGTTAACGCAAGCTTACGCTTTTTAGATTTTTTAGTCAATATATGACTCTTAAAAGCGTGCTTTCTTTTAATCTTACCAGTACCTGTTAACTTAAAGCGTTTTTTGGCACTAGATTTTGTTTTCATTTTAGGCATTTCTTCTCCTAGTTTTAATTATTTCGCTTAATTTTTTTGTCATGCTGAACTTGTTTCAGCATCTCAAATTATTTCTTATCTTTTTTAGGAGCAATAAACATTGTCATACGTTTACCTTCAAGTTTTGGCATTTGTTCAACCTTACCATATTCCTCTAAGTCTTGAGCTAAACGTAATAATAATATTTGTCCTTGTTCTTTAAATATAATAGAACGTCCTTTAAAAAACACAAAGGCTTTTAATTTTGCCCCTTCTTTTAAGAACTTCTCAGCATGTTTCTTTTTAAATTGATAATCATGGTCATCAGTTTGAGGTCCAAATCTAATTTCCTTAACTACCACTTTACTAGCCTTAGCCTTTAAAGCTTTATCGCGTTTCTTTTGCTCATAAAGAAACTTTTTGTAATCCATAACTTTACAAACAGGCGGATCTGCTTTTGGTGAGATTTCAACAAGGTCTAAACCTTGTGAATCAGCTAATCGCATGGCATCCCCTTTAGTGTAAATACCTACTTCTACGTTATCACCAACAAGGCGTAACTTTTGTGCTGTAATTTTAGAATTAATTCTGTGTTTGTCCTCTTTAATAATTCTTTGAGGCTGTCTTCTTCTTCTAATTGCTATGGCTTATAAATTTTTAATTAAACTTTATTTTTTTAGAACGGTTTTAACGTTTTACTTATCTCTTCTTTTATAATATTTGAGAAAGATTCAATGGTCATCATGCCTAAATCTTCTCCACCATGCCTACGCACAGTTACTTTATTTTCCTTTTCTTCTTGTTCACCAATAATAAGCATAAAAGGGTGTTTTTGCATTTCTGCTTCCCTAATTTTCTTACCAATAGTCTCATTTCTATGGTCTACAAGGGCGCGAATTTCGTCATTTTCTAGCAAATTTAAAACTTTTTCAGAGTATTTTTCATATTTCTCACTGAGAGACAATATAATACACTGAGTAGGCATTAACCATAACGGGAAATTACCTCCAGTATGTTCAAGTAAAATTGCTATAAAACGCTCCATACTTCCAAAAGGCGCTCTATGTATCATAACAGGACGGTGTAACTCATTATCACTACCTTTATATGTCAAATCAAAACGTTCAGGTAAGTTATAGTCTACTTGAATAGTACCAAGTTGCCATTGTCTACCTAAAGCATCTTTAACCATAAAGTCTAGCTTAGGGCCATAGAATGCAGCTTCCCCTTCTTCAATAACATAATCTAAACCTTTATCAGATGCTGCATTGATAATAGCTTGTTCAGCTTTGTCCCAATTTGTTACATCTCCAATATATTTGTCTGGATTTTCAGGATCCCTTACAGAAACCTGTGCTGTAAAGTTTTCAAAACCTAAAGAACCAAATACATATAAAACTAAATCAATTACATTTTTAAACTCTTCGTCTAATTGATCTGGCATACAAAATAAATGCGCATCATCCTGAGTAAAACCTCTTACTCTGGTTAAACCATGTAGTTCTCCACTTTGTTCATATCTATATACGGTACCAAATTCAGCGTAACGTATAGGTAAATCTTTATAACTCCATTGAGAACTATTATAAATTTCACAATGGTGTGGACAATTCATTGGTTTTAATAAAAACTCTTCATCATCTTTAGGAGTGGTAATAGGCTGAAAACTATCCTCACCGTATTTAGCATAATGACCAGAAGTGACATATAATTCTTTTTGTCCAATATGTGGTGAGACCACCATTTCATAACCTGCTTTTTTCTGAGCAACTTTTAAAAAGTTTTCTAAACGATCACGTAAAGCCGCTCCTTTAGGTAACCAAAGAGGTAAACCTTGCCCAACTCTTTGTGAAAAAGTAAATAATCCTAATTCCTTACCAAGTTTTCTATGGTCACGTTTTTTAGCTTCCTCTAATAAATGTAAATATTCGGTAAGTTCTTTCTGTTTAGGGAAAGAAATACCATAAACACGTGTTAATTGTGGTTTGTTCTCGTCACCACGCCAGTAGGCACCAGCTACACTTAGTACTTTAACAGCTTTTATGATGCCAGTATTCGGGATATGACCACCTCTACATAAATCAGTAAACGTACTATGATCACAAAATGTAATAGTGCCGTCTTCTAAGTTTTCAATAAGTTCTGTTTTAAAGGCATTACCTTTATAAAGCTCTAAAGCTTCAGCCTTAGAGGCAGATCGCATTTTAAAATCGTGTTTTCCACGAGCAATCTCAAGCATTTTAGTTTCAATACTCTTAAAATCTTTCTCAGATATTACATGTTCACCAAAATCAACATCATAATAAAACCCTTTTTCAATAGCAGGACCAATAGTAAGTTTAGAACTAGGATACAATTCTTCAATAGCCTGAGCCAAAACGTGAGCAGAAGAGTGCCAAAAAGCTGTTTTTCCCTCATCATCTCTCCAGGTATATAAAACCAAGGAGCCATTGGTGGTTAAAGGGGTAACGGTTTCAACAGTTGTACCATTAAAACTTGCCGAAATCACATTTCTAGCTAACCCTTCGCTAATACTTTTAGCAACATCCATTGGTGTAACGTTTTCCTCAAACGTTTTTACACTACCATCAGGTAAAGTAATATCTATCATGAAATAAAATTAAAATCAGCCGCAAAGATAATATATAAACAAATCCATACAATATATATATATGTATAATTTTTATTTGTGCGTTACCCTCGTGCCTCAGGTCGCGCTTTCGGCAGTCGCTTCTCGATTTAGCATCGGGAGAGCTTCAACAAATGCCTCAATCGCTAACGCGTTAGCTAGTCATTATTATAATATAGACTATAAGTTTTGTTTAGGTAAATAGAACTATATGGTTTAGTAGTCTTAAATAGGTCGTTTTTGATGAGTCTAGATAGACTTTAAGTTTTTGTATTTATATATTAAGAGGATGCTATCATATATATAATAGGTATAGCATCAACCATTATTTGTTTTTTGTCAACATTCATTAGAGTCATTTTAGAGTATCATTATCTAGGTACTTGCAGATTGTTTTTAGTTCTCCAGGTATGATTCATAAATAAGCTAAAAAAACTTTGTTGTGTAAGATGGTGTATTATAGTGATTTAAGATGGGATAAAAGAAATAGATAAAAAAGAGTTTAAAAAAGGCTTGTGTTAATAGAAAAGGGTTGTATATTTGCAC
Source organism: uncultured Flavobacteriaceae bacterium (assembly GCA_947487895.1). Lineage (GTDB taxonomy): Bacteria > Bacteroidota > Bacteroidia > Flavobacteriales > Flavobacteriaceae > Seonamhaeicola. The sequence continues at coordinate 15,389 of CANKYF010000021.1, forward strand.
CCGCAAAACGGCTAAGGTTTCCTTAGAAGTTAGGTAGAAGTTCACAGAAAT
>CANKYF010000022.1 GCA_947487895.1 uncultured Flavobacteriaceae bacterium
TTATCTACAGGAGCAGTAACATCAGCAATAGTACATCCTTCAATAGTAGTACTTACAATATCTCCTGAAATGCTAGGGTCTACAGTATCATTAACTCTAATAGTTAGTTGAGCAGTTGCAGTATTACCACAATCATCTGTTGCTGTAAATGTTCTTATAACTTCTAACGGGCAACTAGAGTTTGCTACTACTTGATCTATATAAGTAATACTCACTATAGTAGCATTATCTAAAGCTGTATATCCTGTTGTTACATAAGTACCTTTAATATCTGAAGATTCTGAGGTACTGTATGGATACCTTGCTAATAGAGCTGTAATATCATTTTCATCACATCCCTCAACATCTATTGTATTTGGAGCAGTTATAACTGGAGCTACGTTAACATAAGTTAAGTAATCTATACCAATTATTATAGGTGTAGGTATAGGGTTACCTGTACATAATCCTGTACTTTCATAGCCTTGTATTAAATCTGTAGTAAAGCTTTCATTTGATATAGCTCCTGTACCACTTAAAGTTCCACCAATAGGTACAGTTGGATCAAAATTATTTGCATTTAAAATTGAACAATCTGTAGTTACTGTGATAGTGAACCCTAACTCTGCTAAAATTGTGTTAGGATCTGTAGGGATAGGTAACGTTTCTAAATCCCACACTATTGCCCCTGAGTTTGAATCATAAACAGGTACGTTAGTAGTGGTTAATGGAGGATTTACACTAGAATTTATTATAATATTATTTGGATCAATAGAAGGCGGTATTGGAATAGTTAAGATAGCATTATTAATAGCCTCTGTTCCTGTATTTCTTATGGCAATTTCAAAGCCTGCATTTTCTCCGGGTTCTAAATCATTATTTGTAGGTCCTGGTGTAGTACCATTTATAGAAGTGTTTGAAATGATTACTTCTGGTTCTGGTACATAGGCATCTACTGCAAAGGTTAGATTGAAAATGGCGTAGCCATCGTTAATATTTGAACCATATCTAAAAGATGTACTATTTTGAGAATTAGCAATTAGACTATTGCCTGTATTAGGCACATCTATAGTAAAAATATCAATACCAGTATTATTTACTAAATTAGGATTTCTTTGGTTACCACCAGTTAGAATACTTGAAGTAAAAAAGTTGTTTAAATCTCCACTACTACTAACTAAGTTTTGATATGTATCGGTATTTTGAACTTCAATTTGAAAAAAATCTCCTGTCCATCCTAATTCCCCTTCACTAGCCATAAAACCTAATTTTAAATTTACATCGCCAGCGGGAGCAGCTTCAAAACCATTAATGTCAATAGTGTATACGTCTGAGTTAGCACTACTAACAAATGCATGTCCGTCAAATACTGTTATATCTCTCCATTGCATCACTGAATTTTCATATACAACTACCATACCCCAGCCTCCAGAATATCCAGTAATATCAATAGTACCTTCGTTTAAAGCAATGTCTGCAACAAAATATTCTCCAAGTCCGTTAGCTCTAACGTAATCGGTAACTTCTGCATAAGCAGAAAAGATATTTCTATCTATATTCTCAGGAAAATAAATATCAGATGAATTAGCAGTAAATTCCGTATAAGTTGAACTTGAAGGACCTTGAATATAAACTTTTTGCTTGTCGAAATTTTTTGTAATATTATTTTTGGTTACCTGAAACGTATTAGGATTATTGTCTCCATCTAAATTGTTGTCTGTGTTAGAATCAGCTCTTCCAAACCAATATAAACCTGCATAAATAATATTTGAACAATCTGGTATAGCTCCATTTTCTGTTGATAACTCTAAAGTTGCTGAAGATGAGTTAAATGTGTTTGAATCATTATCAACATCAACATAAATCATTTCTGCATTATTCGTACCAGTATCACTATAATTGGCTAAAGTTAAATTAGTATTACCAATCATAGAAAAATCTCCTTTTACACTATAAATTGTTTGAGTAGGCGTAGTTTGAGATGCCCTTGGTGAAAAAGGGACTCTTACCTGACCATATGTTGTATTAAAACTTAATACCAGTAAAAAGATAAATGCAATCCATTTAAAAAGGCGATTATCTATGCAATTTTTTATATGGTATAATTTTTTCATGTCTAAATATTTTAAAGTCACCTTAAGATTTAGTTATTTTAGTATTTTTAAATACTGCATAATACAAAAAGATGCAATCGAATCTAACAAGAAACAACTAACAACTTAGATTTAATATTTAAATTAAACAGTAATAAATTTTTTGAGGGAAAAAACAGAGAGGGATCGTAACTATAAAACAAAACCTGTTTTACATATGAAATTAGATTTGGGGTCATAATTTTTTGTGTTTTAATAGGTAAGGCAAAAGAAGTGAGAAACACTTGTGAACTAAAAAAAAAATGCTAAATCACTCATAAATTCGATTAACAGTATTTTTGCAACATTTAATCGACCTTAACTGTTTTTTGACGAATACCGATTTTTACTGTTTAATTTCTTGATATTTAGATTTATACTGTTATATATTTATATAAAAAAGCAAAATAATTGAATTTAAACGAAAAAAACAACTTCTCGTCGATAAAAAACAACGCTTAATCGATATATGAAAAAACTTATAATTGTTAGACATGCTAAGTCTTCATGGGAATATGATGTAATAGATCATGAGCGACCTTTAAAGAGTAGAGGGGTGTCAGATGCCCATTTAATTTCTAGTATCATACAAGAAGAAAATTTTCAAATAGATAAAGTAATATCTAGTGATGCTTTAAGAGCTAAATCCACAGCAGAAATTTTTATTGAAAATTTAGGTTTAAACCCTCATTTGGTGGGGTATATTCACAAATTATATGATTTTGAGGGTGGAAATTTACTAAAGGTAATAAAAGAATGTGATGATACGGTAAGTTGCTTAATGGTTTTTGGTCACAATCATGCAATAACTAATTTCGTTAATACTTACGGTAGCCAAAAAATATTTAATGTGCCTACTAGTGGAGTAGTGGTCATTGAGTTTGATATTTTGAGCTGGAAAGACTTAAATCTAGGTAAAACCTTAAAAACTTTTTTCCCAAAAAGCTTTAAAATTCAATAAAAAGTATTATATTTTGTAAGAAAACATCCTTTTTTAGATTAAATATTAAAAAAACCCGATTAAATGGTTGGTTTTTACGTTAAAAAGTATAAATTAGCACTTTGAAATCTCAAATTTTATAAAATGAAAACTAAATTAATCCTACTTTGTTTTGGTTTCTTCCTAATAGCCGGTGTAAGTTTTGCTCAACAAGGCAAAAGTATAATTAGTGCTGATGTAGCTATAAGTAAATATCATAACATAGATGACTTAAACAGAAAAAACAAAGGAGAACTGCTAAAGCTGTATATCGAACGTACAGAAGCATTGGTAAAATCATTACCATATATTGCCTTTGCTACCAAACCAGGAATAACTTTGAGTTCTCTTGGTATTCCAAATGATAAAGATAATGAAAGAGCTTTAGAAGAGCAGCATGAAGCTACAGACGAATTTGTTTTAAAAAATAAAGCTTTTCAAAAACGAATATTACCTTATTCGGATACAGATGACTTAATTTCTGCGATTCTCTTTTATGAAGACATACTAAAGTCTTTATATCAATATGGTGAGTTCCATTAAAAAAAAACAGCAAAATTTTATAAAGTAAAAAAAGAACAAATTTTTGTTCTTTTTTTATTTGTCTCAACATGTAATGCTATTTTTTATCGATGAATGGTAATAATTTAACTCTCAAATAATGTATTTCATCGAATTATTTGGTGTTTCATAGATTTTTTAATGTATATTTGATTTAAAAATAGAAAACCAAATCACCTCTCGTCCTAATTTATTGATTATGAAAACTTTTAAGATTTTTACCTACTTAATTTTAATATTTACAACAAACTTTTATGCGCAGCAAGAAAAGGGAATTTTTGGAGATGTTAATTGGTTAAGTAATTGGACAGAATTTAAACCTGGCCAAAACAAATACAGAGAACCTACACAGATTATTACAGGTAACATAACTCAAGATACTAAACTATCTAAAAGAGATACTTATCTCATTGTTGGAAGTGTTTTTGTAACAAACAATGCAACCTTAACAATAGAGCCTGGAACGGTTATTTTAGCAGATGTAGATTCTAAAGCTTCATTAACTGTAAGTAAAGGAGCAAAAATAATGGCAGAAGGAACAGAAACAGATCCAATTGTTTTTTCCTCTAATAGAAGTGTAAAGCGACCAGGCGACTGGGGAGGTATAGTTCTACTGGGAGATGCTCCATCAAATAAGTTCGGTAACGGTTCTGTTGCTAATTTATATTACAATTTAAGTGGTTCAAACTATGGTAATGTGAATTTTGGTGGTGAAGATATTTCTAATAACTCTGGGATATTAAAATTTGTTAGAATTGAATATGCAGGTATGAGGTTAAGAAATATAGGCTACCTAAATGGTTTGCTTTTAGCAGGTGTGGGTAATGAGACAGTTATAGAAAATGTAATGGTTAGCTACTGTGCTGGTGATGGCTTTGAAATATGGGGAGGTAGTGTGATTTTAAATAAAGCGATTTCTTATAGAAATAGTAGTAATGATTTTAAATTTAATTTTGGAACACAATGTACATTGAACAACTCTTTGGCTGTACGCTCTCCTTACTCTTCTAGTAGCGATGGCGCTAGTTGTTTAAAAATACTTTCATATGATAGAAAAGAAGAAGTAGATTTTTCTAAAGAAGGTACTAATGTTATGGCAAAAAATATAACGGTACTTAATGATAGTAAAAGTCTAAAATCTGATATGCAAATGAATTTAATTAATGAAGCGGTCTTCATAGGGCAAGGAGCTACCCTAGATATGAATAAAAGTGTAATATCTGGATTTAACCCTGCCGTTATTTTAGATTATAACATTGTAATCAATCAAGAAAATTTAGATAAAATTAAGTTTACAGGTATGTATTTTAACAACTGTAACGGAAATATTTTTGTTGAAAATAATAGCAATAATGATGATTTAGAAAACTGGTATGGAAATGCGTCGTTTTTGAATGTTTATTCAAAAAGTAATAACTCAGAAACATTTATTAGTACAGAGACAATGAGAACACCAGATTTTAGATTAAGAATTAATAAAATTATTGCTACAAATAATATAGGAAACGATTAAATAAATGCTTCTAAAAAGATAAAAGCATGATTAAAAACTACGGTTATTAAATGAAGAATTTAATACTTATTATAATAGTAATTTGTGCATTTACCTTTCAAAAAGCAAATGCACAAATTTCTATAGGCAAACCTAATCTTGGATTTACAAAAGCCTGTGCAGGAGAATCTTTTAATACTTATAATGTAACTTTTAGTTTTTCACCTGCGAACAATTTAAATAATTCAAATCAGTTTATTGTAGAATTATTTGATGATTCTAATACTATAGAAGTTTTTACTTCTGTAGCAGGAAGTGTAACAACATCTCCAGCTACTTTAACTTTTTCTGTACCAACTGATATTGCAGGTGAGAATTTTAAAATTAGAATAAAAAGTACTGCTCCAGCAGCTATGAGTTCTAATTCTGATGCATTTGCCGCGTATTACAAACAACAAGACACACCATTTTCAATTAATAACTTAATTGAAACGGCTGTATTTTGTTCAGGCGAGAGTTATTTGTTAACAATAGACAATCCCGGAGGACCATTAAATGACTCACCTTTACAATATCCTAGCCTCACCTTTAATTGGTTTAGAGAAACAGGACCAACAACATCAGTTTTTGTTGCTGAAGGTAATAGTTTAGAGGTGTCTACACCAGGAACATATTTTGTAGAGACTAATTATGGTTCTTGTACATCTAATTCATTTTCAAATAGAGTAATTGTATCAGAAGCTTCTTCAGATGAAGTTGAAGCATCTGTTAATTCTTCATTAGGAAATCCTTTTTGTCATGAAAACGGTCCAACTACATTAAGTACTATAAACGGTGATTCTTACCAATGGTTTAAAGATGGTGAAATTATTAATAATGCTACAAATCAATCGTATGAAACTAATGAAGAGGGTGATTACTCAGTACTAATAGGTTTAGGAGTATGTTCCGCCACAGCAAATATCAAATTAGAAAATACTGGATTTAATAGTTCTATTGATATTGATACCAATGAAACTTATAAATTAGAAGAAGGTGAAAGCTTATTAGTTACAGTAACTACAGATGCTTTGGCACCAACTTTTCAATGGTTTAGAAATAATGAACCTATTGCTGGTGCTACTCTAGATAATTATGAGGTTATAGAATCCGGTAATTATAGCGTCAGTATTAATCAAACTGCTGTTTGTGCTTCTACTAAAGAATATATATTTGATATATCTGAACAATTTCCAGATGTTACAAATATCCCAAATTTAATCAGTCCTAATGGAGATACTGAAAATGATACATGGGTTATCCCTCAAGAATACACTAGTGGTACTAATACTCAGGTCCTGATAATTAACTCTCAAGGGACCATAGTTCTTAATACCACAGAATATCAAAACAACTGGCCTTTAGATGCAAGTTTTAAAGATGTTAACCCTGTATTTTTCTACATAATAACTCCTCAAAATCAGCCAGCGCGTAAAGGAACGATTACCGTTATAAAATGACATGAATAAAAAATTGCTATATATACTTCTGTTTTTGTGCTTTGTACAATTAACTTTCTCTCAAGATAATGGTGTGACTACATACGATTTACCTGTTCGAAATTCTTATAAATTTAATAGGTATGTAATAAACCCAACCTTTAGTTTTGTTAGAGAGCAGAATAAATATGTAAGTTTTACAAATAAAAAGCAATTTTTACAATTTGATGATGCGCCCGAAACGTATCTTTTTAGTTTTGCAGGAAGATTAAGAGAAAATATTGGTGCAGGTGTAGGTTTGTTTCAACAAAATAATGGTGTTTTAACAACATTTGGTGGGGTTTTAAACTTTGCCTATAATGCAGTAATAAATAGAGATAGTAACTTCACTTTTGGATTAAATGTAGCCGCTTATCAAAGTGGTATTAATGAAGGTAAAATAATTACAAACTTTTCAGATCCAGCTTTAGCAAATATTCCTAATCATTTTTTATTATCAGTAAACCCAGGAATTAATTATGGAACAGGTTTTCTTGATTTCGGACTTTCAGTAAACAATTTGGTGGCTTATAACCTAAATACATCAAAAATGCTAGAAGAAAATCCAGAGCAAAGTGTACAAGCTCATGCAATGTATACAGGTTATATGGATAGAGGTGGATTTTTAGGAGAAAGTAAGTTTTCTACATTAATAGTATCTGAGTTCAAAAAAGAAACTACGGTAATTTCAGGCTTAGCTGTACTGTCAATTCCAAAAGGTTTGTGGGGACAATTAGGGTATAATACTTTGTTTGGAGCCTCAGCTGGTATTGGTCTTAATGTAAGTAGCAATATAGCTTTTGAGTATAATTATGAACAATCTATAGGAGAACTTTCAGGTCTTGGAAGTTCACATGAATTTACATTAGCTTATAGGTTTAAAAATAATGCTCGATATCTATATAGTGGAGATGATGATGAAGATAAATCTGTGTTTACACCTAAGAGAAGAAAAAGTACTGTGGCTAATCGTAAACCAAAAGTTGATGCAGCTGAAAGAGCACGAATTGCCGAAGAAAAACGTATTGCTACAGAAGCAAGAATAAAGGCTAAAGAAGAGGAGCAAGCACGAATAATACAAGAAAGACAAGAGCGTGAAGCACAGGCTAGAGAAGCAGCAAGGTTAAAAGCTGAAGCTGAAGAAAAAGCTAGATTAGAAGAAGAACAGCGTAAAGCAGAAGCGTTAACACAACAAGAGCGTGAAGCACAGGCTAGAGAAGCAGCAAGGTTAAAAGCTGAAGCAGAAGAAAAAGCTAGATTAGAAGA
>CANKYF010000023.1 GCA_947487895.1 uncultured Flavobacteriaceae bacterium
CATTCCGAACAGAGAAGTTAAGCCCATTAGCGCCGATGGTACTACAATTGTGGGAGAGTAGGTCGTTGCCTTTTTTGTATCCCGATTCTTTTTAGAATCGGGATTTTTTTTGTTTATACTCATGGGGATTTCTTTTTGGTGTGTTAATTTATTTTGATTTTCAGAGAGTTAATCGTAATTCAATTTTATGTTTTGAATTTTAAAGTCTGTTTTTGATAGAATTTTATCATTTTGATTATATTTACTTACAAATAGTTATGTAATTGAAAATACTACAGCAAAAAAAGTTTTACTTTTCAGAAGGTAGATCAGATAAAGTCTATGAAGTTGATTTATGTGAATCAGGGCAAGAATTATACATCGTTAATTTTAGATATGGTAGAAGAGGAGCTAACTTAAGAGAAGGTACTAAAACAGTATTTCCTGTACCTTACGATGAAGCCATAAAAGTATTTAATAACCTTATATTAAGTAAAGAGAAAAAAGGCTATACCGAATATGCTACAGTTAATCAGCAGGAAACAAATAGTATACCAAAATCTAGAAATGTAAATACAGTAAGAGAAGACACTATTTTAAAGTATTTAAAAGAGGCTATAGACGGTGTTTATACAAGAGATTGGAAAGTTTCTAGGATAATATGGAGAGCATTTTATTTAAAGATAACAAAAGCAACCCCCTTAATAAAGCATTTTATAAACTCTAACGATGTCTTTGAACAGTATGCGGCTATCTATGCATTAGCGGTGTTTAATGAAGCATCAGAAACTGAAAAAGTTTACAATGTATTTAGTGCTTCAGGGTTTAAAAATAAAGTAGGACGTATTGCGGCAGCCTACAATTTAAAATTTGGTAGTGAAGGAAAACAAGCTCAAATAATTAGTGAAGCGACTCATCAATTACCGGAAGAACTACAAAATCTTACAAATACAAGTCAAGAGTATTTTAATGCCTTGGCAGTGTATTTATTAAAAGATAAAGGCATTGATGCTTCTGTATTATATTACACTTATATCATCTCAACGAATAATGAAGTATTTAGAAAACAACTTTACGCTTTTATAGAAAAAGCACCGTTAAAAGTAAATACTTTTAAATCTATACGCTATATATATAGAGCTGCACACCTTATTGGAGATGTGAAATTCTCGGCATTGGTTTCTAAACGAATAGCAATAAGTAACCCAGGTTATACTTCAGAATATTTATATATAAATAATACATGGTCTACTGCTTATGAAGAAAAACAAAAAGCAAATCCATCGATAGCCTTTTCTAAGAAAACAAAAGCCTATTTTAATAAAACTACATATAAATATGTGTACGAATTAAGTGAAGCTAACAAAGAGAGTTATATAACATTTGCTACGACATTGTTAATAGCACTTGATGATTCGCTAGATAAGAGAAAAGAAGACATACAATATTATTATAATTATAATACAGATACAAGGCGTTACGATACAGAGAAAAGATGTTTTCCTAAGTACCACGATTTTTTAGCGCTTATGTATATTGTTTATGGCAACTCGTCTAGATTACAAAACCAAAATAATAAATGGTTTTATATAGAAAGAGAAAATGAAAGTAAGGATAATTCTAGAGAAGAAATTTTACAAGATTTATGGAATACTAAACAAGAAGAAGTCCTTGCTATATTAATACAATCCAAAAGTGATATTGCTATTCAATTTGCTTTACGTATAGTAAAAGAAAACAACCATTTTTTAGAAAGGATAGATACCAATACATTAAGTCAATTAGTAGCACATTACCACCCTAAAGTATTAGACGTTATACTACATATTGTTGAAGTAAAATATGTTTCAACAAAACCAGAAGATGCCATTATTTTAGAATTGCTTAAATCTAATAACGAAAAAGCAAATGCCTTAGGGGTAAAATGGTTAAATATATATGAAGAGGACTATTTTGCTAATTCTAATTTTATTGCACAGTTATTATTAACAGGTAAAATAGAAGTAATTAACCACATAAAAGGAATTTACGTAGAACAAGTAAAGTATAATAAGCTATTAGCAATAGAAACATTAGAACCATTATTCGTAACACCTTCAGCCTTTGCACACGAGTATCTTATTGAAGTAAATGATTTAATAGGAAATACCTATTTTGGTAAATTACTAAGTACCGTTTCCGAAGAAAAAATACAACAACTCTCTAATTCGAATAATATAAACAAATTGTTTGCAGCAAATTTAGCGAAGCAAAATACTATACCAACCTATCAATTATTTAAAGAGTCTATTGACGCTTATATAAATTCGGAAGAAGCACCGTTAAGAAAAGTAGGAATAGAATTATTATCTCATTTTCCAGAAGACTTTTTATTAGAAAACCATCAGAAAATAAGTACCTTCTGTTTTTCTGAGTATGGTGAAGTGCGAGAAGCCATTCAACCAACAGTTGAAAAATTAATAACACTAGATACTAATTTTAAAAACAATCTATTTAAAGCTTTATTAGTAGCTATTGAAGAAGCAGAAACCTATGAAGGCTTACATAAAAATTGTTATGATCTTTTAAGTAATAACTATAAACATCATTTAAGTGATATTTCCCAAGAGTACATTTTTGGTTTAGTATTATCTAAATACGAATATGCCCAAAAATTAGGGAGACCTTTATTTGAAGACAAAATAAACCTTGATAAACTATCTATAAAAACAATTATACGGTTAGCACATTGTGATGTGTTTACTATTAGAGAGAAATTAAGATTGCATTTTGAAAAGAATACAAGTAATGTTAATAATGCATTAGAAGACGCCTTATTACTATTTAATTCTACTTGGGAAGATATTATCACTTGGGGCTGTACTTATTTCGAAAAATATATTAAACCTGAAAATTGGACAGTAGATGTTTTACTTTATGCTTGCGACCATACCAAAACAGAAGTACAACATTTTGGACGTAAAATGATAACACAGCATTTTAGTGAAGATAAAGGCTTGCCTTTATTACTAAAGCTACAAGAACATCCAACAAAAGCAATGCAGTTTTTTGTAACCAATTATTTAGATAATTATGCAAAAGGTAATACAGCAGTTATACTAAAATTAGAATCATTTTTTAAAACAAGTTTGTTTAATATAAACACAGATAGAGTTACAAAAACACGAATTTATAAGTTTTTAGAAACAGAAGCAGTAAAAGATAAAACCGTAGCTGAAATGACGGTAAGATTAGTAAAAAGTATTCTAGGAACAAACACAATGATAGACAATAGTAATAACATAGATTTATTGTTAACCATTGCAGAAACATTTCCAGAAATTGAAGTTCCATTATTAATAAAACAAAATTAATATATGCAGTTTAATTATAAATATGGTGGTACAAGTGCCGTAAGTAATGGTGTGTCTGCAACCGATGTTAGTTTTGCACCAGACGTTTTGCGAGAACCTACATTTTTTGTTGGAACTTTAGATAAAAAAATACCATTTAGAGAGGCTATTTCTGCATTACACCATGTGGTGGTTGCCGATTTTAATTTTCAACCAAAGGATAATTCTGAATATTTAGCATGGTTAAAAAGTCAAGAAGAATTATGGATGTCTGAAGCCAGTTCAGATCTATCAAAAATACAAACCGAAATACATAACGTTCGTTCTAAATTAGAAGGTCTACGTAAAGACCGAGATGTTATTATGAAGCCTTACTACAAGGCACAACGTAAATATTTTAATTATTTATATACAAGAGATTATGCCGCTTGGTTTGTTTTAGATCCTGTAATTACTGTGCATCCAGACCAAGTGTTTTTTGAATGCTTTAGTAAAGACGAATCTGTTTATGGAAAATTGTCGTGTGGTTATGATGTTTTTAACAATATTAGTGATTTTAAGTGCGGAACAACCAATATCGATTATTCGAAGAAATTGTATGAAGAGTTTCAAAAAATAAGAACCTATAAAGAAACCGATTTTAAAATCGACCCTAGAGGATTTGATGTAAAAACAACAGGAGAAGAAGCCTATAGAGAAGTAAAAATAGATTTACCAGACAGTTGGGTGCGAGGCTTTCTTCAGGTGAGTACAGCAATGACATCTAATAAAGTATCTTTTAATTTACAAGCCATAGATATTGCCAACTTTATAAGTGTATTAAAACGAAATAAAGAACGTAAAAGTCCACGCTCTATAAAATATAAATTAACTCCAGGAGAGCCAATAGTAGCTATTTTTGAACCTTGGAACATAGAAGTGATTTGTAAACAATCCATATACAAAGGAGACACTGCAGAAGAAATTAGAGTTTGGGGGCGAAGAAGAATTTTACTCCTAGAACGTTTATTGCCTATAACAAACACTTTTACAGTTAACCTTTTAGGAACGGGAATGCCATCATTTTATACAGCGCATCTAACTAACGAAATGTATTTTACATTAGGACTTTCTGGATGGACCGCAAACGATTGGACACAATCTAGTCAGTTAGACCTATTAGCCCCAAGAGGACAAGTACCAGCAACCACAATGCAAAGTGTGTATTTAGAATTGCGAAAAAACTGGTTTTCAAGCGAGGTAGATATTGCTAAAACAATGGGATTGGATACATCTGTTATCAATAAATCATTAGAAACGTTTACGCAAGCAGGAAAAGTAATTTACGATTTAAAGAATAAAGTTTATCGTATACGCGAATTAAAAAGAGAAGGGATAGATATAGAATCTCTACGTTTTTCTAGTGAAACAGATAAAGAGGCATATAAATTAATGCAGCAAAATGCTGTTACCGATTTAAAAATAAAAGAACAAAAAGATAAAATAGCATTAACAAGTACAGTAAGCGATACTTATAAAACACTAGTGATTATAGATAAAGACCTAAAAATCACTGATGCAAATTGTACTTGCAGTTACTATTATATGAATAAAATGACAAAGGGGCCTTGTGAACATATATTGGCAACAAGAATCACTTTTGATAAAAAATAATATTATATTTAAACCCATGGTAGTGATAAGATAAAAACCTTGCATTTTGATTGGTGGATCGCCAATCTTGCTAACAGATACCGAACGCGTCACTGACTCGAACTTAACTTGTGAAATACGTACTAGTGTACTATTTCCGGTTAGACTTCTGCGAAGTGAAATAATACACTAGTACGTATTTCACTGGAGTTGTTCAATTCAGTCTTGAGAATCGTACGAAGGGCATACAAAATACATCTTATCGCTACCTTTTTTATTATATGAGAAATTCTACGGAAAGAAGACAAGAAATTTATGATAAAATAAAAGAGTCTTCTAAACAAGAATATATCCTTTCAGAAATGAAACGTTTGGGCTTTTGGAAAGAAGGCGCAATAGATTTTGAAAGTGTTAATGCCTTTTTTAAAGAAGAAGCAGAACTGTCTAAAAAACTTCAAGAACTTCTTAAAGAAAAACGCATCATAGAAAATCCTGAAGCTTATATAGAAAAGCGGCATAAGGAACGAAAACTAGCATCTAAGCAATCTCAAAAAGAAACGAAAGCCAGAAGAGAAAATGAGCGTTTAGAAAAAGCAGCACATTGGAAAGCTACAAAGAATAAAGACATTATTTATGTAGGTGTAAACTATTCTAAAAGTCTTAACGAACAAAGATCTAACGAGGCTAAATTAAAAGCACAAAATTTACCTGTATTACATAATGCTGCAGATTTAGCTTCGGCAATGGGAATTCCAGTTGGCGAACTTCGATTTTTATCGTTTTCGAGAAAGCATTCTAAAATTAGTCATTATAAACGATTTCAAATGCCAAAAAAGACTGGTGGTTATCGTTTAATTTCGGCACCAATGCCTAAACTAAAAAAAGCACAACACTGGATTTTAGAGTATATATTAAATAATGTATCGGTGCATGATAATGCGCATGGTTGCATTATAGGTAAATCTATAAAAACAAATGCAATACCGCATGTTGGTAAAGCAGTAGTTATTAATCAAGATTTTCAAAACTTTTTTCCTTCGGTAACTTATAATCGAATTAAAGGTGTTTTTCTTTCTTTAGGTTATTCACATCAAGTCGCAACAATATTATCGTTATTATGTTCTGAACCTAAAATAGTAGATATCTCTTTATTAGGAGAAGATTATTATGCGCAACGAGGTGAACGCTTTTTACCTCAAGGCTCACCTTGTAGTCCAGCAATTACTAATATTTTATGTAGAAAGTTAGATTTTAGATTATCTGGCTTGGCTAAAAAATATGGATTTGATTATACCAGGTATGTAGATGATATTACCTTTTCAGGTAACAAAAATAGTTTGCCTAAAATTACCTCATTACTTAAATATTCGCGTAAAGTAGTTACTAGCGAAAACTTTAAATTACATCCAGAAAAATTACGTGTTATGAAGCGTAATGCAAAACAGGAAGTAACAGGTGTTGTGGTTAATGAAAAGGCTAACATTTCTAAATCATCTTTAAAACGCTTTAGAGCTTTATTATTTCAAATAGAAAAAGATGGTTTAGAAGGGAAATCCTGGAATAATGGCGGAAATGTCTTGGCGCAAATAGATGGTTACGCTAATTTTATTTTCCAGATAGATGCAAAAAAAGGTGCAGTTTATAAACAGCAAGTTGCTACAATTTTAGATAAATATAATTATAAAGACAATCATAGAAAACAATATGCACCTAATACTAAAAAAGGGGTGTCTGTTGTTTTAAGTGAGTTTGCCAAGAAAATATCCTCATTTTTTAGAAAATAATCTATTTATAACATTAGTTCAGGTATACTTAAAACTACAGACCATTTTTAACTGTTGTACCTACCTTCTTTTTACTATGAATTGTAAAAAAAACGGAGTAATAATAGGATCACCCCGTTTTAACTATTTTGTACTATTTTAATAAGTCAATGTTTTTCAGGATCAATCCCAAAAGTTGTGTGTGGATTTAATTAGGAATGATATTTTTGCAGAAAAAAGTCTTTGGATTCATATATAGATTTATTGAAAGTTCTTTTACCAGAACTATTAATCACCCATTTTGATATTGTCAAACACGAGAGTAATAAAGAAGTGCTTCACTTGTATTTTGAAGAGAAGAAGGATGTCCCCAAAGAGTTTTCGTCTGCAATGATTATTTCTCATGGATTCCATAAAGAAATTACCATACAAGATTTTCCTGTTCGTGGCAAAAAGGTATTTCTTCATATCAAACGTCGTAGGTGGTTAAACAAGAACACCAAGCAAATTGTACAAAGAGATTGGGAGCTAGTAGCACAGGGAACTCGTATGACCGTAGAGTTCGCTGCTTTTTTAAAAGTACTTAATAAATACTAAGCCCAATGATTGCCATACCATTGGCAGCTTTTATGGTGTTAATGGCAAAAAACTCAGTAGACAATATAGAGACTATCTAAGTGAATTTAAAGATTGGAAAGACAAGTCTCATGCCAAAGAGTGGCTCATATTCCCTGAGAATATGGGTAAATATCTATCTATTGATGAAACAGCGCTTTCTAAGGGTGAACTCTATACCATTATCACCAACAAAAAAGCTAAGGGTAAAAAAGGTGCTATTGTAGCTATACTTGCTGGCACCAAGGTAGAGCCTATCATAGAACAACTCCTTAAAATACCCAGAACTAAAAGAAATAAGGTCAAGGAAATTACACTAGATATGGCTAACTCTATGAAACTCATTGCTAGAAAATGTTTCCCTAAAGCTATACAAGTTACAGACCGATTCCATGTACAAAAACTAGCCCTTG
>CANKYF010000024.1 GCA_947487895.1 uncultured Flavobacteriaceae bacterium
ATACCGTCTGATTACTTTGTCGTTTTTGTACATAATGTTTAAAATTATGTAGCCTTTATTCAGGACGGGTCATAATGTTGTACAACGGTCTTGTATATGAAAAGTAGCGGATTTTTAAGCACTAACTTTTCCGTTTATAACTGACCTTTATTTTATTAATTATCTTTCGTTTAAGCACCAAAACCGCTATTTTTTATATACGTTGTTGTAAGTAGTGCTTTAAGCAATAATTTTAATGTTTTTCGCTTCACTTTTTTCTTTTCCACCACGTACAAACACTTTTGGATAAAATCGAACTTTTAGACCTCTCATATCTTGAGAAAGAGAGTTTAAAACTGGTATAAAATCTACTTTTCCAGCAATAAATGTTTTCTCAGAATCATCCTCATCTTGAATTATTAAATAATCAGATACTGTATTAACATATGATATTTTACCTATAATAAAGGTAGTTTCTGCTCCTACTTTTTCTAATAGTGTATTTATTTCATCTAATATTTCTGGATACCTTCGGACAATATTTTCGTTACCTAATTGAGCATTTTCCAAAATCGATTTTACTTCCTCATACTCATTGAATTTTAACAATAGTTTTGATAGCTCTATTGAACTTTTTAGTTTGTATCGTGCTACTCCAAATCCTTTGGCTTCATTATTTACACATTTATAAAAGTATTTCTTAGCTTCTACCAATTCATCGACAGCTACATAGAATCGTCCGATTTTATATTGAGATTTACTAAATATTCCTAAGCTTTTCTCATCATTTGGGTCAATCTGCAATGCTAATTCACATTCTTCAACAGCCTTAAATAAATTTTCTTTAGATTTCTTAAAATTTCTATCTCTTAGAAGAACTTCTGACCAAGCTAAAAGAGTTTCTGCTATGCTTGTTCTATTTATTATCTCGTGTTTTTTTGACTTAAAATCACCATCGATAGTAAGTGCAGAATATAATAAATCTAGAGCTGTTTCGTAATCACCCAAACGACCTCTAGTTTGCCCATAGGCATTTAAAATTATTGGATTATCAGGTGTTAAAGAAAAAGCAACTTTATATTTTTCATCAGCTTCAAGCAATTTATTCGCTTTTCTTTTAATATTTCCCCATAATAACCAAATTTGAGGGTCATCCGAATTTAATTCGGAAGCCTTTTGCATAAGTTGGTCTGCCTCAAAAAGATGATTTTCATAAGATTCCATAACTGCCCAATTACGGTAAACAGAAGAGAATCGTGGCGCAACTTCGACCGCCTTTCTGTAATTATCTACTGCATCATCATAAAGTCCAGCTTGATATTTTTGAAAAGCAGTTTGTGTAAAGATTGCTGAAATTTTTTCCTCCTCTGAAATTGCTCCAAGGTTATGTAAACTAAAACGATATTCCCTTTTTGCTTGTTCAGTTGCAGTTATAGTTCCTTCAACTTCTGCTAATCTTTGTAATATGTTTTCTCTTAAACCAGTATTTTGATTTAATTGCTGTCTAATATATCCCTTTGTTAATGGTAAAATATAATACTTACTTGCTATCTCATTTAATTCGTTCTTAAACTGCTCTGGTATAATTAGTGATACTAGTATTAACTCTTCAATACAATCATCAAAAGTGGTATTGTCAATATCAACTACATATCTCAACAAACTAGAAGTAGGTGGTTCTTCAAAACAGCACAAGGCAAATAATATACCTTTTGTATCATCGTTTAACATTCCAAATATTTGTTCAAAACAGAATTTAGAAATATCTCCTGTAGCATCATCTATCGAGTCAATCACTTTATTAATTTCACGTCCTCTAGCGACTTGACCAATAACCCATTTAATTGCTAAAGGATAATTTGAAACCTTATTTACATACTTTTTGATTAAATCATTTTCTAACCTTATTAGACTTGTGATTTGCTTGTCTTTTGATAATTGTCTAAAAAGATAAACAGCTTCTTTTTCTTTAAGTTGTTTTAGCTCATATCTTCTTTCTACTTGCCCAAGACCTTTTCGGCTAGTAATTAGGAATTTAGCTTTTACAGGTGCATCAATAATAAAATTTAAAATTCGCTCGTCGGTTACGGTTTCTAAATTGTCTATTACAATTAGTATACTATCCACTATATCAAATAATGTTGATACTGTATGTTCTTTAGATTCAACTGTACTAGTATCTTCAGTAGATTTAATACCAAAGCCCAAAACATTAATAATTGTATCTAATAATTCCTCATAACTTTTAAAATCGGGTTCAATATCTTGAATACCAAATGGTGAAAGTTTATCTTCTTTTGCACTAAGCCAAATTATAGCATCATATTTATCGGCATTTGGTCTTTGAGTAATTTCTTGTATAACTTTTAGAGCTAACGAAGTTTTTCCAACTCCACCTGCACCAGTAATTGTAACTACATTAAACTTTTCTCGTTGTAAGTATTTAATTATTTCTTTAATATCATCATCACGACCAACAAAACCCCCTTCATATTCATAGTCTGGTGTTGGTAAATTATTAGTAATGCCATTAGTTTCCAGAAAATCCATATTGAAGTCTAATGGAACTTTTATGGCAACTTTTTCAGGATTTTGCTCTATTTCGGTAATCAGATTACTAAGAGTACTGTAGGTGTCAATAAAAACAGAGACTTGACTGACTAGGTCAATTAACTTGTCTAAATCTATAGATGTGAAAAAACCTTTTACGTGTGCAATTTTACATCTCAAACCATAAAGATTTGTCATCATTAGAATTAAATCTTCTTTTCTTATTTTATCTCCAAATATGTCTTTAAAATTATCCTTGTAAATTGATGTTTCTAACAAATCTGGGAAGTCAGAATTTTCAAAAAATTCTTCTGCATTGTCCCAATATAAAATAGAAGATTTTTCATTTATTTTGGTAACAATTCCAGACGGAATACCTTCTTGATAATCAGAAAACTTTGTGCTTAACTTTAAAATTAAGCAACTTCTATATACTTCTTCAAATCGAGAAATTATAGTAAAACCAAAATCTCTTCTATTATATATGTTTGTCATTCTTTACTAAATGTTTTTTCGCATTACTTACAACGGACTTGTGTATGAAACGTAGCGTGCAAAAAAGACACTAACATTCCGGATTAACACAGAGCCGAATTTTTATATTTTGGTTTTAACTTCTTTTCATAAAAGCCAAATTAAAAATTTGGCGGACTTTCTAAATATACACAGACCTTTTGATTTAGAACTTATTAGCTATGTTTTATACACCGTGTTAGCATTAGTTTTTATTATTTACACATTTCATATAATCCGCTTTTGCTTTTTCAAATTCAGGGATAAACCTTTGTTTGAAACTAACTTTCGGATATCTTTTGTCTATTTTAATTAGAAAATCAATAAACTCTGGTAAATCAAATTCATAATATAATTTTCCGTTAAACTTTGGCATTTTTGCTAAAAATAAATCAGCACGAAAACAGTTGTCAGGAAAATTTGTAGATGAATATCCAGACATTTGATTGCCTAAATGTCTCATTGCACATAAAAATAATATTGCACTTTCTTGATTATCTAACTTAAGGTTATCAAAATCAATATTCTTATCATAAGGTTCTATATTTCTTTGATTGTTTAAAACACTTGCGAAAATTGTTTTGTAATAAAATGCAAGCATTTCATTCTTTTCAGGATTTTCTTCTAAAGTTTTTGATATTACTTGTTCAACAGAAAGTTTATCAGTTCCACGATTGAAAGAATTCCATTTTAGCTTTAAGTCAAGATAATGTGCAAATAAGAGGTCTAAACTCGGAACTTTAAGAAACTTGTCAGAAAGTATTTCCTCATTTCGTTTTGCTAATTGCGTATAAAATTCATTTATTTCATTAAATTTTGGTAATTCCGCTTTTTCAAATTTCTGTCCGTTCCATTTAGCTTTTACATAATCTATAAAATCAGAGTCAAATTTTGATTCTGATTGTTTGGGTGTTTTTGGTTTTTCTAATTCCATACTGAACCCTTTTTTGAAAGCTCGTTTTTCTGGTTTAGTTAGTTTTCGTTGTTTTATTTCTTCCCATAACTTGACGGATTCTTTCATAGAAAGCTTTTCCGTTTGTTTAATAGCTTGAGCCCAAAGTAAAATTCCAAAATCCTTTCTATTATATAAAATGTTTCCAACACGATAGAATGGTGCTTCATCATCTTTCATTTTCAACTCAAAATCAAGTTTTCCATCTATTGTTTCTGACCGAAAATATTGGAGAACAGTTTCCTTATCTTGATTATATATACTTTGTTCTGCTTGTCCAAAAGTCAAACAGGATATTGTAAGGAAAAATATTGTAAGGAATTTGTTCATTTTCTTAAATTAATGCTAACGGTTTAGCTATGAATAGTAGCGGATTTATATGCACTTACTTTTCAGAATACTTAAACCTTTATTTTTTAAACATATTTTTCAATTTGGCACCTAAACCGCTATTATTTATAGCTGTTGTTGTAACCAGTGATTTCTTTTCTTTTATTCTTTCTAACCTGTTTAGCTGTTCAGATTTAGCTTTAATTAATCCTACAGTTTTATGTCGATTAAATTGAGGTTCAGTAATTTTTGATAGTTCTAATGCGGAAATAGCGAATTCAGAGGCTTCTTCTTTTCTGTCCAATTTGTGACATAAATTAGCCATTAAGTCAGCATAATAGAATTTGTCACTATTCATCATTAAGTCTCCACCTGTTTTGTCAAATCTTACAGTCGCTATTTCATAAGCATCGTCATATTTTTCCGATTGCTCTGATTCAAGAATTACTTGACATAATTTCAAATCAGCTAGTCCAGTTGTCCCGCTTCTATTTTTTGAGTAATAATGTTCAACTACAATTCGAAAGTGTTTTTCTGCTTTATTGTAAGAATTGTTCTTTAGGTAGTAATCTCCTAATTGCTCATTTCCGAAAATAGTGCTTGATTTTTCTTCAGGGTAATTGCTAATAACTCTTTCCATATATTCTATTCCCTTTTCTTGAAGAGTTTTTATGTCAGAGTTCAATAAATAACTAGCCTGAATTCTTAAATATTGAGCTTTGTGGTAATTCCCACGAGAACGTTTTAAACGAGCTTCAAATTCAGATTCAATTTGGTCGTTCCATATTCTATTTCTATACCAATCTTCTTTACTCATTATTTTTTTCGCTCATTGGTTACAACGTGTTTGTGTAAGATTAGTTGCGTGTTTTAAGCACTAAAGTTAGCAAATAAATCACAGATAGAAAGTCCGCGAGGACTTTCGTAAGTAGACTATAACTAGCAATTAATTTTATACGGTGTTGGCAATAGTTTTTTATTTCGTTCTTGTTATTTTTATTTTATTTCCTGTAATTTCAATATATCCATTAGTACTGTGATTATTGAAAAATACAATTAAATTCCCTTTTACATCTTTGAAAGTTTCTGGGTCATAATCCCAAATTCGTTCTTTAGAAATTTGATTTATAATCTTTAGTTCATTTTTTTCAATAGTGGCTAAAAATGTTTTTCCATTTTTCGAAATTATATGATACAATTCTTCTTTAAATTGAAAACTTGCTAAAGTTAAAACTCCGAAACCATTCCAAATTTCTTTTACTCCTTTTTTTGATTTACTTTCTGTATCTCCAATATAGTATTGCTTAATTCCATTTTTTATTTCTCTGGGTTCTGGCATTTTAAAAACTGACATTAATACAGGATTTTCAATTTCAATTATATCAGATGAACCGCTTAAATGAGCAAGTGAATTTGTAACAATGTATTTTCCATTTATAAGATTTATGGATACAGGACAAGCTGCTGCACAAGAATATTCAATTCCGCTTTTTTTGCTTTTAAAAATAATTGAACCTCCCCATTCACCACTACAACTTTTATTCACAATATAATTTTCATCTTCATAAAAAGGCTCGTCTTTTTTTGTAAAATCAGATTTATGTTTTTTGATTTCACTTTTTTGAAGAAAAACTTCTTGAATATCAAAAACGATTTTGTCTTGTCCTTTACAACAAGTGAAAGAAAAAAGAATGATTATTAAAATATAAATAGATTTCATTTAGTTGTGTTCAAATTATTGCCAACGGTCTCGGCTATGATTTCGTTGCGGAAAAATCCGCAGGATTCTTTCCGCCGTAGCCGAAAGATAGCAAATAAGCGTTGAATTCCGATTAGGAATTCAACCGCAATGAATTATAGCCATTGTTGTACGCTGGCTTTGATTTGGCTTTATCAAATCCGTTTATATTTAGCACTTATTTTTAATTTCTCATTTTTATTTGGATAGTAAAAATTCAGTCGCTTGTCATTAAATTTTACTGTCCAATTAAAGTCTGTTTTATTTCCATTCCGATATTCAGTCAGGATATAATATTCTCCATTCCGAGTTATTTTTCCATTACTGATTTCAGGTTCGTATTCTTTGTAGGTTTTCCATTCTTTTTTATTATTTAAGTTCCAACTTTTCCAAGTGAAAGTAGAGTCCGAATGAATCGTTATTTCCGTGATTCCGTATGAGTATGTTGTATTATAATTATGGTCGTGTCTTAAATAAGTTCGGTCAGTATTTTGTCCGAAAGTATTCAGCGAAGTTAAGGTCAATATTAAAATCAGAAGTGTGTATTTCAATTCGGTTCGGTTTTTTTAGCTGTTCGTTAAGATACATAGTTTACACAAGTTAAAGATTAGGTGTTTACACTAAATTAGTTTCTAACCTTGTAGATTG
>CANKYF010000025.1 GCA_947487895.1 uncultured Flavobacteriaceae bacterium
GTTTGTTTAACGTACCAAATGTCTTGTCCTGAAATATGGCTACAGGTTAAAAAATGATTTACGCTGTTTTTAAATATACCATATTAGGTGTTTTAAAGTCTAAAGATAAATGTAATCTTATTTGATTGTATAAATTAATAGCATTTTTTGTAGTCCTTTTGGCGTGAGCCACATCAGTAAAGGTTTGATCAAGATAAAACTCATCTTTAAGAATGCCATTAACGCGTTCTGCCATGGCGTTTTCATAGCAATGATTTTCCTGTGTCATGCTAATATCTATTCTATTTCTTTTAAGGATTTGTGTGTATAGATTACTGCAATACTGTATTCCTCTGTCTGAATGATGTATTAGATTTTCAGTATTTTTTGCTTGGTACAGAGCTTTGTTTAAAGCTCTCACACAACCTTTTAGTTCCAGGCTATCACTGAGATCATAACCGACGATTTTACGGGAATACATATCTGTAATAAGTGCTAGATAGCAAAATCCTTTCAGGGTTCTGATGTATGTGATATCGCTTACCCAGACTTGGTTGGGTCTATTGATCATAACATCTTTAATGATGTTTTTGTACTTATAGAACCTGTGCA
Source organism: uncultured Flavobacteriaceae bacterium (assembly GCA_947487895.1). GTDB lineage: Bacteria > Bacteroidota > Bacteroidia > Flavobacteriales > Flavobacteriaceae > Seonamhaeicola. The sequence continues at coordinate 592 of CANKYF010000025.1, forward strand.
ACGAATTGGTCGTTTTCGAGCTATATTTCTTTCTAAGAGTAAGCATATTATGTTTTCTAAGGACATTGAATAAAGTATCTCTACCAACTTTAATGTTGGCTTTAATAAACTCATCATCTAACGATTTTATAAGTTTACGCACGCCTTCTCTGGGCAGGGATCTGCGTCTTTTTAGTACTATTTGAATAATCTGTTGTTCTAGGTTTAAACGCTCATCAGCTCTATTTTTATACTTGTAATAGGCATCACGTTTTAATCCAAAACAATGAGTTATAGTATTTAAAGAAGCAAATCCCTTAGACTTTTGTTTAGCTTTAACTAAGGCTAGATATTTAGCTTTTTTTTTAGTTCGGTTACAGATTTATAACCTAGCTGTTCTGCTGCTACTTCCAGATAGGAGTCCAACACCAAAGCATCTAAATCCTTTTTAAGTAAGAGTTGTTTTAGTTGTTTGATTTCCTTTTGAAGTGCTTTAATACGTGTTATTTCGTCTTTAGTTTCCACTTTAATTCTAGTGTTCATGAGATCTTTACGGTTGTACTTCCTAATCCATTCATTAATGGTTGTGGGAGCAATACCATAGAGTTTGCCTAGTTGATACTTGTTTAACTTTCCGGTGGTAAGTTCGTCTAAAATTTTTAATTTAAAGGGTTCTGAATACCGTCTGATTACTTTGTCGTTTTTGTACATAATGTTTAAAATTATGTAGCCTTTATTCAGGACGGGTCAAAATGTATGGCAACGGTTTGTATATGAAAAGTTGCAGATTTATATGTGCTAATTTTCAGGTTTAAAACAAAGATAGCAGAAAAGAACCGACTTTTAAATTTAGCTCTTAACCGCTATTTTTATATAAGGTTTTAGCAACTAGCTTTCTTTATCTTTAATTAAAAAGTCTTTCTATTATCAATGAAGAAAAGTAGTTAACACCAGTTTTGATACAATTTTCGTCAATTTTAAAATTAGGCATATGTGGCATTGAGACAATCCCTTTTTCGAAATTTGAACCTCCTAAATAAAAATAAACACCTGGTACATGTTCTTGGAAATAAGCGAAATCATCTCCTCGATAATCTGGCATTTCTCCGTATAACAATATGATATTTTCTACACCGAAAGTTTTAGAGATATGGGCTAGAGATTCTTCGGTAAGCTTTTTATCATTATATAGATTTGCTCGTTCATAAGAATAAACAATATCAATTAATTCTTGTTTATGCTTTGAATGGTTGATTTTTTCTTTTAATTGAGGTATTACTGAGTTGATTTTTTCCTTTGTACTTGCTCCAAAATATGCTGAAATTGTTACTTTTTTATCGGTTTTTTCCACATTTAAGCTTTCTTGGTTTACAAAAAGAAAATCTTTAAATATAGTATTAGGGTTTGCAAGTCCAATGTTGGGGTTTCCTAAATTCTCAGGTTTCCAAAAGTCACTATCAGGTGCCACATTTTGAAGCTCCATAATAATTTTTTTACTATATGCTATAATTGCTTCATTTTCCTTTGAATTCTTGAAAGAAATTGCAACTGTTTTATAATCAGCAAACATCCACTCAGGTTTTGTTGAGATTATATTTGTAGGCATAGGACCAATATGTGAACCATAAATTTCATCTGGTTTAATGATATTAAAAAGCCCATCATCAACCATTGCTTTTGCTCCAGTATAAGATTCTTCAGCAGGTTGGAAGATAAAGTATACTTTTCCTGCCAATTGCTTTTTTTGACTCACCAATACTTTTGCAATGCCAAGCGCAACGGTCATATTAACATCATGTCCACAAATATGTTGTGGTGTACTATGGTTTGATGTATTATTTTTTAAATCATGATTATGAACCGAAACAGCATCCATATCTGCTCTCCAAGCAATACTTTTTCCTTTTTTACCTGTATCCAAAATACCTACTACACCATAACCACCTATTCCTTTTTTTACTTCTAAACCTAATAATAATAAGTATTCAACAATTTTTTTTGAAGTTCTTATTTCTTTTCCAGATGCTTCAGGATTAGTATGGAAATCTTGACGTATTTTTACTAGGCTATCAAAAATTATGTTGGTTTGTTCCTGAATATTTTTATTTAAAACCTCAGTTGAATTGATGTTTTGACCACACATAACTAGTGTAAAAAACAGAAAATGCAGTGTTAAAATAAGTTGATTATTTACTTTCTTTGAAATCATGTAATAATATTATTTAGAATTAGATGAAACAAAGGTGAAGATTTAAGTTTATAAGTACCTGTCACATTTGTGACATAATTACTTTTTAGCGAGTTTACTTCTAATTCTACTTAAAGATTGCCTTTCTATACCTAAAAGAGATGCTAAATGAGAGATACTAATTCTATTAATAATATCCTTATTGTGCTTGATAAAGTCAAGATATCTTTCTTCAGCATTTTTGAATAAAAAACTTTCTACTCTGTCGGTTTGTACAGTCAAAACATATTCGGCTATCAACCTACCATACATTTCGCTAGTTTTGAATTTGCTATATCCTTCTTGGATTTTATTATAGGGTAATTTTATAATTATAGATGGTTCAAGACATTCAATAAAATATTTAGTAGGTATTTGTCTTATAAAAGCAGGGTAATCAGTTGCATACTTATTTTCATTTACAAACCCAGTTGTTATTTTATTTCCTTTTTCATTTATGTAATATCTTCTCAAAAGTCCTTTACATACAAAACCAACTTCTTTTTGCACTTCTCCACTCATAAATAAAAAGTCTTTTTTTGCATATTCTTCTATTGTAAGATATGACTTAAAAAAAGCAACTTCTTCTGAGTTTAAATCAGGAAACAATCCAATATAAGAATCAAAGTATTTTTTTAACTCCTTTTTCACTATTTTTTATATACATTGTAGGCAGTTCGTTATTTTATTTCGGTCAAAATTTGAGTCCAAATTGTATTTTTAAAACGGTCTTTAAATATTCCAAAATGTCCGATTTTATTGGTTTGGAAATCAATTGGTCTTAAATGTATTGATTTTATTTTTGCATTCTTATATTTCTCGGTCATCCATTTAACTGCCTCTTTCGGAGCAAAGTCATCATCATCTATACTATAAGCAGTTATATTTGTCTCTATTGCTTCATAGAAAGTTTCACTGATAGACTTATCACTAAAAATATAATCTCTGTTCTTCCCCCAATTTCTCCATTGGTTAGCTACATTTTTTGGCAAATTTTCCATACCACTAATTTTCTTTGATTTCAGATAACCAAAAGTCAAAATAAGAAATGGGAAAAGAATATACCAATTCAACCACATTTTTATTCTTTCAATTCCTTTCCAGTATTTCCAGTAACCTGATTGTGCTGCTACTAAAATTATTTTGTCTAATTTATTAGATGATTTTGCAAGTCCAATTAGTTGTCCTCCGATACTATGTCCAATAATTATCTTCTTTGATTTTGGGTAGTTATTTATAACGTACTGTATTATACTCTCTAAATCATTACTACCCCAATCTGCAGCAGCAGTTTTTAGCTCTTTGATAGGTCTTTTTAAAGAATGACCTATGCCATTATAATCAAATGTGATAACCGTTATTCCATTGTTTTCAGCGAATTTAGCGAATTCACTGTAGTACTCCTGCTTTACGCCTGTTGCTGAAGCAATAATTAAAACAGTTTCGCTGCTATTATCATCAAATAAAGTAGCTGATAATGTTTCAGAATTATATTTTATCTCAATTCTGTTCATTTTTTTAATGACAGCCAACGTCCAGTATAAGTAGCATAGCGAGGCACGAGTTATGATTTCTTCACTTTGTTGGCAATAGTTATTTAATCAAATTCAGAGTCATAATATCCAAATCGTATTGTTGCTCTATGAAAAATGAATTCAGTCTCAGTTTCTGTGAATTCTATGTTATCAAAGAAAATAGTGTAATCAACATTGTTTATACCAGTATGAACTCTTCCAGAAAAAGAAGTTCCTTCTAATTCATGGTCTTCGTACACCATTCCAGTGTAAAATTCCCAAGTGAAATTTTCCTCTTCTAATCTTGCACTAATCCTCGCATGTGGTACATTATTTGGATGAGTCTTTGTATAAGATTCAAATCCAAGAAATGTAAATGTCATATCGGGATTATCATTAAAAATAAAACAATCATTAGGTTCGACTACAAAGGTTTCAAGAAAGTCTTTCTGTAAACATGTAGAATTTTCCTCGTTAGCATCATCATTTTTTGAGCATCCAATAATGACTAAAAGTAAAATTATGTATGATATCTTTTTCATTGTTTTTTTAATGTCTTGTCCTGAAATATGGCTACAGGTTAAAAAATGATTTACGCTGTTTTTAAATATACCATATTAGGTGTTTTAAAGTCTAAAGATAAATGTAATCTTATTTGATTGTATAAATTAATAGCATTTTTTGTAGTCCTTTTGGCGTGAGCCACATCAGTAAAGGTTTGATCAAGATAAAACTCATCTTTAAGAATGCCATTAACGCGTTCTGCCATGGCGTTTTCATAGCAATGATTTTCCTGTGTCATGCTAATATCTATTCTATTTCTTTTAAGGATTTGTGTGTATAGATTACTGCAATACTGTATTCCTCTGTCTGAATGATGTATTAGATTTTCAGTATTTTTTGCTTGGTACAGAGCTTTGTTTAAAGCTCTCACACAACCTTTTAGTTCCAGGCTATCACTGAGATCATAACCGACGATTTTACGGGAATACATATCTGTAATAAGTGCTAGATAGCAAAATCCTTTCAGGGTTCTGATGTATGTGATATCGCTTACCCAGACTTGGTTGGGTCTATTGATCATAACATCTTTAATGATGTTTTTGTACTTATAGAACCTGTGCAACGAATTGGTCGTTTTCGAGCTATATTTCTTTCTAAGAGTAAGCATATTATGTTTTCTAAGGACATTGAATAAAGTATCTCTACCAACTTTAATGTTGGCTTTAATAAACTCATCATCTAACGATTTTATAAGTTTACGCACGCCTTCTCTGGGCAGGGATCTGCGTCTTTTTAGTACTATTTGAATAATCTGTTGTTCTAGGTTTAAACGCTCATCAGCTCTATTTTTATACTTGTAATAGGCATCACGTTTTAATCCAAAACAATGAGTTATAGTATTTAAAGAAGCAAATCCCTTAGACTTTTGTTTAGCTTTAACTAAGGCTAGATATTTAGCTTTTTTTTTAGTTCGGTTACAGATTTATAACCTAGCTGTTCTGCTGCTACTTCCAGATAGGAGTCCAACACCAAAGCATCTAAATCCTTTTTAAGTAAGAGTTGTTTTAGTTGTTTGATTTCCTTTTGAAGTGCTTTAATACGTGTTATTTCGTCTTTAGTTTCCACTTTAATTCTAGTGTTCATGAGATCTTTACGGTTGTACTTCCTAATCCATTCATTAATGGTTGTGGGAGCAATACCATAGAGTTTGCCTAGTTGATACTTGTTTAACTTTCCGGTGGTAAGTTCGTCTAAAATTTTTAATTTAAAGGGTTCTGAATACCGTCTGATTACTTTGTCGTTTTTGTACATAATGTTTAAAATTATGTAGCCTTTATTCAGGACGGGTCATAATG
>CANKYF010000026.1 GCA_947487895.1 uncultured Flavobacteriaceae bacterium
AATAGAAAAGGGTTGTATATTTGCACCCGCAAAACGGCTAAGGTTTCCTTAGAAGTTAGGTAGAAGTTCACAGAAATATTGATTTTTAGAGAGGTTAAAAAAACTTTCAAAAAAACTAAAAAAAGTCATTGCGAGTTCAAAAAATGGTGTTATGTTTGCACCCCGCAAAAACGGATAAGATAATTAAACGTTAAGCGAGTGAGTTCACAGATTTAATGAAGGTTTAGAGAGGTTTAAAATTTTTCTAAAAAAACTTTAAAAAAAGTTTTGTGAGTAAAAAAAAGGGTTTTATATTTGCACCCGCTAAACGAGGAAACGAGTTTAGGAAAGTAAAAAATTAAGTTCATAAACATATTGAAATTGACAGCGTAATTATCGATTGGAAACGATCGGTAATAACAAGAGAATAAACCATTTTGAGTACTGAAGATTCTATTAGTTGTTAAGTAAAGACAAGTCGTAAGAGACTTAAAAATTTAACAATGAAGAGTTTGATCCTGGCTCAGGATGAACGCTAGCGGCAGGCTTAACACATGCAAGTCGAGGGGTAACAGGAGAGCTTGCTCTTGCTGACGACCGGCGCACGGGTGCGTAACGCGTATACAATCTGCCTTACACTGGGGGATAGCCTTTGGAAACGAAGATTAATACCCCATAATATCTTAGTATCGCATGATATCTAGATTAAAGGTTACGGTGTAAGATGAGTATGCGTCCTATTAGCTAGATGGTGTGGTAACGGCACACCATGGCAACGATAGGTAGGGGCCCTGAGAGGGGGATCCCCCACACTGGTACTGAGACACGGACCAGACTCCTACGGGAGGCAGCAGTGAGGAATATTGGACAATGGAGGGAACTCTGATCCAGCCATGCCGCGTGCAGGAAGACTGCCCTATGGGTTGTAAACTGCTTTTGTACGGGAAGAAACACTCCTTCGTGAAGGAGCTTGACGGTACCGTAAGAATAAGCATCGGCTAACTCCGTGCCAGCAGCCGCGGTAATACGGAGGATGCAAGCGTTATCCGGAATCATTGGGTTTAAAGGGTCCGTAGGTGGATTGGTCAGTCAGAGGTGAAATCCTGCAGCTTAACTGTAGAACTGCCTTTGATACTGCTAGTCTTGAGTCATTATGAAGTAGTTAGAATATGTAGTGTAGCGGTGAAATGCATAGATATTACATAGAATACCAATTGCGAAGGCAGATTACTAATAATGTACTGACACTGATGGACGAAAGCGTGGGGAGCGAACGGGATTAGATACCCCGGTAGTCCACGCCGTAAACGATGGATACTAGCTGTTGGGCTTCGGCTCAGTGGCTAAGCGAAAGTGATAAGTATCCCACCTGGGGAGTACGTTCGCAAGAATGAAACTCAAAGGAATTGACGGGGGCCCGCACAAGCGGTGGAGCATGTGGTTTAATTCGATGATACGCGAGGAACCTTACCAGGGCTTAAATGTAAGTTGCATGATTTAGAGATAGATCTTTCTTCGGACTACTTACAAGGTGCTGCATGGTTGTCGTCAGCTCGTGCCGTGAGGTGTCAGGTTAAGTCCTATAACGAGCGCAACCCCTGTTGTTAGTTGCCAGCATGTAAAGATGGGAACTCTAGCAAGACTGCCAGTGCAAACTGTGAGGAAGGTGGGGATGACGTCAAATCATCACGGCCCTTACGTCCTGGGCTACACACGTGCTACAATGGTAGGGACAGAGAGCAGCCACACCGCGAGGTGGAGCGAATCTATAAACCCTATCTCAGTTCGGATCGGAGTCTGCAACTCGACTCCGTGAAGCTGGAATCGCTAGTAATCGGATATCAGCCATGATCCGGTGAATACGTTCCCGGGCCTTGTACACACCGCCCGTCAAGCCATGGAAGCTGGGAGTGCCTGAAGTCCGTCACCGTAAGGAGCGGCCTAGGGTAAAATCGGTAACTAGGGCTAAGTCGTAACAAGGTAGCCGTACCGGAAGGTGCGGCTGGAACACCTCCTTTCTAGAGACCTGCCCGCCGAAGCAATTTGGCGAAGGCGAGGAAGACGACTAATAGGTAAAAAGTTTTTAAGAAAGAAATAGTTTATTCTTCTTGCTGTTAATTTAAAATATATAAAGTAAGTCATTAGTCATTAGTGATTAAAGCTAAAGACTAAGGCAAACGACTAAGTACAGTCTCATAGCTCAGCTGGTTAGAGCGCTACACTGATAATGTAGAGGTCGGCAGTTCGAGTCTGCCTGAGACTACAAGTTCATTAAATATTGAAAAGGAAATTCTAGAAGCTAGAGAATTCTAAATTCGTAATTCTGAATTCTACATTCTGAATTCATTACGGGGAATTAGCTCAGCTGGCTAGAGCGCTTGCCTTGCACGCAAGAGGTCACCGGTTCGACTCCGGTATTCTCCACAAATAATTTTAAATTCAAAATTTTGAATTTAAAATTAGAAAAGTTCATTGACATATTGAAAAAGATACATGAAAATTAGATAGAAATATTTAATAAAATTATAATAATTGTAACGAGCAATTATAAGTAAGTCTTTAGTAATTAGTGTTTAGTCTGTTGGATTTTCTAACGACTAATATCTAGGATCTAAAGATTATTTAAACTCATTAAAAAAGCAAAAAGTACAATAAGCTAAATAAGGGCGTATGGGGAATGCCTAGGCTCTCAGAGGCGAAGAAGGACGTGATAAGCTGCGATAAGCTTCGGTTAGTGGCACATACATTTACCCGAAGATTTCCGAATGGGGCAACCCACTATATTGAAGATATAGTATCCTTAGGGAGGCAAACCCGGAGAACTGAAACATCTAAGTACCCGGAGGAGAAGAAAACAAAAGTGATTCCGTTAGTAGTGGCGAGCGAACGCGGATTAGCCCAAACCAATGTTGTTACGGCAATGTTGGGGTTGTAGGACTGCAATATTCGAAGCTAAGTGAACTAGAATTGTTTGGAAAGACAAACCAAAGAAAGTGATAGTCTTGTAAAGGTAAGCAAAGTTAAGATAGCAGTATCCTGAGTAGCGCGGGGCACGTGTAACCCTGTGTGAATCTGGCGGGACCATCCGTTAAGGCTAAATACTCCTGAGAGACCGATAGTGAACTAGTACCGTGAGGGAAAGGTGAAAAGAACCCTGAATAAGGGAGTGAAATAGAACCTGAAACCATACGCTTACAAGCGGTCGGAGCACGTTTACGTGTGACGGCGTGCCTTTTGCATAATGAGCCTACGAGTTACCGTTGCTAGCAAGGTTAAGTACTTCAGGTACGGATCCGTAGCGAAAGCGAGTCTGAATAGGGCGTATAGTTAGTAGTGGTAGACGCGAAACCGTGTGATCTACCCATGGGCAGGTTGAAGCTGTAGTAACATACAGTGGAGGACCGAACCGGTTGACGTTGAAAAGTCTTCGGATGACCTGTGGGTAGGGGTGAAAGGCCAATCAAACTCGGAAATAGCTCGTACTCCCCGAAATGCATTTAGGTGCAGCGTTGATTTAGTTTTATAGAGGTAGAGCTACTGATTGGATGCGGGGGCTTCACCGCCTACCAATTCCTGACAAACTCCGAATGCTATAAAATGATGATCAGCAGTGAGGGCATGGGTGCTAAGGTCCATGTCCGAGAGGGAAAGAACCCAGACCATCAGCTAAGGTCCCCAAATGTATGTTAAGTTGAATAAACGAGGTGGAATTGCTTAGACAGCTAGGATGTTGGCTTGGAAGCAGCCATTCATTTAAAGAGTGCGTAACAGCTCACTAGTCGAGCGATTCTGCATGGATAATAATCGGGCATAAACATACTACCGAAGCTATGGACGAAAGTGGTAGGGGAGCATTCTAATTGTGTAGAAGGTGTACTGTGAGGTATTCTGGAACGATTAGAAAAGAAAATGTAGGCATAAGTAACGATAATGCGGGCGAGAAACCCGCACTCCGAAAGACTAAGGTTTCCTCAGCTATGCTAATCAGCTGAGGGTTAGTCGGGACCTAACGCGAACCCGAAAGGGGTAGTGGATGGACAACAGGTTAATATTCCTGTACCTGCTCATATTCAAGTGACGGAGGCGTATATTTGGTGCGTGCTGACGGAATAGCACGTTGAAGCCAGTGGTAACACGGCGATAGTACACTAAGACTTCGGTTGCGGTGATAATCCAGAGAAGCGACTTCCAAGAAAAGCGATTGAAGCAGCCCGTACCCTAAACCGACACAGGTAGTTGGGATGAGAATTCTAAGGAGCTCGAGAGATTCATGGCTAAGGAACTAGGCAAAATAGACTCGTAACTTCGGGAGAAGAGTCGCCCCCTTTTGGGGGGCCGCAGTGAAAAGATCCAGGCGACTGTTTATCAAAAACACAGGGCTATGCTAAATTGAAAGATGACGTATATGGCCTGACACCTGCCCGGTGCTGGAAGGTTAAGTGGAGGGTTTAGCTTCGGCGAAGATCTGAAATGAAGCCCCAGTAAACGGCGGCCGTAACTATAACGGTCCTAAGGTAGCGAAATTCCTTGTCGGGTAAGTTCCGACCTGCACGAATGGTGCAACGATCTGGATACTGTCTCAGCCATGAGCTCGGTGAAATTGTAGTAACGGTGAAGATGCCGTTTACCCGCTGTGGGACGAAAAGACCCCGTGCACCTTTACTATAGCTTAGTATTGGTTTTGGATAAGTAATGTGTAGGATAGGTGGGAGACTTTGAAGCGGCGTCGCCAGGCGTTGTGGAGTCATTGTTGAAATACCACCCTTTGCTTATCTAGAGTCTAACTCACAATGTGAGGACAGTGCTTGGTGGGTAGTTTGACTGGGGTGGTCGCCTCCAAAAGAGTAACGGAGGCTTCTAAAGGTACCCTCAGCACGCTTGGTAACCGTGCGTAGAGTGCAATGGCATAAGGGTGCTTGACTGAGAGACCTACAAGTCGATCAGGTTGGAAACAAGAGCATAGTGATCCGGTGGTTCCGCATGGAAGGGCCATCGCTCAAAGGATAAAAGGTACGCCGGGGATAACAGGCTGATCTCCCCCAAGAGCTCACATCGACGGGGGGGTTTGGCACCTCGATGTCGGCTCGTCACATCCTGGGGCTGGAGAAGGTCCCAAGGGTTGGGCTGTTCGCCCATTAAAGTGGCACGCGAGCTGGGTTCAGAACGTCGTGAGACAGTTCGGTCTCTATCTACAGTGGGCGTTAGAAATTTGAGTGGATCTGACTCTAGTACGAGAGGACCGAGTTGGACTAACCTCTGGTGTATCTGTTGTTCCGCCAGGAGCATTGCAGAGTAGCTACGTTGGGAAGGGATAAGCGCTGAAAGCATATAAGCGCGAAACCCACCACAAGATGAGATTTCTTTAAAGGGTCGTGGAAGATTACCACGTTGATAGGCTACAGGTGTAAAGGCAGTAATGTCATAGCCGAGTAGTACTAATAACCCATAGGCTTATTGTACGCCTGTTTTTTTA
>CANKYF010000027.1 GCA_947487895.1 uncultured Flavobacteriaceae bacterium
TGTTGGGGCTGTTTGGGTCATCGTAAAGTCGGTCGTGTTACATAAGGTCTGATCTGATTGATCGCTTACTACTGGTAGGGCATCAACCGTAAAAGTCACATCACTAGTTGAAATAGCACATGAACCTCCAGCAGGTATAGTATATCTTACTGTGATATTTTCATTTGATGATATATCTGCTGGTGTATAGGTAGTTCCTAAAATACTACCAGTTCCTGGAGCAACAATACTCCAAGTACCTCCTGTAGAGGTTGTTGTTAACGTTTTTGTTTCATTTTCACAAATAGCACTATTATCTGTAGTGTTATTAGCTACTGGACAAACCGTAATTCCTAGGGTAGCTGTATTAGATATTTCTGCTGATGTATCAGACACTCTAAAATTAACATCAGCATTCCCAATATAATCTGTTGCAGGTGTAAAAGTAACATTACCAGTAGCATCTACAGAATATGTACCCACTCCTGAAATTACTAGATCAGTTCCAACATATCCTACATTTGATGAATTACTAGGATCTATTAAAACAACCGTTGTTGGATCTAAATTTCCATCTACATCACCAGAACCAATTAAGACATTATAAGGTCCATTTGCTCCCGAGTTCTGTTGAACTGTATTTCCCAAATTATCTACAACGGTAGGAGGGGTATTTGTAGGATCAGGGTCATTCGTTTCTGTAACAAAATTAACTTCTCCTAAAAAACTAACCGAGTTTTGTCTTGTATTATTCCCACTAGTAGTAGACCTTCCATTTCTAAACCTAACAGAACTAATGTTATTATAAGTAACTGTTACCACGTATTCTGTTCTAGCTGCATGAATACCTGAAGAAAAATCGGTACCACTTTGAAAACGTGTAAAAGCGCCATTAGTTGACACCGCTAACGCAGTGGGACAACCTAAAGTATTATTATTTACCCCATTAGCTTGAGGACACCCAGCTGGTGTAGGGCTAATACCTGCTTCTAGTGAAAAAGTATCTGGCGATAATACTTCAAAAAACTCCTCTCCATCAACATCAATGGCTTCTAAAGTATACGAATCTACAGCTATTGGTGTTCCATTAGTTATAGCATCTGCTGTTCCATCTTCAACAAATTCAATTTCCCATTCAACATATCCACCAGCTACTGTAGTGGTTGTAGATGGTTCAAACCTATTATCAACACCTAAAGTTGTGTCAATATTATTTACTGTCATATTGTTTAACTCTATAATAGTAACTACAGCATCAGCATTTGAAACTGAACCATTTACATTCACTACTACATCTGTATACAAATATCTAGATCCTTGAGCGTTTAACGTTCCAGATAAAAGTGTTGGTCCCTGCGTACCTCCAAAAGTTGGACTAGCTTGGGCAAACACACTACTAGAACTAAACAATAAGAATAGAAAAATTAAAATTCCTAACTTATCATTTATTAGTCTATTTAAATTAATAATTTTCATAATAAATCTGAATGTTATTTTAATTTTTTCTTTTAATTAGTATTCTCTTCAAAGAGCTTTCCTGCATTTCATACAGTAATCTTAAAAACAATTGAGTAATGGTTTTCATAGTATTAATTAGTTAATAGGTTAAAAGAATTTAGAATGTAATTGTTTGTATAGGGTAGAATGAGTACAATTTTTGTACATATCTTTATGAAAGTATATCAAACTTTTCATTTCTTGAGAGTGTTTAAAATAACTTGAAATTAGGACTTTAATCATTCCTAAAATATCTAATTGGTTACTTGGTTATTCATTATAGCAAAATCTAAATAATCGCCAAAAGGCAAATATTATCGATTAAATGCAAATTTATAGATTTTTTTCTATTTTCAAACATTTTATGTTAAAAAATATATAAAACTTTGATTTACAAATACTTACATGTTAATTTTATTATAAATTCAAGTAAATAACTTAGAATTTTTGAACTATTTACTTTAACAAACACTCTAAAAATTAGTTAAATATACATATTAAATTAACATATGTTAATTAACATTTATTAAAAATCACTAAAAATACTACATATAAAACACCCGGATTTCTTACTTATTTATTTAAAACACAAATCAATTTTATTATAACAGCTTAAAAGGGTTGTTTATATTTGCCAAAATTTAATTTTATGTCTTTTATTGAGGAAATTGAACGCAGGAGAACCTTTGGTATTATATCTCACCCCGATGCAGGTAAAACTACTTTAACAGAAAAACTGCTACTATTTGGTGGTGCTATACAAGAAGCTGGTGCTGTAAAAAGTAATAAAATTAAAAAAGGGGCTACCAGTGATTTTATGGAGATTGAGCGTCAGCGTGGTATTTCCGTTGCAACTTCGGTTTTAGCTTTTGAGTACAATGATATAAAAATCAACATTTTAGACACACCTGGGCATAAAGACTTTGCTGAAGATACCTTTAGAACTTTAACTGCTGTAGACAGTGTTATAGTTGTTATTGATGTGGCTAAGGGTGTTGAGGAACAAACTGAAAAATTGGTAGAAGTATGTAGAATGCGTAACATTCCAATGATTGTATTTATCAATAAATTGGACAGAGAGGGAAAAGATGCTTTTGATTTACTTGATGAAGTTGAACAAAAATTAGGTCTAAGAGTAACGCCTTTAAGTTTTCCTATTGGTATGGGCTATGAGTTTAAAGGCATCTATAATATTTGGGAGAAGAACATTAATTTGTTTAGTGGAGATAGTAGAAAAGATATAGAAGAAACTATTGAGGTATCTGATTTAGCTTCTTCTGAATTAGACGTACTTATAGGTGAAGATGCTGCTAATACTTTAAGAGAAGAAATTGAATTAGTAGAAGGTATTTACCCAGAGTTCGATAAAGAAGCTTATAAAAATGGTGAATTACAACCCGTATTTTTTGGTTCAGCTTTAAACAATTTTGGAGTTAGGGAATTACTTGACTGCTTTGTTGAAATAGCCCCAAAACCTAGACCTAAGCAAAGTGACACACGTTTGGTGGATCCTGAGGAAAGTAAATTTACTGGGTTTGTATTTAAGATTCACGCTAATATGGATCCTAATCACAGAAACCGTTTAGCGTTTGTAAAAATTGTTTCAGGTGAATTTAAACGAAATACACCATATCTACATGTTAGAAATAATAAGAAACTAAAATTCTCCAGTCCAAATGCTTTTTTTGCTGAAAAGAAAGAGATTGTTGATATTTCATATCCTGGCGATATTGTTGGTCTTCAGGATACTGGAAGCTTTAAAATTGGAGATACACTTACTGAAGGAGAAATTTTAAATTACAAAGGAGTACCTAGCTTCTCTCCGGAGCACTTTAGATATATTAACAATGCAGATCCTTTAAAATCTAAGCAATTAGCTAAAGGTATTGATCAATTAATGGATGAAGGTGTTGCTCAGTTATTTACTCTTGAATTGAATGGGAGAAAAGTAATTGGAACCGTTGGGGCACTTCAATACGAAGTTATTCAATATAGACTAGAACATGAATATGGCGCCAAATGTATATATGAAAACTTAAACGTTGCCAAAGCATGTTGGATAGAACCTGAAGATGAAAAGAATGATGAATTTAAAGAGTTTAAACAAGTAAAGCAGCGTTTCCTTGCTAAAGATAAACAAGATCAGTTAGTATTTCTTGCTGACTCTATGTTTTCGCTGCAAATGACACAACAGAAATACCCAAGTATTAAGTTCCATTTTACTTCTGAATACCATTAATTTTTTTGTATTTCATCGAATAAATTGATTCATTTTTTGTTTATGATCGATGTTTTTATACATTTAATCGATTTTTAGTAATCAGATTAACCAAAAATAACCTACTTATGGAAGTCAAAGCTAAAGAATTTAGCAACGAAGATATTGTTGTTACTTACGAGCCTACCAAATGCACTTTATGCGGTATATGTGCCAAAGAACTCTCTGAAGTTTTTAGTAATTCTATTATTCCTTGGGTAAATTTAGAGAACACAAATACAGATAGAATTATTGAACAAATTAAAAAATGTCCGTCTGGAGCTTTAGAATATTATTATAAGCAAAAAGAAACTGCTTAAACTCATAAAATTTAATAACTGAAAAAGAAAACCCTTTTTGATGAATTCAAAGAGGGTTTTCTTTTATAAATCTTATTAAAAGTATTTTAAAACATATTAAATCCATTAAAAATAAATTGATAACAAATTACCTTATCTGTATTTATTTGTTTCTTAAATCTTCTAAAAAAGAGTCTTTTTAATAGTTAAAAATTATTAATTTATATATTAAAATAATTTTTAACTATTAAACTAATCCCAACAAAGAAGTCAACTAAGCTTGCCCCGTTGGTCCAAAATTTAATGGCATTGGTGGTTGCTCATAAAAAAGTATTTTGAGCAACCTAAAAATCATTATTTAAATTTTGAATTAAGCTTGCCCCGTTGGTCCAAAGTTTAATGGCATTGGTGGTTGCTCATAAAAGGTATTTTGAGCAACCTTTAAAATCATTATTTAAATTTTGAACTAAGCTTGCCCTGTTGGTCCAAAATTTAATGGCATTGGTGGTTGCTCATAAAAGGTATTTTGAGCAACCTTTAAAATCATTATTTAAATTTTGAACTAAGC
>CANKYF010000028.1 GCA_947487895.1 uncultured Flavobacteriaceae bacterium
ATCTACAAGGTTAGAAACTAATTTAGTGTAAACACCTAATCTTTAACTTGTGTAAACTATGTATCTTAACGAACATTGAAAATGAAGACACAAAAAGCAATTTTTCATACTTTTTTATTTATACTTTTTTTAGAATTAATCGGAATGTGGATTCTGTTAATACCAGATGAAATTAAAAATATAAGTCTGATAAAAGCATCCCATTTTATCAACTCATTTATTACATTAATTCTATTAGTTTTAATATTCAAATCGTTAAAGCAACCTGATTTATTAAAGTTTAAGAAACCAGAACCAAGTTATTATTTTATTGCTACAATATTAGGGGTTGGATTTGTTTTCTTTCAATCGATTCTGAACATAATATATTATCAAGAAATATCATTTAATTATGATTTTACTCTTGACCGTTTGAGTTCTGTGAGTGTCATAGCTTCCATTATCTTTGTACCTATTACTGAGGAACTGTTCTTTAGGAATTATTTGCTTCGCAGACTATTAGAAAAGCCTAAACCTATAAAAGCCATAATTATATCATCTTTGTTGTTTGCTTTTATTCATGTTCCATTTGTCTCATTGTTTTTTGAGTTTATGGATTTTAGTTTTCATCACGCCTATATAGCCTTATTTGGTGGATTAATAGCCGGCATTTTATTTTATAAATCCAAATCTATCATTCCTTCAATAATTTTCCATGTATTTTGGAACTTGACAAGTTATATTTCATAAAAAACGACACGCCAACAATGTGTATAATTCATTGCTAGTCAAAGCCTGCTTGCGAAAGTCCTCGCGGACTTTCTATCTGTGATTTATTTGCTAAATTTAGTGCTTAAACACGCAACGAAATCATACACTAGAACGTTAGCAAACATATGAACCGAACTTTATGAGATTAGGAAAAAGAATATTAAAATGGATTTTATATCTGTTACTGATTCCTATTTTATATATAGGTATGTCACTGATATTGTTGTCAATAACTATTGATCGAAAAATTGAAAATCAAGTTTCTGAAAAAACTATTTACTTAAACACTAATGGAGTTCACCTTGACATTGTAATTCCTAAAAATAATATTGACAGTCAATTACTTTTAGGGTTAAAACAAGAACAGTCAGATAAATATTTATCTTTTGGTTGGGGAGATGAGAATTTTTATTTAAACACACCAACTTGGGGAGATTTGACTTTTAAAAATGCTTTTTCTGCAATGTTTTTAAAAAGTTCAACTTTAATGCACGTTACAAGATATAGTTATAAACATTCCGACTGGATGGAAATAAAAATAACGGAATCTGAATTAAAAAAGTTAAATTTCTACATACAAAACACTTTTAAAACATCTGAAAACGAGATGAAAGTTGTTTTGGAAAATAAGGGTTATTCTCCAGTAGATGATTTCTATAAAGCTAGTGGAAGTTACTCTTGCTTTAAAACGTGTAACAGTTGGGTTAACTCAGGATTTAAGGAAAGTGGATTAAAGTCTTGCTTCTGGACACCTTTTGATTTTGGACTAATGAAAAAATATAAATGAAATACGTTTGCTAACACGGTGTATAAAACATAGCTGATAAGTGCTTAACCGCAAAGTTTGTGTATATTTAGAAAGTCCGCCAAATTTTTAATTTGGCTTTTAAAAAGAGAAAAATTAAAAACAAAATATAAAAATTCGGCTATGTGTTAATCCGAAAAGTTAGTGTCTTTTTTCACGCTACGTTTCATACACAAGTCCGTTACCACACATTTGAGAGACCAATGAACATTAAACATATTTCGATTTTAGTTTTTACCATTTTTCTCATTTCTTGTTCTGACAAAAAGTTGATTAAATACGAATTTAAAAACTCTGAAATTGAACTGAATTGGTTTCATTATAGTTATCTGACAAACACAAGTTCTGACTTTATTGAAGTAAAATGCGGAAACTCATTTGAAAGAATTTTTGAATCTCAATACGGATTACAAAAAGTAGAAGTAGAAAATAAAAGAATAACTATTTCTCACTTAAATTTTAACGGAACTGAGCCCAAAATAAAGCGGACTGAAAATATTTGCGAATACGAAATTGAATATAGAGAAGTTACTTCTCATGAAATGTATCAGAAATACATAAAGGACAAGGAGTCAAAAACGGAATAAAAAACGTGTGGTAACATTGTATATAAAAAATTGCTATTTTGTGCTTAACCAATGGGAGTTGCTTTGTTTGCTAGCTTCTGATTTTCCTTCGGAAAATCCTCGCACACAAACACGCAACATTTCATATACGTAAACGTTACCAGCAATTACACAAAATGACCCCTGATTTAATTTCTCACATAGAACAATTTAATAATCACTATTTGATAATTAGTGGGTATTCTGGGAATTATACCTTAAGTATTTTAGATAAAACATTAAAAATAATTACCGAGTTTAGTTTTGATAATGTTGACATTTGGAATGCCAATTTTCATATAGATGAAAATAAAGTGTTGATTTCGATTGCTACAACTGAAACGTTTAAAAATGAAAAAAACAAATATCAAGGATTCAATACTTTGTGGTATGAAGTTTATTTCAAAAAAAGTATTTTATCGAAAAATAAGATTGTTTTTCAACACATAGAAACTTGGCCACAATCAGATTTCACGAGTATAAAAAGTTATTGTGATAAAAATGTAAGGTATTGGATTGGACTAAAACAAAATAAAAAGAAATTTAAAGAAAGACGAACATTTATAAATTTAGCAACAACCTCTGATTTAAAGCAATTACCAAAGCTAAACAAATCGATACTTGTTCATAATAGCACGAAACACAAATTTGACTTTATTGTTTCTGAGGAAAATTTATTCATTAGTATTATATCCGAAAATTGTACTCTAATTAAAACAAACTCAAAAGGAGAAAATATTCAATTACAAGAATTAAACATTCCTTTAAAAAAGTTACACGAATATGCTGATTGTAGATTAGTAGAAATAGATACTAAAATATTTAGTTATTTCTGGACGACATCTCAAGAATATTCAAAAAAATATCAATTTGAGTTATTTGGAACCGAGAATTTAAAAGAGAATGTTTATTCAGACAAAATCTCAAAACTCATAGATTCTGACTTTGTGCATTCTGTTACTTGGAATAAGCCGAAAATTGTTGGATATAAAAAGGTTTCTGAGGAATCAAAAAAATATTATTCTGAAATTAATGAAAACGGAAAACTCGTTAACGAAAAAATAATTGAGAATGTGACTCCAATTCATTTTGGTTTTGATAATGATTTAATTTGTTTTTCGACTGATAAAAAAGAATTAGAAATAATAATTAGAAAATAAAAGCTGGTAACAATGTATAAAAAACATAGGGCGTTTGTGCTAAATCGAAAGGTCTGTGAATGTTAACAAAGTCCGCTAAATATAAAATTTGGCATTTAGAACAAAAAGATAAAAGCAAAATATTTATATTTAGCTAAGTAATAAACCGAAACGTAAGTGCTTATCACCTGCCCTACGTTTCTTATACTGAACGTTGGCAAACATTAAGGTACGTTAAACAAACATCCTTTACAAAGTTAAAGAAACATAGTTTACACTTTTTAAGGTATAATTTGAGGAAAAAA
>CANKYF010000029.1 GCA_947487895.1 uncultured Flavobacteriaceae bacterium
GAGAGTAGAAAAGAATGGCTTTTATGGATGTTTGAAAGAGCAGGTAAAAAGAATGCAACAACAAGTAAATACCAATTTTGGCAGCATCATAACAAGCCTATAGAGCTTTGGAGTGAAAAAGTTATCAAACAAAAAATAGATTACATCCATAACAACCCTGTAGAAAGTGGTTTTGTAACTAATGCTATAGATTGGAAATATTCTAGTGCTCAGAATTTTCAAGATGATAATACTATTTTAGAAATTGACCATACAGGCTTTTTGGCATGAATTACAGCACTAGTAAATACTAGCGCTAGCGGAAGCGAGTTTTAGAAACAGACGCAACAGGTTTCTTAGAATAAATAATAAGTATCGTACTTGTTGTAAACAACCGCTAGCATGTCATCATATCAAAAATAAAAAACCTTACTATTTCTAGTAAGGTTTTAAGTTTTAAAAGTGACCGGGCTGGGGCTCGAACCCAGGACCCTCTCCTTAAAAGGGAGATGCTCTACCAACTGAGCTACCAGGTCATTTTTAGTTTGCTATCATTGCTGTTAGCGGGTGCAAATATAGTATCTATTTTTAATTATACAATGCTTTTTTAATTTTTTTTTTTGTTTTTTTGTACCTCTTAAACGTATGTTTTTAATAATCAATTTATAGCGTAAAAATGATTCTTGTTTTAATTGGATATATGGGCTCTGGGAAGTCTTCAATTGGTAGAAAATTAGCCAAAAAATTAAATTATAAGTTAATAGATCTCGATGATTTTATTGAAGATAAAGAAAATGCCACTGTAAAAGACATTTTTGAAAACAAAGGAGAAATATACTTCAGGAAAAAAGAAGAAGCATATTTGCTAGAACTTTTAAAGTTAGAAGAAGATGTTATTTTATCTTTAGGAGGAGGTACACCATGTTTTGGGAATAATATGGAGCATATACTCAATGCTCAAAACGCTAAAAGTATGTATTTAAAAGCCTCTATAGGTAAGTTAGCAGACAAACTTATAGAAAAGAAAGCTAAGAGACCATTAATAGCGCATATAGAAACTAAAGAAGAACTTTCAGAATTTATAGGTAAACACTTATTTGAGCGTTCTCACTATTACAGTAAAGCTGAACATATAGTTACTACAGACAATAAATCTAAAAAAGAAATAGCGCAAGAAATTATAGAATTACTCTAAAACGGCTTCAAACGTTTTTCCTTCTAAAATAACATTTATATTATTATGTAAAGAGGTAGATAAAGAAATACCCTTAAAATCGGCTTTTACAGGATATTTTTTATGGTTTCTGTTCACCAATACGGCCGTTTTAAATTGTTTTAGCGGTACATTTAAAAAATGCTTTACACCATAGATTAAAGTGGTTCCAGAATTTAGTACATCATCAACTAAAACAAGAGATTTGTTTTGGTATTCATTTTCAGGTATAGAGGTCTTAATCTCAGATTGCGGATTTTTTTTATCGATACTCACTTTACAAAGAACAGGGCTAATTTCAGATATTTTTTGAAGTTCTGTTTTCAGTTTTTTAGCAAGAACGTAACCGTTTTTATCTATACCAGCCAAAATTATTTCCTTTTCATCTACATTAGTTTCGTATATCTGAAAAGCAATACGTTTTATTTTATGTTTAATTTCGGTATGATTTAAAATTACATTGTCTTTTACAGTCATGACGCTATTCTCAAAAAATTAAAATATAAAATTAGTCATTTTCACCGTGATAATCGTCAATATCACGTCTATCTTTTTTAGTAGGCCTACCAGTCCCTTTTTTACGATAATAGTCTTTAGAATATTTTAAAAGGTCTTGCGCTTCAAAAGCTTCTTTAGGTGTGGTATCTGTTCTATAAATATCTACCAGTTTAGCACCAACCCTATGTTCTGGGATGTCATTTACCTTTAATTGGTAATTAATTTGGTTCTTTCTAACATTAATAACATCTAACGGATATACCTCTCTACTAGGCTTTACAACATCTTGGTTTACGCGCACCTGTCCTTTCTTACAAGCTGCCGTTGCCAAAGATCTTGTTTTATAATACCTAACACACCATAAATACTTGTCTACTCGCATATAATTATTACTAAAACTACGTTAATGTTATTGCACAAGATTATATTAAAATTGTATCTTGCGCAATCAAAAATAACATAATTATAACTTCTTAATGAATATTGATTATAGACTTTTGCACGTAATTAATTTTTATTTTGAATATTAAAATTTGCATATGAAATTAGAAAGAATAGGTTTACTTATTTTATGTTTGGGTTTTTGCTTTGTAGCTTGTAATAATGATGATGGAGCTAATGATATACCTGTGGTTGAAGTTAGAGACAGAACGGAACAGCAAATAGCAGATAAAGATTCTTTAAAACTGTTTTTTGAAAGTCATTATTTCAATAAAAGTGCTTTAGTGGCTAACAATAACCCTAAAATGGCTGATATAGAAATTATAGAGTTATTAGAAAATGAAAGTATTCCTGATGGTTATGTTTTACTGAGTGATGAATTAAGCTTGGGGGATGGAATGTTGGAGACTCATACAACAACTTTTGCTGAAACAGAATATGAGTATTATATCTTAAAGGTAAACCAAGGAGGAGGTAAAAAATCACCTAGTTTTTCTGATTTTATAAGAGTTGTTTATGAAGGTTACACGTTTAATAGTGATGTTAATGATGTAACACAAGCGTTTGACAGTAGAGTAAATCCAATAGATCTAGATCTTGTTGCTACTATGCAAGGTGTTTTTGCATGGACCAAAGTGTTTCCATTTTTTAATACAGCAGAAAGTTTTGTTGATAACGGAGATGGCACCTCTACTTACACCAATAGTGGTGTGGGGGTTATGTTTGTTCCTTCTGGATTATCTTATTATGAATTGTCTCAAACAGGAATACCTGCATATACGCCTGTAATTTTTAAATTTGAATTGCTTGAGACTCAAGAAAATGATCATGATGGTGATGGTATCCCTTCATATTTAGAAGATCTAAATTTAGATGGACTTTTTACTGCAAATCAAACTGATACAACAGATGAAGAAGATGATGATACAGATGGAGATACATTCCCAAATTATTTTGATAATGATGATGATAATGATGGTATACCTACAGCAGACGAAATAGCAGAACTTTTTGAAATTAAAACATATAATGCAGCAACTAAAACTGAAATTGAAGGTTTGAATTTAGCTGCAAACGAAATGTTAGCTAATATAAAAGAAGAGCCAGACGGTACTTTTACAGGAACTACTATTACATCTACAGATACAGATGGAGATGGTATTTTAGATTATTTAGATGCTGATTAGAAAATTTAAAAATATATTACATAGAAACCTCGCTGATTAGCGAGGTTTTTTGTTTTGTATGTTTGAGTTATAATTTTTAAATTGTTGAGTAAAGTTTATAATGCTAGCGTAAATGAGTGCAAAACAAACTTTATTTCCTACTCTTATCTTTAAAGCACCCGACACAGTCGAGCGCTAGCGAGGGTTATGGATGTAATCTATTTTTTGTTTGATGACTTTTTCGCTCCATAACTCTATTGGTTTGTTATGATGTTGCCAGA
>CANKYF010000030.1 GCA_947487895.1 uncultured Flavobacteriaceae bacterium
TGATTTTAAAACCTATTATCACCATCTAATAAATCACCTAGACCACCTAAAATACTTCCTTCTCCTTTACCATTGCCCCCACTTCTAGGTGCAGATGCTAAAACACGACCTGCTAGCCTACTAAATAGTAATGATTGTAAATACACCGTTTAATGTTGCAAACAATCTTAACTATTAAAATTAAATTGGATTTATTTCTTTAGATAAAAAAACTAAAAGTTGCAAACCATAAATAACACTAAGAAAAAAAGCGACTTTAAAGTCGCTTTTTTTTATGGTTTCAAATAAATTAAACATTGATTTAATTCTGGGTTCTGCTGTACAAGAGAATTAATAAAAATTTTAAGCTCTTCTATCTCATAAGGCAGTAATCTAGATACTGCTTTTTGTACTTCTTTGCAAAACAACATTGTATCAAAACTAACTTTTTTAAGTATAGTTTTGGTGTACTCTAACATTGCTCTCGCCATATTATGTTAAGGTTTAGGTTTAAAATTAATAAAAAGTAGATTTGTTTTATAAGCTATGTTATTTTTAATTATTCTAGAAACATAAAATTAATAAAAAATAGTTATCTCAATCTTTTTTGGGTCAAATTTAACACTCTTAAAAGCATTTATTTTCCGTCAAACGGATCAAATATAACATTTTAACACTAAAAAACAACACTTTATCGGATTTTATTTGTAAATTGCATATGTAAATGCATCACCCGTGTATTTAAATTGCTATTAGTGTAACCCCAATAATCTCTCAAGATGAAACGTACCAAACCTACTTTAAATCTATTTCTTGAATTATCTTTAAAAGGATTTTTCTTTCTAAGAAATACTTCTCAGCCTTTATCATTTCATAATATTCACAGACCATAAACCTCTGATTACAATATAATTATTGTGACATATACAGATAATTCTGTGTCTTAATTATACAATCATAAATTATTGTCTCTCAAAACAATCCTAATATTATGAAGTATTTTAAATTGCTATTAGTATTTTCTATCCTACTGTTTTTAAATAAAGGTTACGCCCAATTTGGACCTGGAGGTGTTGGTAATTCTACATCTAACGGTTTATGGCTTAAAGCTGATGATATTTCACAAACAAATAGTACCCCTGTAGTGACTTGGAATGACGCATCTGGTAATAATAATAATGCTACCGCTGCTGTGAACGAGCAACCATTATTTGTTTCAAACAGTAGTTTTAATGGTATGCCAGCAATAAGGTTAGATGGTATAAACGATCAAATGGTAATTGCAGATACAGATATACTTGACGGCACAAACGGAATAACTATTTTTGCAGCTATTAGACCAAATAATTTAGATGGTGCTCCAAGAGGTATTTTAGGGAAAAGAATCACATTCAATGATGCACCTACTTACGCTTATTCCTGGTTTTTCCATACAAGTAACTATTTAAATTTAGATATAAATAACTATAATCATAACAGATTTAACTCAAACCCAACAAATTTTAGCAATACAAATAATTACCTTTTAAAAATGGGATTTGATGGATCTTTAGCCACCAACCAAGCTTATATATATAACGCTGGAAGTTTAATAGCACAATCAAATATACCTGAAAGCACTATTACAAATAGTCCTGCCGATTTGGTATTAGGTGGTTTAAACTATAATTATAGCAATAGATTTGGTGCCGATTATGCAGAAGTTATTCAGTTTAATTATTCTCTGAATCTAGCCGAAGAAATTATAGTGAACAATTATTTATCTGCTAAATACAACATTTCATTAACCTCAAATGATTTGTATACAAGAGATAATAGTGGCGCTGGAAACTTTGATTACCATGTAGCTGGTATAGGTCAAGCTACAGATGGTTCTAACCATACAGATTCGCAAG
>CANKYF010000031.1 GCA_947487895.1 uncultured Flavobacteriaceae bacterium
TGTGCCTGTTGCGCAATTCCTTGATAAATATACAGAAAATTCGTATTTTGTAATATGCAAGGCAAGAAAGATTACCAAGAAAAGTTGTTTTCTCATTTTCAGCTTAGTGAGCACGTACCAGAGCAGAATTTTTACAGACGATTAAAGGAGGTTCTAGCTTTAGAGTTTCTATACCCTTTGACCAAAAGTTACTACGGAGAAAGTGGTCAAAAAAGTATCGACCCCATTGTGTTCTTTAAACTGTGTTTGGTGGGGTATTTGGAGAACATCATCAGCGACAGGCAATTGATAGAGCATAGCAGTATGCGATTGGACATCCTTTATTTTTTGGGCTATGATATTGATGAGCAGTTACCCTGGCATTCGACTATTAGCCGTACCCGTCAATTATATCCAGAATCGATATTTGAACAAGTATTTACCAAGGTATTAGGTATGTGTGTAGAAAAAGGTATGGTAAGCGGTCATACTCAAGCCATCGATTCAGCCCCAATAAAGGCCAATGCCTCAATGGACAGTTTGGAGTTAAAAGTACCCAAAGAGTATTTAGGGGCTCATTTAGAAAAGATACGCCACTTTAGCTCGATGGATAAAAAAACTCCGATAAGGAAAACCAAGATAAATAAAGCCCCAATGACAGACCAAGAAATCACAGCCACTCCTAAGGAATTACAAGCGATTGCTTCTAGAAATAAGAAGTGGCAACAGGACCAAGACCATCGTCCTGGAGCTGGCAACAAGGGCAGCAAATACACCTCTAATAAAACACATTACAGTCCTACAGACCCCGATGCGAGAATCAGTGTAAAACCAGGCAAGGCAAGAAAGCTTAACTATATGAGCCAACTTAGCGTAGACACAGGGCATCATGTGATAACAGACATTAAGGCATATCATGCTGATAAGAAAGACAACCAGTACTTACAGGATATTGTTAAACGATTAAAGACTAGATTACACAATCAAGGTTTGACATGGCGTAATTGTTTAGCCGATACTGGTTATAGTAGTGGGGATAATTATGCCTTTTTAGAAGGTGAGGGTTTGGAGAGTTTTATACCGCCCCATGGGACTTACAAAGGTGGGCCAGAAGGTTTTTTTTATAACAAAACAGAAGACCATTATATATGCCCACAAGGAAAAGAAATTCCATTTAAAAAAGTATTTCTAGACTATAGGACACAGACCAAGAAGAAAGAATATAGGAGTTCCACCCATCAGTGCAAAGGCTGCCCAATGGCATGCCAATGTTTAGGGAAAACGGCAAAAGAGAAGAAGTTTTCGGTTACCTATTTCCGTGAAGAATACGAAAGGAACAATACTAGGGTTAACAGTAAGCGTGGCAGATATATGAAAGCTAAACGCCAGAGTACCGTGGAACCTGTATTTGGTACCCTGACGCAGTTTATGGGACTCCGAAAAATCAATACTATTGGCATAGAGCAATCTAACAAAATCATGCACCTGTCAGCTATAGCTTATAATCTTAAAAAGTACCTAAAATTCATAGGTAACACTGTGAAAAGTGATGCCAAGTCCAAACATCAATTGTTTTGTGTTTAAAAACTATAATTAGACTTCAAACGAGGTCTTTAACAGCCCTGAATATTTAACAGAAATAAAATATCTTTAAAAACAAAAGCCCCTTAAAAAGAAGCTTTTGAGTTATATTTTATGGTTTTTGAAGCCTTGTGCAACGATTACCATTGTTGTA
>CANKYF010000032.1 GCA_947487895.1 uncultured Flavobacteriaceae bacterium
TGGCGCTGGAAACTTTGATTACCATGTAGCTGGTATAGGTCAAGCTACAGATGGTTCTAACCATACAGATTCGCAAGGGACTGGTATCGTTAGGGTAAGTAACCCTAGAGACTTACAAAATGATGAGTTTCTTTTCTGGGGTGAAGAATCTCAAAACCCTACTTATACTTTTAGCACCAACACAATAACACATACAGAACAATTAAACTCTGTATGGCGCATTGGAAGAAGAAACAATGTGGGAAGAGTAGATATCTCTTTTGATATTAGTGGCATTGATTTATCAGGTAAACAAAGCTGCCAACCTTTACAGCTAATTTTAGATGATGATGCCGATTTTTCTATGACTGATGCTAATGATGAGGTCTATGATTTAACCATATCTGGTACTACTGCAACTGCTACCAATGTTAGAATGAGAAATAATCGCTACTTCACCATAAGATATGCAGACGAAATTATCTGGAATGGCTCTAACTTCTGTAATGGCTCTGGGGCTGGTAATGCTCCTGATCATACAGATGAATGTTTAAAATTAACTGTACAATCCGGTACTAGTGCCACATTAACTTCTAACGCTCATGTAAGAGAAATTGAAGTTGAATCTGGCGCTACTCTAATTATTGATGATGGAGTGCTTCTTGAAGTAGAAGATTTAGTGCATACTAATGGTATTATTGACCTACAAGGAGAAGCTCAGCTTATTCAAAACCATACTGGAACTACAAGTAATTGTGGAACAGGAATACTTATTAAAAGGCAACAAGGTACTTCCAATCTATACAATTATAACTATTGGAGTTCTCCTGTAAATAACGGAGGTACTTGGCAAATCGGTGATATTGAAGACTCTAATGGGGTTATCAATTTTCATAGTAGTGCTGATGCTGATCACACTACAACACCTATTACTCTAAGTTCTAGATGGCTGTATAGCTATAATGGGCTTTCAAACACTTATGCAATTTGGAATATACTAACCCCTTCAAGCGCTTTAACTCCAGGTATTGGGTATACCATGAAAGGATCGGGGGTTTCTGGAGTACAAGAATATATCTTTAGAGGTATACCAAATGATGGAGATTACTCTATTCCTATTGCAGCTGGAGATGATATTTTAATTGGAAACCCATACCCTTCTGCTTTAGATGCTGATCAATTTATTAATGATAATTTATCTGTAATTGATGGCTCTCTGTATTTTTGGGAACAATTTACTACCAATAACAGTCATAACTTACAAGATTATGAAGGCGGTTATTCCATACGTAATTTAATGATGGGAACTGCTGCAACTGCTGATGCTTCTGGATTAACTAGTGGTAATGGAACTGCCTCTAAACCAGCACCAGAACAATACATTCCTGTGGGACAAGGATTTTTTGTGAGAGCTAGTGCTTCTGGTGGTAATATTCAGTTTAATAATGCACAACGTTTCTTTGCTAGAGAATCTCTAAATGAAGCTGTTTTTTATAAAGGAAAAACAAAAAAATCTTCTGCTAAAAAAGATGAAAGAACTAAAATTTGGTTCTCATTTACTGAGCCCAACATAGTGACCAAACAATTTGG
>CANKYF010000033.1 GCA_947487895.1 uncultured Flavobacteriaceae bacterium
TGTCTCGTCCTGAAATAGCGTTACACAAAATTTAAGTGTAATGAAAAGTAATTATGTAAAACGTACTCAAAAGGACTACACTTTGTCCTTTAAACTCCAAATAGTATCAGAAATTGAGCGTGGAGAACTCACAAAAAGCCAGGCAAAATCTAAATATGGTATTCAGGGAGATTCTACTATTACCAACTGGCTCAAAAAATATGGTAATTTTGATTGGGAGAATCAAAGTAGTATATCTATGTCCAAAAGTCCAGAACAACGTATCGTAGAACTTGAAGAGAAAATTAAGTTGCTAGAAAAACAAAAAGCCAGAGCCGAACATTTAGCAGAGCGTGCCGATAAGAAGGCTATTCTGTTTGATATGATGATAGGTTTGGCAGAAAAAGAGTTTAATATTCCTATTAGAAAAAACTCCAAACCCAAGTAATCGATATGTATAGAGTAAGTTACAAGGAGAGTATCTCATCAACCTGTGAGTTACTTGGGTTGAGTAGACAGGTATATTACAGAGCTATCAGATCCAGACAAAAACGACAAATGATTGCGGGTAAGGTTATAGAGTTAGTACAATCGATTCGTATGGAACAACCACGCATTGGTACTAGAAAGCTATATTATATTTTGCAAGTATCTTTACAAGAATTAGGTGTTGGTAGAGACCGTTTATTTGCTATTCTAAAGACCAATAAGATGCTCATTAAAC
Source organism: uncultured Flavobacteriaceae bacterium (assembly GCA_947487895.1). Classification (GTDB taxonomy): domain Bacteria; phylum Bacteroidota; class Bacteroidia; order Flavobacteriales; family Flavobacteriaceae; genus Seonamhaeicola. The sequence goes on from CANKYF010000033.1 coordinate 704, forward strand.
CAAAACGAAGCTATCACATTACAACCAATTCGCATCATAGGTTTAGAAAACATAAAAATCTGATTCAAGACCAACTTATAACAAGACCAGAACAAGTGTGGGTTGCAGACATTACCTATGTGGGTAATCGACAAAACCCTATGTATCTATCTTTGGTAACAGATGCTTATAGTAGAAAAATAGTAGGCTATCATCTAGACTACACCCTTGAAGTTAATGCCTCACTAAAAGCATTAAAACAAGCTGTAAAGAACAGATCTTATCCAAACGATAAGCTCATTCATCATTCCGATAGAGGGCTACAATACTGTAGTAATGCTTATCAAGGAATTCTTAGCAAACATAATATTCAATGTAGTATGACTGAGTCGTATGATCCGTATCAAAACGCAATAGCTGAGCGTATTAATGGCATCTTAAAGCAAGAGTTCTTAATTAACACTCAAAAAACAGATATAACTACAATGAAGAAAATAGTTAAGCAAAGCATTGATATTTATAACTCTAAGAGACCTCACTTATCATGTAACATGTTAACACCTGAACAAATGCATAAACAAAGTGATATCAAACCAAAATCATATAAAAAGAAAATCTCTGAACAAACCATGGTTTGTTCAGAGATTTAATATATTTAATCCTAGTTAAAACTGTAACGGTTATTTAGGACTAGTCA
>CANKYF010000034.1 GCA_947487895.1 uncultured Flavobacteriaceae bacterium
TCCTTTACAAAGTTAAAGAAACATAGTTTACACTTTTTAAGGTATAATTTGAGGAAAAAATCAAATTATCATGCCTTGGAAAACTACGACAACTATGGAACAAAAAATTGAATTTATTTGTGAATGGCGCACTGGAAAATATACCATCACCGAATTATGTAAAAGTTTTGGAATTTCTAGGCCCACCGCATACAAATTGATTGACCGCTTCGAAAATCAAGGTTATGAGGGGCTAAAAGAGCTATCCAGAAAGCCAGGAAAACATCCAAATACCACGGATGAAAAAATCGTAAAAAGTATTTTAAGGTTAAAAGAAAAACACAAACTCTGGGGCGCTAAAAAAATTAGAGTTTTAATGTTTAAAGAGTTTCCGAAAGATCAAATTCCTTCTGTGGTAACGGTTCATAATATTCTTAGAAAAAATGGTTTGGTATCTCCTCAAAAACGCATGCGAAGAGTCAAACCTGTTTATCCGATTTTTGATCCAAAATCCTGTAATGAAGTATGGAGTGCTGATTACAAAGGTAAGTTTTTAATGGGCAATAAAATCTATTGTCACCCGCTAACCATAGCAGATTCTAAAAGTCGATTTTTATTCACTGCTAAAGGACATTATAAAGAAACCTTAAAAGCTGCAAAAGCAGAGTTTAAAAAGGTTTTTAGGGTTTATGGCATCCCCAAACAAATACATACTGATAATGGAAGTCCTTTTGGATCTGTACGAGCAATACAACGGTATACGCAACTCTCTTATTGGTTTATAGAACTTGGTATTATTCCTGTATTTTCTGACCCAGCACATCCAGAACAAAATGGAAGACATGAACGTATGCATCGGGATTTAAAGGCGGCTTGTGCTACACCTTCTGCTTATGATTTAAAAGCACAACAAAGGCGATTAAACCTCTTTGTAAAGGAATATAATAATATACGACCACACGAGGCTTTGGGTATGAAAACACCATCAGATGTACATGATTTTTCTTGTAGGCCATTCCCAGAAAAAATACCACATTATGATTATGATAGTAGCTATAAAGTACTCAAAGTAACTAAGAGTGGCTCCATTAGATGGAAGTCCTATTACTGGGTATATTTAACCGCTGCATTAAAGGGAAAACATGTAGGTATTGAAGAGCTAGGAAATGGTATTTGGAAAGTCTATTATAGAAACGTACTTTTAGGATACTTTAATGAAAAACAATTAAGAAACAAACAACAATCTACAAGGTTAGAAACTAATTTAGTGTAAACACCTAATCTTTAACTTGTGTAAACTATGTATCTTAACGAACA
>CANKYF010000035.1 GCA_947487895.1 uncultured Flavobacteriaceae bacterium
TCTGGTTGGTTTCTGTAAACGGATATAGGATTTGATAAATCATAATCTCCTGATAAATCTGATGCATTGTTGCCTACTTCAGCTCCTGTTAGTTCGCCATTAAAGCTTAAGTGCCATACTAAACATTTTCCTGCGCCTGCGCCATCAAAGTTAACCGCTGTGAATGTTGGTGGTAAACCTAAAATATTACCGGCATCATCAGTTACTACCCATTGGCTATTGGCACCTGTGTTACCTGTTAATACAATACCGTCTTCTGGAATATGATCTGGATAGTCATCACCTACACAGAATGTAAATGGACCGCCTTCTAATTCTCCACCATTGACTGTTGGATATGTTCTAACGACTTCTATCGGATTTGATAAATCAAAACAGCCTTCTAGTTCTGAGGCGTTATTGCCTACTGCTGCACCACTTAACTCGCCATCGTAACGTAAGTACCATACTAAACAGGTACCTTGTCCTGCACCATCAAAGTTAACTGCTGAAAATGTTGGTGGTAAGCCTAAAATATTGCCATCTGCATCGGTTACTACCCATTGACTGTTCGCGCCTACACCACCACCTTCTACAGTAATGCCGTCTTCTGCTATGTGATCAGCTACTCCATCGCCTACATAAAACTCAAACGGACCGCCTACTAAGGTTCCGGCGTCTGGTTGGTTTCTGTAAACGGATATAGGATTTGATAAATCATAATCTCCTGATAAATCTGATGCATTGTTGCCTACTTCAGCTCCTGTTAGTTCGCCATTAAAGCTTAAGTGCCATACTAAACATTTTCCTGCGCCTGCGCCATCAAAGTTAACCGCTGTGAATGTTGGTGGTAAACCTAAAATATTACCGGCATCATCAGTTACTACCCATTGGCTATTGGCACCTGTGTTACCTGTTAATACAATACCGTCTTCTGGAATATGATCTGGATAGTCATCACCTACACAGAATGTAAATGGACC
>CANKYF010000036.1 GCA_947487895.1 uncultured Flavobacteriaceae bacterium
GATCCTGTTCCTACTGTTGGAGCACTTTGAGTCATTGTAAAGTCGGTTGTATTACATAAGGTCTGATCTGATTGATCGCTTACTACTGGTAAGACATCATTGGTGATCACTACATCATCTGATGCGCTACATGTGCCATTGTTAACTGTCCATCGTAATGTGGCACTGCTACCTGCTGCTAAACCTGTTACGGTTGTCGTTGGTGAACTTGCCGTTGTTATAGAAGCTGTTCCACTTACCAAACTCCAAGATCCTGTTCCTACTGTTGGAGCACTTTGAGTCATTGTAAAGTCGGTTGTATTACATAAGGTCTGATCTGATTGATCGCTTACTACTGGTAAGACATCATTGGTGATAACTACATCATCTGATGCGCTACATGTGCCATTGTTAACTGTCCATCGTAATGTGGCACTGCTACCTGCTGCTAAACCTGTTACGGTTGTCGTTGGTGAACTTGCAGTCGTTATTGATGCTGTTCCGCTTACCAAGCTCCAAGCTCCCGTTCCTACTGTTGGGGCTGTTTGGGTCATCGTAAAGTCGGTCGTGTTACATAAGGTCTGATCTGATTGATCGCTTACTACTGGTAATACATCGTTGGTGATTACTACATCATCCGATGCACTACATGTGCCATTGGTAACTGTCCAACGTAGTGTTGCACTTGTTCCTGCCACTAAACCTGTTACGGTTGTCGTTGGTGAACTTGCAGTCGTTATTGATGCTGTTCCGCTTACCAAGCTCCAAGCTCCC
>CANKYF010000037.1 GCA_947487895.1 uncultured Flavobacteriaceae bacterium
AAAAGCCCCTTAAAAAGAAGCTTTTGAGTTATATTTTATGGTTTTTGAAGCCTTGTGCAACGATTACCATTGTTGTACAACGTTTTTTTATTCTAAATAGGTTTCTATCTTTTTCATTTCTGTTACAATTTGATGATTTTTTGGTAAACACTCAATCAATTCAGATGGAACTACTCGGTCAATTTCCGGAAGTTTTTTATACCATTCCAAAACTTCCTCAAAGTGTTGTTCACCGATCTGTTTATTCCCAAGCTTATATTGACAATATCCAATTTGTTCAATCAATTTTGTATATCTCCATACTTGAAATTCCTTTAGCTTTTCGCGGTCAACTTTGTTATAGTTTTCCAAAGCCAAATCTAATCTATTCAGGTCGTGATAACAATGCGCTAAATATAATTGAGCTAAAAAATTACCCTTATCTAATTCAATCGCCTTTTTAAAATTTCCAATTGAGATTTCAATATTTTCTTTCCAGTCATCAGATTCAAAATCTACAAGTCCGAGCAAATGATAACAATTAGAATCCATTTCAGAACATTCAGCTAGCATTGTTTTGATTTCAGAGCGTAAAATGTCCTTTTCAGTTTGGTTTTCCAGTAAACTGAATTCATCGTATTTTTCAAATATTTTCTCTCTTAAACTCAATGTTCTCAAATGTTCGTTAAGATACATAGTTTACACAAGTTAAAGATTAGGTGTTTACACTAAATTAGTTTCTAACCTTGTAGA
>CANKYF010000038.1 GCA_947487895.1 uncultured Flavobacteriaceae bacterium
CTTGTTATAGTTTCAGGACATGTATTATTATCACTAGTTTGACTTACAAGAGTAAAAGAAGCTTCATCAATTCCATTATTATCAAAAGCAGTCCCACCAGCATTTACAAATTCGTTATAGTTAGCATATGCATCAGGAACTAGATCAATACAAGTAACTTCTATTGCAGGAGGACAATCTATTTGAGGGGCTTCATCGTCATTAACTGTCACCCTAAAAGAACATTGAGTAGTATTTCCACAGCTATCAGTAGCAGTATAAGTTACTACTGTAGTTCCTAAATTATAGGTACCACTAGCATTCTGGGTATTATTAAAATCGTTTTCAAAAGTTACGGCTCCACTACAGTTATCAGAAACAGTAGGAAGTGCCACTGTTACATTAGCAGTGGCTAATCCTGTATCAATGTTTACAGTAATATCACCAGGACATGTTATTGTAGGTTGTGTATTATCATCAATTTCAATAGTCTGTTGATAAGTAGCAGAGTTATCACAAGCATCTGTAATAGTATAAGTTCTAGTAATAACAATAGGACAAGATCCAGAATTATTATCAGCACTAGTAACAGTTAAATTAGTATCATCTGTACAATTATCACTAATATTTAATCCAAGAGCTTCAAGAGC
>CANKYF010000039.1 GCA_947487895.1 uncultured Flavobacteriaceae bacterium
GCCACATTACGATGGACAGTTAACAATGGCACATGTAGCGCATCAGATGATGTAGTGATCACCAATGATGTCTTACCTCTAGCACCAATTGCAAATGCTCAAACGTTCTGTACTGGAAATAATCCAACAGTAGCAGATTTAGTAGCTACTGGAACTAATCTCCAATGGTATGCAAATGCTACAGGAGGAAGCCCTTTAGTTTCTACAGTAGGTTTAATAGATGCAACAACATATTATGTAAGTCAAACTGATGTTAATACATGTGAGAGCACTAGGACTGCTGTCGCTGTAACTGTATTATCAGATTGTGATGGCGATGGTGTTACAGATCTAGATGAGTTGAACCCACCAGATGGAGAACCAACGACAGATTTCAATAATGCCTGTGACTATGTAGTTGCAGACGTAAGCGTTCCAATCACAGCAGTACAAGATTGCGATGGCGATGGTGTTATAGATAGAGATGAGATAGATCCAAATAATGATGGAAACACTGGCGATCAAGCTAGTGATCC
>CANKYF010000040.1 GCA_947487895.1 uncultured Flavobacteriaceae bacterium
AGATTAGAAGAAGAACAACGTAAGGCAGAAGCATTAGCGCAACAAGAGCGTGAAGCACAGGCTAGAGAAGCAGCAAGGTTAAAAGCTGAAGCAGAAGAAAAAGCTAGATTAGAAGAAGAACAACGTAAGGCAGAAGCATTAGCGCAACAAGAGCGCGAAGCACAGGCTAAAGAAGCAGCAAGGTTAAAAGCTGAAGCTGAAGAAAAAGCAAGATTAGAAGAAGAACAACGTAAGGCAGAAGCATTAGCGCAACAAGAGCGCGAAGCACAGGCTAAAGAAGCAGCAAGGTTAAAAGCCGAAGCTGAAGAAAAAGCTAGATTAGAAGAAGAACAACGTAAAGCAGAAGCATTAGCGCAACAAGAGCGTGAAGCACAGGCTAGAGAAGCAGCAAGGTTAAAAGCTGAAGCAGAAGAAAAAGCTAGATTAGAAGAAGAACAACGTAA
>CANKYF010000041.1 GCA_947487895.1 uncultured Flavobacteriaceae bacterium
GAAACTCATTGCTAGAAAATGTTTCCCTAAAGCTATACAAGTTACAGACCGATTCCATGTACAAAAACTAGCCCTTGAAGCTCTACAGGATATAAGAATCAAACACCGTTGGGAAGCTATAGACCTAGAAAATGAGCAAATTAAACAGGCTAAATCCAGTGGACAGGAATTTAATCCCAAAACATTTGACAATGGGGATACCAGAAAACAACTCCTGGCCAGAAGTAGATATCTGCTATATAAAGCCCCCAATAACTGGACTCCAAATCAATATGTACGTTCTAAAATTCTATTTGAACAATATCCTGATATCAAAAAAGCTTACAACTTAGTACAAGGGCTAAGAAGTATATTCAATACGGCTACTTCCATACAAACTGCATATACTAAGTTAGCACACTGGTATAAGGACGTGGAAAAAACT
>CANKYF010000042.1 GCA_947487895.1 uncultured Flavobacteriaceae bacterium
ATGTCTTTTAAAATCCCTTAACAATTCTGATGGTTCTCCCTGAGCAGACATGAAAATGAAATGTACATGGTTAGGCATAAAACAATAACAGTATAACTCCATTCCTTTTTCTTTTCGGCAATAGCTTACACTTTCTGCCAGAACATTAAAATATAGCTGCCTTGTAAATACGTTAATCCAATTTACTGTAGCAAAACTTACAAAATATAGACCTTGTTTATTATGAAACTTATACTTTCTACTCATTCTTCTAAAATACAAAAAGCCATGATTAATATCATAGCTTTTTAACGTATCTAGTTGCTAGCGCTCGTTTGTAACGAGTGCAAAACAAACTTTATTTCCTACTCTTATCTTTAAAGCACCCGACACAGTCGAGCGCTATCGGGG
>CANKYF010000043.1 GCA_947487895.1 uncultured Flavobacteriaceae bacterium
TTTTTTCCTCAAATTATACCTTAAAAAGTGTAAACTATGTTTCTTTAACTTTGTAAAGGATGTTTGTTTAACGTACCCAAATGCACGCCAACGGTCTCGGCTATGAGTAGTTGCGTGGGTTAGCACGAAATTTAGCAAGTACGCACCAAACTGAAAATCCGTGAGGATTTTCAGAAGTAGGCGAGAACCAGCAATTACTTATAGCCATTGTGCCTGTTGCGCAATTCCTTGATAAATATACAGAAAATTCGTATTTTGTAATATGCAAGGCAAGAAAGATTACCA
>CANKYF010000044.1 GCA_947487895.1 uncultured Flavobacteriaceae bacterium
TGGTAATCTTTCTTGCCTTGCATATTACAAAATACGAATTTTCTGTATATTTATCAAGGAATTGCGCAACAGGCACACCGTGTATAATTAATTGCTAGAGTTTCTGTCTAACTTATCGGAAAATTCTCCGAATTTTCCTCAGACTCGTCCCCTTTTGCTATCTTTAGTCGCAGAGCAACTAACCATACACAAACACGTTGTGCTTCATTATGACCCGTCCTGAATAAAGGCTACATAATTTTAAACATTATGTACAAAAACGACAAAGTAATCAGACGGTAT
>CANKYF010000045.1 GCA_947487895.1 uncultured Flavobacteriaceae bacterium
TATGATGCATTAGCTAATGAAGATCTTAAAAATGATGTTAATTGGTTCTTAAATGGCGAAGAACTTACTATACAAGCATTACCTAGCCTAGATATAAATGATGAACTAGCTTTAAAAATTAAAATTGCTGACGAAGGTTTTTATAGGTTTGCTATTGATAAAATAGAAAATCTTCCTCAAGGTTTAGGTGTATTTCTTAAAGATAAGAACTCAAATACCTA
>CANKYF010000046.1 GCA_947487895.1 uncultured Flavobacteriaceae bacterium
AACTACAGAATTTAAGTTTATAACTTCTTGCCCAATACTATTAAATAATTTAATGCCTTTTAGGTTGTTAAATTTGTCCAGATTGTTAAAAACAATATCCTTAGAGTTTTTATCATAAAACACTGATAATTTTTCACTTTCAATAGTTTCAGCAGATAGACTTTGATTTTCCTTAAAAACAATAAAGAATTGATTATCATA